>CAKUES010000001.1 GCA_934646835.1 uncultured Coriobacteriales bacterium
GGACCCGGCGACGGCCAGCAGGAGCGCCACCTCGGCCCTCCTGGGAGGGCAGTATAGGGAAAACTCTTAGTAGAATTGTGTGTCATGAAGACGTCTTCTACCAGCAAAAACATCATTCCAATGCCCGCGGCAATAATTCCTAGCAACTCACTGTGAACATCATCGTGTAGATGTTCACACCCGCTCCCCTCATCATGGGTTTCGTCGACAACGAAGCAATCCGCACAATGCGATTACAAACATGATTGGAGCAATGAATTATGGGTATGCAAACTGGAGCAAACATGGGGCTGGTCATGATCGCAGCCGCCGTTATCTCCCTCGCACTAGTCTTCTACACCATCGGCGTTTTTGCCGAGCGCCGCAGCGGCGTCCTCAAGCCCAAGCACCTGGCGCTCTTCTGGACGGGTTTCGTCTTTGACACCACCGGTACCACCATCATGTCCTATGTGGCAGGCGCTGGCAACGGAGCGGGTTCCCCGCTTCATGCCATCACCGGCGTGCTGGCCCTGTCCCTGATGCTCTTCCACGCGGTCTGGGCGACCATCGTCGTCATCCGCGGCAACGAGCGCTCTAGGGCCAACTTCCATCGTCTGAGCATCGGCGTGTGGCTGTTCTGGCTGGTCCCCTATGGTGTTGGCATCCTGCTCGGCATGCCGATGATCAAGGTCTCCGATATGACCGCCCTCATCATCGCCTTTGGCTTGCCCCTGGTGCTCGGCATCTACTTCTGCCTCAAGGCCAACAAGTCCCGCCTGAGCCACAAGAGCTGCTAACAGGCGGCAAACTGCTGACAAACGCGGCGCTCTTGGTCTTCGGATCGAGGGCGCCGCGTCCCATCCGGGACCTGGTCTTTTGCCAGGGAAACAAAATCGCATCTTCTCTTGGAGCCGCTGAGCAGGTAGGCTTCTAACTCGTGAAATCAAGAGCTGAAAAGGAGAGTTGATGATCTTTTCGCTGGCCCCGATGGAGGGGCTCACGGGTTATGTGTTCCGCAAGGTGCATGCGGAGTGCTTTGGGGCACTCGATCGCTACTACACCCCGTTTTTGCCGCCGCCGCGCCTGGGCTCGACCTTTGGCAAGCGCAACCTCAAAGAGCTCGACCCTGCCAACAACCAGAGCCTCGACGTCATCCCACAGCTGCTGACCAAGAACGCCGACGAGTTCGTGTGGGCCTCACGGCTCCTCGAGCAGATGGGCTACAACGAGGTCAACCTCAACCTTGGCTGCCCGTCCGGCACAGTTACAGCCAAGGGCAAGGGCTCGGGATTCTTGCGCGACCTCGATGCGCTCGAGGCGTTTTTGACCGACGTGTGCGAGCGGTCGGTGCTGCCGGTTTCCGTCAAGACAAGGATCGGCGTCGAAGACGATGCCGAGTACGACGACATCCTGGCGATGTATTGTCGCTGCCCGCTGGCAGAGCTCATCGTCCACCCACGCGTGCAAAAGGACCGCTACCAGGGAAAACCGCGCTGGGAGCCCTATGGCGAGAGTCTGGAGAAGGCACCCTTCCCGGTCGCCTACAACGGCGACGTTTTCAACCTCGAGGACCTCGACAAGCTGACGAGCGCATTCCCGCAGACGCAGCATGTGATGCTGGGCAGGGGCTTGCTGGCCAACCCCGCCCTGGTGCGCATGGCCGCCGGCGGAGCGCCCGCCACGGCTACGGAACTGAGGCATTTGCACGACAGGCTGTTTTGCGAATACGAGAAGGATATGGGCGCCAACGTGGTGTTTCGCATGAAGGAGTGGTGGTTCTACACCAAGTGTGCGTTCGAGAACCCGCTTGCCGTGCACCGCATGGTGCGCAAGGCGCGCAAGGTCGACGAGTATTTGGCGTCTGTCGAGCGGATCTTCAGCACCCAGCAGCTCGCGCAGCAGGCGGTGTTTCACTAGGGGAACGAGGGGCTTGCAATGCTGCTGCGTGACACACTTTGTCACTGGCACATTGTGTGTCACCCACCGCAGCATGGAGCAACGAGTCCTGCATCAGCCGCCTCGGGTCTCGAACCCCACGTAGGCGCCAGACGAAGTCGGCGCCATCTGGTTGCAGAGAGCTGGCGCTCCCTGTATGCAGCAAAAAGCTCCGTGCTTTTCTGCCAACAACTCCCGCGCCGCAATCCCGCCGCCATCCGCTACACATAGCGCAGCAAGACCGCGATAAGCTCTCCCATATCGATCGGCTTGGAGAGGTGGTCGTCCATGCCCGCGGCGAGGGATTTGGCGCGGTCCTCGGAAAACGCGTTGGCCGTCATCGCGATGATCGGGATCCTCGCCTTGTACTCGTCGGTGAGCTCGCGGATCTTCGCGGTGGCCTCAAAGCCGTTCATAATCGGCATCTGGATGTCCATCAAGACCAACGCGTAGTGGTCGGCAGGGGAAGCCTCGATTTTGTCGACGCACTCCACACCGTCGCGGGCGCGCTCGACCACGATGCCCTCCTCCTCGAGCAGCGTGATGGCGATCTCTGCGTTGAGGTCGTTGTCCTCAGCCAAAAGCACCCGCATACCGCGCAGCTTTGCCGCATCCGCGTCGCTGGAGCCGTCACTTGCCTTGGGCTTCATGTCCTCGGCCGTGGCGAGGCGCACGGGGATCTTGACCGTGATGGTCGTCCCCTCGCCGAGTTTGCTGTCGATTGTGACGGTGCCTTCCATGAGGTCGACCAGGTTCTTCACGATGCCCATGCCAAGGCCCGTGCCGTGCACGCCGCTCAGCGTGGAGGACCTCTCGCGCACAAAGGGCTCGAAGACGCGCTGCTGGAACTCCTCGCTCATGCCGATGCCGTTGTCGGCGACGGAGAGCTCCTGGTAGATCCAGCCTGCGCGCTCGTGCGGATACTGCCTCAGCGTGCAGCGGATGCTGCCACCGTCGGCGGTGTACTTGATCGCGTTGCTCATCAGGTTGACCGCGATCTCTGTCGCGCGCGCCTTGTCGAGGTAGACGTAGGGGTGCTCGATTTCCTTGTCGACCGTGATGGTATGGTGCTTGCGCTGGGCCTCTGTGGACATCATCACCATGCAGGCGTCGAGGACCGAGTCTGCTTCCTGCGGCGTCTCCTCCAACACGATCTTGCGAGACTCGATGCGCGAGAGCTCGAGGACGTTGTCGAGGATGGAGAGCATGCCGCGCCCGCTCATCTGGATCTTGCTAAGGTAGTCGCGCACGAGCTCGGGGTCGTCGATCTTCTTCTCTGCCAGCTCTGAGAAGCCGAGTATGGCGCTCATGGGCGTGCGGATATCGTGCGACATGTTGAAGAGGAAGCTCGATTTGGCAGCATCGGCTTCTTTCGCCCGTTGCATGGCGGCCATCGCCTTGCGTTCGGACAGCCTCGCGCGCCTCAACAGCATGAGGATCGCAAACACGACGATAAGAAAGGGGACGATTATCGTCATGGCAGCGATAAAGAGATTGTCCCTCACGTAATCCATGAAGGTCACCTTGCGCGCGGACTCCTCGTAGATGGTGACAGCGTTCGACAGCTTGGAGGTGGGCATCGTCGTCAGTGTCTTGTTGAGAATGGAGAGCAAGGTGGTGTTGCCCTTGCAAACGGCGAAGGACACGTTGCCGGGCTTGCTGAGGAGCAAGCTGTGGAGCGAGGTGTCGTTGTAATAGCGCATGGCCTCGCCGGTCCTCCCAGCCAACAGACAATCGGCGTCACCGTTTTTGACGGCGCGCTCGGCGTCTTCCTGCGTAGCGCATTCGACGATCTCCCACTGGGGATAGCTGTAGGAGACATAGCTGTACAGAGCGACGCGGCTTTTCTCGATGGCGACGCGGTTCTTGGCGTCCTCGTTGAAGGCGTTTTGCGCGGAGATGGCGACGACAGGCAGGGTCAGGACGGTGTTGGAGAGCGCGAGCTTGTTCTCCTCGGCGTAGTAGGGGTTTTGGTTGACATGGAAGATCATGTCGATCTCGCCGCTGCCCAGCGCCTGGAGCAGTTCTTCTGCGGAGTGATAGGGCTTGAGCTTGAAGTCGAGTCGCTGGTTCTCAAGGCAGTGCGTCGCGGCGGTGATGTAGTCGGTGATGACGCCGGAGAGCTCGCCGGTATCGCGGTTGAGCACGCTGATGCCGGGGTCCAGGTCCAAAAAACCCACCTTGATCGAGCCATGCTGGGCAAGCCATTTCTTCTCGTCGTCTGTGGCAGTAGCGACAAACTGCGTGGCAAGGTACTTCTGGTAGAGCTCATCGGCATAGAAGGGCCTGATGCTTTGTAGCGAGAGCAACGCGTTGTCGAGCTGGGTCTTGATGTCGGGGCGGCTTTTGCTGATGCCAAAGTAGACTTGCGAGCTGCCGATGGCAGTGAGGGCTGACAAATCGACGCTCGACCATCGCGGGGTCTCCATGGAGACGATGCAGTCGATCTTGTGGCTTTTGGCGAGGGATGTTGCCTGCTTGATGCTGGAGAAGTAGACATGGCGGGTCTTTATGCCGCTTGCCTCCTCCCACGCAGTGAGCTGGTCGGCCTCGAAGCTGTTGTTCATGACGCCGACGCGTTTGCCGTCGATGGTGGAGAAGTCTGTGGCGGAGATGTCCGAGCTGTCGAGGTTGGCGTAGAGGTAGTAGCGCTCGGTGCTAATGGGCAGCTCTGAGAACAGCATCTTCTGGGCGCGCTCGTCTGTGTAGGTGAGGGCACTCATCATGTCGATCTCGCCGCGTTGGAGCTTGGCGAGCAGCTCATCCCAATTGCCCTTGACGTAGTCATACTGCCAGCCGGTGTAGGCCGCGAGGGATTGCTCGTACTCGTAGCCGTAGCCGCTGCGCTGACCGTCATCGCCGGTGGAATGATAGGAGTCCTCGTACCAACCTATGCGCACGACCGGGAGATTTGCGGCAATCTCGTCACAGGGTGTCGTCTCTTTTGCGGCAAAGGCGGAGACGGGGAGCAACGCGATGAGGAGGCAGAAGGTGAGGAAGACGCCGAGCACGGAGCGCAGCTTTTGGGCGGGATTGTTTCGCCTTAGGGGCGCAGTGCGGGCGTTGGGGCGGTCGAAGCCAGCTGCTCGCGTGAGAGTGGAGCTCTCCTGCATGTGGTGTGCCTCCTGAGCGAGGACGGTTTGCCGGGGAGGTGACACTCGCGCGCAAATCGCCTAAGTATGATGTCCGGCATTGTAACAAATTGAGATATATATTGCATCTGTATATGGGCGCAGGTCGGCGATATGGACGGAGCAGAAGACGCGATGCTCGATGACACACTTTGTGCCAGTGACATTGTGTGTCATGTCTTAGAGTCGCAGGATATCCCCGAGTCTTCTGCATGACACACAATGTCACTGGCACAAAGTGTGTCATCGGTCAGGTCCAGGGGACGCGCCGTGAGAGCTACAGGTCGATATGGCTCTCGATGAGGTCCGTTATCTCTCTCCTATCGAAGCCTGATAACGCATCTTATGGGAACTTAGCTGTTTGCCAAGTTTGAGCAGCGCTCGTTAGCTCGTTACATCCCTGGAATCGTTATCTCTCCCTTACCCGCAGCCGCTCCTCCTGCTAAACTGATATACATACTAGGAATTGTTGCAACGAGCGACGCCATTGTGCGGCAAATCCACCATGAGCAGGGAATTCTCCCTTATGTGCGCAAGCCGATGCACAAGCATCGCTATACTAGGGAGCTACGTTTTTATTCGATGCAAGGGAGGCGAAGGCGATGGCGCAGCGCAGGGACGGAGTCGAGACAAAGAGGAAGATTCTCTCCACGTGCGTGAAGCTCTTCATCGAGCAGGGCTACCATGCTACGACCGTGAGCCAGATCATCGAGGGCGCCGGCGTGTCGCGCGGCAGCTACCAAAACCTCTTCCGCACCAAAGACGAGATCCTCCTCGACCTCACGCAGACGATGTTCTCCGGCCAGTTCACCGCCGCAGAGCGCGGCCTCGGCCAGGCGGAGCTGCCGCCGGTCTACCTGTACGCGGCAGAGACCGCGCTGCAGCTCACGATCACGGAGCTCAACGAGAACCTGCGCGACATCTACGTCGAGGCCTACACCTCCCCCGCGGTGATGGACTACATTCACGTCCACACCACCAAGAAGCTGCAGCAGATCTTTGGCGGCAACTTCCCCGAGTTTTCCGAGAGCGACTTCTACGAGCTCGAGTTGGGCACCGCCGGCCTCATGCGCGGTTACATGGCGCGCAAATGCGACATGCACTTCCCGCTCGAGCGCAAGCTGCAGCGCTTCCTCGAGTCCTCGCTGCGCGTCTACCGCGTGCCCGAGGATGAGCTCGCGCGCATCTGCACCTTTGTTGCCAGCCTCAACATCTGTGCCACGGCCAATGCCGTCATGCAGGGCTTGTTCTCCATGCTGGAGATGAAGTACGAGTTCAAGCTGTCGGAAGCCTTGGTTGCTGCGACCGGTGAGGATGCCGAGTAACGGCGTGTTTTGGGCTGCAGGGCTTAAGGGCTGACGATAATCGCACGGTTTCTGGGGAGGGACTCGGTCCCTCCCCTGCTTGTTTTGCGGCATCCAACTTGTCACTGGTACATATCGGATGCGTGGCGACCCGTTGCAACCCGATGGCGCCGACTTCGTCTGGCGCCTACGTGGGGTCTGGGGCCCCGTTGTTGCTGCCGCGATTCCGCAAGCAAGCTGTAGCGTAGGGGTCGAATGAAGTCGACCCCGTAGGCGCGTAGTCGAAGAATCTAGCCGCGAGCCGACGTTGAGCCGCAGCCAGATTCTTCGTTTCGACTTCAGGTCTGCAGACTCATCAACCGTATCCTCCGCGATTCCCTGAACGAAAAATCGCTCAGGGAATCCTCGAAATCTCTCTTTGCAGCCCTTATTCGGCATTCCCTGAACGATTCATCGTTCAGGGAATCGCGAGAACCCACTCCAGCGGCCCTTTAACGGCATTCTCTGAACGAATAGTCGTTCAGAGAATTGCTGCTGTAGGCCCGTTCGCTTCTTTCCGGACACCAATTCTTCCTGTCACTCCCCTATCGGCATCGGCTAATCGCATATCTCCCCCAACACATCTCTCTAGCTGGTATACTGATACGTGTATCAGGACTCCAACTGTGACGATAACTACGGACGAGGGGAAGTGATTGAGGATGTTAAGAAAGATAGCGAGCGCGATTACAAGCGCGGCGATGGTGGCGATGTTCATCCCCGCCGTGGCCATGCCATCGAATGCATGGGCTGAGGGGTAGGGTATCTCGACTCTGATGGTGTGTATAAGTCTCATGCAATCAATGAAACGCTTGATGTTAGTACCTTGGCATATGGGAGCAGCAATTCGGAGATTTGGGTTCTGTCACAAGGCAACGTCGAGCGCGGCAGACTTGTCATCAATGGCAACGTGAACCTGCTGCTCGAGGACGGCTGTGAGCTTACCGTCAACGGAGGAATTTGCGTAAAGGCGGGCTATACGCTCTCTATATATGCCCAGTCAAGAGGTGTCGAAGCAGGTGTTCTCTTGTCTAGAGGTGGAAGCCAACCCCGTAGCGCAGGCATAGGCGCCAACGGCGGGAACGACGGCGGGAACGTCGCCATTCACGGGGGCAACATCACGGCGCAGGGATCGAATAACAGTGCAGGTATAGGAGGGCAGGGCGCCCACTCATGTCAAGACATTGTCATCACCGGCGGCAACGTTACGGCAATAGGCGGGAATCAATCTCCCGGCATATGGGCCGGTTGGAACGGAGCAGCCGGGGACATCATGATAAGCGGAGGGTGCGTGTCTGCGACCGGTGGTTTGCCGATGATTATCGGCGGCGAGCAGGGTGCTGGAATAGGTGCAGGCGCAGAGTCCTCCAGCTCTTGCGGCGACATCTTGATTATGGATGGCGCCGTCATCCAAGCGAATTCGATATCAAACAAGTCCAGAGAAGGCGAGTGGAACGGCTTGGTCTTCGAGGGGAACGACGGCAGGGTCTATGGCGGCTCTGTCGCCCCTGCGGAGAGCTTCGAGATTGGCAGCGGCAAGACGCTGACGGTTAATAAAGGCGACAACCTCACCATAGGGAGCGGTATCACTTTATCGAACGAGGGCACAATCACCAACAACGGCGTCATCCGCGTCATGCAGGGCGGGAGGTTGGATGTCGAGGGAGCCCTGGATGGGGAGAACACCCGTGCCGTTATCCTCGACGTCGGGGCCGACGTCGACCTCGCCGGTGCGCCGCAGCGTACCTACGACGCAGATGTGGACATGCCCGCTGATGCCACCAAGATTGGTTACACCCTCGATGGATGGTACGAGAAGGGCTCAAACAAAAGGGTCACAGCTGTGCCAGCTGCAATAGGATCGGACAAGATCTACTTTACAAAATGGATAATCAACCAGTACACGATCAGTTTTGACACCGACGGTGGGTCTAATATCGCCCCCATAACGCAAGACTACGATACGGCAGTGACGGCGCCTGACAATCCGACCCGAGTTGGTTACACGTTTGCGGGTTGGAGCGAGAGCGTTCCTGCGACGATGCCGGCTAAGGATATCAAGCTTATTGCCAATTGGACTGCCAACACGAATACTCCTTACAAGGTCGAGCATTGGATGCAACAGACAAACCTCGAGGGTTATGCGCTCTCTGAGACTGAGAACCTGACGGGCACAACAGATACCATGGCAAAAGCTGTTGCGAAGAACCGCACGGGGTTCACGCTTAATAGCAACGCAGCCGACGCCCAGGCATCCGGCAACATCGACGGCGACGGCGCGCTTGTGCTCAGACTCTACTACGACCGTGACGTCTATGGCGTGACGCTTGACGCCAAGGGTGGCAAGGTCAACAAGGGCGTAGTCAACAGCTACACAACGAGGCGTTCAAGGGCGAGCCGATCAAGGCCATCGGCACCGATGCTACGGGCGCGAAGATCTACTACGCTAAGTGGACAGCGATCCACTACCACAGCGCAGTTGCGGTGTCCGCCAAGGCCGCGACCTGCACCGAGCCTGGGCTCACTGAGGGCTCCAAGTGCTCGTCTTGCGGCGCGGTGTTGAAGGCACAAGAGAGCGTCCCGGCGCTCGGGCACGAGTGGGGCGCGTGGAGCGTGACCAAGCCGGCGACGCTCAAGAAGACCGGCGCCGAGGCCCGCAGCTGCCAGAACGCCGGCTGCACGCAGACCCAGACCCGCGAGCTGGCCCGCCTCACCAGCAAAACCGTTAAGGTCAAGGGCGTCAGCTACCTGTGCGATGGCAAGACCGCGGTCGTCGTCGGCGCAGGTAAGAAGCTTAAGAAGGCGGCCGTCCCCGCCACGGTCAAGGCCGATGGCGTCAAGCACCCTGTCACGGGCATCGCCGCCGGTGCCTTCAAGGGATGCAAGGCTCTGAAGTCGGTCACCATCGGCACCAAGAAGCTGACCAAGAGGGCCATCAAGGGCAGCCTCAAGGGTTCGAGCGTCGAGAAGGTCGTCGTCAAGGTCGGCGGCGCGAAGAAGTACAAGAAGCTCTTCACCGCGAAGGTATGCGGGAAGAAGGGCGTGAAGGTCGCCGCGTGGAAGAAGGCAGCGAGATAGCGGCGAGTGTTAATCCCGAGGACCCGCGATTGTCAGCGGGTCCTCGGGCATGGCATGTGCGGTCATCAGCGAGTCCCGGGCCCGGTGGGAACGCACGGGATATGGGGAGGGACAGGGTCCCTCCCCTACGTGTTCTCGGCGGCCCGCCGGTGCTGACGCGATGCCATAGGCGAGCCGTAGCGATGGGGTCGAATAAATTCGACCCCTGCGTATGCTCTGGCCTGCCGAAACGATACCCTATGAGACCGCAAATACAAGACAGGCTATCGCATAACACCGCCTATCGCCTTGCGACCATCTCCTTGAGCTTGGCGAGGTCGTTGACGTCAGGATGGGTCAGGGCGAGGTCGAAGTTCTCGATCAGCATGTCGAGATTGGCCGGATGGTCGGGCTGCTCCTTCATCCTCACGTAGCGATCCCTCACAGCCTGGGGCATCTTGCCTTGGCACATGTACGTGCCCACTGCGGTGTTGCTCTCGTCAAGCGCCGCCTTGGTCCTTTCGAGCACACCGTTGAAATATTCCTCGCTTGTACCAAAGCCCGCGGTGCCAAAGAGGAAGATCTTCTTGCCCCTCAGCTTTTGCAGCAGACCCATAGACGCATCATCGGCAACGCCCTTGTTCGTCCAAAAGCCGATGTAGAGGAGCTCGGACTCGGGATTCTCGATACTGCAATCGCCAAAGTAATCGCAATGCTCGACCGGAAGCGCGTCGCGGATCGCCTCCGCGAGCTGCTTGGTGTTGCCGGTGTTGCTGCTAAAGATGATCGAGTAGTTCACGCTGCCCATGGCGCGACCTGCCTTTCGTTGCGCGTTGATTCTTGACAACTGTAGACCTGCGCCCGGCCTGCCGCAACGCCTGCGCGCGTTCGGTATCGCTCTTGTTGCCGAGCGCGCCGCCAGATGCCGCCGCGATACCGCAAGGCGTATGATTAACCCATGGGAGAGTCAGCACCACCCACTTTGAGAGGAGCGAGCATGAACTACCGCAAACTGGGAAGGACCGGCCTCATGGTGAGCGAGCTCGGCTTTGACGCCGAGTGGATCCCGGCCGATAATCGGCAATTTGTACGACAGCTTGTCGCGCAAAGTGAGGAGCTGGGCATCAACCTCGTCGATTGCTGGATGGTCAACCCGGACATTCGCAAGCCGCTGGGCGACGCTGTTTGCGAGCATCGCGACAAATGGATCGTCCAGGGGCATTTTGGCGCGACCTGGGACGGCGAGCAGTACGTCCGCACGCGCGAGATGGACAAGGTCGCCCCCGCGTGGGAGTACCTGCTGGACTGCTTTGGCGGGCACATCGAGCTCGGCCTCATCCACTACGTCGACTCCACCGAGGAGTTCGAGCAGATCATGAGCGGCGGCGCGTTCATCGACTACGTGCGCGCGGAGAAGGCGGCCGGCCACATCGACCACATCGGCCTGTCGACGCATAACCCCGACGTGGCGCTGCGCGCGTGCGACTTTGCGGAGATCGAGATGATCATGTTCTCGCTCAACCCCGCCTACGACATGCTGCCGCCTTCCGATGACATCAACACCATGCTTGCGGAGGACTACGAGGATGGGCTGTCGAACATCGACCCCATGCGCCAGGAGCTGTACCGCCGCTGCGACATCGAGGGTGTCGGCCTCACGGTCATGAAGCCCTTTGCGGGCGGACGCCTGCTCGATGGGGAGAAGTCACCCTTTGGCGTGGCGATGACGCCCACGCAGTGCATCAGCTACTGCCTGTCGCGCCCTGCGGTTGCCTCCGTGCTGGCCGGCTACCGCGACGGCGCAGAGCTTTCCGGTTGTGCCGAGTATCTGAGCGCAAGCGTTGCCGAGCGCGACTTCGCGTCGATACTTGCCGCCGCGCCGACGCACTCCTACTACGGGCAGTGCATCTACTGCGGTCATTGCCAGCCCTGCGCTGTGGGCATCAACATCGCCGAGGTCAACAAATTCTACGACCTCGCGGCCACTCACGACGAGGTGCCCGAGTCCGTCCGCAGCCACTACGAGGCGCTCGATGCGCACGCAACCGACTGCATCTTCTGCGAGGCCTGCGAACAAAACTGCCCCTTTGGGGTGAAGATCGCCTCGCGCATGGCGCATGCCGGCGAGCTCTTTGGGCTGTAGGGGCTGAGAGCTGGCGCTGCGTTGCCGCAGCCGCGCGTTTGCTGCGCGGCCGCGGTCGTGGCGGCGGCAAGAAATGCACGGATGCCGACTAGATAAGCACCGTATGCAGCTGAAAACCGCTAGTTAGGCACCACAGACGCATTCGTAAAAGTAGATATGCGTCTACGGTGCTTATCTAGCGGTTTTCAGCTGCATACGGTGCTTATCTAACAATCAGATGTTTTGGCTCCGGCTCCTGCGATGTCGCTTTCAAAGCGACCACTTGGGCCTCCTTCTTCCACATCCTTTTAGGCACAACGAAGGACAGCGAGCTTAAGGAGGCTCCCAATGGGCAAGACGCAACGAACCGAGCTGGTGTTTATCCTCGACAAGAGCGGTTCGATGAGTGGGCTGGAGCGCGACACGACCGGCGGCTTCAACTCGGTGCTAAAGCAGCAGAAGGCGCAGTCGGGCGAGTGCGTGGTCACCACGGTGCTCTTCGACACCAACTACGAGCTGCTTCACGACCGCATCGACATCCGCGCGGTGAGCAACGCGGTGTGCAGCTTGCGCTCGTGTGGAGAGGTGTCTGCGGAGTGCTTCGACGAGATCCGCGAGGATATGCGCCAGCGCGGTGGACGCGGCGGGCGGAGCGGCCATCGCCGCAGGTAGCGCGACTGGGAACAGCCAGCTTGCCGGCTCGCCGATACCCGATGGCGCCGACTTCGTCTGGCGCCTACGTGTCCTTGCGGCTCGGTGATGCTGACGCAGGGCTCCATATCACCGGGACACCCAGTGTGCCCCACCGTGACAGGGCACATTGGGTATTGCGTCAGCGCCGCTAAGCCGCGGAGCCCACGTAGCCGCGAGACGTAGTCCGCGGTACCTTGCAGGTGCCCGCCAACTCATTGCAACCCGATGGCGCCGACTTCGTCTGGCGCCTACGTGCCCTTGTGAATCAACGGTGCTGACGCGCGGTCCAACCGTGTACCGCAAAGCCCGCAACCCCTTCACGCGACACCGTGTCGCACTAGTCGTGGAACGGCGCCTCGTGACCTGCGAGTTTGGCGCTCATGGCAACGGCAGTGATGAGCGCCTCGACATCAGCGGCGGTGTTGTGGATGCCAAAGCTCACGCGCGCGCTGCCCTCAAGGCCCATCGCTGCATGGAAGGGCAGCGCACACTGCCCGCCAGCACGGATGCAGACACCCAGCGCGCCAAGGTCGCTCGCAAGGCGCGCGCAGGCCACGCCTGTCAGGCTAAACGAGACCAGACCCGTGAGCCCGTCCTCGCCGCTATGGTCGCCCCACACCGTCATGTTCGCCAGCGTGTCGAGGCCCGCGAGCAGATACTTGGTAAGCGCCCTGCTGTGCGCGGCGACCGCATCCATCCCCAGCGTATCGAGCTGCTCGATAGCGCGCGCCAAACCCATGGCCTGCGCGATGGGCGGCGTGCCGGCCTCGTACTGGACGGCGCCGACGCGCAGGTAATAGGACTCGCGACCCACGTGAGAGACGATGCCACCGCCGCCAAACGACGGGTCCATCTCCGCAAACGCCTCGTCGGAGATCCATAATCCGCCGATGCCAAAGGGGCCGTACGCCTTGTGCCCGCTGAAGGCCAGGAAATCGCAGCCCAGCTCGCGCACGTCGATCGCCAGGTGCGGGAAGGACTGCGCTGCGTCGCAGAAGAAGCGCGCGCCAACCTCATGCGCCAGCGCCGCCATCTTCTTAACGGGGTTCTCGATGCCGAGCGTGTTCGAGATCTGCGCCACGCACACCAGGCGCGGACGTTGCTCGAGCAGTGCGCGATATGCGTCCATGTCGATGTGGCCGTCACCCAGCAGCGGGATGTAGGCGATGCGCGCGCTGCGAGCCTTGGCGGCCATACACCACGGCATCATGTTGGAGTGGTGCTCGGAGATCGTGATGAGGACGAGGTCGCCCTCCCGCAGGTTGCGCAGAGCCCACGCCTGAGCGGCCTTGTTGGCGGAATCGGTGGTGTTGGCCGTGAAGGCAAGCTGATGCGGAGCGGCGCCGATATGCTCCTCCACCACGGCGCGTGCGTCGTTGAACGCGGCGGTGGACTGCGCGGACAGCTCATAGCAGCCGCGGTAGATGTTGGCGTTGGCGTGGTTGTTGAAATCGGCCTCCGCTTGGACAGCACTCAGCAGGCGCTGCGAGGTCGCCGCGCTGTCGAGGTAGACGAGCGAGTCGCGTCGGCTGCGGTCGCCGAAGATGGCAAAGTCTCCCTTGTTGCGCTCGCCCCACGCGCTCTGTTCGGCAAGCTCGTCATGCTCGGCAGCGTCAAGCGCGACATCCATCTTGCCGACAACCTCGCGCGCGACATCGAGCAGCTCAAGCGACGCCCTGGAGAGGCCCCGCGTCTCCTTGCGCGCCTCGCCATCGCTCAGTTTTGTCAGCTTGCGCACGAGCGTCACCGCCTCGAGCGCGGAGATGGGATCATCGGCGAGAAACGCATCGCGACGCTCGGACGAGCTGTCGTTGCCAGCGAGCTTCTCCTCGCCAAAGACGAGGTCCTCCGCAGCAAGCTGCGGCAGCGGACGATAGGTGCTCCCCTCGCGCGCGGCAAAAAGCCCCTGCTCACGGGCCGTGTCGAAGAACGTGCGCGCAATGAGCGTGGGGAGGCGGCGCAGCCATACGAACCAGGAGAAGACGACGTCGCAGCTGGGATTTTCCTGCTGACGCAGGCACAGCTGGGCGAGGTGCCACGGAGTGAGGCGCGGGCTTGTGCAACCGATGACCATGACGGAGTCGGCGTCCGGATGCTCGGCCAGAAGCTCCTTGGCGGCGAGGATGACGGCGGCGTTGACGTTGAAGAGCTCAAACTCGTTGAGCTCGGCGCGGGCTGTGGCAAGGCCCGCGGCATCGACGCTGCGGACGGGCAGGCTGTCCCCGATCGCCGCACGGGCAGCATCCTCGTGCTCGGCAGCACCGCAGAGCATGACCTCGGCAGCTGCAAATCCGCCGGCGTGGGCGAGCTCAACGGCGTGGGCGATGAGCGGCTTGCCCTCATAGTGCTGCAGCGGGCGCGGCAGCTTGAGCTCCGGGGCGCTCTCATCGCCATCGCGGCCGTCGCAGACATAGGGCTCTTGCTCGGGGTCGTCGTAGGTAACCGTCAGCGGAGTCGTGTTCCAGTCGTCGGCGACGACGAGCGCGATCGTCTTGCCGCAGGCGGCGCGTTGCTCGGCCGCACCAAGCTGCTCGTGCACGACCGGCTCCAGCACCGGCTGGTGCTCCCAGCGGTTATCGTTCATAGGTCCCCTCCTGTTTGGTCCCTCAGGCAAAGTTCGAATGCACCCATTTTATCTCACCCTTATAGGACAAATTCCACTACTCTGAATATTGGGCGATTCGTTGCTCTTGGATTGCGGCAGCGCAGCAGCTTGCGCGTGACACACATTGTGCCAGTGACATTGTGTGTCATGTGCCCCTACGCCTCCGTGCTGCAACAAACATGCTCACTTGCAGCCGAACGTTTGAGACCAGGCCGATTCCGTTCAAGCCAAAGGCGTTGAACGGAATCGGCCTGGTCTCAAACGTTCGGCTAGCCCCAAGTCAGCGATGTGACACCTTTTGTCACTGGTACATCTGGTGTCATCTCTCCTCGAAACGCAAAAGCCCCGGCACCAGATTGCCTCTGGTGCCGGGGCATTGACGTTGCGGCCTAGTAGTGGGACTTGACGCCGTTGTCCTTGCCCTTCTTGGTAGCGCGGATGTCCTCGGCGTTGACACCAAAGGCGTCGCCACGCTCGGCAACTTGCTCCTTGAGGGGCTTGGCTGCGGTCTCGGCGGCGACATCACCATGCCACTCGGAGATTGCCTCAGTAAGCTCGTCGAGGTACGCGTCGACTTCGCTTTCCTCCTTGGGGGCGTCGGTCAGGAAGCCCGCATCATAGAGCTCGCGCCAACGCTCCTTGATGGATGCAGTGAAATCGTCCTTGTTGCCGTGACCGTAGAGGTAGTTGTGGGCCAGACCCTTCTCGATGTCGGGGTAGGAGCCGACGGTGTAGCCCTTCTCGATTGCCATCTCGACGGCACCGTCGACGTCGGCGCGCAGGATGTCGTCAGCCTTGGCAAACGCCAGGGCCAGCTTGTCGCCTGCGTCGGCGTACTTCTCGAGGGTGTGGCTGTTGCAGCAGACAAAGCAGCAGTAGTACTCGCTCAGCTCCTGCGCGGAGATGAAGAAGAACTTCGCCTTCTTGGTCTCCTTGACCTGGGGATACAGAGTGGAATCGATGCCAATGATGGCGTCGACCTCGCCGTCCTTGAGGGCCTGCAGCAGCAGGGTGCCGTCGTAGACGACCCACTCGATCTTGGAGGGATCGCCGCCCTGGCGCTTGCACAGGGAGTTGGACTCGACGTAAGAGGGGCCGGACATGCCGGTGCAGCCGACCTTCTTGCCTGCGAGGTCAGCGCAGTTGTCGATGCCGTTGCCCTCGAGGGTGATGCCGGACCAGCAGCCGGTGTGCATGACGTCGATCAGCTTGGCGTTGGCGCCCTGCAGGAAGGACAAGAAGAAGCCCGGGGTCCACAGGAAGAAGTCGATCTCGTCGTTGGCGAGCATCTCTGTGGTGTCGGCCGTGATGGTGACGACCTTGGGCTCGATGCCGGCCTCCTCGAAGCACTTGTTCTCGATGGCGACGTAGACGGCCAGCTCGCAGCAGTTGCCGCCCCAGTAACCGATGGTCATGGGGATCTTCTCATCGGTGTTGACGGTCTTGTTCTCCTGCTTGGCGTCGCCGTTGTTGCCGCCACAGGCGGTCAGAGCGCTACCAGCGGCAACGGCGCCGGCGGTAGCGGCAGCGCCCGTCAGAAACGAGCGCCTGGTCAGCTTCTTCATAAGCAACCTTCCCTTTCTTTCTCTAGCCCCTCCTTGTAGAGGCCCTCTTCTCACAGCGCCCTTGCACTGAAGAATCCGATTACCAGCGCGCCAGGTCCTTCTGCCAGCGAAGCAGCCAGTTCCTGAACGCGAACATGATGGCGGTCATGGTCGCGAAGATCACGATCATGACGCCGACGTAGGCGTACACCTCGCCGTAGTTGGCGAGCGAGCGTATGTAGTTGATGCGGAACATCAAGCCCGCCTGCGCACCGCAGAGCTCCGTTGCCGCCATAGCGCCAAAGCTGTGGCTGAGCGCCATGAACAGCGCGTTGGCGATGGCCGGGATGGAGTTGGGCAGCATGACGTGGATGATGATGTAGAGCTTCGACGCGCCCAGAGTCTCCGCGCGCTCGATGAGGCCTTTATCGATGTTTTTCACCGCGCTCGAGATCATGAGCGTGAGCGGGAACCACGATGCAAGAAACACCGCCGATAGCGCCGCCACGCGGCTTGAGTGGAAGAGCACGAAGAAGATCGGCATCCAGATGAGCGCCGGCACGGGGCCGATGATCTTGAGCAACGGGTTGACCCAGTAGTCGACCAAGCGCACGCAGCCGCACAAGACGCCGGAGATGACGCCGCCCGTGATGCCAAAGACCAAGCCAAACAGCAGCGTGCCCATGGAGGCTGTGATGTCACCCCAGAGTTGCTCCGGGTAGCTCACCAGCTCGTGGACGATGCGGTCCGGCGAGGTGATAAACGGCATGCGCAGGGTGCCCGTCTTGAGCGTCAGGTAATCCTGGATCGTGAAGAAGATGAAGAACGCGAAGATCAACCACGAGAAGTGGCGGACTTTGAGGCGCAGTGGCCTGATGAACAGCGAGGCCACGAAGAAGACGCCGTAGACGATCGCGCACATGGCAAGTGCCGGCAGCCAGCTTTTGGCCACGTACGCGACGGGGTGCACGTTGGGCAGCGCGACGAACTCGACGGCGGAGATGATCATGCCCAAAAACGGCACGAGCATGACCAGCGCGTCCTTGAGCGAGCAGCGCTCGAAGAAGGGTTTTCTCTTCTTCTTGAAGAGGCGCTCCTCCTCCCTCGTCATCTCGCGCTTGATGGTGTCTTGTGCAGAAGTCAACCGTAACCGCCCTTACTCGAACTCGAGCATGTCCATGATGGTGTGGCGCAGCTCGATGAACTCAGGGGAGATGCGGTCACGCGGGTGCGGCATGTCGATCTTGACCTCGCCCACCTTGGTGCCGGGGCGCGGGGTGAGGACCACGACGCGGTCGGCCATGTAGACGGCCTCCTCGATGTCGTGAGTAACCATGAGGATGATGGGTTTGAAGCGGTCGCGCATCTTGATGATCTCATCCTGGATGATGGCGCGCGTAAACGCGTCGAGCGCGGACAGCGGCTCGTCGAGCAAGATGATGCCCGGGTCCTGCACGAAGGTCTGGGCGATGGCCACGCGGGCAGCCATGCCGCCGGAGATCTGGTGCGGGTAGGACTTCTCAAAGCCCGTGAGCCCCATAAGGTCGATCATCTCCTGGACGCGGTGCTTCTCCTGCTTGTAGACGCCGCGGGCCTTGAGGCCAAAGGCGATGTTCTTCTCGACCGTGAGCCACGGGTAGAGGTTGGTTTCCTGGAAGACGAAGCCGCGGTCGTACGATGGGCCATCGATCTCCTCGCCGCCGTAGGCGATGGAGCCGTCTTGGGCCTTGTCGAGGCCGGCGACCAGGCGCAGGAAGGTGGATTTGCCACAGCCGGAGGGGCCGATGAGCGCCACGATCTCGCCGTGACTGGCATCGAGGTCGAAGTCGTGCAAGGCGAGCAGCTCGTCGCCGTCTGTCGTCTCGAACACGCGCTTGACGCCGCGCGCAACGAGCTTTTTGTCCATATCTACCACTGGACGACCTCCTTAGACCAGCTCATGCAATGACGCTGGACGATGAACAAGATGGTGATGAGCACGAAGGCCATGAGGATGAAGATGATGGCGATCATGTAGATAATGTCGTAGGACACGTAGGACTGGGCCCAGCCCATGCGCCAGCCCAAGCCGCCCTCGACGCCCATGGTCTCTGCCGTGACCAGGGAGGTGAGACTGAAGCAGCAAGCCATGAACAGGCCGGTGAAGATGCTGGGGGCTGCGGCCGGGTAGACGACATGGCGGATGATGTACCAGTTGGAGGCGCCGAGGGTCTGCGCACGCTCGATAGAGGCGCGGCTGACGCTGCGGATGCCGCCTGCAAGGTTGACCGACAGCGGGAACCACGTGGTCGACGCGATGATGATGAGCGCCGCGATGTGATTTGAGGGCGCAAGCGTCATGGAGACGGTGACCCACGCCACGCCGGGCACGGGGCCGATGATCTTGATGATCGGGTTGAGCCAGTAGTTGGCGTGCTTGCTGTAGCCCATGGCGCTTCCCCACAAAAAGCCGAGCACACCGCCGATGAGGATGCCCTGCAGATACAGCGTCACGGAGTTGCAGAGGTCGCCCATGCAGCGGCCAAAGTGGTTGAACAGGTAGGCGAGCATGCTGTCAAAGGACGGCATGTACGGCAAGGTGAGTATGCCGCTTTTAACGGTGCAGAGGTTGTAGATGCCGCTGGCGGCGTAGAAGAAGATGATCAGTCCCCACCACTTGCAGAAATGGCGGCGAAAATACTCGAACCAGATGGAGATGACCGCGCAGACAAGGTAGACGATGATAGAGCCGCGGATGAACAGCGGATAGGCCGTCTCGACGTAGTCCTCCGGGTAGACGTCGGCTGTTGCACCGTCCAAGATCATCATGACGACCATGACGAGCAAGGGCGCTACAAGCTTGGCGACTTCCTTGGGCTTGGCCAGCGAGAACTTGCTGAACAGCTTCTCTATGAGCGAGTTCGCTTTCATGGGCTCCTATGTTAGACGTAAGCCAGTAATGAGATAGTGCGGTAGTAGAGTGTATCCCACCTATATTCATTTGTCCAATAGTGGACGAAGAAGAGCAGAGCTGAGCGGTAGGGATTATGGGCCTGCAGCACTCCCTTACTCGGCGACGACGAAGTGCTTGTCGCGCAGGACCATGGTGGTCTTGGCGCGCTGCGCGAGGCTGGCCACGTGAGTGGCGTACAGCAGTGCGTTGCCTTGCTCGGCATACTCGAACAGCGTGTCGGCAACGCGGGCCGCGGACTCCTCGTCGAGGTCGTTGGTCGGCTCGTCCGCGATGAGGATCTTGGGCTTGAGGAGCATGGCGCGTGCCACGGCCACGCGGCGCTTCTGGCCCACGCTCAACTGATGGGGGTAGTGGTACATGCGCTCGGCCAAGCCAAACTGCTCCAGCAGCTCCTTGGCGCGCGCCTCGACGTCGAAGTCGAGCTTGCCCGCGAAGCCGGCGGGAGCCGTGACGTTCTCGACCGCACGCAGGCTGCCGATGAGTTGCGTGCTCTGGAACACGAAGCCAAAGGTGCGCTGACGCAGGCGGGAGAGCTCTTTGTCGCCGAGCTCAAGCGCGTTGGCGCCGCCCTCGACGACGATCGCGCCGCTGTCCGGGGTCAAGAGCAAGCCGGCCATGGAGAGCATCGTCGACTTGCCGGAGCCAGACGGAGACACGAAGGCGATGACATCGCCCTTATCGACGGTGACGGATGTGTCCTTGATGACCTCCGCGCCCTCGAAGGACTTGGAGATTCCCTTGATCTGAAGAAGCGGCATGTTAATCGATGTCTCCTTGCTGCATGGCGGTGGACGGATCGAGGTGTCCGATCTGGGAAAGCGGCCAGAAGATGGACACGGCGCAGACGATGGCGAAGATCACGATGACGCCCGCGACCAGGCCGACGCACGGCGCGATGCCGAGCGCGAGGTACGGAAAGGACATGCCGTCCTGCATGATCGACAGCAGTGCTGCCTGGGCGATGAAGCCGAGCACGATGCCGACGATGAGGCCACCACCCACGAGCACGCCCATCTCGCCGAGTATGAGCTTCTTGAGGTCGCCCTTGCTCGCGCCGATGGCGCGGTAGAGGGACAGCTCCGCCTTGCGCTCCCAGACGGTGCTGTAAAAGCGCGCAAACAGCTGCAACAGGGTCACGACGAGCATGATGATCGCCGCGATGACGAGCAGCATGAAGACGGACTTGAGCTGGGCCTGGGACTTGTCCGCGACCTCGGACTTGACGAGCGCGGTCGCGCCGTCGGTCAGGTTGATGCGTCCCTTGACCGCGTTGAGCGCGGCGCCGGTCTCGTCATCGGCAACGTCGACCGTAACGCAGGACACGAGGTTGTCGGGCTGGCCGTACTTCTCCCAGTAGTGCCCGTAGCCCTCGATGTTCTTGCTCAGAGCGCGCGCCTGGTCGATGTTGATGACGATGGAGTAGTCGAACTCGCTGCCGGTGGGCGCCATGGAGCCCAGCACCTTGTAGCTCTCGCCGAGAATCTTGATCGCTCCGTCGTAGACGCCGCTCACGTTCGCGCCGATGATGGCGGTGTGGTCGTAGAGGCCCAAGACTGCCTTCTCGTCGGCCAGGCCGCTCACGACGAAGTCCGTGCTCGGATCGATGCCGATGAGGCGCGTCTCGCCGTTGGCAGAACAGCAGCTCGCGTTAAGGGTCTGGCTGTAGAACTGAGGCGAGACCTTCTGCGCACCTTCTGCAGAGGCGATACGCTCGACGACGCCCTTGTCCATGTACACGGGAGCGGGGGCACCGGTGTAGAGAAGCTCTGTATCGGCGATGTATTGCATGGAGTCCTCCGGGACCGCCATGATGTCCGCGCCGCCGCGTTTCTCGGACGCGTCGACGCCCTGCATGACGCCGCCGTAGACCAGCCCGAAGGTCACGAGGATCATGACTGACAGCGCAACGGATATCGCAATCGACAGCGACTGCACCTTGCGCATCTTCAAGCTGTGCAACACCAATTGCTTCACTGGTTCTTCCTCCTGCTTCCTACCAGAACTTCGAGGGGCCAAAGGGAACAGTCCACTCCTTGTTCTCGAACTCCATGCGGCTCTTGAGCAAATCCGGGCCCAGGCCGCCGCGCTCGGTCTCGTTCTTGTCGTCGCGCGGGTTGGTGCCGACCTCCGCCCAGCTGTGGTTGCCGGTGCCAAAGGGCATCTTTCCCTCCGGGGTCATGAGGCGCAGGATGTTGCCAAAGACATTGATCCTCGACCAGCTGTAGCGCGGGGCGTCGAACATGAGCGTGCCGGGTACGGCGATGAAGCCGCCGGCAAAGCCGGACTCCGGCTCGAGTGACACCTCGCGCTCGAGCGCGGCGACGATGTCTTCGGCCTTGCAAGTGGGCGTGATGAGCTCCGTGCAGGTTGAGACCTTGAGACCGGCCTCGTGAGCGGCGGTGATGGAGCGCACGCGGGCATCGACGCTCAGGTTGTTGATAGTGCCCTCACCCATGCGGATGGCATGGTAGACGCTGCCGACACCGACGGACTTCATCTCCTGGGCCATGGCAAGGTCGAAGTCGCTCATGTTCGCCATGATCGGGAAGTCCGGCAGCTCCTTGTGGACGGCCTCGATATGGCCGAGAAACTGGTCGAAACTGTAGCTGTTGGTGATCATCAGAGTCAGGCAGTTCGCGCCGTTGTCGTAGTAGTCGTGCGCATAGCGCAAGATGGCCTCGCGCGGCATCTCGTGGCGCTCGTTGGGGCGCGCGTTGTTGACGACGGCAAACGAGCAGAACTCGCAGTTGGCCGGGCAGGGGTTGGCGTCCATGCCGATCTGGCCGTGGACTTCCGCAATGCCGCCGGCGGTCTTGAAGTGGCGCTCACGCGCAACGTAACTGATGACATGACCCTCGGGTGTGAAGGGCTTGACGTCGCACAGGTAGACCGCGTCTGCGTGGGTGAGCGTCTTGCCCTCCATGCAGTAGTCCGCGATGCGCTTCACTTCCTTGTCGAGCGTAGGCAATCCCATATCTTTCCTCTTCTCTTCTAGCTTCTCTTCTTGTTTCTCTCTTATTCCTCCCCCACGCCCTCGAAGGCGTCAGGAGCAACGTACTCAAGCGACTCCGGGAACACTGGCTGCTGTAGGCTGGTGCAGCCGGCAAAGGCGCGCGACTCGATGCGGCGCAGGCCGTCAGGCAGGGTGACCTGCCGCAGCGAGCTGCAGCCTGCGAAGGTCTCCGGGCCAATCACCGCGATGCGCTGTGGGACGTAGGCTTCCTCGAGTGCGGAGCACCCCTTGAACGCAGCCTCTCCGAGGGAGCGCAGGCTGTCCGGCAGCTCGAGCACGACGAGGCTCGCGCAATCCTCGAAGCAGGCTGCGCGCAAATGGCGCAGGCTTTCCGGGAAGACGACGCGCTCAAGCGCCGTGCAGCCCTTGAAGGCCTCCTCCTCGAGCGTGCTCGTCTCCTCCGGCAGCTCGAGCGCGGTAAGGGCAGTGCAGTGCTTGAAGCAGCCCTTGCCGATGCGCCAAAGCGTTGAGGGTAACTCGAGTTTGGCGAGGTTTTGGCAGCTCGCGAAGGCCTCCTCGTCGAGTCCGCGCGGCCCCTCCTCGAAGACCACGGACTCGAGCGTCGTCTTGCCGGCAAAGGCGCGCACTCCCACCGTGTTGGTCCAGTCGGGAATCAGCGCGTCTTTATCGGCGCTCTTGCACTTGCTCAGGGTGAACAGGTAGTCGCTCATGCGTTTGCGCCCTGGCGCCTAGAGGCTCATCTTGGGCTTGGCAGCTTCTGCCGGGTCCGCCTTGACGGCGAGCACGACGGCGATGACGATGACCGCGGCAAGCAGCACGTAGATGGGCAGGGCATGGACGTTGCAGGTCATCTCCGCGCTGCCGCAGGTGCCGATGCCGGCAGAGGAGAGCATGAAGGCGCCGACAACGGCGGCAACGATGACGGCAGCCAGCGCGACGATGCGACCTTCCTTGGTCTTGCAGACGATAGATGCGGTGGAGAAGAGCGCGGCCACGATGCTCATGACCGTGACGGCCTTGTAGGCCCAGAAGCACTTCATGTGCATGGGCATGCCGTTGCACTCGAGCATCTTGGCGCAGGGTCCGGCGACGACGGACAGCACGCAAGCGGCAAGCGCCGCAACGAGCATGACAGCGGCGATGATCTTCCAGGTCTTTTGATTCACGACAATCCCTCCAAGTTGCCCTTCAAGGCGCGCGCAAGCTCGAGCGCCCCTCGCAGTCAAATTCCCTTCATGGTAAGTCACGGGCTGCTATTGGACAAGCACAAATATACTGGACGGTTGTATATGGGTAGACGGATTATGTCGTGGCGATGCACTCTGTGCGGTCGTGACACACATTGTGCCAGTGACATTGTGTGTCACGGAGATGTGGGTGCGGTTTATCGGAACGCTTCTGCCGTGAAACACAATGTCACTGGCACAATGTGTGTCACGCAGCGCGAAGTCGAAGAATCTGACTGCAACACAGCGTTGAGCTGCATCTAGATATTCCGATTCCGGCCCCTGCGGGGCCTTCGCTCAACATGACGTCGATTTGCGGGGTTCCACACACGCTTATAATGGCTGCCTGCCTATAACACAGCACATCAACTGTATGAAGAAGAGGGAGACGATGGCTGATACTAAAGCGGTGCAAGCGGAGAAGGGGCTTGCCCAGCTTCTTGCGGCGCGCGATGAAAGCAGCGTGCTCACCTGGCTCGAGGAGGGCCGGGCTACCGATATCGAGTTCACAGGCCGCTGTCTGAGCTTGGCGATTACCCAGGGCATGGCCGATGCGGCCGTGAGCATGGGGCAGCTGGGCTTTCACCTCGCCGTCACCGACGATGCCGCCGCTCAGCGCGCTATCGAGCGGGCAAGCAGTATGCGCGGTCTGCTCAGCTTCCTGGAGGGCTACCGCTACTGCAAGGCCCAGCGCAGCTACTACCTCACCGTTGTGGAAAGCGATGACTCCGCCTACCCTGTCGAGCGCATGCTTGCAGAAGGCCTGCTCTCTACAGCAGATCGCGCAGAGCTGCTCTCCCTGGCCCTGCGCAGCAATAAACCCAAGCTGGCGCGCGTTTTGGCCGATGGGGGCGCGAAGCTCTCTGACGGTGCACAAGACGAGGTGCCCGCTGACCTGCGCTTGAACGTGAGCGACAGCATTGCAAGCGAAGGTGAGCTCTGGGCGCGCTTGGCCACCCCGCAGCGTTCATGCGACACCTTGTCGCTTATCTTCGAGCACACCGTTGGTTGCCCTTGCTCCGTCCACCGCAGCTGGTGGGGCTCTTATGCTCGCCAGGAGGGCTTTGCTGCAAAGCTTTCCGCCATCGCCTGCCATAGCGACGCAAGTCACTGCGACTGCACGCAAAAGCTGCTGGTCGCACTCGCAAGTGCGGGGCACGCTGCCCTCGAGGGCTTGTCCGCCGTCCTCGCATGGGGCGAGCTCGATCCCGCTTGGCTCGACGAGGCGCTCGTCAGCGCGCAGGAAGCAGGCAACGCCCAAGGTGCGGCTCTCATCATGCGTGCCGCGCAGCAAGCGGGCGGCGGCGCCGACGATCTCGACCTCTTGGAGTTCTAGATGGCGGCAGGCGCACACTCCACGGACATCATCGACGAGGCCGCATCCCTCTCAAACGAGATGCTCGGCCTGTGCCGCGATGCACTGCTCACAAGCATCAAGTTCACAAACCGCCCGCTCGCCCAGCTCCCACACCGCATCCAGATGGAACGCAGCGGCTGCATGACCGACGGGCGCGAGGCGCTCTTCTCTCCGGCCTTCGTCCTGAACAGCTTCAATAACGGGCGGCAGATCATCACGCGCGCCTACCTGCATATGATCGTGCACTGCTTGCTACGTCATCCCTTCCCCACCCGCGAAGTCGACCCGCTGACCTGGACGGTTGCCTGCGATCTGGCCGTCGGCTGCATCATCGGACAGCTGGAATGCGATGCGATCAACTATGCGGACGAGGAGCGCGACCGAGCGATCGCCGCATGGGAACAGCGCGTCGATCAGCGTACGGCATCGGCCTTCTACGCGCTACTCGAGCGCGAGGGCCTGAGCCAGGAGGAGCTCGCCAAGATCGAGGTCACCATCGGCATGGACAGCCACGAGCTGTGGTTCTCGACGCTCGAGGGCCTCGAGCCAGAACAATCCCAAGAGCAGCAGGAGGTGCAGCAGCAGCTCGAGCAGCGCTGGGAGGAGGTTGCCTCCGCCACGGACATGGACATGCAGCGCGAAGAAGATGCCGCGCCGAGTGCGCTGACAAGCCAGCTGCGCAACGCGCATGCGAGCACTATGAGCCTCGAGGAGCTGCTGCAGGTCTACGCCGCCCCGCATGAGAGCATGACGTTGAGCGACGACGAGTTCGACTACGTCTACTACAGCTACGGCCTGCGCGAGTTGGGCGGCATCGCCTTGGTGGAGCCGCTGGAGTACCGCGAAACACCGCAGCTTCGAGACTTCTGCATCGCCATCGACACCTCCGGCAGCTGTAGCGGCCCGCTCGTGCAAGCCTTTGCCGCCAAGGCCTGCGGCATGCTGCTGGGGAGCTCCTCCATCGGCGAGATGACCCGCATCTGGATGGTGCAGTGCGACTCCAGAGTGCAGGACAAGCGCCTATTACGTACGCGCGAGGATGTTGCCGCCTACCTCGGCAACCTCGAGCTCAAGGGCTTTGGCGGAACGGACTTTCGCCCGGTGTTCGAGCTCATGGACCAGATGATCGACGACGGCACCGTGCCCAAGTGGGAGGCGCTCATCTACTTCACCGACGGCCAGGGAAGCTTTCCCGACCAAGCACCGCCCTGGGACAGCGCCTTTGTCTTCGTGGACGAGGCGGGAGATTGCCCGGCGTGGGCGACAAGGGCCGTGACGTATTCTGACGAGCTGACGACTGAAAGCGAGCGATAGATGAACATCAAGCAGGCAAAAGAGCAGGTCAAGAAGACCTGCATCGCATATCTCACCAAAGACGCCTTTGGCGAGTACGCCATGCCGATCGAGACCCAGCGCCCCATCTTCCTGCTCGGCGCGCCGGGTATCGGCAAGACCGCGATCATGGCGCAGGTCGCCGCAGAGCTCGACTTGGGGCTCGTCGACTACTCCATGACACACCACACGCGCCAAAGCGCGATGGGCCTGCCCTTCATCACGAAGCGCAGCTACGGCGGCCATGACGTTGACATCTCCGAGTACACCATGAGCGAGATCATCGCCAGCATCTACGAGAACATCGAGAAGACCGGCCGCAAGGAGGGCATCCTCTTCCTCGACGAGATCAACTGCGTGAGCGAGACCCTCATGCCGATGATGCTGCGCTTCCTCCAAAGCAAGATGCTCGGCAACCACCGCGTACCCGACGGCTGGGTCGTAGTCAGCGCAGGCAACCCGCTCGAGTACAACAAGAGCGCGCGGCAGTTCGACGTTGTGACAATGGACCGCGTCAAGCGCATCGAGGTCGAGCCGGACCTGGCCGCATGGCGCGAGTACGCCGTAGCAAGCGGCGCGCACCCTGCCGTGGTGAGCTTCCTCGACATGCGCCCGGACTGCTTCTACCACATGGAGTCCAAGGGCCGTAGCCGCGAGTTCGTTACGGCGCGCGCATGGATGGATCTGTCGAACATGATGCGTCTGTACGAGGAAAACGGCCTGGAGATCGACGACGAGCTCGTGGGCCAATACCTCCAGACAGCGTCGATCGCGGCAGACTTCTGCGTCTACCTGCGCCTATTCAGCAGTTATGCCGCCGATTACCGCATCGAGGAAATCTTGGCGGGCTCGGCCGACGAGAGGCTCGTGACAAAGGCCGCCAAAGCAGGCTTCGACGAGCGCGCAGCGCTGAGCGGCTTGCTGGTCGATGCGCTGGCCGCGCATGCTGAGTCCGATGTTGAGCAAGAGCGTGAGCTGGCTCAGCTCAGGGCAGCACTGGTTGCGGCGAAAGGCGCCGACAACCCCGCCGACGCGCTGACCCAGGCGGCTGACGAGCGCGCTGAGCGCCTCGAGGCGGATGCCATCCGCTACAGAAACGATGCGATGGCCCGCAGCGTCGAGCATGGCGTCATCGAGAGCCTGCGCACATGGGCAGCGCAGCTCGCCGGCGGCGGTGCGACCCTCAAAGACGTCGCCGCTGACTACAACGCACGCCTAACGGAGCACAAGGCAGCAGGTGCGAGGATCGAGAGCGAGCTTGCCGCGGCGCTCGACTTCATTGACGCTGCCTGGGGCGCTGGCAACGAGATGACCCTGGCACTCAACGAGATGACCATGAACAAGGTGCTCTCTGCCTTCATCGCCAAGCACGGCTGCGATGCTTACTACGACCGCAGCGAGACCCTCATGCTCGATGCCCGCGCCAAGCGCTTTGCCGAGCGCCTCGCGCAGCTGGAGGCATAGGGCGCAGTTGGCGGCGATGTGGCTGGTGGTGACACCATTTGTACCAGTGACAAAAGGTGTCACCACCAGCCACAGCTCAAGTTATCGAACAATCTCCAAATATGGCACCTATCGCCTATAGGCTTGCGTCCTATAATAGATGCGCTGCTATTTCCGACAAGAGGCGTTTGGAGAGACAAATGGACCAGAAAGTTCAAGACCTTATCGCGCGTGCCCAGGAGGGCGTTGCGCCTACTCACGAAGAGGCCCTCTACCTGCTCAACCTCGACGAGGCCAGCCCCGAGGCCACAGCCGTGCGCGGCGCTGCCAACGATATCGTGCGCGCCAAGACCGGCAACGCCTGCACGATGTGGGGTCAAATCGGCATCGACATGTACCCCTGCGAGGCAGACTGCCAGTTCTGCTCGTTTGCCAAGTCGACCACGTGCTTTACCGAGCACGTCACCATGCCGATCGACGAGGTCGTCGAGCGCGCCAAGGAGTTCACGAAGGGCGGCGACCTCTACGGCCTGTGGCTCATGTGCATGAATAGCTACGACGAGGATTACTTCCTCGAGTGCGTAAAGGCCGTCAAAGCGGCGATCCCGCCGCAGACGCTGCTGTTCTCTAACATCGGCGACACGGATGTGGAGTACTTCAAGAAGCTCAAGGCCGCCGGCCTCGACGGTGCCTACCACGTCAAGCGCCTGGGTGAAGGCGAGTTCACCAAGATCTCTCCGGAGCGCCGCGAGGCAACCATCGCCGCCGCTCACGAGGCAGGCTTGCGCGTACAGGACTGCTGCGAGCCCATCGGCGCGGAGACCAGCAACGAGGCCATCGCCACGCGCCTGTTCGAGATCCAGGCACGCGACAACGAGTACGGCATCCACGACGGCTCCGGCGTCATGAAGCGCAACTCCGTGCCCGGCACGCGCTACGAGGGCTTGGAGAACGAGATCACGGACCTGCGCCTCGCGCTCATCGGCGCCGTCCAGGTCTTCGTCATGGCAGGTCAGGCCGAGATGCCCTGGTTCGCGATCCACGAGCCCAACACCGTGAGCCTGCTGAGCGGCGGCAACAACATCTGCGCGGAGACCGGCTTCAACCCGCGCGACACCGCGGAAGACACCTCCGGCCACCACGGCCTCGACGTCCCCACCGTGCGCAGCATGTTCTACCAGGCAGGATTCAGGAAAATCGCCCTGGCCGACGGCACCCTCATCGACCTCACCCCCGAGTACATGGAAGCCAAGCTCGCCGAATAAGCGGGCAACAAGAGCGCAGATGACACCAGATGTACCAGTGACAAAAGGTGTCACACGGACGACTCACCCATCCCCAAAGCCCCCGGTGTGACACCTTTTGTCACTGGTACATCTGGTGTCATCAGACGGCTCACAGGGGCTTGCAGAACTACCACCCCTCCACATCACCAAAAAGAGGAGAGCGCATGAAACAAGAAATCGCCGATATCATTGCACGTGCCCAAGAGGGCAAGACCCCGAGCTACGAGGAGGTCATGGAGCTTTTGGCCCTTGACGAGGCCAGCCCCGAGGCCACGGCCGTGCGCGGTGCTGCCAACGACCTCGTCCGCGACAAGACGGGCAATGCCGCCGTGTTGCTCGGCCAGATCGGCGTCGACATGTACCCCTGCGAGGCAGACTGCCAGTTCTGCTCCTTTGGCAAGAGCCACACCTGCTTTACCGACCATGTGACCATGCCGATCGACGAAGTCGTCGAGCGTGCCCGCGACTTCACCAAGGGCGGCGACCTCTACGCGCTCTACCTGATGACCATGCACTCCTTCGACAAGCAGTACTTCCTCGACTGCGTAAAGGCCGTGCACGCCGCCATCCCCGCGAGCACGCGCCTGGTCTGCAACATCGGTGATACCGACAAGGAGTACTTCGAGCAGCTCAAGGCCGCAGGCCTCGACGCCATCTACCACGTCAAGCGCTTGGGTGAGGGCGAGCTCACCAAGATCGCGCCGGAGCGCCGCGAGGCGACCATCCGCGCCGCTTATGAGGCCGGCCTCTCCATCCAGGACTGTTGCGAGCCCATCGGCGCGGAGACGCCCAACGAGGACATCGCCACGCGTCTGTTCGAAATCCAGGCCCGCGGCCGCGAGATGGGCCTGCACGACTGCGCCGGCGTCATGAAGCGTAACTCCGTACCCGGCACACGTTACGAAGGTCTTGCCAACGAAATCACGGACATGCGCCTCGCACTTATCGGCGCAATCGAGACCTTCGTCATGGTCGATCAAGACGACTTCCCCTGGATGGCGGTGCACGAGCCCAACACCGTGAGCCTCATGAGCGGCGCCAACACCATCTGGGCCGAGACCGGCTTCAACCCCCGCGACACCGCTGAGGACACCTCCGCCGGTCGCGGCCTCGACGTGCCGATGGTGCGTCAGATGTTCTACCAAGCGGGTTTCCGTACTCTGGTGCGCGGCGACGGTTCCCGCGTCGACCTCACCCCCGAGTACATGGAGGCCAAGCTCGCCGAGTAAGCGAGTGCTAGCTTGCGTATGACACACATTGTCACTGGCACAATGTGTGTCACTGGGTTCAACGTCTGAGCAAAAGCACCGCGGGCGCGCAATCGAAAACAAAAAGTACGCGAAGTGTTAAGGGTTGAGACAAGTTGTCGAGTAGCCCGAAATCGGCAACGCTCTGACCTGCGGTTTTGCAAGCATCAATTGCCGTCTACTTGGCCGGTCGCTTCAACCCTTAACACTTCGTGCACTTTTTAAATCTAGCCACGACTCAACGTTGACACCAGGTGTACCAGTGACAAAAGGTGTCACACAAACGGCTTTTAGGCACCCCCGAAGCTCCTCGTGTGACACCTTTAGTCACTGGTACATCTGGTGTCAACACACACCCATCACCCCTCCTCGTCCCTCCCCTAACCGTCCCCAAAAACGCGGTATTCGGACAATCGCAAGGAATTGACTACCCCGCACGCGCGTTAGAGCCTTGCAAGCCTTTCATTGACTGTCGTATACTCCGGCATCGTAAGGAGTGCGGGTGACCTGGAAGGACCGGGCATCCAGCCTCGCAGCACATAACGAAAGGCATGAACGTGACCACGATGTCTGGTCCGTGCCCTGCAGAGCTAGGCGCGCCGTTGCGCGTAGGGTTCGTGGGAGCCGGAAAAGTCGGGGTAGCTCTGGGACTGCACGCCGCATCGCACGGCGCGACAATCTCCGGGTACGCCAGTCGCACGCAAGCAAGTGCAGATGCCGCCGCAAAGCGGACGGGCACCGCATCGTTTACTTCGCTGCGCGAGCTTCTTGAATCCACTGATCTCATCTTCATAACGACGCCCGACGGCACGATCTCCCAGGTTGCCGGCGAGCTGGCCGCTGCCGCTGACGGCGATTTGTGCGGTAAGGTCGTCGCCCATGCAAGCGGGGCCCTCGGCTCCTGCGAGCTCGACGCCGCCCGCGCCGCCGGCGCCGCCTGCGCGAGCGTCCATCCCCTCGCAGCGGTAAGCACGCTGCCCGCCGATGAGGCCGCTGCCGCAAACCCGCTGGCCAGCGCGTTTTTCACCCTCGAGGGCGACCCTACTGCGGTCAAGGCCGCAGAGGCGCTGCTCAACGCATGCGGCAACCAGCACGCCTGCATCGACGCTGCCGATAAAGTCCGCTACCACGCCGCCGCCGTCTTCATGAGCAACTTGGTCTGCGGTCTGGCGAGCGAGGGCCTGGCGCTCCTCGAGGAGTGCGGCTTCACGGCCGATCAGGCCTTCTCCGCGACCCGCGCGCTCTTCATCGGCAACTGCGAGGCAATCGCCGCCCGTGGTCCGCAAGACGCGCTCACCGGCCCCGTCGAGCGCAACGACACGACGACCGTGGCGCGTCACCTCGAGGCGCTTGAGGGCCGCAAGCGAAGCGAGTACGCACTGCTGTCGCTGGCCGCCTGCGAGCTTGCCAAGCGCCGCCACCCCGAGCGCGACTATGCGCCGCTCGAGGACATGCTCGGCGCATCCGCCAAGTAGCGCCGCGCAAGCAACGCAAACCATACGGGCCCGCAAGCCCGACACGCACCACCCGCAAGCAAACAAAGACACGGATTCGAACATCAAGCTAAGGAGCAATCCACCATGAAGAACACCGTCGCAACCTTCGCACAGGCCAAGGCCGAGGGCCGCAAGCTCAGCATGCTGACCGCATACGACTATTCCACCGCCAAGCTCGAGGACGAGGCCGGCATCGACGGCATCCTCGTCGGCGACTCCCTCGGCAACGTCGTGCTCGGCTACGAGGACACCCTCTCCGTCACCATGGAGGACATGATCCACCACTCCGCTGCCGTCGCCCGCGGCGCCAAGAACGCCCTCATCGTCTGCGACATGCCCTTCATGTCCTACGAGGTCAGCGTCGAGCAGGCCGTGACCAACGCTGGCCGCCTGCTCAAGGAGGGCCGCGCCAACTGCGTCAAGCTTGAGGGTGGCCGCGAGGTCTGCCCGCAGGTTGCCGCCATCGTCGCCGCCGGCATCCCCGTCATGGGACACATTGGTCTGACCCCGCAGTCCATCAACGCCTTTGGCGGCTTCAAGGTTCAGGGCAAGAGCGAGGCTGCAGCCCGCAAGCTCATCGAGGACGCACGCGCTCTGCAGGAGGCCGGCGCCTTCGCAATCGTGCTCGAGGCCGTTCCCGCCAAGCTCGCGACGCTGGTCACCGAGGCAGTCGACGTCCCGACCATCGGCATCGGCGCCGGTGCCGGCTGCGACGGCCAGATCCTCGTCTACCAGGACATGCTCTCCATGTTCAGCGACTTCTGCCCCAAGTTCGTCAAGCAGTTCGCCAACGTCGGCCAGGCCATGCGCGAGGGCTTTGCCGCCTACATCAACGAGGTTCAGGCGGGCACCTTCCCCAGCGAGGAGCACACCTTCAAGATCGACGACGAGGTTTTGGAGAAGCTGTACTAAGCTTTTGACCCGCTGATTTTCAAACCCCTCTGATTGCCCGGCTGGGCGATCGATCCGATTTCAAGTCGCATTTGAGCAAACCCGAAAGGAAGCACATCCCATGCTTACCGTTGCAACTACTGTCGAGCAGGCCAAGAAGGTTATCCGCGAGTGGAAGGCCGAGGGCCTGAGCGTTGGCCTCGTCCCCACCATGGGCTATCTGCACGAGGGTCACAGGAGCCTGATCGAACGCGCCGTCGCGGAAAACGACCGTGTCATGGTCAGCGTCTTTCTCAACCCGATCCAGTTCGCCCCCAACGAGGACCTGGCAACCTACCCCCGCGACTTCGAGGCTGACAAGCGCCTGATCGAGGACGCGGGCGCCACGCTCGTCTTCCACCCCGAGCCCGAGGAGCTCTACGCTCCCGACGCCAGCACCTTCGTCAACGTCGAGGGCATCACCGCCGAGCTCTGCGGCAAGACCCGCCCGACGCACTTCCGCGGCGTGTGCACCGTCGTCAGCAAGCTGATGAACATCGCAGAGGCCGACCGCGCCTACTTTGGCCAGAAGGACGCACAGCAGCTTGCCGTCGTTCGCCGCATGGTGCGCGACCTCAACATGAACGTGCAGGTTGTGGGCTGCCCCATCGTCCGCGAGGCCGACGGCCTGGCAAAGAGCTCCCGCAACACCTACCTGTCCGAGGAGGAGCGCAAGGCCGGCCTGGTCCTGTCCCGCGCCGTTGCCGAGGGCATGCGCCTCATGGAGGCTGGCGAGCGCGACGCGGCCAAGGTGCTCGGCGCTATGAAGGCGCTGATCGAGGCCGAGCCGCTGGCTCGCATCGACTACGTCGAGATGGTCTCCTGGGACGGCATCAAGCCCGTCGAGCAGGCCGACGGCCCCGTACTCGTCGCCATGGCGGTCTACATCGGTAAGACCCGCCTGATCGACAACTTCATCTTTGGCGAGTAAGACGCCAGAGCCGAGTTCAGTTTCAAGAGCGGGGCGGCAAATGCCCCGCCTGACAGATACACCAAATAAGTAGGAAAGATCCAAGAAGGGCTTTTAGAAACCATGCTTTTGAACATGCTGAAGGGTAAGATCCACCGCGCAACCGTCGTCCAGGCCGAGCTCGACTACGTCGGCAGCATCACCGTCGACGAGGACTTGATGGAGGCAGCAGGCATCCGCGAGTACGAGCAGGTGCAGATCGTCGACGTCAACAACGGCCAGCGCTTCGAGACCTACGTCATCGCAGGCGAGCGCGGCAGCGGCATGATCTGCCTCAACGGCGCGGCGGCGCGCTGCGTGTCCGTGGGCGACAAGGTCATCATCATGTGCTATGCGCTGATGGACAGCGACGAAATCGAGGCCAACCCGCCCCGCGTCGTCTTTGTCGACGAGGACAACCATCCCAGCCGCATCACCCGCTACGAGCGCCACGGCCTGCTCGAGGACATGGACCGCTAGAGACTGAGAGCTGCAACGATGAAGGCCCGACCCCCACGCTTTTGGGGTCGGGCCTTTTTGCGCCGCGAGAGAGGCGGGACGGAGGTGCGTCACCACCTGCGGTTTGGACGGATGAGACCTGACACCCCATCGCCTGCCTCCATCGCTTGCGCCAATCTGGGTGAATCCTGGCGAAAACATCGCGGAACTGGGTAGTTTCGAGCTTTGAAATCGCAATCTGGGTAGTTCGCTTCGTCATTTGGAACGCGCAAGCGGAGTTGGCTTTGCAAAACCGCAGGTCAGGGGCATGCGGCTTGTAGGCTTGCTCGCCGAGCTCTGACAAAACTACCCAGATCGCGAAAACAAAGCTCGAAACTACCCAGTTCGCGCGCAAACCAGATCGCCTCGAGGCGCCCAGACCCGCGTGAATCCCGCCCCCCGCTCCCCCGACCGCCCACCGGCGCCACACAATTACCTACCTCCTTGGTATGTTATAGTAGCAACTTACAACTATTCGTTCTCGTCCACTAATTGCGTCTTCTCTGCTAGACTGAGTCCAACTACTGGATTGCGTCTGTATGAATGCACCCTGAGAGGGACTGCAGCGACGCAAGTGTAAGGGAGAAGAACAGCATGGCAAACTTCACTCGTCGCGGCTTCCTGAAGACCGCAGCAACAGGCGCTGCAACCATCGCAGCAGCAGGTGCGCTTGCAGGCTGCGGCGGCAATGACTCCAGCAACGGTGGCAGCGAGGCCAAGGAAGAGGCCTTCATGAGCGAGGGCAAAGGCGAGCACCTCGTCTGCGCCGTCACCGGCAAGCTCATCAAGATCGCACCCGCGATCCTCGCCGACCAGCTCGGCTACTTCAAGGAGGAGGGCTGCGACGTCGAGTTCCAGACCGTCGCCCTCGCAGACGCCATGGCATCCATGTCCGTCAACAAGCTCGACATCGACCTCTTCGGCGTCGTCCCCGCTTGCTCCTACGTCTCTCAGGGCACCGAGGTCTACGTCTTTGGCGGCACCATCCTCAACGGCTCCGAGATGATCTCCACCACCAAGTTCGACCGCGAGCTCAAGACCGCAGAGGACTTCCGCGGCCTCAAGATCAACTGCAGCCGCGAGGAGTCCGGCCAGATCTTCCTCAAGGCCTACCTGCAGAACAACGGCCTGGAGCTGGGCAAGGACGTCGAGTTCGAGTACGTCGACAACCCCACCACCGCCCTCGAGGGCCTGCGCTCCGGCCAGTGCGACCTGTTCATCACCAACAACGCCATGGGCTACTCCTACTCCAGCTCCATGGACGACATCAAGGTCGCAGGCATCCCCGCAGACGTGACCGGCAACTACCCCTGCTGCCGCCAGAACTGCTCCGAGGAGGCCTACCACAAGAAGTTCCTGTCCCTGGTCGACTTCGAGATCGCCCTCATCCGCGGCTATGACTACTATCTCAACAACAAGGAAGACGTCATCAAGCGCCTGGTGGAGTACTCCGCACAGCCCAAGGACTACGTCGAGGCCGCCATGTACGGCACCGACAGCTACCGCAACGTCATGGACCTCTCCCCCGACCCCCACACCAAGGAGGTCGTGGAGTACTACAAGGCCATGATGAGCATCGGCGAGATCGAGCAAAGCGACTACGACATGGCCGACTACGCTGTGCCCTTCGTCTACAAGAAGGCACTCGACACCCTGCTCGAGCGCGAGCCGGACAACGCAACCTACAAGAAGCTCGCCGAGGACTACCCCAAGTACAACTAGGAAAGCGCTGATTAAGCGAGCTTATGGGGAGGGACTTCGGTCCCTCCCCTACGTAACCGGCGGTTTTGCCATTCTTGCACCGAACATGAAGCAACAGCGCGAACAGCGGCGGTTCCCACGGGGCCGCCGCGCCGTGCGTTTAACCGCGAACCAATGAAAGGAGGGCGAGCTTGGGCACCCTGAGCCTGAAGGACGTCTGCTTTGTCTACGAGGACCTCGACTCCTCCAAGAGGCGCCGTCCCGCCTTCGAGGACATCGCCGAGGAAGACCTCGTCTTGAAGCACCTCGACCTCGAGGTCGCAGCAGGCGAGTTCGTCTGCCTCGTCGGACACTCCGGATGCGGCAAGTCGACGACGCTGCGCATCCTGGCCGGCCTGCAAAAACCCATCCACGGAGAGATCTCCATCAACGGCAAGCCGCTCGACGGCTGCGGCCTGGACCGCTCCGTCGTGTTCCAGAACTACTCCTTGTTCCCTTGGATGACCGCCAAGAAAAACATCGAGTTCGGCATCAACCAGGCATCCGTTGAGCTGGACCGTAAGCTCGGCAAGGCCGAGATCTCCGCGATCGCAGACGAGTACCTTGCCCGCGTCAACATGAGCAAGGCTGCAGACCTCTACCCCTACCAGCTCTCCGGCGGCATGCAGCAGCGCGTCGCCATCGCCCGCGCACTCGCCATGGACACGGAGACCCTGCTCTTCGACGAGCCCTTCGGCGCCCTCGACGTCAAGACGCGCCGCGAGCTGCAGGTGCTGATGGAGGAGCTGTGGATGGACGGCAACAACGCCAAGACCGCCGTCTTCGTCACCCACGACGTCGACGAGGCCCTGCTTTTGGCAGACCGCATCATCTTCATGAGCGGCGGCCGCTTCCTCGACGAGTTCCGCGTCAGCGCCCCGCGCCCGCGCGACCCGGAAAAGTTCGCGAAGACCGGCGAGTACCAGCAGATGCGCTCCAAGCTGCTCGACCTGTTCTACAACGCAGAGGAGACCAAGCTCGACCAGACCGACCGCGAACGCGTCTACGAGGGAGGCGATGTCTTGTGACGAAGTCGATAAAGCGCCGCTTCATCCTGGCGCACCTGCTGTTGGTCGCCTTGGTCATCACCATCGTCGCCGTGCCGGACGCGCGCCGCAACGTGAGCGACCCGCTGGGCCTCCTTGTCGCCATCGGCATCACGGAGGCGCTCTACCTCATCGCCATCGCGCACGGCCGCAAGAAGGACCCCATGCCCGCAGGCTCAAGCGACATCATCTGCATGGTCTGGCTGCTCTTCATCGCATGGGAGGTCTTTGGCCCCAAGCTCGCCATCGCGCACAACGTGCTCGTCCCCTCCCCGGAAAACGTCTTCAACGTCTTCGTGGAGCACGGGCCTGAGCTCGCCCTCAACGTGGTCTCGTCGCTGCAACTGCTGCTCACGGGCTTTATACTCGGCACCTTGCTGGGCGTGATCTTGGGCGTCATCTGCGGCTGGATCCCGCGCCTGCGCGCGATGTTCTACCCCATCGCCAACGTGTTCGCGCCGATCCCGTCGGTCGTCTTCACGCCGTTTCTCGTCATCATCATGCCGACCTACCGCTGGGCTGCCATCATGGTCATCCTCATCGGCGTGTTCTGGCCGCAATTTCTGAGCATGATCTTGCGCGTGGGCTCGCTGCCGCCGGCCATCCTCGACAGCGCGCGCGTGATGAAGGTCTCCAACGTCACGATGATCACCAAGATCATCCTGCCCTACATCGTGCCGGACGTCTTGAAAGGCCTGCGCGTGTCGCTGACCACGGGCTTTTTGATGCTGATGTATGCGGAGTCCTTTGGTGCGAAGAGCGGCATCGGCTACTGGATCTCGAACGCGAACGTGTTTGCCAACTACGCCAATATCTACGCAGGCATCATCACCTGCGGCGCCACCGTCACGGTCTTGAACTACTTCAGCGCCTGGCTGCAGAAGAGGTTTACCACCTGGCGCTAGAGGCTGCCGATTAATGTGCGGTTTATGGGGAGGGACTTCGGTCCCTCCCTTACGGGGGCAAAGCTACGTAACCCAAGGGCCAAGCGCCCGTCAACAAAGGAGAGAGGGAATGAACCAGGAAATCAAAGAGCTCATCGACCAGGTGACCGACGAGTCCCTGCGTCTGGCGATCCAGCCGCGTGATGTCATCATCAGGCTGCTCGAGCTCGATCCTGCATCCGAAGAGGTTGCCTACCTGCGCAAATGTGCCAACAAGGTCGCGCACGTCGCCTCCAAGAACCGCTGCGGCATCGCCGGCGCCATCGGCGTCGACATGTGCAGCTGCGATATGAACTGCAAGTTCTGCTCCTTTGGGACGGAGTGGGGCCTGGTCAAAGACGAGGTCATCTACACGAAGGAAGAGGTCATCGAGATGGCCCGCGCCTACGTCGAGGCCGGCGTCACGACGCTCACCCTGCGCTCCACGGAGTTCTACGACCTCGCCACGCTCACGGAGTGGCTGCACGACATCCGCGCAGCCGTGCCCGGCGACTACATGATCAACCTCAACGTCGGCGAGATGACCCCTGCCATGGCAGAGGCCGCCTACCAGGCCGGCGCGACGAGCGCCTACCACGTCAACCGCATGCGCGAAGGCATCGACACGCCGTTTGACCCCGCACTGCGCGAGCAGACCATCCGCGCCATCGCGGACTCCCCGCTGCGCTGGGGCACCTGCATCGAGCCCATTGGCTGCGAGCACACCAACGAGGAGCTCGCCGACAAGATCCTCTACAACATGTCCCTGCACCCCTACGGCGTGGGCGTCATGTTCAGGGTTAACGTCCCCGGCACCCCGTTCGAGGGCATGCCGGAGATCCCTGACGAGCGCAAGCTGCAGATCCTCGCCGTGGTACGCCTGGTTGTCGGCGCCTCCATCCGCTGCGTCAGCTGCCATCCGCCCATGCCCGAAGCCCTGTACTCCGGCGCATGCGGCGTGACCGTCGAGCGCGGCGCCAACCCGCGCGACGTCGACTTCAACAAGGACGTCTGGAACGGCTACACCGTCGAGGACGCCGTCGCCGCGATCAAGGCCGCCGGCTTCGAGCCCGCCGTCATCAACCCCGACCCGCGCTTTAGAGCCGATGGGAACAACTGGTGGGTCAGCGGCGACCCCTCCAACTACGTCATGCCAGATCCCACCGTCAACGCCGGTGCTGGCTGCTGCTGCGGCAAGCGTTCCTAGAGGCGCTGCCGAACAATGCCGTTCACATTCTCGATAGAGAGCTGGGAGCCAAAGGCCGGCGCTGACATCAGCGCTGGTCCGGCTCTACCTGCCGGTACCGTTGCAATCGGCGAGGGCGTCTTTAGGGGCATCGATGAGATCGTCGAGATGTGCGTCCCAGAGGGCGTAGCCTCGATCGGATCGCGCGCGTTCTCTGGTTGCATGGGGTTGCGAAGCATCAGCCTGCCCTCGACGCTGACGAGTTTGGGCGAGGCGGTGTTCGAGCACTGCCAGTCACTTGAGGAGATCGCGCTGCCCAAAGGACTGCGCGCGGTCCCTGATGGGGCGTTTCAAGGATGCAATGCGCTGAGGCGCGTGGTTATCCCCGACAGCGTGGTCGAGATCGGCGCCAAGGCGTTCATGAACTGCCGAGCACTCGAGGTGATTGAGTTGCACGACAGCGTGTCGCGTATTGGAGAGAGGGCGTTTTCCGGTTGCGTCGAGCTCAAGGCTGCGCGCTTGCCGGAGCGGCTCGAGCTGCTGGGAGCTCGCGCGTTCTTTGGCTGCAAGGAGCTGGCGGAGGTGTTCTTCCCCGACGACGTCGCTGTGTTGGGTGACAGGGCCTTTGGGAGCTGCAGGGCACTCAATGTGCTCGAAGCCCAAGAACCCCTGCGCAGCAAGTTGATGCAGCAGGGGTAGTGGGCGGTTGCGGCCCGACGATGCTGACGCATCGGCGTTGCGGTTGCTTGCTACGGTGGCGCCGACTTCGTCTGGTGCCTACGGATTGCACCTGCAATCAAAACTCAACTGCGAGGGCCTTCGTAGGGGAGGGACCCTGTCCCTCCCCATGTACCGTGCAGGTACGTTGAACCGCGATGTGGTTGTCTGTCGTTTGCATTCGCTGCGCTGTCGATAACGCATCGTGCATGGGGAGGGACAGGGTCCCTCCCCTACGTGAGGTCCGAAGCCCGATGATGCTGACGCGCGGGCGTTGACGTGACTTACAGTGAGCCGGCAAACACTCACGCGATGCCGTCAACCAACCGCTCCCCTAGCGATAAAAACGCGACGGGCCCTCGTGGACCTTCCAATCGGTCTCGAAGTACATCTCGCGAACCTGGTTGACAGACAGGCCGCGCGCGGTCTCCATGTTGGTATCGCGCGGATCGGTGCCGCGAGACGCCCACATGACGTTGGCGCCCGCCTGCGCGCACAGGGTAGAGGGCTCGTGGGTGCAGTTGCCCTTGATGCCGGTGCCGGTCGCGAGCGCGCATGCGCCAGCGTAGACGGCGAGGCGACCGTACGGGATGTTGCCGAACTTCTCGAAAGGCGTGCCTGCAACCGTGTTGCGACGCATGGCACCGGAGAAGGCAACCTCGAACTCGCGAGCCAGCAGGATGCTGTCGGCGATCTGCTCGGGCGTATGCTCGGGGCCGATGGGGTCGATGCAGTGGCCGAGCACCAGGCCGGCATCCTTGGCCGCGCGCATGGTGCGCAGGCGGTCTTCGACCTTGCAGCGCGTGAACTCGCCTTCGCCCAGGCGGACGACGTGGTAGCAGCCCTTGAAGCCAACCTTGACGAGCTCCTTGGCGTAATCCTCGTCAAAATCGGGGATGTTGGCGATCAAAGGTGTCTCGGGCTTGAGCGCGGCCATGACCTGCTTGCCGACCTCGAGGAACTTCTCCTGCGAGTAGCGTGTCGTGGTCACGAGGTAGATGGCGTTGGCGCCAGCGGCCTCGAGCTCGAGGGACTCTTTGACGACGGTCTCGATCGGGTGTTCCTGATGGCCCTTGAACAGGCGGTTGGATGCCGCGAAGGCGCAGAACTTGCAGTCGCTGGGGCAGGCGCCGGCGTCGAGGCCAACATGCGCGTGGATCTCTGCCTCGCCGTCGCAGAGTTCGGACGTGAACGCGCGGCCAGCCTGCTGGATGGCAAATGCCTCGGCAGAAAGGTTCTCGACGGAGAGCAGGGCGATGATCTCATCGCGGTCGAGCAGATTGCCATCAAGAGCCTTGTTGATGATATGGGTGATCTTGGTGTCCAATGAAGCCTCCTCTTCTGGATTCAACCCTATAGTCTACAGGTATTTGCGCAATGCACATAGCAAAGCTTGCGGCTCTCTGAGGCCATCCGGACGGGTAGTTTTTCTCGCACATATGTATCGGCGTGCTCCAACGCAAGTTTGTCAGCTGGTATAGTTGTACACGTATCAGAACGTGTTTCACCGAAGGGGGCGAGAACATGATCAGAAGAAAGTGGACAAGGCTGGCAATCATCGCAGTGGCAGCATGCGTGGCAGCCGTCGCGATAGCGCCGGGCACGGCGCTTGCAGCGAGCGAAATCACGCTCAAGAGCGGGGCGAAAGCGCCGTCTCCCATATACACCGGTCACTCCTACAGCCTGAAGCTTGAAGGGCAATATGTGAAGTGGAAGGTCTCCAACAAAAAGGTAGCGACCATCGGCTTGACAACCGGCAAGCTTAAGCCCACCGCGCCCGGAAAGGTCACCGTCACAGCTCTGTCGAGGAAAAGCGGCAAGAAGCTCGCGACAAAGTCGTTCACGGTCCTCCAGCGTGCAACGAAGATCACCGTTACGCCGACAGAAATCAACCTCAAGGCTGTCGGAGACACAGCCGCGATTACTGCGACCAAGACCCCTGCCACTTCAACCGATATCGTTCGCTTCTCCAGCAGCAACTCGTTTATTGCCTCAGTCGGCAAACGCAGCGGCGAGGTCATAGCAAAACACGAAGGCACTTGTAAAATCAAAGTTATCGACAAGATAAGCAAAGAGTATTCGGACAACTCCAAATACAACAAGGTAACGCCTGTCACGGTATACGTCGGCGCGTGCCTGGCAGCAGCCGAGCACGACGGCATCCGCATTCTCGCCACGCTCAAAAACGCACCCGACAACGTGAAACCGGAAGACTTCAAGCTGTTCAACGAGGAGACGTTGGCAAAGACCCCGATTGCATCTGTGGAGCAAGACGGTGGCCAAATCGCGTTGACGACATCCACACAGCTTGAAGAGGGCCAGACCTTCAGGCTCGTCTACCGCAATACCGCCGTGAGATTCACCGCCGCCTGGCCCAAGGTCCATGCCGTCAAACTTGTGCCGAACACCGTAATCGCGGGTATTAAGACGCAGGTAATCATGCAGCTCGTCACCTCCAAGGGCAGCGTTATCGCCGAGTCCGACCTCGGCGGCGGCGGCTTGAACGGGAAGTATGGCACCGGTTACACCGCAAGCGTCAAGCTCTCCACCGACTACGGCTTTTTCAACAGGGGCCGCAGTACGATATACCTGCCCCAAGTAGGCGACACAGTGGCGATTGAAGTCACGAAGCACACCGGGAATTACGAGAACGGTAAGGAAGTCGGTGCTGAGAAATGGAAGGCAATCCTCCTCGCACGCGAGCCGAATGCCGATGAGACCGGTCTGTCGGAGGCTGCTCAGAGTGTGAGATGCATCGACTACGGCTCCACTACCACGATCAGGGCATGGTTTGCCAAGGAGCTCCAAGACAATCTCAAGGCATCCGACTTCATCCTCAAGCCCAAAGACGGCGGTGATGCTATCGCGATCGACTCTGCGAGCTCGTTCTTCATCACCAGGCTTAGCCTGGACGTAGCCTCAAGCGCGCTCACAGATGGCAAGGTCTACGAGCTCTACACCACCAAAGAGCCCTTCACCAAGAAGCTCGGCGAGTTCACGTTCGTCAAGTACGTGTACGTGGCGCCGACGCCGCCGACTGATACTCCTGTGGAGATTCCGACGGACAAGGAGACGATTCGCACGCCTCAGCCTGACAACAGCTAACGATTGCCCAAGCCGTGACACCACTTGTACCAGTGACATTTGGTGTCACGCACTCCTCCAAACGGGGTCGCAGAACCGCGACCCCGTTCAGAGGCGGAAATGCCCAGCGGAGACCCCGTTCCAGGAAAACAACAGTTTGAGCGTCTAGTCTCAAACGTTCAAAAACTCGAACCACCCAGTTTGCGACGAAAGCCCCTCCCGCCTCCGCCTCCGCAAGTTGTCGCTATGCAAACAGTCGGCGGCGGCGCGGTGGGCGCGTGGTAGTATGTCAGGCTGTTATGTTCAGGGACCTCGCTCACATATTCCGACACATCCGCCGCATCGCGTCGTTTGACGCCGTGCAGGCGATGCCGTGCACCCCTGCAACACCCTCGCTGTCCTTCATGTTGATCTAGAGATCGCCGTCGCCGGCCTTGGCGCCGGCCAGCCGACTATCTCTCATATCGATCAACAGGAGGATTCCTTTGAGTCAATCCAAAACCACCTCGCGCCAGGTGCGCATCGTCGGCGTCGTCGTCTTTGGCGCCTTCCTCGCCCTGCTCAACCAGACCGTCATGTCCCCAGCGCTGCCGGTCATCATGGCCGATTTCGCCATTGACGCGTCAACCGCTCAGTGGATCATGTCCATCTACCCGCTCGTCAGCGGCATCATGGTCCCCGTCTCCGCGTTCCTCATCGACCGCTTTAGCACGCGCAGGCTCTTCTTTGCCGCTACCGGCACCTTTGCCATCGGCACAGCGTTGTGCGCGCTGTCGCCGACCTTCTTCTTGCTCATCTGCGGACGCGTGCTGCAGGCTGCGGCTTCCGGCGTGCTGCTGCCGCTGGTAGCCGTCGTTCCCATGCTCGTCTTCCCCGTTGAGAAGCGCGGCACAGCCATGGGAATCGCCGGCATCGTCATGTCCGCCGGCCCTGCGGTCGGCCCCGTCGTCGGCGGCGCGATCATCGACTCCTACGGCTGGCGCGTCACGCTCGGCTGCATCGTCCCGTTGGCGCTCGTCATCCTGATCGCCGGCATGTTCCTGCTCGAAAACGTCGGCGAGCTCAAGCGCCCCAAGCTCGACGTCCCCTCCGTCATCCTCTCCACCGTCGCCTTCGGCGGCATGCTCTACGGCTTCTCAAGCGTGTCCTCACTCGGATGGACAAGCCCCGTCGTCCTTGTCGCTATCGCCGCAGGCTTTGTCTGCCTGGCGCTCTTTGTCCGCCGCCAGCTCAAGCTCGACGAGCCCCTGCTCGAACTGCGCTGCCTCAAATCCGGCGACTTCTGCGTGGCGGCCATCGTCGTCACGCTCATCAACGCAGCATGCCTGGTCACCAACACGCTGCTGCCCATCCTGCTGCAGACAGCCATGGGTGCCTCCGCGCTCGAGACCGGCATGGTCATGCTGCCCGCCGCTGCGGTCGGCATCATCATCAGCCCGCTGTCCGGCGTCATCTTCGACAAGTTCGGGCCGAGGACGATCTCGATCATCGGCCTTACGATGATGACGGCGGCGCTGTTCGCCCTGTCGCGCATGGGCGCGGACTCCCCCATCGTGCTCGTCGCCGTCCTGTGCGCCGCGCAGGCGGCTGGCCAGTCGCTGGCTAACATGCCCGTCAACACCTGGGGCGTCAACGCACTTGAGAACAACCTGATCGCCCACGGCAACGCGATTGCAAACACCGGCAGGCAGGTTGCCGGCGGCCTGGGCACGGCGATCATCGTGACGCTGATGACCTCCGTTACCATGAGCGCCAGCGCGGGCGGTGCTTCCACTGTGGCCGCGACCGTGTCCGGCACGAGCGCCGCGTACATGGCGTGCGCGGGCATCGGACTTGTCTCGCTCGTCTTTGGCATCATCAAGATCAGAAACCCCAAGAAGCGCGCAGCCGCTGCCGCCGCTCAGACCGAGGAGGCGTAAGCCATGACAGAGATCATCCCCGACAACATCCCCCTGGAGACCGAGGGCACGAGCATCGAGCAGATCATGGAGCGCGAGCCGTTTGCGTGCCCCATGGGTGCGACACTGGGCGAGGCATGCGGCCTGCTCATCGAGCACGGCGTATCCGGCATGCCCGTGGTTGACGACAAACAGCGCGTCGTGGGCTTCATCAGCGACGGCGACATCATGAGGGCCGTGGCGCAGCACCGCGCGCACTCCATCTTCAACGGCGACGCCGCGTCCATGCTGTACTTCGACGCCGCGCCGCTTGAGGATAAGATCGCCGAGCTCAAGACCCGCAACGTCATGGAACTGGCGACGAGCAAGGTCGTTTGCGCGACGCCCAACGAGAGCATCGGCCGCGTGGCGAACACGCTGTCCAAGCGCAAGTTCAAGAAGCTGCCCGTGGTCAACGCCGACGGCACGCTGGTCGGCATCATCCGTCGCAGCGCGATTCTGCGCTACGTGTTCAGCGTGATGTTCGGCAAGGAGGAATAAGAGCGCGCCGTTGGCCAACAAAGCGTCAAGAGGGTCTCGCAATCAAAAAGATGCCGAAGTGTTAAGGGTTTTGGCGAACACGCGAGTAGACGGCTGTTGAAGCTTGCAAAACCGCAGGTCACAGCGTTGCGGATTCTTGGCTACTCGATGCTTTCGGCTAACCCTTAACACTTCGGCATCTTTTCACGACATATGTTTGCTGTTGAAGCGTTTTTGATCGCCGGTGCAGTCGCGAAGCCCCTTTTGAAGACACCATCCAGATTGTCTGAACGAAAAATCGTTCAGACATTTACGGCAATCCCCCAGATTCGCCAGAGCAAGTCGAATTCATTCGACTTTGGCGTGGAAGACACACTGGGCTTCGTGTGAGCACTGGACGGTCGCAACGACACGTAGTCGCGAGACGAAGTCCGCGACACCTCGCAGGGGCAGCCGGTCCGCAGCACCAGATGGCGCCGACTTCGTCAGGCGCCTACGGGAGGCTTGCGGCTCGACGCCGCTGGCGCAGCGCCCTTCGCGGGCACCTCCCCGGTTGTCTGAACGAAAAATCGTTCAGACAACCGGCTCAATCACCCGAATACACCCAAAACCCGAATTGTCTGAACGATTTTTCGTTCAGACAATTCGCGGCACCCCCCACATCCGTCCCAAAAGAGAAGCCACAAACCTACAGGTCCCTCTCCTCTGCGATGCGTTCGAAGAAGTACTCTCTGAATCCCGGCAGGCAGAATTCGAGCAAGCCCTTTGACCGCTCTTGGATAACACCATGCTGCAACAGACGTTTCTTGTATCTCGAAACATGACCGCTTCTCTTATCTAATCTGGCGGCCAAATCTGTCTGCTTCGTCGCTCCTGAGTCTTGCGTCATTGCCCAAAGGAAGGATTTGTCGGCTTCGCTCAGCTCAAACCACACCGCTTCGTAGACTCTTTCATCCAGCTCCTTGCGCGCGATGCTTGCTGCGGCGTTAACGCTTAAGATATCCACGATGTTTGAATCCTCGGCCATGCGCCAGGTGCGATAACCCGCAAGCTGTAACATGAAGGGGAAGCCCCCGATAGCGTTAATCGCGGCTTCAAGAGCATCGGGCTCGAAGCTTTTGCCGCCGTCGCGCATCGTCCTTACCAGCGCCTCTTCGACTTCGTAATCGCTCAATGCCTGCAGCTCGTATCGTGCGGCTCTTCGCAGGAATGAAGTTGATTTACCCGAGAGCAGCGACGTTACCGCATACGGAAGACCCGCCATGATGAGGGAGACCTTCTTCCCCTCGTCGAGGAAGTGCTGGAAAGCGGCGACGAGTGTCACCATTTCCTCAATATCAGGATTGACCTCGTCAATCGTCACTAGCAGCCCAGTGTCGCATTCAGCCAAAGCATCCAGAATATCGTCCATCCTTGAACGCCAGTTCGACAGCTCGCAAGGCGAATCCTCCAGCTCAATCGAGATGAGCTCGGCAATTCCTGCTCCTTTGATTTTGCGCGAGGGGTTGGTATCCACCAGATGTCGTGCCGCTCGTTGCGTTCTGATAAGGATCTCGTCGAGCATCCCCTCAACGCAGGTAACGCGAGCCGTAATCCACCCCGAAGACTCGGCTGCGTCGGCAAAATAGGACAGGAGAGCCGTCTTGCCCATACCGCGCGGGCCGACCAAAAGGCTGATGATCGCTGGATCGTTGCCTGTGCCGGAAAGAGCTGTCTCCACATCGGCGATGATCCTTTCGCGTCCGGCTATGTGCAAGGGAACCTTGCCGACCACAGGGGTGAATGGATTGTCGAAATCTATTGCCATGGCCGCCTCCTCTGTTGATTACTTTCAGCATAGAATAGCAACCTTCATTAAAGTTTGCACGCGTTAGCAAAGTTTGTAATCGTTAGCTTCAGGGTGTTGTACGTGCTCCAGCGCCCGTTCTGAGCATGCGGGTCCTACAGAGGCGCACCGTGAGCACGGGATAGTCGCTGCAACACGTAGTCGCGAGACGAAGTCCGCGATACCTCGCAGGGATCAGCCCGCCCGCTGCAACCCGATGGCGCCGACTTCGTCTGGCGCCTACGCGGGGCCTGCGGCTCACCAGCGCTGGCGCGTGCCCTCCTCCTCCAAAAAGAGAGGCCGCTGAATGACTCGCCGTTCAGCGGCCTCTCGCAATCAACAGCCCGCAGCCGCAAAGCGTCGCAAGTTACTCCCCGTCGGCGCAGTACGGCACGGCAATGGAGCCGAGGATGCTGTTGACCACGTCTTGAGCGGTGCGTCCCTGAACCTTGGCCTCGTGGCTCAAGGTGATGCGGTGGCACAGGACACAGGGCGCGAGCGCTTTGACGTCGTCGGGCATGACGTAGCCGCGGCCACGGGACAGCGCGAAGGCGCGGCTCAGCGCCATGAGCGCAAGGCCGCCGCGCGTCGAGGAGCCCACCTGGATCTCCGGGTTGGAGCGCGTCGCGGTGAGGATTTCCACGATGTAGCGCGTGACGAGCTGGCTGACGTGGACTTGGGTGGCGATATCGCGCACAGCGAGCACGTCAGACGCGCTGGCCACCGGGCGCACGGCCTTCTTGGCGCTGTCGCCGAGCTCCAGCACGCGCATCTCCTGCTCGAAGTCCGGATAGCCCATGGACAGCTTGATGAGGAAGCGGTCGAGCTGAGCCTCGGGCAACGGGTAGGTGCCAAACTGCTCGATGGGGTTTTGCGTGGCGAGCACCATGAAGGGCTCGACGAGCTTGTGCGTGACGCTATCGACGGTGACCTGGCGCTCCTCCATCGCCTCGAGCAAGGCGGACTGCGTCTTGGCAGAGGCGCGGTTGATCTCGTCGGCCAAGACGAGGTTGCTCATCACGCCGCCAGGCCTGAACTCGAAATCGCGTGTCTTCTGGTTGAAGATCGAGAAGCCCGCAACGTCGGAGGGCATGACGTCGGGTGTGAACTGGATGCGGTTGAAGCCGCAGTCGACGGACTTGGCCAGCGTCGAGACAAGCGTGGTCTTGCCGGTGCCGGGCAAATCCTCGAGCAGGACATGGCCCCGGGCGATGAGCGAGAGCACCACAAGCTCGACAGCGCCGTGCTTGCCCTGGATGACGGTGTCGACGTTGCCGACGATGCGCTCGATGACGGCCCTCGCGGCCTCGACCTGGCTTTGACTGGGCATCTCTGCCATGTTGTTATCCTCTCTCTAGAAAACCGGCGCGCACATGCGCATGGGCTCGTTGTGGCTGTCCATGAACTCGACGATCTTGACGCCCACGCCGTAGGCGGCCCTCATGTTCTTCTCCGTGATGATCCGCGTCGCTGGGCCAAACTGCATGGGCGCGTCGCGCTGCAGCAAGACGACGTTGGACTTGCACATGAAGGCGTGGTCGGGACTGTGCGTGGTCATGACGACGGCATAGCCCTTGGCGGCCAGGTCACGTACCTTGGAGATAACGCGCATGGCGTTGCCGTAGTCGAGCGCGGCGGTGGGCTCGTCGAGCACGAGCAGGCGAGGCTGCTGGCACAGGGCGCGGGCGATCATCACCAGCTGCAGCTCGCCGCCGGAGATGTCCGTGTAGACCTTGTCGCGCAGGTGGTAGACGCCCATGTCGTTCATGGCGTTTTCTGCGATGTTGTAATCCTCCGCACTCGGCTGGCCGGCAAGTCCCATTTTGTTGACGCGGCCGAGCAACACGACGTCTTTAACCTGGTATGGAAAAGGCGGCGTGTGGGCCTGGCTCACGTAGGCCATGGTGTCTGCAAGGCGCTTGGGGCTCCATTTGGAGATATCGTCGCCGTCGACGGTGACCTTCCCGCCTTGGAGCGGGATTAAGCCGAGTATCGACTTGAACAGGGTCGACTTGCCTACGCCGTTGGGGCCGAGCATGCAGCAGACCTCGCCGCTCTCAACGCTGAAGTTCACGTAGCGCTGGACGGGCTTGCCCTTCTCGTAGCCGCAGGTCGCGTCTAAAACCTCGAGTTTCATCGTTGCCTTTCCTTAGCAGCAGCCGCAAGAGCAGCTGGAGCCACTGTCCTTAGCGCCCGCGTCGACCGCAGCGGCTTTGGGCTCCGCGGGGCGAGCGGTGCTCTGGTCGTACTTCTCGCGCAGGAAGCCGCGGATGTTGTCCGGCATAACGTACTCGTCGTATGCGGGCTTCTCGTGCGTGAAGACGACCTCGAGGAGGCGCTTGACGATATAGGCCACGGGCGGGACCTCGTAGAGCTTGCCGTTGAAGTCGAACTGGCGGCAGAAGACATCGTAGCTGGACAGGGTGCGGCAGCAGTCGCATTCGTTCTCGATGACCTCGGGACAGATGTCGACGCCGTTGACGCGCACGGTGGGGCTGCTCAAGAACTCGAAGCGGTCTGCCAGGTACTCGTTCTCGATCTCCACCTTGTTCATGACGATGTTGTAGCCGGCCATGTCCATGATGGGGCGCACCTGCTCGACGGCGGCAGCCACGCGCGCATCTGTACCCTGGCAACGGTCGCAAACGCTCTGGTCGAGGTAGAGGTAGTCGACGATGACGACCTCCTTGCGGCCGAGGTTGGGGTCGTCTTGCGTGGCATCGGGGTCACAGCAGCCGTTGGACTCGCCGCTGCCGCAGCAGCAGTCGGAGTCATCACCGCAGCAGCAGCTCTCCTTGGCCTCGGAGTGCTTCGAGCCACCACAGCAGCAGCTCTCCTCCTTCTCCTTCTTGGTCTCACCAGAGCAGCAGCAGTCGTTATTCTTCGTCATACTCAATACCTCCCATTTTCAGACGGGCATGTGCCCGTCACCACAAACAGTGCAAGTAGCCAACAGGGCCAGCATGTTGCCAGGCCCTTGCAAGGCAGAATCACAGCGTCAGATGTCGTATTCGATAGCCAAACAGCCCGAGCTCCTTGCGCGCTTTTCGATAGAAGCTCTCGTACAGGTAATCCATGGCCTTGAGATCCTCATCAGCCACAGGCACATCGCCGTACTGCTGCGCAACGAACAAGGCCGTCAGGTGATCGAAGGAACCCGCCTCCTGCGCCCCCGCAAAGGGATAGATGCGCTCCCTGAACTTGTTGGCGTAGTCGACCGGAGTCATAGCATCTGGCTTGGCAAAGCCCAGCTTGGCAAAACGCGACAAGAAGAATCGATACAACGTGATGACGTAAGTCCCGTTGCCCTTGTTGCGCATGCGCTGCCAGCGGACCTTCCTAACCACAAAGCGAGGGAGCACGAGCAAGACCACGACCAGCACGAAGACGATCAGGATAAGAAGCGGCCAAGGAATGCTCGAGTTGAGCGCGACCTTCCGCGCACCTTCGACAAGGTCGGCAAGGTCGATGTCCGAGTACTTGCCGGAGAGGTAGTTCTCCTTCTTCTGCGGCGCGCTTGTCCCGCTCTCGTCATGTTGCTCTGAGCTCTCGTCGATCTTCTTGTCAGTCGTCGTCTTGGGATCAAGGCTCTCGTCGACATTCGAGCTGGTCACGACGTTGTCCGTGTCGGGCGACAGCGAAACCACTCCCTTGACAGGCTGCTCCTCGTAAGCGAGGTAGATCGTCTGCAGCTTGATCGTCGCATGGGGCGGATTGAGCGGCATGACGATACCGATCACAATAACGGAGGCAACGAGGCACAAGGCGAGCGGCAAGCCGACGACAGAAGCCACAAGCTTTGCCGGCAGCTTCCCGCCTGCAGCAGCGGCGGGCTGAGCTCCAAACCTCAAAGCAAGCAGCGCCAAGGCCGCAACGGCGAAGACGAAAGTGCTGACGAGCATGTTGGCGGTGTACATCAGCTGGATGTAACTGCAGGCGAACAAGCCCAAGGCAAACAACGCGACGCAGCCGAGGTGCTTGCGTGAGCAAGCGAACACCACGGCGTTCACGATGCCGACAAGCGCGCAGAAGACGAAGAGGTTCTCCGGCACGTCTTCAACGGGGTTGACCTGCGGGGAGACGGCAACCGCCGCAGCGCACGATGCGACAAGCAGCGCTGCGAATGCCGCGCGCGAGCCCCATCGCCAGGAGGGGCGTGCAGCCCCCACACCCAAAACCACCTGAGCGACAGAGCAGGCCGCAAGGTTGAGGGCAAGGTTGTGGTGGATAGCGTCGCTGACGTTGAAACCGCCTTGGACAATGAGTTCAAGCGAGCATGCAGCGACGACGCACAGCAGCAGCTCGAACCCAAGCAACAGCTTCGTACCCTTACTCATGAGTGCCGCCTCCCACCATGTCGGCGACGTCACTCACCAGCAGGCAAACTGCACCGGCGGCATCGAGGTCGGCCATGAGGTTGCGGTTCTCCTTGATAAAGCGCATACGCTCACTGTGCGGGGACACGAGGATGACGGTTACAGCGATATTGCGCGCGCACAGGCTGAGAATCGCCGCAACGAGCTTGGGAGTCAATGTACTCGTGCACAAAACGGCGTTGTCGACGCCGGAGGAGATGCCACACTCGCTAAGCAACAGCCCCACCGCGTCTTGCTCCGACACGGCATCGGACAGCAGCGGCAGCTCGCCTACCAGCTCCCCGATAGAAGCGCTATCGGGGAGCTCCTCGTACTTGATCATGCGGCCCGTCTTCCCGGTAAAACACAACTCGGTCTCGAGCTTGCGGCTCTGCGAGAGCTTGAAGGAGGTGATTGCGGACTCGACCAGGACATCGCGCGCTTCCATGAGCAGTTCGTGGCTGAGCGCCAGTGCATGGAAGTCGATGATGACGGCGGTCTTGGTGTTCACATTGGTCTCGAACAGGCGCGTCTGCAGGTTCTCCGTGCGCGCGGAAAGCTTCCAATGAACGGACTTCATCGGGTCGCCGAACTCGTAATCGCGCACCCCGGCATAGTCGACGTCGTCGGAGATGACAGAGCGCACGGGCATGAGGCTCTTGCGCATGGCAAGCTGCGAGAACTCGAGGGCAGATGCCTCACAGGGAAGCGGCGTGGCCACGATCGACGCATGGTCCACGCAGGCGACCTCTACGTGCAGCAGGCCAAACGGGTCGAAGAGCAAGATACCCTTCAAGCCGATCTGATAGCTTCCGATATGCGCGCAAGCCACCGAGGCACTGATGCGGGCATCCTCGTTGTTGTCGATCGCGATAACGGCCTCCTCGCTTTGCTCGACATCCCCATAGGGATTAGCGACGAATACCTGCGGCAGCGCCTTGAAGACGGGCAGGGGCGAGCGGTTACAGACCGCCAGCGGCAGCTTGACGGACTCGGTGCGCGTGCAGGACTCTTCCTCGAAGTCAGAGCGTACCAACAGTCCCTTCTTGACTGTGCACAGATACATCCAGCTTGTCGCAAGCAGCAACAAGTAGGTGAGCAGCGGGATATAGGCGATGGGATGGGTCACGAAGACTGCGGGAAGCGCGAGCACGACGAACACGACAACGCAGACAATGATCTGCCTGAACGCAAGCGCGCGAACGCGCTGCTCATAGGCGCCGGCAGCCTTCTTGGGATTGAGCTTATCCAAGATACGCAGCACGCCTACCACCCCTTTCGGGAGAACGTGGTCGCCCACACGAAGAGCGGCAAGGTGACAGCGCCCGCAACCACGCCGATAGGCAGGCCAATGCCAGGGAAGGGAATGAGCACTGTAAGGTCGCGGCAGATGAGGAGCACGATTGTGCCGAGCAAAACATTGCCCCACAACTGGCGCCTGAACTCGCTGCCAAAGAGGTAGCGTGCGAGGAAGGGCACGACGAGCGCGAACGAGGAAGCGGACCCGACGAAGACCTGGGCCGTCAGGATCATGATGGAGCCGGCGATGATGGAGAGGACCCTGAGAGCCGCCGGGTGCCCACCCATGACGCGGATCTCACCATCGCTGAAGGAGAGCAGGTTGAGGCGATAGCGCATGATCGCAACGGGCACGAAGGCCACCAAGACGGAGCCGATGAGCACAACGTAGGTGATCGGCTGGTAGTAGATGTCGAGTGCCTCCTGGTACTCGAAGAACTCGATCCAGATGTTGAGCGCGGACAGCTGGTCCATCATGTACTTGACCACCGCACCGAGGAAGGCGGACATGATCGTGCCGACGACGAGCATGTCGAAGACGCTGATGCTCGTCTTGCGCTTGGTGATGAGCTTGCTCAGCACGAAGACCGCAGCAAGCGTGACTATGCCGGCGGTGTATCCGTAGACAAAGCGCTGGCTGTGCATGTCGAACGAGATGGCCCCGTAAGTCGCAAAGACGAAGAGCAGGCCAACCTGCACGCCATGAGTGACGCCAAGCAGCGACGGCGAGGCGATGGGGTTGCGGAAGACGACCTGGTACAACATGCCAGCGCAGGCAAGCAAAGCACCGCTCGCAACTGTAGCGAGCGTTATGCCGGCGCGCTGGACGACCTGCGCATACAGCGGCGCCACATCGACCAGGCTGGTCTTCTCGTCAAAGAGACCCAGCCCAAAGATATTGGAGAGCTGCCAAAGCGACCAATTCCACAAGTTGGATGCGACGTCAATGGGATTATAGAAGCTCACATAACCAGAACCCGAGCCCGTGAGGCTGAAGCACATCGAGACAAGGGTCAGCGCGACGGCGATGCAGGCCATCACTGCGATCTTGAGTCGATAGACCTTGCGGTCGGCCTTGAGGTTGGCATCAGACTGCCCGCGGGTAATGTCGCCTGCACCCTCTGCAACACGCAGGGCGAAGGCATCGTCGCGGAGAAACTCCGGGAGCTGGTAGCCCTCCTTGAAACGCGGGGCACCTGCGACCTTATTTCCAAGCATGGGCACCTCCCCTTCCCCTGAAAGCGACGATGAAGAACACAATGCAGCCGATGAACGTGGCGATGAGGTTGAAACCCTGGTCCATGTCGATGTTGAGCTGGCTGCCGATAAACAAAACGACCATCACGAAGATTGAGCCGATGACAAGCGACATGGGCATGAGGTAGCGGAAGTTGGGACCGACCAGCCGGCGCGCGACATGGGGGCTCACAAAACCGACGAAGGCGATGGGGCCACAGAAGCCGACCACGATGCCCGTCGCCGCCGTGCACAAGACGATGGTGCCCGTGCGGAACCTGCCCACATCCATGCCCGAAGAGCGCGCGATGTCGTCGCTCAAGGAGAGCAGGTTGAGCCGCGTGCGCAGCACCATAAGACATGCGAGCAAGATGACGAGCGGGATGAGGAAGACCAACAGGTCCCTGAAGGTGATGAACGCGGTGAAGGGGACGGCTTGGGCGTTTTCTACGAGGTCCGCTCGAACAGCATCGCCGGTCACCTCGAGGAAATAGCGGAAGGTGTTCGCCACCGTGGCCAAGACGAGCGTGAAGACCTGGCCCACGACGATGAGAACGACGTTTCCAAGGGCCCCGTTGCCCACAGCGCGCGAGACGAAGAGCGCCGTCGCGGCGACGATCAGGCCTCCTGCGATGGCGCAGATGGCGGCGCCGTAGACCGCCCAAGCAAACTCAAGTGGATTCATCCCCTGCAGGGAGTCCATAACCTGCGAGGCAGAGACCACGGAGGAACCCCAGATGTCCGGCATGAGGCACAGGTAGTACAGCGTCGAGCCAAAGAGACAGCCGCTGATGATGCCCAGCGTGGAAGGCGATGCAAGCGGGTTCTTGAAGGTACCCTGGTAGACGGCGCCGCACACGCCGAGCGCACCGCCGGCGACAAACGCGGCGATGTAGCGCATGACCGTGGCCTTCTGCATGCCGCCGGCTCCCGAGCCGCTCAAGACAGCAGCGGTGTCGGCGACGTTGGACCCCAATTGGTCGAGAAACTCCGCCATCGTGGACTTGTGGCCGATCTCCGTAAGAAGACCGGACGGCAAGACAATCGCGCCGGCCAAGATGGCAAGCGCGATCACGAGCAAGATCACGATGCGACGGGCCTTCGCAGAATCCTTGCCCAAGGCGGCGAGCTGCGGCTTGGGCGCCTCAACCTCTGTCTCTATGTGCAGGCTGCTCTTGTGTTCCATTACTCCTTGGAGCCTTCCAGAATCTTATCGACCTCGCTTGCGCTCAGGTCATAGCGGTAAAACGTCTTGTAGAAGTCCTTGACCTCCGTTTTGACAGAGCCCTTCCAAGAGCTTTTGTACTCGTCGATGCTCGCAATCCAAGCCGACTCCAAGCAAGACTCAGCCGAGCCCTGCGTCCAATCGCTAAACAGACCACTCGGATTGACGACGACATTCTTGCCAAGGTCCGTCCCAGGGTGGATGGCTGCGTACACATGGGTTCCGTTGAACTCGAAGCCCGCGCGCTCGCTGCCCGACTCGATGGGGTCGTAAACGCAGTACGGACCCTTCTTCGCGCTGCCGGAGACAAAGGCTGCCTTCATCTTCTTGCTGCCCACGATGACCTTGGGGAACTTCTTCGAGCCAAAGCCGTTCTTGCCGAGCTGGTCTGCCTTGGTGCTCGACGTGGTAAGGGGCGTCATGTCAAAGCGCTTGTTGCCGATCGACAGCACACGCTTCTTGATAGAGCTCGTCGACCAGCTGATCTTGGACATGTCGTAGACGCTCGTGCTGAACTGCCAGACAGGGATGAACAGGCCGTCGTTGCCCTTGCTCTCATCCATGGCGGCGCCATTGTTGATGACGCCGGCTACGCCCATGTAGAAAGAGACCGGGCTCGACCTGTAGCCGACGGTCGAGAGCCCCAGTCCGGACTGAGACGTCGTAACGGAGCCGCTCATGGCGCCGTCTCCGCTGTAGCTGGCCTTGTAGTCCCAATCGTCGACAAGCAGCGTCCACTTGTCCGAATTGTACATGCCGTAACGGTTCTTGCCGCTTGCGTCCGCATCGTAGTAGACCTTGTCGTGCGAGCCGTACCCGTTCGACCCCATGATGTCCTTGAGAAGGGCGTCGTGATACTTCACGTACTCTTCGGCGCGCTTCTTGGACTCGCCACCCGTGGCAGAGTCGAGCATGGTGCCGATAGTGTTCACCGCGGCTTTGATGCGCGTGTCAGAGCTCAGATCCGGAACAACCGTGACGGAGATCTTCGCGTCAGCGAGCTTTTGCTGCTGCTTTTTGGAGAAGTAGCCGCTGTCGTCGACAAGGACGGTATCGGGCTTGACGCTCACGATGGCGTCGACCTTGGCCTCGGCGGAGAAGTCCCCGTCATCGCTCCAGCCCGTCTTGATCTTGGAGGCTCCCTCGTCGGAGAAGACGTTCGAGAACTCGCTGCCAAGCAGCTCTGCGTCAGCGGCGACCAGAGGCGACTTGTCGCTTTGCCCGCCGAGCATCTGAACGATGACAGCGGTCTGCCCGCAGGCGGCAACGCTACCTACCGAGGGGATGTCCGCATCCTCACCGGTGGTGTCATACACCTTGACCTTGCCCTTCTTGTCGGTGTCGGTCTTGCTGCTGTCGCCGTCGCCCTTGTTCTTGCTGGGCTTCTTGCTGTCGGTCTTGTTGTCCTTCTTCTTGTCGCCCTTGTCCTTGTTGTTCTTCTTCGAGTTGTCCTTCTTGGACTTGTCAGGGTCTTGCTTCTTGTCCTGGTCGTCCTTTTTGCCCTCTTGGGAGCTCGTGTCGCTCTTCGTGCTCACGCCCTCGCTCGCCTCCGAGGAAGCGGTCGCCTTCGAGTCGTAGATGAACTTGGACACCGGAAGGTCTGTCTGGGGGTTCTTAGAGCTGTAGACGACATTGACCGAGCCCTCCTTGGTTTTGGAGGCGCCCTCGCCCACGACGAAGTCCTTCACATTGGCATCCGGGTCGATTTCTCCGTCAGGAGAGGAGACCTTGACTTTAGTGGGGTTATCCGTATCAACTTGCTCCGCGTCCTGCGTGTACTTGACCTCCTTGAGGGCATAGCTCGTCTTGCAGCCGGTCAAAGCCGCCGCAGAAGCGCACGCCACCAAGGAAACGCTGAGAACAAGGCCCATGCTGCGCTGAAGAGACACTAGTTGCCCTCCGTCGCCTCGGCACTGCCCTTGCTTGCGCCTGAGTCAGCCTGGTTGTCGCCATACGACGAGGTGTCGACGTCGACGTCATAGCTCAGGCCGCTGGGCATGTCGTTGACGCTGAGGTTCGCGCTGATCTGGCTGGAGAGCCACGATGAGCACGAGATATCCCAGACGCGCGACTGCGTGCGCGTGGAGAGTATCTTCTTGAGGGTGGACGGGAGCTTGGAGACGTCGATGTCATCGGCCTTGGACGGGAAGGTGTAGCTGTCTGCAACGTAGATAACCTCATAGGCGTTGACATCGGAGTCAGAGGCCACGTCTGCGCTCACCTCGCCAGTTTTGAGTTTGGCGAGCTCGGTCTGCATGGTCGAGGTGGTCTCAGGGTCGACATCCCAGCCGTAATCCTCGTAGACGATCGTCTCTCCGTCAGCCTGCTTCTTTGCAGCGTCAAAACCAGCGGTAGCAGCGGAAGCTGTCTTTATCTTATTGAGTGCGGCCTGCAGTTTGGGGTAGTTGGCGCTGTAGAGCACCTCGAAGTGCTTCGTCGTGCTACCGAGCATGTTCTCGTGGATATAGCTCGCGATGTCTTGGTCAGTCGGGTCCGTCTTGTCAACGACGGCCTCATAGACTTGGTTGGCAAGGACCTCCTTAGCCGTGCGGTCCCTGAGCTCGTCTTCTGTCATCTGATACTTCTCGAGCGTGGCCTCCCAGCTCTCGTCGTCAGTAGCCGCCATGGTCTCTTTGAGCGCGTCGATCTTCTTGTCGACCGCGTCTTGGTCGAGCTCGATTCCCCTCTCCTCGGCAACCTGCTCGATGACGATGTCACCTGCCAGCTCCACGATGGTCGTTTGGCGCAGGGCCTCAGGGGTGTTCTCGTTTTTCTCGAGATAACTCTTCCAAGCGTCTTGGTCGGTATAGGACATGACAGAGCGGAAGCTGTCGATGTAGTCCGTGACCTGCTGCTCGGTAATCTCCTGCCCCATGATTGTCGCCGCGACACCATCCTTGGCGCTCTTGTCACAAGCGGTAATCACGGCGCAGGAAAGCACCAGGGCCGCGCTCAGCACACAGGCTTGTACCTTATGCAAAAAAGACTTCTTCATTGCTCGGTATTCCCCATCCTCTAACACCGAGATTGGGGTCGGAGCGCAGACTCCAACCCCAATCGTCTAAAACAAATGCCCCTGTTCTAAGGAACTAGGAGATTTTACTTCACCTTGACCTTGATGGTCTTGGAGGCAGTGGCTGCCTGGTAGGTCTTGCTCTTGACAGCAGAAGCGGTGACCTTGACCTTGTAGGTGCCGCTCTTGACGCCCTTGGCGACCTTGAGCTTGCCGGACTTGGAGACAGTGATCTTCTTGTTGCCGGAGACCTTCTTGAAGCTGAGCTTGGTGCTGGCCTTGGCCTTGATAGCGGCGGTCTTACCAGCCTTGACGCTCAGGGTCTTAGTGGAGATGGTGACCTTCTGGCTGATGGTGCCGATCCTGCTGGAGGGCTCGAGGTAGCCGAGGCCCTTTGCCTTGAGCTTGGAGGCGTTGGCGTTCCAGTAGGCGATACCGGCGTCGTACTGCTGCTCGATCTTCTTGGAGGTAGCGGCGTTGTAGCCCTTGATGTCGCTCATCTTGACACCAGAGGTGAGGGACAGGTCCTGGGCGAGGATCTGGACCATCTTGGAGACCTGGCTGGTCTTGATGTGAGCGATGTTGTCGAGGAACCAACCGTACTGCTCGAGCTGGTTCATGACCTCGGGGTAGACGAAGCCGTTGATGATGCCGTGCAGGGCCATGGAGTCAACAGAGCCGCCGTCGCAGTTGGAGGCGTTCTCCTGCATGCAGGAGAGGATCTCCTTCTTGGCAAGCTTGGTGTGGCCGGCTGCCTTCAGGGCGTCCTTGATGGTCTCGACCTTGGTCTTGGTGACCTGCTGGGGGCCGTAGAACTGGTTCTTGAAGTGACCCAGGGAGATGTCGCCGTAGTGACGGGAGCTATTCTCGCCGTTGTCGCCAGCCTTGCCGAGGTTGTTGTCGCCCTTCTGGACGCCGGTATAGATGTCGTCCTTTTCGCTGAAGTTGTACTTCATGTTGTCGGCGTCGACCATGATGATGAAGTCGGCCTTGGCCAGCTCGTCGACGCTGCACTCGTAGGTGACGCCGGGCTTGGACTCTGCGGGAAGCTCGACGCCGGCCTTGGCGGCCAGGACGTTGGCGAGATTGTAGCAGGTGGCGTTAAGCGGCTCAAGGATATGGCCGGAAGACTCGCCAGATTTGGTGGGGTCGAGGTTGGCCTGCAGGGTGAACCTTGCATCCTTGCCCTCGCCGGTGATGCTCTTCACGTAGGCGACGGTCTTCTTCTTGACAGTGCCGTCGGCGATCTTGGAGAGGACGTAGAGGTCGGAGCCACGCGTCATCTTCTCGTACTTCTGGGCGGTGGTCATCGCGGCGTCGTAGCCGTAGCGCAGTGCGACCTTGGCCTGTTGGGAGGTGCCGTCCCAAGAGTAATCGTAGGCCTTCTGAGCAGCCTCTGCTGCGTTGTAAACGGCATCGATGAAGCCAGCGGTCTTGACTTCCTCGTACTCGCTGATGACGGGCTTGTAGTTCTCGTCGCCGACGTAGGTGTCGGTAGCGGACTTGTAGTACTTGGAGTTGGCAGCCTTGAAGCCGTTGATGGTCTTGATCTCCTCCGCGAAGGCGTTGGTGTTGCCCTTCTTGGTGACGATGACATCGGGGCGACCGGACAGCGCGATGGAGGTGCCGTTCTTGAGGCTCTTAGTATCAGCAGTGATGCAGGAGCCGGAATAGCCGTCGAAGATGTAGTTGTACATGTAGTTCTGGACGGCATCTGCAGCGGCGGTCATGCCCTTGGCCTTGAGGTCCCACTTGTAGAAGAGGTTGGCGACATAAGGATCAGGGTTCTCGTTGGCATCACTGCCGTAGATACCGAACATCGGGTTGGTGGAGTAGTTCTCAGTGGAGACACCATTGCCAGAGGTAGCGTAGGTCTGGTTGATCTGCTCGCTCAGGCCAACGTACTCGCCGACAACCGCAGAGCCATGTGCGCCGATAGCGGTCAGGTAGCGCTCGACGCTGCCGTTTTGGGTGCTGCTCTCGGACGTAGGGGCGTTGTAGGTCAAATCAGCCGCAAACGCGGGAGCAACGCCGGCGAGAACCATTGCCATAGCTGCACCGGTAGCGGTAAAGCCCTTGAGGTACTTTCCAACTCGCATGTAATCCATCCTTTCTTGAGGCGCGCTCTCTTGATTCGCGCCTCCCCTCGCCCCTCCTTAGGAGCGTTTTGCAAATCGCCAGGGCTTGCCTGGCGCGCCGGCCTCCGGTCAAAGCTCTGCTTGATGCTCGGCTTTCTCGGATAACAGACGGGTGCCAATAGACACCAACCTGAAAATAAGCTGCAGCGCATCTAGTGTCAATTGCCAATAGTCGCACCTGTCGTATATCATTGAGCAATCAAAACCGCACTACATCCGCAGCTACCTGCATTTGGACACGCGCAAGTAGCTGATATATATCTTATAAGTGCTTTAGAGACTTATTCTCATTTCGATAATCGTCCACTCGTTATGCAGGGCGAACGGTTAAGGTGGTAGCAAGCAGAGATCGAGGGGCGTCCACCCCATCGAAGATGCCCGCAATCCACTTGCACGAGTCAAGGCTGACAAGAAAGAAAGGGGGAGTTTTCCATGAGCGAGAAATGCTGCATTGGCGACGGCAGCCCCACGGAGGAACTCACCTCGTTTGACGTCAACCCTGCATCCGCAGACCAAATGGCCGCCCTCTTCAAGGCGCTTGGCGACAAGCGCCGCCTCGAGATCATGGAGATCGTCGCCGATGAAGGCGACGCCTGCGCCTGCGCGCTGCTCGACGAGCTCGAGATCAGCCCCTCCACCCTGTCGCACCACACCCGCATCCTCACCCAAGCCGGCCTGCTCAACTGCTACCGTAAGGGCAAGTGGGCCCACTACCTCGTCAACGAGTCCGGCGTCGAGGCCGCCTGCGCGCTCTTGGGACGCCTGGCCAAATAGAGCGTCAAGTATCGAACCATGACCACCCATCCATCTGCATGCCAAGGCTGCTCGGCCTGCTGCGCCGTCCTCGTCGAAGAAAGCGACGGTGTGATAACGGCCGTGAAGGGCAGCCCCGCCTCCCCCGCCACAGGCGGCGCAGTCTGCCCCGCACTGCAGATCACCTTGCAGCAGCTTGCCGACCCCGACCGCGTGACGACGCCGCTGCTGCGCACCAATCCCGTCAAGAAGCGCGGTGAAAACCCCAGATTCAAGCCTGTGAGCTGGGACCTTGCGCTCGACCTGATTGCCGAGCGCATGCTCGAGCTGCGCCGCGAAGGCAAAGGCGAGCGCTTGGTCGTGAGTCGCGGGCGTTGCACGGGTATCTCGAACCTGCTCTTCAAGGCACTGCCGGACATCTTCGGCACGCCCAACCGCATCACGCACGACGGCATCTGCGCGGAAGCCGAGAAGCTCGCCTGCGGCAGCATGGACGGCATCTGGGATTACCGCGACTTCGACTTTGCCAACGCGAAATGCATCGTCTTGTGGGGCGCAGACCCACTTGTCTCCAACCGCTTCAAATCCATCGCCAACAAGCTACTTCCCAAGCTCGCAGAAGACGTGCGCGTCTTCGCCGTCGATCCCCATCTCTCCTACACCGCCACGCGCCTGGGCACTGACTGCTGGGTGCCCATCATCCCCGGCACCGACGGCGCGCTGGCGCTCGCAATGGCCCACGTCATCCTGATCGAGGGCCTGTGGAGCAAGGACTACGTCGGCGATTTTGCCGACGGGTGTAACCGCTTCGAGCCGGGCGGCGAGGTCGACCCCGCTTGTTTTGAGGAGCGCGGCACGCTCGGGCTGGTCGACTGGTGGAACAGCGAGCTGCGCTGTCGTACGCCACAGTGGGCGGCACCGCTTTGCGGCGTGTCAGTCAGCCGCATCGTCGAGATGGCGCGTGTCCTTGCCGCAGCCGGGAGCCGCAGCATCTCCTGGATTTCCCCCGGCGTCACCATGACGGCGCGTGGTCTTGCGAGCGGCATGGCCTGCCACGCCCTCAACGCCCTCATGGGCTCGATCGACAGCGCTGGCGGCGTAAGGCGCCTACCCCTGCTGGGCTGCGCGCCATGGCCCTCGACCGAGCCGTACCAAGACACCGAGGCACATCGCACAAACGCCTGCGAGCCCGTCGACCAGCGCTGCCACCGGGGCCTCATGGCTGCTAAGGACGGCGGCATCCACGCAAACGCACTCACCGACAGGCTGGCCGACGCCATCTTGAGCGACGAGCCCTACCCCGTCGAGATGATGATCGGCTATTGGAACAACTTCGCGTTCTCCTGCAGCGATACGCAGCGCTGGGAGGAGGCGCTGGCAAAGCTGCCGTTCTTCGTCCACGTGACCACCAATATCTCGGAGACCTCATGGTTTGCCGACCTCGTCTTGCCGGCAAAGAGCCACCTCTACGAGAGCTGGGGCTACGCCGTGAGCCGTATGCAGGGTCATAGCTGCGTCTGCCTGCAGACCCCCGCCGTCGACGCGCCGGGCGAGGCGCGCGCAGACGAGAGCGAGTTTCCCTTCATGCTCGCTCAAAAGCTCGCGGAGAAGGGATTCCCTGCACTGCTCGACTACTACCGAGATTGCTTCCCGGAGGTGCTGACGGGTAAGGTGCCGAGCAACGGCACCGAGCTCGGCCGCAACGCCGTGCAGCAGATCACGCGCCCCCTGTGGGAGGCCGCAGGCGGTTGGGAGTGCTTCTTGAGCAGCGGCGTTGCCGAGGGCATCGGCGCCAAAGCCCCGCTGCGAGCAGCGGGAGAGATCACGGAGCTTCCCACTCCCAGCGGGCGCTTCGAGTTTCGCAGCTCTGTCATCGCGCGCATGCTCGCGGAGTACGCGACGCCCCACGGCATCAGCCAGCAGCAGGCCGTGTCAGAGCTTGGTTACGAGTGCAGCCCGCAGCTGCTTGCCCTACCGCATTGGGAGGCGCCGGCACGTGTTGGCGATGCTGCCAACTACCCGCTGGTGTTCAGCCAACACCGCGCCTACGCGAGCCTCGAGGGGCGCTCTGCGAACACGGAGCTCTTCCAGAGGATGAAGGGTATGGACCCCGGCGACGAGGCCTGGGGCGACGTGCTCAAGGTCCATCCCGCAGACCTCGCGAGGCTGGGTATCGAGGATGGGGCGATGGCGCGTCTGGTGTCTCCCATCGGCAGCGCTGCCATCAAAGTCCGCGCATGGGAGGGCGTGCTGCCCGGCGTCGTCTCCAAATGCTACGGGCAGGGGCATTGGGCGTACGGGCACATTGCGGCTGCCGACTTCGAGGAAAGCATCCCCCGCGGTGTCAACGCCAACGAGCTGATTCCCGCTGTCTACGAGGGAATCAGCGGCGCTACCGCACGTCATGGCGGCGTCATGCGCGTACGCCTCGAGCAGTTGGACGACACACTGTCGTGAGTTTGCACGCCCGCTGCAACCAGATGGCGCCGACTCCGTCTGGCGCCTACGCTGGCCTGCGACCTGCAGGGGCTGACGCGCAAACCCGTAGCGAGTTGCGGCGCAGTCAACACTCCCGTCAGGCTGATTTGTTGACCAAGCCATGCTTGGCATGGTCAACAAATCAGCCTGACGGGAGTGTTGACTGCAGCCAAAACCCCACGAAAACCATATAGGAGCACCACCAATACCAGATTCTGTAAAAAACTTGCAATTGAGACTTGCGCGCCTAATGGATGATGTCTTATATTGGTTCCAGCAAGTCAGTCCTCCCTCATACAATCAACTGGCTTCGCAAGAGAGCAGTTGCAGCTGTTCTCAAGCAAACTCCTTTGGATTGTTTGGCTCGAACGGGAACAGGCCCCCGTTCGAGCCAAAAGTCTTTTAGGGCGGATTCCCGACCGCAACAGCCGCGCCTGCGGCGTTTTTCATATTTGGCCCAAACCCACTGCTTGAGTGGGATAAGAAGAAAGGACTCCCATGGAAACCTATTACAACCCCGCTGACCTCGCCAAGTTCTCTGCAGAGGGCGTCGGCTCCGCCGCCCCCGAGCTCTGGGAGAAGTACATGGGCTACTACGGCTCCGTCTTCCAGGACGGCGCCCTGACCGCCCGCGAGAAGGCCCTCATCGCCGTCGCTGTGGCAGCTGCCGTCCAGTGCCCCTACTGCATCGACGCCTACACCAACACCCTGCTGCAGGACGGCTGCGACGCAGACGAAATCATGGAAGCCATCCATGTCGCCAACGCGATCCGCGGCGGCGCATCCCTCGTCCACGGCGTCCAGGCCGTCAACATCATCGAGAAGAACGAGCTGTAAATCGGCAACCGCCGTATACTACGAACTTCGATAAAGCCGAGGGGAGCACACCGTGAGGGCGGCGTCTCCCCTCTTTCGTTGGAGAGAATATGTCCCAGTTAATCGATAGGATTGCAAACGATCCTGAGCTCAAGGCGGCGATGGCGGCGTTTCCGCCCTTTGTCGAGCGCGTACCGGAGAAGTACCGCGCAAGCCTCGACGAGCTCGACGTGTTGCAGGTCAACGTCACGCGCCAGTGCAACATCGTCTGCAAGCACTGCCACCTCGACTGTCATCCCAATCGCACGGAGCACATGTCGCGCGAGCACCTCGAGCAGTGCCTCGACGTCTTCGAGCAGCGCGGCTTCAAGACGCTCGACATCACCGGCGGCGCTCCGGAGATGAACCCGGACTTCGAGTGGTTCATCCGCGAGGCGGGCTGTCGCAACATCCCCATGATCGTGCGCAGCAACCTCATCATCCACGAGGAACCCGGTTACGAGCACTACCCCGCGCTCTTCGCGCAGCTCGGCATCAACGTCGTGGCGTCGCTTCCCCACTACCGCGAGCGCAACATGGAGAAGCAGCGCGGCGCGGGCACCTTCATGCCCGTCATCCACGGCCTGCAGCGCCTCAACGCGCTCGGCTACGGCAAGGGCGAAGCGGGCAAGAACGCCGCAGGTCAAAAGCTCCAGCTTGACCTTGTCTTCAATCCGTCCGGCATCAACATGCCACCCGATCAGGCGACCATGGAGGCCGAGTACAAGCGCCGTCTCAAGGCAGACTTCGACATCGAATTCGACAACCTGTTCACCTTCACCAATGCACCGGGCGGTCGCTTTGCCATGGCGCTCATGAAGGCCGGCAAGCTCGACATGTACATGAACAAGCTCATCGGCGCGTTCAACCCGAACACGGTCGAGGGCATGATGTGCCGCATGGAGTACTCCGTCGCCCCCGACGGCCATCTGTATGACTGCGACTTCAACCAGGCGGTGGCGCTGCCTTGTGCCGACGGCCGCATGATCGGCGACCTGCTCGACCCCAACCAGCCGCTCAAGCGCCGCATCTGCTTTGGCAACCACTGCTACTCCTGCACGGCCGGGGCAGGCAGCAGTTGAGGCGGCAGCACAGCGTAGGTTCTACGCTCTCAAAGCGGAAACGCCCGTAAGTAGTGGATGCTTGCGGGCGTTCCTGTTATTGCGGCCATGGCAAGCGCAGACTGAGGAGGCCTGGTTGCGGCCACGGCAAGTGCAGGCTGGGGCGCCTGGCGAACAAAAAGTGCACGAAGTGTTAAGGGTTTCGGCAAGTGGACGAGTAGACGGCGATTTCCACTTGCAAAACCGCAGGTCACAGCGTTGCCGATTCTTGGCTACTCGCCTGCTCGCCGAAACCCTTAACACTTCGTGCACTTTTTGTTCGCGGGGCCCCTCAACCCACGCAATCGAGTGCCGCAAAAGCGAGAACGCCCGCAAACATCCATCGTTTGCGGGCGTTCCAGTGTTTGCGGCTCACAATAGACGCGCGTCAGAGGGGGAGATTGGACGCTTGGAGAGTCTACTTGCCGCCGAGGGGGATGAACATGGTCTCAGGGTTGCCGTCCCATTTGTCCTTGGCACCGATGATCGCGTTGTGCAGCATCTGTGCGCGCGGGGTGATGAGCTGAGCGGCAAACCCGAGCTCCTTGCGCATGTCGCAGACCATGAAAGAAGCCTTGCCGGCGTTCTTCTTGATGGCCTCGACGTCTGCGCCGGTGGCCTTGGCTTTCTCAATCGCGTTGGCCATGTCCGGGTAGCCGACGGTGATGACGGGAATCTTGAGGAACTCGCAGGCATCCTGCGCCTCTTCCAGATCCTCGACGAAGATATGCAGGTGATTGAAGCCAGGCTCGCCCTCCGTGTTGATCTCGCTGAACATCGTGGGCACGTCGAAGGGAACGGGCTCGACTACCTCGATGGTGTGGCTTCCCCAGGCACCGTAGGCAGCGTGAAACTCCAAGCCCGTGCAATCGACTTCCTCACCGCGGTAAAGCAGTTTGGAGAAGGTGTTCGTTGTGTAGAAAAACGGGCCGGAACCAAAGAGGCGGTTGTGGTCGGTCATGAACTTGCGCCAGTCCTTTGCATAAAAGCCCAGCATATGGACCCAATCGCGCCCCTTGAAGTAATCCGTGTAGTCCTTGGCAAGAACCTCGCTCATGATAATCACGTCTTTCTTGACAGGGCTTGCAGCCTCAGGCCTCAAGCCGCAAGCCGAAAGCCGCAAGCCCAAGCCTGCGTTGCTAGTCGATTTGCTTTGCGGTGGTCAGGCCGAACTTCCCACCGTCGAGGATGAGGTCGCATCCTGTGAGGTAATCGTGACCGGGGGCGAGCAGATGGGCGATGAAATCAGCCATCTCATCCGGGTCACCCAGGCGTCCGGCAGCAGTGCCCTTGGCGATGCCTGCGATGACCTCAGCAGAAGACTCTCGCAGCATCGGGGTGTCGAACGCGCCCGGCGCGATGGAGAAGATCTGGCAGCCCTTACGCCCAAAGCGCATGGTATTGGCCCTGGTGTAGTACTGGGTGAAGGTCTTGGAGATGGGATAGTAGAGGTAATCCTCTCCCATGTGCTTCATGGCCTCGGGAACCTCGCGGTTTTGGATGGCCACCTTGACTTTCTCGAAGAACTCCGGGTCAGCGGTGTTATCCCACAGCTCCTTCTCCTCTGGCGTAGGCTGGACAAAATACCCGGTGATAGAGGAGAAATTCACGAGACGAGCGCCGGCTTCCATGTAAGGGAAGAACGCCTCGACAAAGTTGACCGTGCCTACCATGTTGACGCCGATGATGAGGTCGGCACCACCTGCGTCCACGCCGGCAGCGTTGAGAACGTTGCCGAGCGGTGCGATGCTTGCGGCATAGGCGGCGAACTCGTCAAGAGATGCGCGGTCGGCGATGTCGACGGTCTTGCCAAAGGCCTCGACACCGGCCTCCCTCAGTGTCGCCAAGGCGTTTTCCAGGCGCTTCTCGTTTCGTCCGCCGACCAGCACGGGACCGTACTTGCCCAAGGCAATTGCAGTTGCCAGACCCATTCCAGAAGTTCCACCGGCGATAACTTGCAGTTTCTTCATGATGCTCCTTTGGTGTTGGAGAACCGGGCCGGCAATAGCCCGGTTCTCGATTTGCGAAGGTGCTAAACAGCAGGTGCAAGGCCCTTCTCTAAGCCTCTGCCTCTTCAGAAGCGGGCTTCTTCAGCAGGAAGGTGATAAAGAAGAGGATGATCCAGGCGATCAGCGCGACGACCATACACAGGCGCATGCCGCCAGCTGGGTCGACGGCCAAGATCAGCGTGAACACCGCCATGCCGATGCCCGCACCGAGGTTCTGGCCGAGCTGAATGGTGGAGTTGCCGATGGTGCGCTCCTTGGCAGTGAGCATGATCTGCGGTGCAGCCGACTGGGTGACCTGCTGCTGGGAGTTGAAGATGCCAGCTGCAAACATCAGCACGTAGATGACCCACACGGGCACGCCGGGGACCAAGAAGAAGACGAAGCAGGCCATGACGACGACGCGAACCGCATTGCCGATGGTCATGACGGTCTTGGCCGTACCGGCCTTGGTAATCACCTTGCCAAAGATCGGGCCAAGCACCAGGCCGAGCACAGCCATGAGGGCCGATGCCAAGCCAGCCGCGGTAGCGGGCCCGAGGGCGGCACAGATAGGGTCGTCGGTGAGCGTGCGCATGATGAAGCCGGCGATGAAGAAGATGATGGTCATGGCGCCAAAGTTGTGCAGGAAGTTTGCGGCGGTGAGCACCAAGACGTTGCGGTTCTTGAGGGTCTCGAGCGGGATAATGGCGTCGTTGCCCTTCTTCTTGATATTGATGGCGAGCAAAACCAAGAAGACTATGGCGATCACCAGGAGCGCGGTGTTGAGCGGCGTGCCGAACTTAACGTAGCTCGTGCCCATGGAAAGGCCGATGATCAAGGCTGCGAAGGCGATCATGACGTATACGGCTCCAAAACCGTCGAACTTGTTGCCGGCAGCGGCCATATCGGCCACTTCTTCCTTCTTGACGCTGACGCCAAAGAAGGTGACGAGGGCACCGACGACCAAGACGGCCACGCAGATCCACGTCCATGCTCGCCAACCCAAAGAGTCGATGACAAGACCGGCGAGCACAGGGCCGATCAAAGTGGCAGCCGACATGACGGTACCAACGAGACCCAGGTAGAAACCGGCTTTCTTGCGGTCGTAGACATCGCGGATGATGGTGAAGCCCACGCCGAAGACGGCGGCACTCACCATGCCCCAGAACACGTTTGCCACGACGATCATCATCATGTTGGTGGCGATTGCGCGGACCAGCAGCACGCAGGCGCCGCCGGCAAGGCCGATCGTGCACAGGATGCGCTTGAGATGCGGGTTTCGCGCGGCAATGAAGCCGAACACGGGCATCAGCGCAACAGAAAGGACGCTGGAGATGCTTTGAGCCAAGCCGTAGATGTCCATGCCGCCGATCTCTGCCGCTGCAGCGGGCAGGACTGTGGCATTTGACGTTGAGATGAGCAGATTCGCAATGATTCCGCAGTACACACCGATGACGGTGAGGAACTTCTTGCTCTCGGGCGCTTTCATGAAGGCGTTGGTCTCTTTGACCTCAACTGTTTCCTTCTCATTCATTCGCTACCTCCCTCTTGAGTTAGCTGTCATTGATGGGAATCAAAACGTGCTACCGTAAGGAAAGCCTTGCGAGACGAGGCTTGTCGGCGGGATCTCGGTTTGCGGCTGGGTACCGCCTTCTGCTTCTCGCTATGCGAGCTCTCCTCCGTCGACAACCAGATGTTGTCCGTTCATAAAGCTCGAGGCGTCGCTTGCCAGATAGAGCACTGCATTGGCGCAGTCGTCGACGTTGCCGTAGCGCCCCAGGGGAATCTTGGCGATGGTTGCGTTGATATAAGCCTCCATCTTAGTTGCCCCGTGAGTCATGTCGGTGTCGATGAAACCCGGATACAGGGTGTTGACGCGCACGCCCTTGGGACCGAGCAGCTTGCCCCACTTCTGGGTAAGGGCGCGGATAGCTCCCTTGGTAGCCGTGTAGGCAGTCGAGCCGGCGGCATGCCACGACGCAAGCGAACCAATGGGGATGATGGCGCCCACGCCGTTTTTGGAGCACTCCTCCCAGCCGTACTTGACCATAAAGAAGACGCTGTCGAGGTTAACCGCCATGATGTTGCGCCAGTTCTCCGTATCGAAGGCATCGGCCATGCTACGTTCGGACAAGCCCGATATTCCAGCGGCAAGAACCATGATGTCCAGGCGGCCAAAGTCAGCCAGGCACTTCTCCACGGCGGCCTTGCAAATCTCCTCCTGAGATGCATCGCCCGCAAAGTAAGATGCCTCGCCTCCTGCGGCCTCGATCTGCGCCACGGCCTCTTGGAGCTTTTCCTCGCGACGTGCCACCAAGAAGACCTTCGCACCGTGTTCGGCGAGGATCTTGGCGCTTTGGTTGCCGATACCGTGCGAGCTCGCACCGGTGATCAAGGCAACGCGTCCGGTAAGGTCGTAGAAGTCCCTGCTTGTCATTTCCCTCTCCTCTCAAAATGAAAGCCCGCCCGCAATGCCGGCGGGCTTTGACCCTAATGTCTGCAGGGACACGATGCCCTGCAGAACCTACCTGCCGCCCATAAGCGCGGACATGGGGATGAGGGCAGGGGTGTCCTCCCCCGCGTTCTCATGGAGTGCCTTGACGCCCTGCCACAGCTGCTCGATGGGCGCGTTGTACTCAACAAAGCATCCGAGCTGCTCGCGTGCGTCGAAGTAGACGACCTTGAGGCCCTGGCCGGAGACCATCTCCATGGCGACTTCGATGCCTTCGGCGGTAAACTGCTCGACGACCTCGTCGACGTCGTCTGCCCAGATGCATACGTGATGAAGGCCGTATCCGGCGTCCTTGTAAACGTCGGGTTCGTCAGTCGTCACCTCGATAAGCTCAATCTGAACGTCTTTGACATGACCCAGGGCACAACGGCTGCGCATGCCGGAGTCCTGGCCGTGATACTTGAGCGATACGGGCTCGGAAACGCCCAGATCGACAAAGGGCCCGGCACCCATGAGCCCGCGGAAGAGCTTCGCGGATTCCTCGATGTTCTCAACGTGGTAGCCCAGCTGCTTGATACCGTATTTCCCTAGCAAGTTCTTCATGTGATCCTCCCAATCTGGCCGCTTGCGACGCTGCATTGCTGCCGCAAGCGGCCTTGCCCCCTTGAGGGACTTGCTCTGCTGAGAAACAGCCAAGGTCGCTAGGGGCGCTTCCGCGTCGAGTCGTGCAGAAGGCTCACCCACTGGCCGGCTCGATACTGCATCGCCGGAAGCAGGTTGATGTGCCCTGCATGCGATCCGCTGCCCCAGTACCTCACGCTTCCCTCGTGAGCGGCTCCAAATCGCGCCCACATGTTGTTCGCAAGCTCGCAGTAGCCGTTTCCCTCTTCATCGAAGAGCTCGTTTCTCTCGTAGTCGACGCGAACGATGCGGACCCGGCGGGGCCGGGAGCCTCCACACTCCCGACCCTCTTCGCCGCATGCCTTGCCATTGGCTCTCACTGCTACACCAGCGCGATGTCGCCCAAGCCCTTGTCCTCGTCAACGGTACTGACGGTGAGGACCTTCTCCTTGCCAGCGGCGGAGATGGTGACGGTCCACTCGTCGTCTGCCAAACCGTCGATCCAGAAGTCGCCCCAGCTGTTGGTGGTGTCCGTGTAGGTCTCGGTGCCGTTGGTGACGGTAACCGTGGCGCCCTCGACGATCTCCTCATCGGCGGGGGTGAAGACGGTGCCGGCGATGAACTTCTTAGGCAGGCCCTTGTAGTAGACGTGGGGCTTGGTGCCGTACTCGGGGTGCAGGACCTCTGCACCCTCGAGGTCGAGCTCGTCGAGCTCGCCAAACTCGATGACGTGGACGGGGCAGTTGTCCACGCAGCGCGGGACGCTGATGGGAGCATCCTCATCGTCAAGCAAGTGGGCACAGCCCGTGCACTTCTGGGGAATCTCGAGCTCCTCGTTCCAGAAGATCTTGCCGTAGGGGCAGGCCTTCACGATCTGCTCCTGGCCCTTTGCCTTCTCCGGGTCGATGATGACCAGGCCGTCCTCGCGGCGATAGACCGCGTCGTTTTCGGCCGCCTTGATGCAGGGGGCGTTCTCGCAGTGCTGGCAGGGCGTGGGAATGTAGCTGACCTTGACCTGGGGGCACTGGCCGTGCTCCTTCTGGTTGACCTTCAGCCAAAACTGTCCGGACTCGGGCTGCTCTTGGGCATAGGGCATCCAGCAGTTGCCGCAGTGCTCGTCCTTGCAGCCGATCTGGCAGGCATGGCACCCCATGCACTTGTCGGCGTGAATCAGGAAGCCTTTCATAATCTTGTCCTCTCTCCTCTTAAGCCTCGACGACCCAGGCCTCGCGGGTGATGCCCTGACCGGCGTCGTAAGCGCGCTCGAATGCCTCGGGGTACTGGGCCTTCCAGTTGTCGTACTCCTCCTGGGAAAGCTTCTCTGCCTCAACCAGATAACCCGTCACTGCGAATCCCTTGCAGTTCTTGGAGACGGTCGCCTCGGGGCTGATCAGGTTGATGGCGCCGCCGCGGTCGATGTGCGGTGCGATCGGGTCGACGCGAGATCCCTTTGCGACGACTACGGAACCAGGCTGGACGCGCTGGGACACGCGCGCGCCGGTAAGGACGATGCCGCGCTCGTTGAAAATCTTGACGATGTCGCCGTCCTTGATACCGCGGGCGTCTGCGTCCTCAGGGCTGATCCACAGCGCCTCGTACAGGTAGCCGTCCGGGCCCTTGACCTTCTGGGTCTCGATCTCGCGGTACCAGGCGATGTCGTCGCCCTGGACATGCACGCGGAAGCGGGCGGGGTTGGCGGTGACCAGCAGCGGGTACTTCTTGCAGCGCTCGCCCCACAGGCTCTCGTCGTGAGTCCATCCCTCTTCCTTGGGACCGCCGACGACCCACTTGGCGAGGGGCTGGCGCTCCTTGTCGTCGGGGAAGTTGTCTGCCAGTGCCTGAGAGTAGAACTCGAGCTTTCCAGAGGGGGTGTCAAGCGGGTAGTTCTCGGGGTCCTGGTAGAAGCCGCGCATGCCGGGAAGCTCGTCGCGCCAGTTCTCCTCGAGCTTGGGATAGTAGATGCCCTTTTCGACGAGGGTCTCCCATTCGACCTCGGTGGGCAGCTGGGAGTTGTTGAAGCCGTACTCGAGCCATTCCTCGGTGGTCATGTTGTAGTCGAGCTTCTCGCGCATGCCAAAGCGGTCGAGCACCTCGAGTGCGATCTCCCAGTCGGACTTGGACTCGCCGACGCGCTCGCAGGCGTGCGGTGTGTAGCCGGCATAGCGCATGCCAACGGTCATGGAAGCACCCATGGTGTCATCGTCTTCGACGCAGGTGGTGACGGGGAGCACGAGATCGCAGAACAGCGAGTCGTTCTCGAGCCACTGGTGGTTCGTGACGAAGAACTCGACCTCGTCGCTGCGGATGGCGTCCTGGAACTCGAAGCCGCCGTTCCAGCAGTTCATGTTGCAGGGCTTTTCCGACCACAGCATGTGGACCCTGTTGATGCGGGGCTCCTCGGTGGGGATGGGCTGGCCTGCGCGCTGCGCCATAGCCTGCGCCATCATGAGGCCCATCTTGGGGTCGCCGGGGTAGGTGAACTTCTTGAACTGCTCGGCGTTTTCGACGTAGACGATGCAGGGGCTGCCGTACCACTCAACGTGCCCATTGCGAATCGCCTCGGCGATGGCGGTGCGGGGCAGGGACTGAGCGGAGGGGTAGAACATGCGGCAGTGGTTGAGCATCGAGAACGGACGGGTGGAAGACTCCGCCAGCTTCTCCTTTGCCATGTTGGTTGCCTCGAGATGAAGCTGCTGCACGCCAGGCTTGCCAAGGCCCTGCATCGCCAACAGGTACGCCTGAGTACGGCCGGGCTCATGGGAATACGGGGTCTTGATGGAGCCGGAGCTGTAGTGGACGTGAGAAGCGCGCTTCTTGCACAGGTTGCGTGCGTACGCCTTGATGGTGTGCTCGGGGATACCGCAGCGCTCGCTTGCCCACTTGGGGGTCTTGGGGATGCCGTCTTCCTTGCCCATGACGTAGTCGACGACCTTGTCAAAGCCAATGGAGTGGGTGTCGATAAACTCCTTGTCGTAGATGCCCTCGGTGATCATCACGTACATCGCGCCGAAGTCGAACGCGGCGTCGGTGTTGGGCAGGATGGGGATCCACTTGAAGGTCTTATGGCAGACAGCAGTGTAGTTGCAGAAGGGGTCGACGGAGACGAACTCCTTGCCGAGCTCCTCCCAGTACTTGAGGAGCCTCGAGAAGAACATGGAGGCGTAGTTCTGGGTAAGCTCCCAGTCGCCGGCGTCAAAGACCAAAAGCTCGGCGTTCTCCGTCACGTCCTTGACGACGTTGTAGTTGGAGAAGTTGTTCTGCGGAGGCGCAATCATGCCGCCACCGTGGTTGAAACCGGCACCCCAGAAGTGCTTAGCGCCCCAGTACCAGCCCTCGACGGAGTCCGGGGTGCGGGTTTCGCGGGTGTAGCCACCCAGGAAGTTCATGACAGTTGCGTGCATACCGCCGCCCGCATGCAGGTCCTTGGACTCGCGATGGCCGTCCTCGCCTACGCACAGCACGCTGTAAGGGCCGTACTTGTCGATGACGCGCTTGATCTCGGACTCCATGATGTCGAGCGCCTCGTCCCACGAGATTTCGACGAACTTGGACCTACCGCGGTTAGCGGCATTGATCTTGGCTGGGTCTCCGCCGGGCTCCCAGTCCACGCGCTTAAGAGGCTTCTTAACGCGGTTTTTGGAATAGACGCGCTCCTTGTAGGCGAGCGCCATGTAGTTGGGTGCCGCCTTGTACTCGGGGCGGAACTTCTTGCCATCGACTTCAAGCTCCCACATGGAGTCTGCAAGCTCCTCCGGGGTGTACTTCTCGTCGATGTGCAGCGGGCGGATGCGAACGATCTTTCCGTCCTTGCTGTCGACTGCGGTGGGCTCACCGCCCGTGCCGCCGCTGGCGATACTCTGCACCGTCGTGGTGTAGGTCTCTTTATCGCTCATACCTCACTCCTTCCTCGTTTGCGTGGGGTCTCTCAGCCCCGCTTTGGCGGCAGCCTTGCAACCTGCCGCGCCCTCGCATTCGAGACTACCGGGCAAGGAAAACGCCCACAATTGACGTTGTGGGCGCTCTATGAACGTGAGGTTTTCAGTTTTGCGGATTAGGAGGTTTTACGGTTAACAAAACGACAGAACTGTCACGAAAGGGTCCTTGAATTGGTCTCCCAGTAAGATCCGGTCATCTTCTTGTACAGGCTTCCAAGCTCTTCCGGGGTGAGGGGCATGCCGTCGAAAATCCACTTCTGCATGAGCATGGCCTGCGACGACGCGAAGAAGTACGCCACGTACTCGCGCTCGACTCCCTCCGCAGACGAGACGTCGGCCATGATGTGGTGATTGAGCTTTTCGAGGGAGTTGGTGACGACGCGGATGAAGGTGTCGTCAACTCCCTTCATGGGACGGACGAGCCTTTGGTAGAACTCTTTGTCGTTGCAGATGGGAGTGTAGACGTTTTGCATGTACATCTCCATCAAGTCGCGAGACTGGTTGACAGACAGGAGACTGTTCATGGTCAAGATGGGCTTGACGACGTCGTCTTCAAAAATCGCTTCGAGGATCTCCTCCTTGTCCTGGAAGTTGTCATAGAAGGTTTTTCGGGAGAGATGGGCCTCGCGGCAGATCTCGGTGACGGTGATCTTGAAATAAGGCATCTTCATCACTAGCTCTCTAAAGCTTTTTTCAAAAGCCTCTTTAGCGCCCATGCTCTCCCCCTGCCCCCGCTTTGCATTGCTTAGCCCTGTGAAACAAAATATCGTTCCCAACAGTTTAACGCTCAAAACACTAGTGGCTATGCTCGCACCCGCAACCGCCGAGCGATTCGCGCAGCCGGTTGCAGCCGCAGCCGGTAGAGCCCTTTTCAACCTCGAGTGCAGCCGATGTCCCATCATCGACAAGCTCGACCTCGAACCGGAGGTCGTGCCCTGCCAGCTCGTGGTTTGTGTCAAAGATTATCTGGCCGTCTTCTACTGCGAGGACCTTTGCACGACCCCTGCCGCCTGCCATCCCGAACTCGATGAACTGCCCTATCGGGAGCTCGTCAGCATGCGAGAATCCCTCGGCTGCAACGCTGATGACACCCGCAGGATCGTAAGGCCCGTAAGCCTTCTCACACGGAATGACAAAGTTGCGCCTCTCGCCTCGGCGCATCTCAAGCAGCTGCTCTTCAAAAGCCGGAAGCAATCCGCCAGAGCCGATGACCACATTGACGCTGTCCGGCATAAGCCAGGTATTCACAAACTCAGTGCCGCCCTCTAACTGCCCCGCATAGTTGATCTCGACTCGTTGCCCCTTTGCCAGCATGATGCACTCCTTTTCTTCGAGCGAATAGTTATCATCACTGTACTGGCCCAAAGCGAGGGGCGGCACTAATCAAAAGAGGCACCCTGTCAAAACGATGGTTACAGTTCGAGGCGAGTGTCACCCATCGTGTGTCGCTTGCTCTGTGGCCTATGGCGCCGACTTCGTCTGGCGCGTAGGCTGCGGCCTGAGGATGCTTCCGCGCAAACACCTGACCCCCACCGCGGCGACGCACGTCAAGCATCGCGTCAGCACCGGCGAGTCCCGAAGTCCTCGTAGGCGCCAGACGCAGTCGGCGCCATAGGTTGCAACGAATCGGCGGCCCACCAACGGGCTCCGAAACAAAAAGTGCACGAAGTGTTAAGGGTTTCGGCAAGATGCGGAGTAGGCGACAATTTCCGCTTGCAAAACCGCAGGTCACGGCGTTGCCAATTTTTGGCTACTCCGCATCTCGCCGAAACCCTTAACACTTCGTCCACTTTTTGTTAGGCAGAGCCGTGGAGCCCTCACGTGGCACCCGTATAAACCCACACGAAAGTTGAAGAAGAGGAATAATGGCGAAATAGGCCTCATGCATGACAAGATGTGTGCATCGCAAAAGCGCCGGACTGGCTTACCGGCGTAGCCGTTGTTGTGATGATAGACTTCGCCGTTACAACAAGACCTACAGAAGAAGCCCCGTCCACTACGGCCCCAACATGCAGCCGGATCGCTGGGGCTCTCAAACCGAGCTACTACTATTTCCCATCATCATGCTGGCCTGCGTCGCTTTGATGACTTTGATTCTTCACTAGCTCAGCCCCGAGTATTGGAGCGAGCCCACTGACCTCAAAGAGAGCGATAAAGACGTCTGGCATTGCGGGCGCCCGATCGGTGGCTTGGGTTGAACTCAAGTGCGGCGTTTTCTCTCTGTTTATGGCTTGGCCCCTTGCCTGGCAGCGACGCAATGTTGGCTATCGGTGCAATCGTGTTCGCCTTGTTGGCCATGCAACGCCCTTCGCGTTTGTTGCGAGATTTCTTCGCAGAGGCCTGGCCAAGAGCGAGGCCCCGCAGCGCTAGCAGCCCAATGTACCCCAGTCGATAAACAGCTCGCGGCGCAGCTCCAGCTGGGCGTCGAGTTGCCGCTCAGTCTTTTCGCGGTACCTCAAGCCGATCTCCTCGAACAGCATGCGCCTGACGATATCGAAGTTCTTTGCGTCGGCGATTTGCTGATATGTCAGCAGCATCACGTTGTAGCCCATTTGCTGCAAGGCGGTTGCGCGGTCGGAATCCGACAGCGACGCATCGGCCCCGCCGTGCACAAGCCTGCCCTGGCACTCGACGATGAGTGGCTTCTTGTCACCTGTCTCCTCAAACAGCAGGTCCGCGTAGCAGCTATAGCGCCCGGCCAATCGAGTTGCCTTACCGGAAAGCGCGATTCGCGCGTTGTTGGAAAACGACTTGAGACCCTCTCCGCCAGCCGATCGCGGCGTTGCAAGCAACAACGACAGCTGCGCCTCAAACGGCGACGCGACAATGCCGGTCACGCGGCTGAGCGCTTGCTCGAAGACTCGGCAACCGCGCTGGCCCTTCATGTCCTTGGCAAGCTGTTCGAGCTCTGCCAACTCAACAAGCGGTGGCCTGTTCCAGAGGTCACTTGGCTTGCCGTCGGACCCGCGCGCGTTGCGCCAAGCGCTTGCGCACAGAGGGGTCGCCACATCCACTTGGGATGCAAGCTCTTGCGGTAGCTTGGACAAATTGAACACCGCGAAACTTCCGCACATCTCGTACATGGCCATGGCCACATGCGTGACAGACAGCGACCTGGCCAGCTGGAACAAAGTCATTGCAGGGGATGAGACACCGATGCCGTGCTCTGTCTCGAGCACGCTCCCAAATGGGAACTCGCCGCTTTGGAGATGGCGACTGGAGTACAAGGCGGGAGTGCGATCCGCTTTGTCTATTGCCAGCAAATGCAAGGGCAGGGACAACACGTCCCGAATCAAGCTGTGTCTGCGCAGCTCGAAGCGACACCTGTCCCCCTCAGCTTGAGGGACAGGCGGCATCAAAGCCAGCACCTGTGGCGGGGTGCGGTGATATCGAAATGCCGACGCGCCATAGAGAATATCCATAGATGAACATTAGCAGCTATTGCCATGCGGTGCACTACTGTATGTCCAATTTCAAATCAATTACAGAATCTCTTCAAATCAACCCTTCTCCTGCGCTCCAAAAGATGCTCCTTCTTCGAAATAGCATGCGATGTCCAAGCGAGTTTTTGGTGAGCGAGGTTCCAAACCGGCATTTGCGGATGAGTTTGCGCCGTCCGGTAAGAGTACGAAATCAAAAAGTGCACGAAGTGTTAAGGGTTTGGCCGGATGCATCGAGTAGCCAAGAATCCGCAACGCTATGACCTGCGGTTTTGCAAGTGGAAATCGCCGTCTACTCGCCTCCTCGCCGAAACCCTTAACACTTCGTGCACTTTTTGTTCGCGAGGCGCATTTGCGGACCGAAATATCACTCTAACTCGCGGCAACATCGCAGCGCAATGCACCCGAGCGCAGGCCGCGAAGCCCATACTCGGGTGCGCCAGCGTGCGACTCTTATGCTGCATCCGCCGCCTTGTGCATCTTGTCGACGACCTGGGTGTAGAACAGGCCAGCAAGGACGCCGCCGACGAGCGGGGCAACGACGTAAACGACCCACACGCCCCAGTCGGCAAGGCCGGAGGTAGCCAGGACGCCGCTGGCGACGAGCCACATGACGCGCGGCAGGATGTCGCGGGCGGGATTCAGGCCGGCGTCGGTCATGGGGCCGGCGGTGCAGATGATCAGCGTAACGGTCAGGCCGATGAACAGCAGGAAGATGACGTCACCGGGCTTGCCGGCATTGGCGTCCTCGGTCATGGAGAAGATGACGAAGACGAGGACGAAGACGCCGATACCCTCGGCAAGCGAGCCCTCGAGCACGCCTATGGAGAGCGCCGAGCTGTTGGTGATCTGCTCGCACCAGATGGAGGCCGCGGTATCGGGACCGGCAACGCTTGCCCAAGAGGAGTCGAGGCCGTTGACGGAGGCAGCGAAGTAGATCCACAGGACCAACGCTGCGATAAAGGCTCCGATGAACTGGCCGATGAGGTATGGCAGGACCTTCTTGCCCTCGAGGCGGCCGGTGACGGCCATGGCCACCGTGACGGCCGAGTTGAAGTGAGCGCAGCTCAGGTTGCGCGTGCAGTAGATCGCAATGGCGATGGCGAGACCCCACACCATACCGACCTGGAAGGGACCGGTGTGAGCCCCGGCCAGCGTTGCGGTGGCGACGGCGCCGATGCCAAAGAAGCGCATGATGAATGTGCCGATGACCTCGCCCATCACCTCTCGAGCAGTGGCGTTACCCATGCTCTCTTACTCCTCCTTGCGTTACATGCGGAAGGGCTTGGCCTTTTGGCCCAGTCGACTGCAGGCGGTGCTCCGTAATCCCACCAGTGGAGTGGGATTCTTTCACATCTATTTGCGGTTGTCCACTAATCTCTTGTTGCAATAATCTTGTCGAGCTGATACGCTCGAACTACCAACCTATTGAGTAGGTAGGATTAATCACGCGACGAGAGCTGCCGCTTTCTTAGAGAAGGAGCACCCATGAGCGATATCCGCGAGCAGGTCAAGGAGTACTACAGCAACCTGAAGTCCTCTGGCGACCTCAAGACCGAGGTCTGCACCTGTGGCAGCGCACCCAAGGACATCCGGGCCATCATCAACGAGCTGCCCACAGAGATCTGCGAGCGCTTCTACGGCTGTGGCAGCCCCATCCCGCCCATGCTCGAGGGCTGCACCGTGCTCGACCTGGGCTGCGGCACTGGTCGCGACGTGTTCGCCTGCTCCAAGCTCGTCGGTGAGACCGGCAAGGTCATCGGCGTCGATATGAACGAGGACCAGCTTGCTGTCGGCGAGAAGTACAAGGACGAGGTCGCCAAGGCCTTTGGCTACACGGCCAGCAACGTCGAGTTCAAGCGCGGCTACATCGAGGACCTCAAGAGCTTGGGCATCGAGGACAGCAGCATCGACGTCGTCATCTCCAACTGTGTCATCAACCTCTCCCCCTTCAAGGAAGCCGTGTTCTCGGAGATCTGGCGCGTTCTCACCTACGGCGGCGAGCTCTACTTCTCCGACGTTTTTGCCGACCGCCGCATGCCGGCGGAGCTCGCAGCCGACCCCGTGCTGCGCGGCGAGTGTATCTCCGGCGCGATGTACATCGAGGACTTCCGCCGCTTGATGCGCAAGATCGGTTGGGAGGACTTCCGTTACATGTCCACCCGCCGCTCCGTCATCGGCAACGACGAGATCGCCGAGAGGGTCAAGGACTTTACCTTCTTCTCCCACACGGTGCGCGCCTTCAAGATCCCCGACAAGATCGAGGACCTGTGCGAGCAGTACAACCAGGTCGCAACCTATCAGGGCACCATCCCCGGCATGAACCAGTTCTTCGATCTGGACGACCACCATCGCTTCTTCACCGATCAGCCGCTTGAGGTCTGCGGCAACTCTTGCGCGATGGTCGAGGACACGCGCTACGGCAAGGCCTTCAAGATCGAGGGCAACCGCGATGTTCACTACGGACCCTTCCCCGGTTGCGGCAACATCCCCTACTCCGCCAACGGCGAGGATGCTGGCGGCTGCTGCTGCTAGGTGCAGCGAGGATCTGTCCGCACAGTAATCGAGAGCGTGCCCGGCAATTTGCCTGTCGGGCACGCTCTTTTGGGACGCTCGAACCTCGCTGCAACCTATGGCGCCGACTTCGTCTGGCACCTACGTGGGCTTTGGGACTCGCCGGTGCTGACGCGATGCTCGGCGTGCGTTGCAGCGTTGGGGGCGAATGAATTCGGCCCCAAACTAAGTCTTCCTATGATGAAATATTGTTTGCGCAGGTAAAACATACGTAGGGGCCGAATTCATTCGACCCGGCGCGACGGGAATCAGATGTTTGTGCGGAAGCATCCTCAGGACGCAAGCCCACGTAGGCGCCAGACGCAGTCGGCGCCATCAGGTTGCGACGATTTGGCGGCCCGCCAACGGGCTCCGAAACAAAAAGTACACGAAGTGTTAAGGGTTTCCGCGAGCGGGCGAGTAGGCGGCGATTTCTGCTCGCAAAACCGCAGGTCACGGCGTTGCCGATTTTTGGCTACTCGCCTGCTCGCCGAAACCCTTAACACTTCGTGTACTTTTTGTTCGCCAGGCGCTCCGCAATCGCAGCCTGAGCGCAACTAACTGCCGCTGCAGGCATCGGTTGCCTGCGGCGGTGGTTCGCTCTGTGTCAGAGAGGCGCTACTCACCCGGGAAGTAGGGGCACTGCCCGCGCAGGCACTGGGCATTGCCGCCACAGAAGGTGCAGGTCACGCGCTCAGGGCGCACCATGCGCACGTTGAAGTGCTCGTTGAGAAAATCAATCGCGTCGAGGGCAGCGGTATAGCTCGAGCGACTGCAGCAACGCGGCAGCTCGGCCTCGGCGATATGCCCTTGCACCGTCGCCGTTAGGCGCTGGCACTGCCCCCAGGGCTCGCGCGTCATGGGCGTCGCGCCGTTGATAACGCTGAGCGCCTGGCCCACGCCCACCGCCACACCGCAGCAGCACCACGACTCGCACGAGCAACCGGGGACCTGCCCAGCTCGCGCGGCGTATTCCTTGAGGGCAGCGCCCTTGGTCATCGTGCCGCCGTTGATCTTGCCACCCGCATTGAAGAAGGCCGTGATGACGGCCGCACCCGCAGCCATATGGCGCATGGGGTCCTCGGCGCAGCAGCCCGCGCCAGCAAGCAGACCCTCCATGACATCGATCGCATCGCACGAGCGATTGGTAATGCAGCTCTTGAACATCTCTTCCTCTCTACGCGGACACCCGCGCACCCTCATCAAACGCAAAGACGCGCTCGCCAGCATTACAGCCAGCGAGCGCGCAAAAGCTCGAAACCTACTATCCCTTGCAGCTAGCAGCAGCTGCTGGTCACGACCTCGCCGTTATCGGCAGTGTAAGGGATGTTGCCGCAGCCGGGATAGGGGCCGTAGTGCACGTTGCGGTTGCCGTCGATCTTAAAGTACTTGCCCACGCGCGTGTCCTGGACCATGGAGCAGGAGTTGCCGCAAACCTCGAGCGGCTCGTCCTTGACAAAGCGATGATGATCGTCGAGGTCGTAGTACTCGTCACAGCCCTCGATGCCGCCCAGGTAGGTGGCAACCTGGCCGTACTGCTCGCACAAGTCCTCGATCTTGTCGGGGATCTTGTAGGCGCGCACGGTGCGGATAAAGAAGGTGATGCCGGCAAAATCGGGGTCGTCAGTGGAGGTGGCGACGGTACGTGTGTGACGGAAGTCTGCCCAACCGGCGGCGGTCATCTGACGGCGGAAGTCCTCGATGTACATTGCGGAGCCGGTGCCGGCAGCGCGCTTGACGGGGCAGGACTTGATGGAGGCGGTCATGCGACGATCGGCGAAGACGTCGGTTGCGTAGAGCTCGCCACCATAAGCCAGCACACGCCAAACCTCGTTGAGGACAGCCTGGGTGTTGATCGGCGCAGAGATGCCGCAGTTGGAGATGACGAGGTCAGTCTCGGAGTCGACGATCGCCTCGAGGTTGGTGAGCTCGCTCACGATGAACTGGCAGTTAGCCGGGGCGTGCTTGCGCGCGACGGCGATCTTGTCTGCATCCGGATCAACGCCGATGACCATGCCGTCTTCGCCAACGAGCTTGGAGGCGATGTAGGCGTCTCGACCGGTGCCACAGCCCAGGACGAGGACGCGGATGCCCTCCATCGCAGGCGGGAAGGGGTAACCGGTCGTGACCGTGCCAGCGATAACCTCCTCGGGGATCTCCTTCAAGATCTCCGCGATCTTCTCCGACGGGGTGCCGGGAATGCGAATCTCGCTCATAGTGATGCTTCCTTTCTCGAAACCGGCCGCACGGCCGGCTTGTCCCTAGTAATCGAAACGCCGCAGGGCCAGCCCTTACCTGAACGCGCTCAAAATGCCGCCGAACATGGCATCGAGCTGGTCTTTCGACAGCTCATTGAGCGTCCAGGCACCGTTGGTTCGCGTCAGGTTCAAGTCGATGGTCTTGCTCTTGGACTTGCTGCTCAGGGCAGAGACCTCGTCTTCGACCTTGGCGATCAAGGCCTTGGTCATCTCCGCGTCCGCGTCGCTGCCGTCGCTCACAGCCTTGATGAAGCCCTCACCAAAACCCTCCATGCCGTCCTTGTACGCGCTGCCAAAGTCGTAGGCCTTGAAGGTCACGTTGACCTTGGCGGTGTTGTTGTCGATGGCTGTGCTGTTGATGGTGTAGTCGAACGAGCACAGCTTCTTGGAGACATCGGCGATAAACTCCTGCTGGCTATCGCTCAAGCTATCAGTGTCAGGCGACATGGCGACGTCATCCTTTGCGGACAGCATGCCCACGACGTCCTTGCTCTTGCTGTCGAGCTTGCCGCCGGTGTACACCGTAGCAAGCGTCGTACCGTCCATCGTCTTGATGGAGGTCAGGGCCGTATCGGCAACCTCCGCCGGCTTCATCTCGCCGCAACCGGCCAGGCTCAGCGCCATAATCGACGCTACACCCAGGGCTGCTAGCGGCCTCATGAACTTACGCATCCAATACCTCCTCGCTCAAAACACCGACGAGAAGACGCATCAGCGCAGGGTAGAGCGGAAACTCTGCATAGTCGTCGACCAGCTGCTTGAACTCCGGCAGCCAACGCAGGATATAGAGCGCGACGAAGTCGCGATAGGCCTCGACGAACTCCTCCTGGCCGCGCTGCTCGTGGGTGGCGGCGAGCCGTGCCGCAAAGGCGAGCAGGTAGCGGATGTGATCGGCCGGCTCGTGCTCGCTGGCAGACAGCTCCAGCCCAAACTGCTCGTAGAGCTGGGCCACCTCCATGGTCGTCGGGCCGTAGACCTGGTGCTCACCGTCGACGTAGTACGACGCGTAGGGCGGCGCGTACATTTTGAAGCTGCCGATAAAGAGCCTCGTGTACTCGAGCTGGGCGGGCTCGGCGTCTTGCGGCTGCTCGACGCTGGGCGCCGCAAAGGCCTGCGCTGCATCGAGGACAGCGGTGATTTGCTCGGCATATGCCGAGCACGCAGCATCTGCCACACACAAGCGCAGGGGCGCAAGCGCCGCCTGCAGGCCCAACGCGGGATAGGTCAGGGCCGCAGACAGCGCTGCGAGCAGCGAGGACGGGGCGACGGGGGCGATGGGGGCGATGTTCCCAGAGTTTTCCTGCATGTCCCCTACCACGTCTTCTTGAACTCGCGGATGTAGTAGACGGCGGGCTTGGTGCCCTTCTCCGGCTTGAGGACCGTGGGCTCAAAGGACTGGGTGAGCTCGTAGATCTCGCCGTAGATGTCTGCCTCGTTGCCAAAGATGCGCGCACCTGCGGGGCAGGCGTCGACGCAATAGGGCTTGTCGCCGGAGTAGACCAGGTGCTTGCACATCTGGCACTTGAGCGGGCCGCCCTTCCTGGTGTTGGGCAGGTTGTACGCGTCGAGCGCCGGGTCATGGGAGGGGTACTTGGCTCCGATGAACTCCTGCATCTCCTCAGGCGTGCCCGTGCAGTCCTTGATGAGCTGCTTGACGGAGCTCACCTGATCAGCGCTGGACTCGCCGTCGCAGCGCGTGATGGCGTGGTAAGGGCAGGCCGCAGCGCACAGGCCGCAGGCGACGCACTTGCTCGGGTCGTGCACGGTGAGGCCGTACTCGTCCTTGTGCATGGCATGCGTGGGGCACGCCTTGACGCAGGCGGCGTCGGTGCAGTGGTTGCACATGACCGGCCTGTAGGAGTACTCGACGTCCGGGAAGGTGCCCGTAGTCTCGTTGACGTGATAGGTCAAAAACGTGCCCTCGGGGACCTCGTTATGGGTTTTGCACGCGATCTCGCATGCACCGCAGCCGACGCAGCGGTGCAGGTCGATGACCATGGCGTAGCGGGTCTTCTTGTCTGCCATCTTTACTCCTCAACCTTCTCGATCTTCACGCGGGCGAAACCGCCGTGGCGCGCGCTGTTGTTGGAGATGTGGTCGAAGACGCTCGGCAGGATCTCGTTGTTGTTGCCACCGCGCGGCTGGTGCTTGGCAAAGTCCTTGGCGGCGATGTGGCCGTATGCCCAGTGGCCCTGGCCGTAGCACTTGATGACGACACCCGGGCGCGTGCCCTCCCAACCCTTGGCATGGACGGTGATGGAGCCCTGGACGGAGGTCACCTTGATGGTGTCGCCGTCCTTGAGGCCCAGCGCGGCCATGTCAACGGGGTTGATCTTCATGACGTCGTCCCAAGCCTCGTCGCCGGGGTCGACGTCCTTGAACTCCTGGTAGCCAACGCAGTTGGCGCTGCGGCCCTCGCGGTTGAGGCGGCTGCGGTGCTCCTCGAAGATATAGGGGAACTCGCTCTCGTCGCCCAGGCGCACCGGCTCCTCGTAATGAGGAACGAAGGCGCGGCCGTCGCGAGCCTCGTAGCCCATCCACTCCATAACCTGGTCGGTGCCGACGCGGTACATGTCGGCCTTCTTCTCCAAGTCGCGCTTGAGGGTCTCGGAGTAGAACTCGAACTTGCCGGTCTCGGTGCCAAAGTTGCCCCAGTGCTTCTTGAAGCCCGCGGGCTTGGAGTTGAAGACGCCCTTTGAGGCGAAGTTGCGCCAGCTCTTGAGGCTGTCGCCCTGGCCGGCCTTCTCTGCGTCGCCGTTCCAGAAGGGCTCGGTGACGAGCTTGACGGCGATTTCTGCGAACTTGGCGGCGTCGGTGGGACGATTGCCGGTCTCGGGGTCGATGAAGGCCTGCGAGTAGTACTTGTAGATGTCGCCAAAGCCGCGCTCGTCGAGCTTCTTGGCGAGCTCCCAGGCGATCTCCGTCTCGTCGGTGAGGGTGTCCCACAGCGGCTTGATAATCGGCTGCTGAACGCTCATGTAACTGATGAGGCCCTGGTAGTTCTTCTGGCAGCCCCAGCGCTCGAAGAGGTGATGCTTGGCCGGAAGGACGATGTCGGCGAACATCGCGGACTCGCTCACATGCGTGGTGATGCAGGCGTAGAAGGGAACGCTGGCCAGTGCCTTCTCCCAGCGCTGAGCGCCGGTGGCGGAGTAGGCGAAGTTGCACCAGCAGCTGATGAGCACCTTGGTGTCGTACCAGCCTGCATCCTCGACGTCGTGGTTGATGACGTCGGCGAGTCGGTTGGTGATGACCATATCGTTGATCTTGCCGCCGTGCGCGCCGAGGAACTCCTTCTCGACGCGGCCGTCGATCTTGGGCTTCTTGGCGTTGGAGCGGGCGTTGCCGTTGCGCCAGCGATTGTGGTCGGGCAGGTGGCCGGCCGTCATGGACGCCGTGCGCATCGTGCCGCCCTCGTGCTCGGTGGAGCCGACGAGGCCGTTGAGGGCGTTAGCAGCCATGGCGCCGTAGACGCCGCGCGGCTGGTTGGAGACGCCGGGGCTCATCCAGGAGATGGAGCTGGCGCCGTATTTGCCAAACTGCGTCGCCACGTCGATGATCGTCTCCGCGGGGATGCCGGTGATCTCTGCGGCCCACTCGGGGGTCTTATCCTTGAGCTCGATGTTCCACCAGCGCACCAGGCCGTAGCCCTTGTTGTACTCGAACTTCTCCTCGTCGACCATCTCGCCGGCGACGAAGAGGTTGATGCGGGTGTTGGCGTCGTCGGAGATGTCGCGGTTCCAGACACCGGTCTTGAAATCGCCGACGAACTCCTTATTCCACAGGCCCTTGGTGAGGATGACGTGCGCCATGGCGCAGGCCAGCGCACCGTCGGTGCCGGGGATGATGGGGAGCCACTTGTCGGACTTGGCGGCGGTGGCGCTCAGGCGCGGGTCGACGACGTAGATCTTCGCGCCGTCCATGACGTCGCCCCACTTGGAGATGACAGAGGAGACCTGGCGGTTGGAGGCGATGGGGTCAGTCGACCACATGATGATGCACTTGGCGTTGGCAAGGTCGTAGTCGCGGTAGTTGAAGAAGCCCTCGGTGTAGTAGGCGCCCGCCTTCTCGACCTCTGCGCACAGCGTGGAGTGGCCGTAGTAGTTGGGCGTGCCAAAGAGCACGGGAAACTTGCTGTGGAGGACGTCGCCCACAGCAGTGGAGCGGCCCTTCAGCATCATGAGCTTGTGGGTTTCCTTGTTCTCCTGCAGCTCCATGAGCTTGTCGGCGATCGTGCCAAGCGCCTCGTCCCAGGTAATGGGCACGAAGCCGGGGTCGATGTCGCGGCCCTTCTCAGGGTTGGTGCGCTTCATCGGCGTCTTGATGCGATCGGGATCGTAGAGCTGCTGAATCGCCAGATGAGGACGGGGGCAGATGTTTCCGCCGGTGGCCTTGCAGTTCCAGTTGCCCTTGATGCGCAGGACGCGACCGCCCTGCGTGTAGACCTTAACCGGGCAGAAGGAAGTGCAGCCCTGGCAGGTGGACGCGGTCCACTTGCCTTTCTCGTTCTTCTTATGCGACTCGTCTGCAACGGCTGTGAAGGGGTTGGCAGCGCCGACACCTGCAGCCGCTAGTCCCAAGGCGCTAGCCTTGAGAAACGAGCGTCTATTCAGATTCAATTGGACTTCCTGTTCTCTCTTCTCTCTCGACGCAGGTTGCTCAGGCCTGCAAAGCCCCTCTCGCCATATGCTCGCCGTTATCTTGGTTTGGGGAAGTCATGCATACGGCAGGCGAATGCGGCTATTGTAGGCGTTTCTTTACAGGAATTTGACGAAAATTGCATATTGGCTCTTATTCGGATGAATTTTATAGAGCAATAACAATGCTATTTGCATTTTGCTAATAGCTTCTCTATACTTCATGACTGGCGGAAGTCACCCCTGTGCTCACAGGGAATCGCCACCTCGTGAGAAAGAGTCCTACTCAAATGAAAATCGCAAAGACCCTCGTCGGTGAGATCATCGGCACCTTCATGATGTGCTTTCTGGGCATCGGCGCTGTCGCGACCGCGACCCTGTACGGCGCACTCACCGGCCCTGGCCAGATCGGCCTCGTCTGGGGTATCGCAATCGCGCTGGGCATCTTCATGACCCGCAGCCTGTCTGACGCGCACTTCAACCCTGCCGTTACCCTGGCCATGTGCATCTCCGGCCGCAACAAGTGGTCCGAGCTGCCCGTCTACTTCATCGGCCAGTGCATCGGCGCCTTCCTCGGCGCTGGCGCCCTGTGGATCCTCTTCGCCGACTCCGTCGCCAAGAACCTGGCAAACGCCGGCCTGACCATGTCCACCAACTCCATCGGCTCTGCCGCCACCATCTGGGCCGAGGTCTTCCCCAACAGCTCCCAGGCCATGATCTCCATGCAGGGTGCAATGTTCGCCGAGGGCTTCGCCGTCTTCATCCTGTGCCTGGTCATCCTCGTCGTGACCGACAAGAACAACGAGGGCGCCCCCACCGCAGCACTCGCACCGCTGTTCATCGGCCTCACCGTCACCGTTCTGATCAACGTCGTCGGCCCTCTGACCGACGCTGGTCTCAACCCCGCCCGTGACCTCATGCCCCGCGTGGTCGCGATGATGGTTGGCTTCAAGACCGTTGCCTTTGGCACCAACGCCTTCAACGTCTGGATGGTCTACACCGTCGCGCCGTTCATCGGCGGTGCTGTTGCAGCCCTGCTGTATCGCTTTGGCCTCACTCGCATGTTTGAGGACAAGAACGAGGCCTAAGCTTTGGATCGCATAGCCGCAGCCAGTGCGGCAATGTCGAACGCGCCCGTCGGTTCCCCGCGGGCGCGTTTTCAGTGCGCGGGCAATGTGCTTGAGAGGTGGACGGCGATCGGGGTCCCCAGCCCGCTGCAACCTATGGCGCCGACTCCGTCTGGCGCCTACGTGGTTCTGCGATCAACTGAAGCCGGCACGTCCTTGCCCCAGTCCCTCGCTGTTGCCCGACCTGCAGGCGGCACTGCGTCAGTACCGGAGGGTCCCGAAACCCACGTAGGCGTCAGACGGAGTCGGCGCCATCGGGTGGCAGCGGGCCGGAAGCCCCTAAAACGCGGGCTGAAATCAGCACCACCCCTCAAAGGGGTGGTTTGCTCTGGGCCTATAAGGCCAAGGTTTCCGGGCAGCGCCTCAAGGCGCTGCCCTTCACTTCGTTCAGGGCGCTACCGCCTTTGACTCTTGGGTGCCGCACAAAGCGGCTGCTGTCCCAGCTACTTCCTCTTGAACGGGTCCTCGTACTCCTTGACGCTCAACCGGTCCAGGGCGATGTCGTGCATCTCCTGCTCCCGGATGCACTTGACTATCGTGGCCTCGTTGAGGCCGACGGTGCTCACGTAGTACCCCTCTGCCCAGAAGTGCCTGTTGCCGAACTTGTACTTCAGGTTGGCGTGCCTGTCGAACATCATCAGCGCGCTCTTGCCCTTCAGATACCCGACGAAGGAGCTCACGCTGATCTTCGGGGGTATAGCCACAAGCATGTGGACGTGGTCGGGCATCAGGTGCCCCTCTATTATCTCGACGCCCTTGTACCTGCAGAGGTTCCTGAATATCTCCCCGAGGGACTCCCTGTACTGGTTGTAGATCACTTTTCGCCTATACTTCGGTGCGAACACGATGTGGTACTTGCACATCCACTTCGTGTGCGACAGGCTGTTCGCCTTGTTCGCCATATGGTGGCCGCCTCTCTATCCGTGGCCGATGCGTCCTGAACAAACGAATCGTAACCCCGGCCGGCGGCCGCCACCCACCCGGTTGGGCATAGCCTTCGACGCGCACCCGCATAGCGGGTGGTTTCTTGTGTCGCGCTACGCGCTCCACAGGCTCATGAGTCTACAAAATCAAAAAGTGCGCGAAGTGTTAAGGGTTTGAGCGGGTTATCGAGTAGCCGAAAATCGGCAACGCTGTGACCTGCGGTTTTGCGAGCGAAAATCGCCGTCTACTCGGCAACCCGCTCAAACCCTTAACACTTCGCGCACTTTTTGTTCGCAGGGCGCCCTGAAATCGCCGCCTGAGCGCAAAAAGCCGCCGCCGCAGGCATCGCTTGCCCGCGGCGGCGGCTCGCTCGCACCAGAGAGGCGCTACTTGCTCGGGAAGTACGGGCACTGCTCGCGCAGGCACTGGGCGTTGCCGCCGCAGAAGGTGCAGGTCACCTTCTCAGGGCGCTCCATCTGCACGTTGAAGCGCTCGTTGAGGAAGTCCGTGGCATCGAGCACGGCCGTGAAGCCAGTGCGCTTGCAGCAGCGCGGGCCACCCACATCCGCCAAATGCCCCAAGACCGTCGAGGTCAGGCGCTGGCACTGCGCCCACTCGCTTGTTGCCATGGGCGTCGAGCCGTTGATAATGCTGAGCGCCTGGCCAACGCTGGTCGCCGCGCCACAGCAACCCCAGAAACCGCAGGATCCGCCCGGTACCTGCAGGCTGCGGGCCACGAGCTCTTTGAGGCCCGCCTCCAGATCCATAGCGCCGCCGTCAATCTTGCCGCCGGCGTTGACGTAGGCCGTCATAACGGAGGCGCCGATGAGCGTGTGGTGCTCGGGACCGTTGGGATAGACGGACTTGTCGCTCATGATCTGCTGCAAAATCTCGACCGCGTTGGTCGAGGCGCATGTGGGGCAGAACTCGAGGCCAAAGTCCACACCGCCGCGACGATGACAGTCGTTGCAGACATAGTGCCCCTTTGAGCACGTGGTCTTGCCCATCTCCTTCTTACCGCAGATAGCGCAGGTCTGCTCGGCTGCCTCGTTCGCGTAGACGAGCTCGCTTCCGCAGATCAGGCAATTGGGCGCTCCTTGTGACATGCCAAACCCTCCCCTTCTCTCGATGCAGCCGCAAACGCGGCGACTTACCAACAGTTTCCAGCTCTCCTGTGACGTGTCCTACATCCACCTTATCGCGTGCTCTTTGAGCGCGTTGATCAACCAGTTGAGCAGCGTGACGACGACGCCCACTGTGATGATGCCAGCAAGCACGTTCACGTAGTTCGCAAAGTTCGTGTAATTGATGATGTAGTAGCCCAAACCAGATTTTGCACCGAGCATCTCCGCAAACGTCAGCATCATGATTGCAGACGTCAGCTGCGCGTTGAGCCCAGACAAGACACCGGGGATCAGATACGGCAAAATCACCGAGCACACCATCTCCCATTTTGTGAGCTCAAGCATGCGGGCAGACTCGATGATGCGGCGATCCATGGAAGAAACGCGCACAATCGTCCCCAAAAACGTAGGCCAAAACAGTCCGAGGAAGATGACCGTGGCCGACGCCAGGCGAAAAGTCGGCATGAGCGCAACCAGATACGGAGCGAAGACGATGGAGGGAATCGGTGCGAGGACGCGGGCGATAGGTGCGAGGACGTTGCACAGCGATGGCGTCCAACCAACGACAGCGCCGAGCAGCACCCCGGCAAAAATCGAGGTCACAGCTCCCATAAGAAGCAGCTGGATCGACGAGCCGATGTGAACGAGCAAGTCCTTCCACTGAGTCGCGAAAACGTTGAACACCGCCTCCGGAGCAGGGACGAGCACGGGGTGCATCATGGCGAACTTGGTCGTCGCAAGGTCCCACATCGCGAGTAGCGCCCAGACAATGATGATGATCCACGAGGCCGAGACGGAGCTGTCTCCCTGCTGGGAGTCCGCGTCCTTGCCACATCCGAGAAGCCGGCTCAAATAAAGCAGCTCCATAAACCCAACCGAGACCAGGAGGGGGACGCAGCTCGGAACCTTCTTGGCTCCAGGCAACAAGATGATGACGACGAGCGCGGCAAGGAACAGATGGCTTGCGACGACCATCATGCGGCGCTTGCGTTTGCTACGATCGCGCATCTCCTTCTCCTGGGCCTCACAGCATGCGATGACATCGTCGGATATGAGGTTCTGGACGACTTGGGGCTCATCGGCGCCGATGTTTTTGATGTTCGTCATGCCCATACCCCCCCCTAATCCTCGTCCATGTAAAACAGACCGAGCAACTCGTCGCGCAACTCGTGGTAGCCGGAAAGCGATATGAAGTCACCGGACGTGCGGGGGCGAGGAAGGTCGACCTCGATCACGCGCTCGATGTGGCCCGGACGCATGAAAACGATGCGGTCCGCCAAAAGAATCGCCTCGTCGAGGTCATGCGTGACAAACACCGCCGTGCGGCTGTTGTCCCCGTCGTTCCAGACCTCCTCGAGAAGCGCCTGCAGCTTGGCACGGTTGCGCGCATCGAGGGCGCCAAAGGGTTCGTCCATCAGCAGTATCTCGCTCTCCATGGCCAAGGCGCGGGCAATCGCGACGCGCTGTTGCATGCCACCGGAAAGCTGAAACGGATATTTGTCCGCAGAATCCAACATTCCTACCTGCGCCAACGCAGATTTTGCACGACAGAGTGTCTCGTCTTTTGATAAGCCTTTGCCGTTTTTGGAATGCTCGATACTGAAGGCAACGTTTTTGATAGCAGTCATCCACGGGAAGAGCGAGTAATGCTGAAACACCATGGCGCGGTCAGACCCGGGACCACTAACGGGCTTCCCATTTGCCACGATACCGCCCACTGTCGGTTTCTCGAGACCGGCGATGAGGTTGAGCATCGTCGTCTTTCCACAGCCGGAATGGCCGATAAGGCAGACGAACTCCCCTTGCTTGATCTGCAGATTCGCGTCCTCTATCGCAAGATGCGTTTGGCTGGCGTCCTTGTAAGCAAATGACATGTTCGATATCTCGATAACGTTTGGCACGTGAGTCCTTCCAGACACCGCTGATAACAATCGCCCTGCCTGTGCTGCCTGGGAAAACTTCCTGACAGCAGAACCGCAGGGCAAAAACAGCCTGCCGAAAAAGGGCAAAAACTCCTCTTTCGGCAGGCGTCTTTGGCAAACCTCTTACTTGCCGAGGGTGTTGTGGGTCTTATAGGTCTCGAGCAAGCCGTTGTAGAAGTCGGCGTTCTCGCCGCGTTCGATGAGCGTGTCGAGCGCCTTCTTGTAGACGGTGGAGTCGACGTGGTCCTCCATCTTGCACTCGGTGTTGGCGTCGATGTTGCCCGTCTCCTTCATCACCTCGTAGAAGTTGCAGACGGCATCCGTGTAGGGGTCGAGCTCGATGATCATCGGGGTCTTGTAGTCATCGGTGCCGTAGATGACGTTCTCGACATAGGCCTTGTCCTGGCCGGAGTAGTCGACAAGCGCTTTGATGGCACGCTTGCGGTCGTTAGTGATGATCTCGAGGCCGCGCAGCTCGGCGATCATGAACTTAACGAGGGCAGAAGCCTTGTTCTCGAGGGAGTTTTTGGAGGTCGTCTGACGGCAGCAGGGGAAGTCAGGCTCGAGGTCGCCCACATGCATAGAGGTGGTGACGCCGGACTTGGCGGCGATATAGCCCTGGCCGGAGTTCAGGAAGCCGCAATCGCACTCGCCCTTGGCGACAGCCTGGATGATGGACTGCTGGTCGGACATGATGACCCAGTTGTCGGAGTTGTACTTGCCGGCATCGTTGAGCAGGCCCTGCATAACAAGATGGCCGGTCTCCATGGGGAAGTACGCGACCTTGGCGTCGGCAAAGTCCTTGATCTTGACGTACTTGTCCTTGTTCTTGGGAAGCACGATGCACTCGGAGCCCTCTGCGATAGTGCCGCCAAAGACGACGATGTTCTCAACACCCTGGGCGACGAAAGTGCAAGTGGGGATAACACCGAAGGGAAGGATGTCGATCTTGTCCTCGGAAACTGCCGTTGCGCCATCGGAGAGGTTGGCGACAGTCTCGAAGGTGACGTTGAGCTTCTCCTCCTCGAACAGGCCCTCCTGCTTTGCAACGCAGATGCCGGCGATCTTGATGTCCTTGCCGAGCAAAGCGCAGCTCAGGTCCTCGGTCTCAGTGGAGATCTCGATCTCCTTCGCGGTGTTCTTGTCAGAATCGGCGCCGCTGGAGGCATTGGAGCCGCAGCCGGTAATCATGGCAGCGGAGCCGGCGACAGCGGCAGTTGCCAAACCGAGCTTGGCAAAGTCACGACGAGAAATGGTCTTGGTCATGGTTTTCCCTTCTTATGCGAAACGCACCCTTTTGCAGTATCAACATCTATATGCACATCGCTAATAGATGAGGCTAATCATAACATCAGGCAAGGCCCTAGCGGCAGACGAGAGGGCTATAATCTAATCAATTGAAATGTCCTACCGTCCTAGTAGGGTGATTGGTTTACATCAAAAGTGCACGTCAGCGGCCGACTTGGGCCGCTTGTGCACGCAAGGCGAACATAGGCAGTCCATCGCAATCCGCATGACTGCGCGAGTGCTACTATGGCGTTCTTCGACTCAGCACGTGCCAGGAGGTTTCATGATCCGTCTCAACAACGATTACTGCTACAGCGCACACCCCAAGGTTCTCGAGGCCCTCGCAGCCGATGCAAACAACGCCTACCCCGGCTACGGCACGGACTCTTGGTGCGAGAAAGCAGCCGAGATGCTCCGCGAGCAGGCGCAGGCGCCGAATGCGGACGTGCACTTCCTCGTTGGCGGCACGCCGGCAAACGTCATCATCATCAGGCACGCGCTGCGCCCGTGGCAAAGCGTCGCCTGCGCGGACAGCGCCCACATCAACGTGCACGAGACCGGCGCAGTCGAGCACAAGGGCATCAAGTGCGAGTGCGTCGCTGCCGTTGACGGCAAGGCCGTGGCAGCCGACGTCGAGGCGCTGGTGCGCGGCGCGCGCGAGGACAGCGTGGCCGAGCACATCACCCAGCCGGGCATGCTCTACATCTCCATGGCGACCGAGACCGGCAGCGTCTACACGCTCGCAGAGCTTGAGGCACTGCGCGAGGTCTGCGACAAGTACGACCTCTACCTCTTCATCGACGGTGCGCGCATGGGCTACGGCCTCACCGCCATCGGCGGCGACGTGACGCTTGCCGACATCGCGCGCCTGGCCGACGTCTTCTACCTGGGTGGCACCAAGCAGGGCCTGCTCTTTGGCGAAGCCGTGATGATCCTCAACGACGAGCTCAAGCCGTACTTCCGCAACAGCATCAAGCAGGGCTGCAGCATGCTCGCCAAGGGTTGGCTCGCCGGACTGCAGTTTGCCACGATCCTCGAAGACAGCCTCTACTTCGAGCTGGCACGCAAGGCAAACGAGCTCGCCGAGCGCGTAAGGCAGGCTCTCGCCGCCGCCAAGATTCCCCTGGCGTACAAGACCACTACCAACCAGGTCTTCGTCGTCTTCACACCCGAGCAGCTCGCGCAGCTCGAGGGCGACTTCGCCTTCGAGATCGAGGGCATGCAGGGCGACAACCACATCATGCGCATCTGCACTAGCTGGGCTACCAAGGACTCCGACATCGACGCCCTCGTCGCCGCAATCGAGAAGCTGGCCTAGGAAACACGCAGCGCATCAAGCCTTCCGCGCCCAAGATGCCCGACAGCCCGCGACGCCAAGAAACCCGCAAGGCCCAAACGCTCTGGCCTCCCCTGCCCTAGCAGCGCGAGCTGCGAGCAAGGAAAGCGCTGATTAATGCGAGGTTTATGGGGAGGGACAGGGTCCCTCCCCTACGTGACCAGCGGTTTTGCTAATCGTATACAATAGGCGCTCGCTTTAATCAGCATTTCCCAAGGGAGGCTGGGAGGGTTGTCATGCGATGCGGACGACGGCAACAGCTGCGGCTCACCTCTTGCCGCCTAGCCCTCCAGCGCGGGAGCATGCGGCCCGCCCGGAAGCTTGAAGGGAACGATGTTGTCGATTGACTCGCGCTCGAGGTCGAGGGAGTTCCAGAGATCGACGTTTCGCTGCATGTTGAGCCAAAACTGTGCAGAAGTGCCAAAGTAGCGAGCCAGGCGCAGCGCCATGTCTGGGCTCAAGGCGCGACGCTCGCTCACCAGCTCGTTTACCGTCTGGCGCGACACGCCGAGGCTGGACGCCAGCCCAGAGACACTGAGCCCGAGCTCCGCCATGTACTCCTCGCGAAGCATCTCCCCAGGATGGGTCGGCTTGCGTGAGACGAGTATGAGTTTGTCCTGTTCTGCCATTCCGATCATCCTCAGTGATAGTCACAAATCTCGACGTTGAAAGCATCATTGCCTTTGAATTCGAAGCAGATGCGCCATTGGTCGTCTACCGAGAGGGAATACTGCCCTTGCCTGTTGCCCTGCAAGCGATGGAGCCTGTTGCTGGGCGGGAGCCTCAAGTCCTCCACCTGCATAGCGGCATCGAGCATGTCGAGCTTCCTGACAGCGCGCCTCACTATCTCTGGCGGAAACTTCTTGGAAGTCCCCTCAGAGAACAGGTGCTCAGTCTCTTTGTCGGCAAACGATCGTATCATGGCAGTATTGTAACACGTCACGTGACGTGTTACAGAGTTAAGTAAATACCGCGTTGTCGCTCATACAAAGAGCTTCCTTCTGCTGCCATCGATTTTGTCTATAGCAAGGCATGGGAACTATGCGTTTTGCAGCATCGACCTGCTCGTTTAGTATTCTCAGCATCGGTTTTGATGAGGAGGTGACACACATGTGCGAGCTGTTTGGGTTCTTCGGTGATGACGAGCGTGACATCAGCGCTGACCTGCGCGAGTTCTTCTCGCACAGCGTGGAGCACCCGCAGGGCTGGGGTCTGGCGCTCGGCAGTCAGGGCAACACCCTCAACATCGAGAAAGAGTCGCTGCGCGCTATCGACAGCTCCTATCTCAAAAGCCGCCTCGACGGCTCCGTCAGCGCCAAGGTTGCCATCGCGCACATCCGCCTTGCAACCGCCGGCAACACCTCCTTCGACAACTGCCATCCCTTCAGCGCCGTCGACGTGAGCGGCCGTCAGTGGACCCTCGCGCACAACGGCACGATCCTCGCCTTCGACGAGCTCGAGCGCTATCGCGGCGAGCAGCGCGGCAGCACCGACAGCGAGCGCATCCTCTGCTACCTCATCGACAAGGTCAACGAGGCCACGCGCGCTATCGGTCACACCCTCGACGTCGACGAGCGCTTCCGCGTTGTCGAGCGCATCGTCGCCGAGCTCTCCGCAAACAACAACAAGGTGAACCTCCTCATCCACGACGGCGAGCAGCTCCTCGCCCACTGCAACTTTGCGAACTCCCTGCATGCCCGCCGCGACGCCGCCGGCACATACTTCTCGACGCACGCGCTGTCGCGTGGTACCTGGAGGCAGCTGCCCCTCAACACGCTCGTGGCGTTTCGCCGTGGAGACGTTGCTCGCATCGGTCACAAGCACGCAAACGAGTCCTTTCAGACCGCTGCGACCATCGAGGCATGGCAGCGCGCAAACGGGGAGGTCCAGACCGGTACTCAGATCGCCTAGAACCCAAGAACAGAGCACATGAACGTAAACCAAATCAAGCAGCGCCTCTACGACCGCTACATCGCCCCCACGACGCAGTGCAACGACAAGTTCATCGGCATCGAAGTCGAGATGCCGATCGTGCGCCTCTCCGACGGCCCGACGGACTACGCGGTAGCCCAGGCAGCGGCCGCGGCACTCGCCGACGAATTTGGCTTCGAGCCAGACAAGTTCGACGACAACGGGGTGTTCTTTAGCGCGACAAGGCCCGACAACGGCGACAACGTGTCGTTTGACTGCTCCTACAACAACCTCGAGCTCTCCCTTGGGAAGGAGAGGACCTTGACGGCCATCGACGAGCGCTTCCGCAGCTACGTGGGCTTCCTGAACAAGTGCCTGTGTGCAGACGACCACCTCCTCACCGGCATGGGCATCAACCCCCGTCATACAGTCAACCGCCGCGACTTCATCCCCAGCGAGCGCTACCGCATGCTCGAGCGCTACCTGCGACGTGCGCAAAGCTCCGCGGCGCCAATGCACTTCCATCCCTACGTCGACTACGGCAGCTTTGCCAGCGCCAGCCAAGTGCAGCTCGACGTGCCGCGCGACGCGCTGGTAAAGACTCTGCGCGCCTTTGGAAACGTCGAGCCGGTCAAGGCTGTGCTCTTCAACAACGCCCTGCTCGAAAGCGAGCCCGAGCTGCTCAACGTGCGCGACATGCTGTGGGAGAACAGCACCCACGGCATCAACCCGCACAACGTGGGGATGTTCGACTGCCCGCTCGACAACGTGGACGACCTGCTCGAGTACATCTCGACGGCGAGCATCTTCTGCACCGAACGCGACGGACGCTACGTCAACTTCGAGCCGGTGCCGATCATCGACTATCTCGCACTCGACTCCGTCGAAGGCGAGTTTTACCGCGACGGCGCCTACCACCCCATCACCGTCCATCCGCGCAAGGAGGACCTCTCCTACCTGCGCACCTACAAGTTCGAGGACCTCACCTACCGTGGCACGATCGAGTTCAGGAGCTGCTGCTGCCAGCCGCTCGAAGAGACAATGACAGTCGCCGCCTTCCACACCGGCCTCATGGCAAAGGTCGACGAGCTCGACCAGCTCATGCGCGCCGACACCGTGCTCTTCCACCACGGCTACTCCGCAACCGAGCTGCGCCGTATCATGAACCGCCGCGACTGGCCGCGCTTTATCGACCGCGATGCCCTGCGCGCCCTCTGTCTGCAAGTGCTGGAACTGGCTAGCGAGGGCCTGCAGACGATGGGCCTCGGCGAGGAGTGCTACCTCGACCCCCTCTTCACCCGTGCCGAGACGCTCAGCTCCCCTGCTCGCACCATGAAGGAAGCCCTCGAAGCCGGCACTCCCCTCCAAGACCTCATCGAGCGCTACTCGCTGCAGCAGGTCTAGAGGAGCCGCTAGCCTCTTCACCCGCAGCAAACAAGCCAGCACGTCTCACCAGCGAGCTGCAACCTACTCACATCCACCCCTCCATGAGGCGAGCGAAGCGATGTCTTGCATCTAAGGGCTACAACCCAATCCTTCCTTCTCGTGAGGCGAGCGAAGCAATGCCTCACACCAACGGGTTGCAACCTCAGATAGGCACCGCGAGGCGAGCGAAGCGATGCCTCGCGTCAGCGGGTTGCAACCCAATTCCTCCACCTCCAACGCAGCTGGGCCGTGGGGCGGGAGGCTGGGAGGGGGTGCCCCCGAGTTGCGCTCGCGCAACCGCTCCTGCCATAGTTGCGCGTAGTGGAGCGCACGAGCCCGAAGGGCGAGCAGCGGAACGGCCAACTCGGGGGCACCCCCTCCCAGCCTCCCGCCCCACGCCGCGTAGACGTCCCTACGCCTGGACCTGCGCCGTCGAGCCAGAGCGTGACTTCGTCACGACGATGCGCTTGTCGATATTGGCCTTGAGGTCCTCGACGTGGCTGATGATGCCGACGAGCTTGGTCTCGCCGGAAAGATCCGACAGCAAACTGATGGCGTTGCCAAGCGCTCCCTGGTCAAGCGAGCCAAAGCCCTCGTCCACGAACATCGCGTCGAACTCCATGCCGCCTGCATGCGCCTGCACGACATCAGACAACCCGAGTGCCAAGCACAGCGAGGCCTGGAACGACTCTCCTCCAGACAGCGACGAGGCATCCCTCGCGCGACCAGTGAAGCTGTCGATGACGTACAGGCCCAGGCCGGCCTTGCTGTTGCCCGAAGACTCCGAATATCGCACGAGCTCGAACTGGCCACTCGTCAGCATCTTGAGGCGCTCGTTGGCGGCAGCGATGACACGGTCGAAGTAAATAGCCTGCACATAGGCCTCAAAGCGGATCTTCGCCTGTCCGGTCAGCGTGCCAGCAGCAACGTCTGACAGCAGCTTGACCCTTCCGTAGCGTGCCTCGAGATCCTCGCTCTTCTCAAGCGTCTTCTTGACGCCGGCGAGCACGTCTTTGTTCGCCCTCAAGCGATCTGACGCCGCATCAGCCCTGCCACGTGCCTCCTTACCCTGCACCTCAAGCTCTTCGAGAAGAGTCTTCGTCGCCTCGATATCCACTTGCGGGATGTCCTTGAGCACCCTTTCCTTCTCGGCTAGGGCAGCCTCGCTGGCACCGAGCTTTTGACGCTTCTCGTCAAGCGCCTTTTGAGCGGCATCACGTCTTGCCTTGAGCTCAGCGACCCGCGCATCGAGTTTCTCGATGAGGGCGGATGCCTCCTCGCGCGAGGAGAATTCGAGGCCGTTCTCCACGCTCTTCAAGCCCTCAGCTGCAAGGTCGAGGACGTGCGCGGCTTTGGCAAGTGCGTCTTTTGCCTGCACGTGCGCCTCAGATGCTTCCGCTGCGTTCTTGCGTGCCTCTACATCGTCCTCTCTTGCGCTCTCGAGCTGACGAGAGGCATCCTGTGCCTTCGAATACTCGGCCTGGGCTACCTCGAAAGCGTCCCGTGCTTCCTCGACACGCTTTTGGGCGAGCTTTACATCGACATCCCGTAGCTGCTCGCGCATGACCTCGAGCGCCGCACGCTTGCTCGTGAAATCGACCTCTGCCTTCGCTACAGCCTGAGCAGCGACGTCGCGTTTGCCCAATACATCGTCAAAGGCCTTCTGCGCAGCGCAGACCGCGTCTTCGGCAGCCTTGGATTCTTTCTTGCGGGCCTCCTGCGCCACAAGCAGCTCTCCAGCAACGGTCTTGCGCCGCTGTGCCTGCGCAACAAGCTCTTCAAGCGCTTCTTGACCACCATGCTCCTTGTCAAAGTTCGCAAGCCCTTCTCGAGCGCCCTCGAAGCGCTCCCTAAGACTTGCCACCTTGCGGGAGACAACATCAGCAGACTCACGGGCACCCTGCTCACGTTCCGCTGCCTCGTCGATCTGCTCATCCGTTGGGATTTCGCCAGTAGATGCAGCAGGGGCAGGATGATGCTCAGAGCCGCAAACAGGGCACGGCATGCCATCCTCAAGCTCCTGCGCCAGCAAACCGGCGCGACCCAAACGCTGGCGTTTTCTAAGCTCTTGGAGCTCGGCATTGCAAGCATCGGCCTGGCCCTGCGCAAACTTGAGCTTGCCCTCTTCGGCCAAAAGCGGCGCCTCTGCCTTCTCGAGCTTGACAACGAGCTGCACGCGCGTATCCCGCAGCCCCTGCGCCTCTGACAGCTTGGCCCCAGCCTGGTCAAGGGCAGTCTTCGCCCCGAGCATGGCAACATCGATACCATCGAAAGTGGCAAATCGCTCCCTCGCATCGTCAAGCGCCTCTTGGGCGACAGCTTTGGCAGCGACGCACGACTCGAGCTCAGCTTTAGCGCCCTCAAGCAACGCGCCGGCACGCTGCGCCCTTGCCTCGCTTTGTTCGTACTTGAGCACCGCGTCCAGGTCCTTCTGAGCTTGCTCTGCTGCAGCCTGAGTCGTTTCGAGCTTTGCCTTCGCAATTGGCAACCTCACATCTGCACCCTCGAGTATGCCCAGCTTCTCTGCTGCCACTTTGCTCAGCTCGTGTGCATTGGCAAGCTTCTCCTTGGCCTGTGCCTCCGCATGCTCAGCCTGGACCTTTGCCTTCGCCGCCTGAGCGCGCCTGTTCTGAGCAGCCTGAAGCTCGTCATATTGCGACAGGGTGTCGCGCAACACGGCCGAACGGCCGACAAGCCCGCGCTGCTCATCGTCGTGAGCTTGCTCTGCCTTGAAAGCAGCTTCGAGAGCAGGCAGCTCTTCCTTGATGTTCGCGATCCGCCCCTCGAGCTCGGCATGCTCCTTCTCGTACTGAGGGCGGTTCTCACACCTGCCAAGCAGGTCCTTGGCTTCCTGCCACTTCCCCCTCAAATCCTCGACTTCGCCGTTGAGCTTGCGAACAAGGGGCTTATCCTGCTCGACAAACTCCTCGAGAATCTCCTTGAGCCACTTGCCTGAAACGGTTTTCTCAGCACGGCATTGCTCGAATTCCTCTTTTCTCGAGAAGTCATCCGCCAGACGAACACGCTTCGCGCAGTTCTCGACCTCGAGCCTGAACTTCTCGTTGTCGCGCTCAAGCTTCCTACACTCATCCGTCAAGCGCTCCTGCAGCAGCTCGTAGCGCTGAGTGCCAAACAGCTTGCGGAAGATCTCCTCGCGCGAGGCGGTGTCGGAGGTGAGCAGCCGACGGAACTCGCCCTGGGCGAGCATGACGATCTGCTTGAACTGATCCGCCTTGATGCCGAGCAGCTCCTCGACGGCATCGTTGACCTTGCGCGAACCCTTGATGCAGCATCCGTCGGGCATGGTCATCTCTGCATCCGCCGACTCCTTTGTCATACCCTCGCCGCGTGTCTTGGCGCGCTCGTACGCAGGGTTGCGGTGGATCGCGTAGCTCTGGCCCCTGTAGGTGAACTCGAGCTCGACATAAGTCTTGGCGGCGCTGTCCGCATAGTCGCTGCGAAAACTCGTTGTAGAGCGGGCGCCCGTCTTGCTGTCGCCGCTTGCCTCGCCAAACAGGGCAAAGCAGATCGCATCGAAGATCATGGTCTTGCCGGCGCCGGTGTCTCCGCACACAAGATAGACGCCATGCTCGCCAAGCTGGCTGAAATCGATGACGGTCTCGTCCGCATAAGGTCCAAAGGCGCTGAGCGTGAGCTTGTTCGGTTTCATGTTCTGCTACTCCCCTTCTCCGCGTGCGACTGTGTGCTCGATCTCTCCAACTAATTTGCCGACCAGCTCTTTTTGCTCCTCGTCCATCGGCTTGCCCGTCTGCTCCTCGTAAAAGCTCGCAAAGAGGTCGATTGTCGAGAGCTCGTCAGGGTCAAGGGCGATGCGCGTCGGCTGACTTGCCCCGACAAGTGCTCGGGAGAGCTCGTAGTCGACCGTCATCGCGTTGGGGAACACCTCTTGGATCTTCCTCATTGCATCAAGCTGCGGGTGCTCGTCAGTCAAGGTGACGTGAAGGTAATCGCCCGCGCTGTCACCGGCGTCTTGAGCCGACGCAATGAGCTCTTCGAGGGTGGCGCTAACCTCGCGCATATCGTGCAACGGCACCAGGGGGATGAGCTCGGTCGACACACACTCCCCAACCGCGTCGCTGGCGCCCTTCTCCCCAAGCGTGACAAGGACGGCGCTCTTGTCATAGCGCGCCTCGCTGAAGGAGTACTTGAGCGGAGAGCCGCTGTAGCGGACCGTGTCGCGTCCTATGCGCTGCGGGCGATGAACATGCCCGAGGGCGACATAGTCGAAGGCGTCGTACGCAGAGACGTCGACATTGTCGATGCCGCCGAGCTTGATCTCATCCTGTGCGCGCTCAGGTTCGATGCCACAAGCGGTGACAAGCTGATGGGACAGCGCGATATTGCGCACGCCAGTATCAATCTCGCAAGCGTCCAGCACTGCGGTAAGCGCAGCAGAGTAATCGTCGCCAATCTCCAAATCTGAGAAGTGCCTGCGCACGTCGCCTGGCTTCAAGAACGGGATGAGCCAGCACTCGACGTCGCCGTGCTCATCGGATAGGGTCACATGTTCAAGCGGGCCGCCATCATAGACCGGCGGGAAGAAGACACCCTGGTGCTCGAGCAAGCCTTGCGCGTAGGCGATGCGCTCCGAGGAGTCATGGTTGCCGGGGATGGCGATGACCTTGAGTCCAGACGCTGCAAGCTTGCTCAAGAAGGCATCGAACAGCGCAACGGCCTCCGCACTAGGCGACGCCTTGTCGTATATGTCACCGGCGATGAGAAGGGCGGAAACCTGCCGGTCAAGCGCGATTTCGACTAGCTGTTGCAAGATATGGCGCTGGTCTTCGAGCATGGGGATGTTGTTCACGCGCTTGCCGATATGGAGGTCTGATACATGGAGCAGCTTCACGGTGACTCCCCTTCGTTTTGTCACCCAACGCTCGCTTGAGATTTGGGTCGCGGCATGATAGATTAAAGGCAACGGGTCAGCCTGCTGTTGAGTCCAGCGGCTACCCCAGGTTTACACCCTAAATCGAAGGAAGCCGCTCGGTTCTCGCACGAACCTGGCGGCTTTCCTTCGTTAGCTCTTCATAATAGTCACAGTCACGAGAACCGTCGTCAAAATCAGCTCTAACAAAGCAATAAGATCCGTCAAGTCCACAGCCATGGCATTCCTCCTCAGACTAGCGGAGTAACCTGGCCGACCCGCGCGCGTCTAGCCTACCAAATAGAAAAGTCAAAATGCAGTCTTGAAACGAACATCTGTTCTGTTATGATGTTCGGCATTCGAGGTCGCGTGCCGAGCAAGCAGAGAGGGCGGCTTGGCGGAGCGGCCCCGTAACGGGTGAACTCTACCTACACCTGGGAAAGAAGGGGCTCTATGAAGAGGATGACAACGCAGCTTATCCCAAAGCCTATTCCTACAAGCCTGAGCAGCCTACGGCCGGTACCGATATCGAAAACGCCGCGCTTGCGGAGGATATCGAACGGGTCTCCAAGCGCGAAGAGCGGCACGGAGAACGTGAGCACGGATAGCGCACAAGTACCCACAGAGGGCACGTTGCCATTGGCTCCCAGCAAAGACTGGATCCCAACGACAAAGAAGAGCACTGCAAAGAGCAGCGACACAATCTGCAGCGCGCGCCATCCAAATCCCGGAGAGAACGAGCGGGCCCTGTCTTCCTGCGAAGCCATGACACCGGCGCTCGAAGGCTGCGATCCCGGTGCCTCATCCTTAAGGCTACTGTCAAAAGATGCCGATCCCTGAACGCTCGACGATGACTCTGTCGCAGCTTTGAAGTCTGCATAGAAATCAACGACCCACGCATAACGGTTGCCCGGGTCGAAAGCGCACGCTCGATCGATGACCTTTGACAAGGCAATATCATCTATCTCGGCTTCCTCTTGCGGATCTTTGCCCGTCAAGGCAAACCTTACCGTCATGCCAAGCGCGTAGACGTCCGTTCTGATGTCAGTTTGCGCAAAGCCAAACTGCTCGGGAGCGGCATACCCGCGCGAACCCATCATCTGCGTGTCGGCATCTGCGTCCTTTTGCCATAGTCTTGCTATGCCAAAGTCGATAAGACGCGAGCTTCCGTCAGGCAAGACAATGATGTTGTCGGGTTTGATATCGCGATGGACTATGGGCGTCTCATTTGAGCTGTGCAAATACTCGATTCCACGGATAACGCCGCTCAAGGCAGACAGCGCGTCCTGCGGGCTCATCGGACCATTTTGCGCGACATACTGTCGTAAAGTTTCCCCTTCGATGTGCTCCATGAGAACGATGAGCTCATCGCCGATGCGAATCGCCAGCTCGATCTTAGGGAGGTAGGGGCAACTGCGGCCCTCGAGCAGCTCATAGGGATGCATACCCGCTGCTTGCGGAAGCATAATCGTCTTCTTTATCAGATAGCGCCCATCTTGAGAACGCACAAGCTCGGTCTTCTCTTGCTGCGCGGCCTTGATAAAGCTGACGGTCTCACAGGAGTGCAGTAAATCAAGCTTCTCAACAAAGCTGTCAAGCGGCTCTTGCTCAGCACTCCCCCGCATCCGTTATCGTCTCCTCGCCATATCGATAGAGCTCCTCATCAGCGCGCACCAAATCATAGCCATGGCTGGCGCAGAACAAGATGATAGCGTCTCTCCTGTTCTTTGCGTACAAATCACCTGCATCGCCATAGCACAGCGCCAACCTCATGTCGTGGATCCCGAGTCCCATCGCAAAGCACAGGGCAAGGATGTAGTTCCTCGATGGCCTCCTCGACCCACTGAAGATCTGGTAACCAAAAGTCTCGTTGATCTGGCTCTTCTTGATGACGTCGATCTTTCTCAGGCCCTTCTCCACAAGCTTCTCGCTGAGAAAAGTCCCCAGGTCCTTGTCGCTGTCAAACTTCTTCACAAAGAGGGAGTCCACCCTGTGGGAGCTTACGATGTCGTTGAGGAGCTCGTCTGTGAGAACTGGTGAGCTTTTCATCAAATGCCTTTTGCTGATTACGCGATTGATTCGTGTCTTCATTTAACCATACCAAGAGTTATCGAGGGGACGAACAGGGTGTATGGGCATGCACAGTCCAAAAAGATTCCCAGACATCTCAATACTTTGATTGCAGGGATCATGCGGCGGTGCAAAGCTTCTTGGAGGGCAGACCTGTTCCCTGTTCGCCAAGTAAGCGCAGGGACCAGATAGCCCGGCCCCTGCGGAATAAGTTTTTTCTCGAGAGATAGCGCAGGTGTCTACTTCAAAACCCAAGCTGCGCTCTCATCGGCAAACACGTTGCTGGAATAAAGGGCCTTCTTGGCGCTCTTTTCAAAGTAAACCCAGCCAGAGGTCTTGCCGCCGGGCTTAAGCTCGCCGCTGTTAAGAGCATCGTCAGCAAGGAAAGTCTGACCTGCCACGCTGATAACCGCACCGTCCTTGTCCTCGCTATTCCATTCATATACGTTGTAAAAGGCCTTGCTGTCGCCGGTGTTCTTGTACACGACGTGGACTGCGATGTAGGTGGAGTTCGAGTATTTGGGCGTGACCTTCTTCATCTTGTCAACGGTAACCTTGAGACCGTTGTCGCCAACGTAAGTATCGCCGATGGCGAGCTTGCTCGCGTCAGCCTTAGTAGCGTCAGCATTGTCACCACCCTTGGCGCTGTCATCCGCCTTGGCCGCGCCATCTGCCGTATCCGTCGACTCGATAGTAGAACCCGAACCAGACTCGACATGACCGTCGGAGCCACTGCTCGCCGCAGCACCGCCGTACATCGCCATGAAGACCACGAGCGAGATAGCGCAAAGAACGGTACCCGCGATGGCAATACCGCGGCCTCCCTTGGGCTTTGCCGGCGCAGTTGCCACGATGCCGATGATGCCAAACACCAAGCCAAGAATGGCAAACGGCGTCGTGATGACATTGAAGAGCGGAATCCAGCAGCTCAAAAGCGCGATGAGGCCGAGTACCAAGCCTGCAACAGCCAAGCCGGAGGTCGACTTCTTGTGGTTATTCGTATTAACAGTGGCATTGGCGGGTTGGGCTACAGCCTGCTTCTTGTCGTCACCAGGTGCGATCGGTTGCTCTGACATTTCAATCCCTTTCCTTCTCGGATACTTAGCGGAGCGCTGAGCAGCTCCTTCAATGGAGCATAGAAAAGCAGGTGTTGAAATTCATTAGCTGCCAGCTAAGAAACGGCTGGGTTGTCAAATTGGCTTCGCCCTTCTCGGCATCAACAGAAACAAAAGACCTAACGATTTCTCCACAAGGCGGCTTTATCGTGGACACGGCACACTCATACTGCGAACATGTGAGCTTAGGCAAACAATAGGGAGAGAAGGTAGGGCGCATGCTTCTTGGCGACCTCAAAGACGGACAATACGCAGTTGTGACGGGTGTGTCGGGAGAGGGCACCGTCCGACGCCACCTGCTCGACATGGGATTGACGCCCCAAGCGCAGGTCAAGCTCCAAAAGCGCGCTCCCATGGGCGACCCCATCCAGGTCACGGTCAGGGGCTTCGAACTCACGCTGCGACTGGAAGAAGCCCAAAACGTCGAAGTGCAGCCCATCTCGGAATCCGAGGCGGCAAAACCCAAGAAGACCGCCCGCCACGACATCGCGCACCCCGGCCTGGGCGAGCTAAGCGGCACGGGAGACTACAAACGTCACACCCAACGCGAGACCGCCAAGAGCGGCCCGCTCACCTTTGCTCTCGTCGGCAACCAGAACTGCGGTAAGACGACACTGTTCAACCAGCTCACCGGCGCAAACCAGCACGTCGGCAACTTCCCCGGCGTCACCGTCGACCGCAAGGACGGCACGATGCGCAGCCATACGGAGGCCACCGTCACAGACCTCCCCGGCGTCTACTCCCTGTCACCGTATTCGAACGAGGAGATCGTCACGCGCGACTTCTTGCTCGACACGCACCCTGACGGCATCATCAACATCGTCGACAGCACCAACATCGAGCGCAACATGTACCTCACCATGCAGATCATGGAGCTCGGCATCCCCATGGTGCTCGCGCTCAACATGATGGACGAGCTCGAGGCCAACGGCGGCACCATTCACGTCAACGCACTCGAGAAAGAGCTCGGCATTCCCGTCGTGCCCATCTCCGCCGTTCACAATGAAGGCGTCGACGAGCTTGTCGACCACGCGCTGCATGTCGCGCGCTTTTGCGAGGCACCGGAGCGCATCGACTTCTGCCCTCCGCGCGAGGAGGAAAACGACCCCTTGGGCGCTGTGCACCGCTGCATCCACGCAACCGGCCACATCATCGAACCCTATGCAGAGCAGGCGCACGTCCCGCTGAGGTTTGCCGCCACCAAAATGGTGGAAGGCGACGAGCTCATCGCATCCAAGCTCGACCTGCCTCAAAGCGTCACCTCCTCGATCGACGAGCTCATCAACACGATGGAGCGCGACGCGGGCATGGACAGCGAGGCAGCACTTGCCAACATGCGTTTCTCATACCTGAGCGACCTGTGCGCCGCGACGGTCGTCAAGCCCCACGAGAGCCGCGAGCATAAGCGCAGCGTTGCCGTCGACAAGGTCCTGACCGGCCGCTTCACCGGTATCCCCTGCTTCTTCGCGATCATGGCCGCGGTCTTTGTCTTGACCTTTGGGCCCATCGGCGGCACTTTGTCAGACCTCGTGAGCACAGGCGTCGACGCCGCACTTGCAGCGTTGGCAGCGGGCCTCGATGTCTGGGGCATGAACCCCGTTGCCAAGGGGCTCTTCGTCGACGGCATCGGCGCGGGTGTCGGCGCGGTCATCGGCTTTCTGCCGATCATCGCCACGCTGTTCCTCTTCCTGTCGATTCTCGAGGATTCCGGCTACATGGCGCGCGTCGCCTTCGTCATGGACCGCGCGATGCGCAAGATCGGCTTGTCTGGCCGCAGCATCGTCCCGCTGCTCATGGGCTTTGGCTGTTCGGTTCCCGCCATCATGGCGACGAGGACGCTGTCCAGCGAGCGCGACCGCAAGATGACGACTATGCTCGTCCCCTTCATGAGCTGCTCTGCCAAGCTGCCCATCTTCTCGATGCTCATCGCGGCCTTCTTCCCACGCGTGCTCCAGCCGATTGTGATGATCGGCATGTACATACTCGGCGTCCTGTGCGGCATCGTGTTTGCCGCCGTGCTCAAGAAGCTCAGGTTCCGCGGCCGCCCCGTTCCCTTCGTGATGGAGCTACCCAACTACCGCCTGCCCTCCGCCAAGAGCGTCGCACGCCTGGTCTGGGACAAGGTCAAGGGCTTCATCAAGAAGGCGTTCACCGTCGTCCTCGCCGCCTGCGTGGTCATCTGGTTCTTGCAAACCTTCGACACGCGCCTCAACGTCGTGGACAACGTCGACACGAGCCTGCTCGCCTCCATCGGCGGCGTCATCGCCTTCATCTTCGCCCCGCTCGGCTACGGTGACTGGCACTGCGCGACGGCGCTCATGACGGGATTTATGGCAAAGGAGAGCGTTGTCTCCACGCTGACGCAGGTCACCGGTGCCGGCGCAGACCTCACGACCCTGTTCTCCCCGGTTGCCGAGATGGCCTTCCTCGTCTTCGTCTTGCTCTACACGCCCTGCGTCGCCGCTATCGCCACGGTTAAAAGCGAGCAGGGCGGCGCTCGCGCTGCGCTTGAGATGGTGCTCTTGCAGTGCTCGGTCGCATGGGTAGCCTCCTACATCGCCTATACCATCGGCCTGCTCGTCACCGGTGCCGCGGCCTCCATCAGCCTTATCGGCCTTTTGGTTGCCATCATCCTCGTGGCGGGCATCGCACTTTACCTGCGCAGCCAGCGCGGCGAGGTCGACCTGTCCAAGGTCAGCAGCCCCTGTGCGAGCTGCCCGTCCTGCAAGTCCGGCGGCTGCCACTAGTAGGAATGTCGCGCGGCGCGCTCCTGACGCTACCGTCTCAGACGTTCTATCCAAGGGAATACGAATGTTGTATACGTAAGATGGCAACGAAGCCCTAACCTCCGTCTAACGCGAGGTGCTGTTCAATGAGGGGTTTATGGGGAGGGACAAGGTCCCTCCCCTACGCGATCAGCGCTTTTGCCAATCGCATGCAGTGGGCACTCGCTCTAATCAGCGCTTTCCTAGAACGCGCTACGAAATGAAGTTGACTCGGGGAGGAACCGTGGCAAGGGCAACACATTTTGGGAAGAACATCACCTGCACGTTGTGTGCCGCCGCACTTGCAGTAGCAACTGCGCCGGCAGCTTGGGGCAGCACGCCGGCGGCAGCCGAGACGACAACCTCTACCGCAGCCACAGCAGCAGATGGGCAAGCGCCTCGGCCCGAGGTCTCCAGCCAAGGAAAGCTCGACACAACGATCACCGTATCGAGCACGAAGCTGACCCCTGCCTCGTTCAAGAAGAACTTGACGAGCAAGGTCACCATAAGTCCCGCTTACGGCAGAACGGTCTCACTGCAGCGTTATGACGCCAGCGTCAAGAAATGGGTGACGGTCACAAGCGCCAAAACCGCAGAGACTTATACGAGCACGGTCAAGCTCAAACTCGACAGCAGTTGGAGACACCGCTACAAGACCAGTTACCGCATCACCACGTCCGCAGTGGACGGCACAGGCATCGCCTATGATCCTGCAGACGAGCCGACGGCAGAGGAGCTCGCCTCCCGCGGTGCCAAGAGCGGCCGTAGCGAGAAGATCACGGCAGTCTACAGCCCCATCATCGCCAGCTCCGCCGTCGTCATCGACGCCGAGACCAAGGCAGTCGTCTACGAGAAATACGCTCGCAAGCAGCGCAAGGTCGCCAGCATCACAAAGCTCATGACGGCGATCTTGCTGACGGAGAAGTACTCGCTCACACACAAAGTGACCGTCACCAAAGAAGCCGCCAAGACCCCCTGGGGCATCGGGCTGAAAAAGGGCGACAAGATGAGCGTTGAGAACCTGCTCTACGCCATGATGCTACCCTCGGCAAACGACGCCGCAACCGCATCCGGCATCGCCGTAAGCGGCTCGACAGCAAAGTTCACAAAGAAGATGACCGAGCGCGCTGCAGCCCTTGGCTGCGCCGACACCGTGTACAGCAACGCCCACGGCCTCGACACGAAGAGCAACCATTCGACGGCCTACGACCAGGCACTCGTGGGCGCATACGTCATGACATCGAAGTCGACAGCTATGATCCGCAAGGTTGCAAACACGAAGACACGCACCATCGCATCCGCTGCCGGCCGACGCTATTACCTCGAATCAACCGACAAGCTCTTAGGCAAAAGCGGCTTTGTCGGCCTGAAAACCGGTACGACAGACGACGCCGGCGAGTGCTTCTGCGGCGCATTCACTGCAGACGACGGCCGCCTGTACATCAGCGTGGTCCTAGGCAGCAAAGGCGGCAAGCGCTTTGACGACTCGCTCGCGCTCGCCAAACTCACGAGCTATCTGCAGAGCTAGGGAAGCGCTAACCAATGCGAGGTTTATGAGGGAGGGACTTCGGTCCCTCCCCTACGTAAGCAGCGGTTTTGGAGTTCACCAGCGGTTTTGCCAATAGCGCACTGTGAATACTCGCATTAACCAGCGTCCCCCTAAGTCATGCCAACAGGCCTCGTCGCTCACAGCGCGATGTGCTTCGCTATACTCGAATGACTCTACAGACAATGCGAGTATCAAGACGATTGGCGGCGCAGCGATGGCAAATACAGCTGAATCTAGGCGAGAGATCGCAGCAAAGTACCTGCACTGCAACCACGAACTCAAATCCTCATTGGGAATCGCAACGGATGCCGCGCTGGAGCCTCACCCCCTAGGGGCAGGCGAGCATAACGAGAACTACTGGTTTGCGGACCCTGCAAGCGGGCACAAGTTCGTCCTGCGCGTCAACGTGGCCCCGCAGCCTTTCCATGACGATCAAGTCGCTTACGAATACGAGGCGCTCAAAACAATCGAACCCTGCGGGCACGCTCCCAAACCGCTCTATGTCGACAGCTCGCGCAAGCTCATCGACCACGGTGCGATGGTCATCAGCTTCTGCGAGGGCCAAGAGCTCGACTTTGACAAGCTGCGCGACGGCGACCTGCGACGCTGTATACAACTCATGGCGAACATCCACGCAGTGAAGCTCGACGACAGCTGCAAGCTCTTTCGACCAGCGGACCCGCTGCGAGAGCTCTACGACGAGTGCATGCAGCGCTACGAGATATATCGCAGCTCTGGCTTCGAGGACGAGCGCATCAGCAAGTGGGCTGACAGGTTTGCCGGCACAGCGCGCAAGCAGATGGAGACAAGTGCGCCCTCCGACACGAGCCACGTGATCAACACGGAGACGCTCCCCTCTCACTTCCTGCTGCCGCATGATGTTACGAGCAGCGAGCTCGGTTTCTTTGTCGATTGGGAGCGTCCCATCATCGGCGAAGTAGCACAGGACGTCGCGTACTTTGTCTCGCCCACGACGACGTTTTGGGACAGTGAGTACCTCATGCCGCTCTCGCAGGCTCACGAGCTTGTCGAAGATTACTGGGATGCCGTCGACGGACGCTTCAATCGCAAGGGTTTTGACGAGCGCTTCCGCGCTTGGCGGATGATGACCGCTCTGCGCTCGACGATGTGGTGCTGCAAGGCCTACGCGGTGCAGCGTATGACCCCGGGGTCCTATATGACTCCCAAGGCCGCCCAAAAGCTGCCGATCTACCTGTCTGACGAGTTTATGGAGCGTATCGCTCGCGATTGCTTTGAGTTGTAGGGCCGGGAGCTGACGGAGACATGCTGGTGCACGCCACCTCGCTGCGACCTATGGCGCCGACTTCGTCTGGCGCCTACGTGGAGTTCGGGACTCGCCTGCGCTGACGCAGGGCCAACCGGGTCAGGTGACGTTTGGGGTCGATTGAAATCGACCCCTACGCATTCAACCTGCAGGCCCCTCGCAGCGGTGGGCGCCGACTTCGTCTGGCGCCTACGTGGGGTTCGGGGCACGTCTGCGCTGACGCAGGGCCAACAGACTGCAGCATCCCATTTGGGATGGGGGCGCACCTATAATATCGATGCAACACGCATGTATATGCAGGTCAGATACATAGCGGCCGAATTTATTCGGCCCCAAACTTCTCAGATAGGCAACAGGTTGTCGTGCAAGTGTTGATGCTTAGCGCGCTGGCTCGGTCAGCTGTGCGCGCAGCTCCTCGCGGCGCTTTTGATCGTAGCCGAGCACGTCTCCAAGGAAGGAATCTATGCTGCCGTAGCGTTCGTTAACAGACTCGCAAAAGGCCTTGAGGTTCTCCGGACGGGCGCGGTGGTTGTTCGTCACCTGCCAAGCGACCTCCTCGTCGCCACCCATAAGGCGCAAGAAGCGCTCGAAGATCGATTCGATGTTCTTGTCACGACCCTCGTTAGTGAGCATGTAATCCTCGAGAATGACCTGATCGCTTGCACCGAGGATCTTGAGAACGAGTAGTGCCATGATACCGGCACGGTCCTTACCGCCAGAGCAGTGCACGTAAACGGCTTCTCCGTTCAACGCATGCTCAAAGATGCAGTCGAGACCCTCGCGCATCATCTTGGCTGTGAGCGGGTTGGGCATGTTGCGATAGAAGTCGTCCGGGTCGCAGACGATATCGCGGCCAGTGACCTTGCTTCCCTCGATGGACTTCGTGTACTCGATACCAACCTTCTCAAGGTCATAGAAGGGAATGTGCAGGTTCTCAATGCCGATGATGGAGACATCAGGCTTTGCCTCGCGCTCCCAGCCGCAACGCACATCGACAATGCAGCGGACGCCATACTGATGCCTCAAACGAGTCTTACCAGCATCTGAGAGCTTGTACAGCGCATCGCCACGATAGATGAGACCGCTCTTGACAACACGATCGCCCGCGACGGGGACACCGCCCAAGTCGCGTGCGTTGGTTATTCCCTCGATTTCGATTGCCCTCACATCAAACCCCTGCAAACAAAGCTACTAGCCTTGTGCCAGTAGACAAGTGCATTCCATAGTAGCGTATATGCAGAGTTGGCGGATAACAATTGTGGCCTGAGCTGCGTTATTGCGGTTGTTTGCAGCAGTGATATGGCCGTGACACCACATGCACCAGTGACAAATGGTGTCACCCGGAGAACTGTCGGAATAAAGCGAGTCGTTGTGGTGACACCGACACCACATGTACCAGTGGCAAGACCAGTTGCCTATGCCAGCGGCAGCTGCTCTACAAAATGAAGTTCATGATGTCTTGGCGCACCATATAGACAAAGAAGAGCATCATCACGGCGATAAAGGCGACGGCAGTCGCATTGATAAGCCTCGTGGACACCGGACGGCCGGCGATCTTCTCTGCAACCTCTGTGACGATCTTGCCGCCGTCCAGCGGAGGCACAGGCAGCAAGTTGATGATGCCGAGCGAGATCGAGACCGCAGCCATGATATAGAGGAACATGAAAGCACCTGCACCGGCAGCCTGCTTGGCCATGACGCTGATGCCGACGATGGAGCTCGACTGACTCACCGTCTCAGCCGCAGTCGCGGGATTGAAGAGGTTCGCGTAGGCGGCAACAGTCTGCGTCATCATCGCCCAAGCACTCTGCATGGCCTCGCCCGGACCGACGCGCATGCGATCGCTCTTGGCAATGATACCGATCATGGGAGTGCCCGTAGAGCTCTCTGCCGCCTTAAGGGTGACATCCATCTGCTGGCCGTCGCGCTCAACGGTCAAGTCAATCTTGTCGCCGACGGCGTGCTCCTTGAGCACGGCATTGATCTGGGAGAGGTACTCGACGGGAGTGCCGTCAACTGAGGTGATGACATCGCCGGATACGATACCGGCAGCGGCGGCAGGACCCGAGTCGACCACGGAGTCAACTGTGGTCGTGGCGTACTGCAGGCCGATGCCGCAAAACGCGACGAGGATGAGGACGACTGCAAGGGCAATGTTCATCAACGGACCGGCGAAGAGCACGACAAGGCGCTTCCAACAGGGAAGCCCGCGATACGTAACCGCGCGCTCCGCATCGAGCAGTGCCTTGGGATTGGGGACTTCACGCGCTTGACCAAGCTTATACTCAGCAGTCTTGGGGGCGCACCACTTGTCCGTCTTGTTGCTGCGGCCAGGTTTGTTGATGGAACCCCAGCCATCGAGCACGATGAGGGCGTACCCGGCATCGTCCTCCGAGAGCTCGCATGCGGCGGCGACATGCTCGATATCAACCGCCCCCTGACGGTACACGTACGCGAGGACACGCTCCAGGTTGGAATCCTCCTTGCCGCCTTCCATGCCCGCTATGCGGTTGTAGCCTCCCAGCGGAATGCAGGTGACACCATAGCGTGTACCGTTGCGCTCGAAGCCGATATTGGGGCCAGGCATACCGACCATGAACTCCGTCACACGCACGCCAAACTTGCGTGCCGCAATGAAGTGCCCGAGCTCATGCACGACCACGAGTATGACAAGCAGGACCAATCCCCAAAACACTGTAAGCAGACCGTCGACCAAGAGCCCCTCCAAACCTAGTTTTCCTAGTAGCGCATGGTAGCGCTTGGGTGTGACGCAGAAATCTCGTTTAGAAAACTGGCACCAAATTATCACGAGGGTTTGAAAGAGAGCTGAAAAGGATGGACATTGGCCTAGCCGCTTTGACACCAGATGTACCAGTGGCAAATGGTGTCACTGGTACATCTGGTGTCAAAGCGGCAGATCCCGCATAGGCGCGGAAGGAAGCTGTCACAAAGAACGCAAGGAGAGCCGGAACATGAATGACAGTTCCTAAATTGAAAGAAATATGAGACATGAGAGAATGACTTATACCAAAGGGGATAGTTCACTGTGAGTTCTACCCTAGGGTGGTGTTATTCTGAAGAGACCCATTGTAGGCTGCCGCTATAGGCAGCGGAGTAAAAGCAGTCTAACGGTATACCCTTTGGTATACGCTCGTGTGAAGATGCTTACATAATGCTTGGTCAGGGGCTTATGGTAACTCTACAGCCTCTAGCCCCCAATAAGATGCGTTTATTCCCCAACAATCCGGCTCAGCAATGAGCTCTCCTTAAATCCAGCAATCACATAGAGGAAAGAATATCCCCTATAGTAGTTTTTGAACTAAGGGAGCAAGGCGGAGGGCCTCCACTGTGCCAAGGATGTAAGTTGTACATACCCGCGCTTACTTAAACAGAGCGACACAGACACCCAGCAAACAAACCTGAACGGACAATTGCTCAAAGTACCCCATCAATGCATGTCTGAGCCAATATACGCAAACACCCTGAACGAAAAATCGCCAGGGTGTTTGCACGAATGGCAATCAAGAGGAATGAAAGAGAGCTGGTAGAGGAGAGGTCCAGCAGTCTTTCAGATTGCCGATTATGTCCATGGCAGCACAGAGTCCTAGCGCTAGCTTATTCAGCATGCTTGGTGAGCTGCCGGATAGAAAGCTCGCATGAAATCCGCGGCCGCTTCGCGGAGAAACGGACACATGAGGCCTTCAGGGGCAACGATGGTTTAGATAAGGCCCACAGTCATAACGGTGTTAACGACAAAAGCCAGGCCAAAGACGGCGCCGAGAACGCCAACATAGGGCTTGATGGACATCTTCTTCATATGAGTCTCCTTTATAACAGGGTTGGGTAGGATTTCGATCGACTGGCTCGATCGGTTTCAAGCTGTTCCATGCGCAGCCTCCTTCTTTTGGCAGACGAGGGGGGGGGGAGCCAAGATCAGCCAAAATAGAGGCAGCGGGCACAAACCACTCCTTGTGCCACACCTTGCGCAGGACAGCTATGCATTAGTGAAGCGCCTGTTTCACTCGGGCTTGGTGAGTCGAAAGCACATGGCGCGTTCGGAACGCTCAATACGATACGACGCTCGAGCATAACCCCGAATCGCCTCGGCGGGGTTATTGTTCAATATGGCAATTAATAGGCGATGACATTTTGTGCCAAATTGTACCTAATGAAATACGGGGTAGCCCCGCCGGCAGTAGCATCGCAAGATTATGAGAAACCGCAGGTCAAAGGGGCAGTTTGCGAACAGCCGATGGCCCCTGGTGGCCGTCCGGCGCAGATAGCGAAGGTGCCCTGGTAAGGCTAGGAAATCACAGAACATGCGAGATTTATGGGGAGGGACAGGGTCCCTCCCCTACGAGGCTTTGGAGCCCAAAGACACTGACGCAAACCCAATTGTCCCTTGCAGCGTAGGCGCCGACTTCGTCTGGCGCCTACGTGGGGCTTGGAGCTCGCAGGCGCTGACGCGATGTCCATTGCAGCTTGCAACGCTGGCATCCGTACAGCTTCTGCGTCCCATTCGGGACGCCTGCCGCCACAAGCGGCAGCCCCCTCCAAACAACAAGCAGCCCGCACCAACGCAAAAGTTTGGTGCGGGCTGCTTGTTGCAACTCGTCGGTTTATGACAGCGCCCCCCTACAGGGCACTCACCAGCTTGCGCGCATAGGCGCGGCTCTTGGCGTCGATTTCCTCGAGTTGGTCGAGGGAGACCACACTCTCGCGGCCAATCGCCTCCATCGTCTTGCCGACGATGACGTCGATATCGGTCAGATGGCAGCCATCTGCCAAGAAAGCCGCAACGGCGACCTCGTTCGCGGCGTTCATGACCGCCGGCAGCGTACCGCCCTCGCGGCAGGCGTCAAGCGCCAGCGCCAGGCAGCGGAAGGTCTCCAGATCCGGGTCCATGAACTCCAGGCTGTGCAGCTTGGTGAAGTCGCACTCTGCCGCCGGGCTCTCCCAGCGATGGGGATAGCTCAGCGCAAACTGGATGGGAATGCGCATATCGGCCACGCCAAGATGCGCCTTCACAGAGCCGTCGAGGTACTCGACCATGCTGTGAACACAGCTCTGCGGGTGCACGACAACGCGAATCTCATCGGCAGAAAGACCAAAGAGATGATGTGCCTCGATAACCTCGAGACCCTTGTTCATCAGGCTCGCAGAGTCGATGGTGATCTTGGGACCCATGTTCCACGTGGGATGAGCAAGCGCCTGTGCCGCCGTGACCTGCGAGAGCTCCTCGCGCGTGCGACCGCGGAAGGGGCCGCCGCTGCAAGTGAGCCAGATGCGGCGCGCCTCCTTGGGGTACTCGCCCAGGTAGCACTGGCAGATCGCGGAGTGCTCGCTGTCGACGGGAAGCATGGTCTCGTGCGTGGCAAGCGGCATGATGAGGTCGCCGCCCACGACCAGGGACTCCTTGTTCGCCAGGCCAAGCTTCTTGCCGCAGGCCAAGGTGCCGTAGCTCGCGCGCAGACCAGCAGCGCCGGAAAGCGCGTTGACGACGATATCGACGTCCTCGAGCTGAACGAGCGCGGCAACAGCGGCAGCGCCAAAGTCCACCTGGACATCATCGCCCAGCTGGTTGAGAGAGACAGCACCGCGGCACTCCTCGTTGCCAAGGGCCAGGTGGCGCACGCCAAACTCCAGCGCCTGAGCGACAAGCGCGTCAACGCGGCCGCCAGCGGCCAGCGCGACGACCTCGATCTTGTCCGGGTGCATGCGGACAACGTCGAGCGTCTGCGTTCCGATGGAGCCAGTGGACCCCAGAAGCGCTACACGAATCTTGCTCACAGGGTTACTCCAATCACGTTGAATGCGTACGGTGCGACGATGACCATGAAGCAGGCGACGACGCTCACAAAGAAGAGCGAGTCGCTGCGGTCGAGCAAGCCGCCGTGACCGGGCATGAGCTTGCCGGAATCCTTGGTGTGGAAGCTGCGCTTGATGTGGCTTTCCGTCAAGTCACCCACGATGTCGAGCATGCCGCACAAAAGGCCGGAGATCGCGGCCCACACAAAGCCAAAGCCGCAGCTCGGGCACACGACGGGGATGAGCATCCAGAAGAGCATGCTGCCGAACATACCACAAATCACGCCCTCCCAGGTCTTCTTGGGACTGATCTTGGGGGCGAACTTGTGCTTGCCAAAGGCGCTTCCGCCCAGGTAGGCGAAGGCATCGTTCATCCAGACAGAGAGCAGGACGAACAAGCACATGAGGCCCGCTTCGAACCCGCCGCCAATCCTGCTGCGCAGCAGGATGAAGGAAGACAGGGTGAGACCCACATAGAGGTAGCCAAAGATGGTGATCGAGACGTCGACGATCGACTCCTCGGTCCGCACGAAGAAGCGGCACAGGCACACGATGCCGCCGATGAAGGCCGTGGCCAGCGCAAACGCCACCACATGGGTGCCGTCGACGTTGATCGCCATGGAAAGCGGCATGAGCACGGCGATGGTCGTGCCGATTGCCTTGTAGGGTTTGAAGCCCTCGTTAGTCGCCATGCGCAAGAACTCGTAGCAGCAGATGCCCGAGGTCACGGCAATGACGGCGAGCGTCGACCACCAAGAAACGAGAGTGGCAACGCCCATGATGAGGGTGTAGATGACTCCTGCAGCAACACGCTGCAAAAGGTCGTTCTTGTTGATTGCCATATAGTCGCTAGTTCACCTTCCCGAACCTACGGTCGCGACCCTGGTAGGACAGCAGGGCGCGCAAAAGCTCATAGCGATCGAAGTCCGGCCACAGCACGTCTGTGACGTAGAACTCCGAGTACGCAAGCTGCCAGAGCAGGAAGTTGCTCAGGCGCATCTCGCCGCTTGTGCGGATGAGGAGATCGGGGTCCGGCATGTCAGCCGAGTACAGGTGCGCTGCGAGCGCGTCCTCGTCGACTTGCTCAGGCGTTAGCTTGCCGTCTGCCACATCCTGCGCGAGCGCGCGGGCGGCATCTGCAATCTCCATGCGGGAGCCGTAGTTGACGGCGATTGCCAAGGTCATGCCAGTGTTCTTCTCGCTCGCGGCAGCAGCGCCGGTCAAGACCGTGCGCGTGGCGAGCGGCAAGTCCTCGATGCGGCCGAGCAGCTTGATGCGCACACCCTCCGCCATGAGGCCCTTGATCTGCGCGCTCATCGTCTCTGCAAACAGCGACATGAGGCCCTTGACCTCGTCTTTGGGGCGCTTCCAGTTCTCCGTGGAGAAGGAGTAGATCGTCAGGTAGCGCACGCCGACGTCGTTGCAGGTGGTGATGAGCTCCCGCACGGCGCGCACGCCGGCCTTGTGACCCTCTCCCCTCTCGAGACCACGCGCTTTGGCCCAGCGCCCGTTGCCGTCCATGATGACGGCAACGTGCTCTGGGACGCGGTCGAGGTCGAGGGCCTCGCGGTCCAGGCCCACAGGGGGCTCGGGGAATATCTCTTCGAGTGTTGTGGGACGCTGGGACACGTTTAGATCTCCATGACCTCTGCTTCCTTGGTGGAAAGCATCTCGTCAACCTTGCCAACGTACTTGTCGGTGAGCTTCTGGAGCTCAGCCTCGGCGCGCTTGAGATCGTCCTCGCTCATCTCGCCGTCCTTCTGGGCGCGCTCCATCTTCTTCTTGGCGTCCTGGCGTGCGTTGCGAACACCGGTGCGACCGTGCTTCTCGGCGATGTTCTTGCACTCCTTGACGATCTCGCGACGGCGCTCCTCGGTGGGGGCGGGGAAGTTCAGGCGGATGGTGCCGGTGCCGTCGTTGTTGGGGGTGATGCCCAGGTCAGAGGCCATGATGGCCTTCTCGACGGCGTTGGTGATGCTCTTGTCCCAAGGCTCGATGGTCAGCATGTGGGCCTCGGGGGACTTGATGGCTGCGACCTGCGTGATGGGGGTGGCGGTGCCGTAGTAGTCGACGGTGATGCCCTCGAGCACAGCGGCGCTGGCACGACCGGTGCGCAGCTTGGAAAAATCCTTCTGGAGGGCGACGAGGCACTTCTCCATCTGGGCTTCGGCGTTGGTGATGAACTCGTTCATGATCTGTCTCCCTTAGCTGACGATGGTTCCGATGTTCTCGCCGCGCAAAACGCGAGCGATATTACCCTGCTTGTGCAGGTTGAAGACGATGATGGGCAGGCCGTTGTCCTTGAGCAGCGCGCTTGCGGTGGAGTCCATGACGTTGAGCTCCTTCTCGAGGACCTCCTTGTAGGAGACCTTCTCGTAGCGCCTTGCGTCCGGGTTGGTGCGCGGGTCGCTGTCGTAAACACCGTCGACCTGGGTTGCCTTGAGCATGGCCTCGGCGTTGATCTCGCAAGCGCGCAGGGCGGCCGCGGTGTCGGTCGTGAAGTAGGGGTTGCCCGTGCCGCACGCGAAGATGACGACGCGGCCCTTCTCCAGGTGACGGATCGCCTTGTTGCGGATGTAGGGCTCTGCCACTTCCTGCATGTCGATCGCGCTCTGGACGCGGGTGGGGATGCCGGCGCGCTCGAAGCTCTCGCGCAGTGCGAGGGCGTTCATCGCGGTGGCGAGCATGCCGATGTAGTCTGCCTGGGCGCGGTCCATGCCGCTGGCAGCACCTGCCATGCCGCGGAAGATGTTGCCGCCGCCCACGACGACAGCGAGCTCGACGCCGCCGTCGACGATCTCCTTGACGGAGTTGGCGATCATATCGGTGACCTTGGGGTCGATGCCAAAGCCGCTCTCGCCCTGCAGGGCTTCACCAGAGAGCTTGAGGAGCACGCGCTTGTACTTGAAGTCCGACACTGTGCAGTCCCTTCTTGTTGATTTTGCAGTCAATAGAATGGCGCCGGTTGTGCCCGGCGCCGGGGCTAGCGAAGCTTAGAGGCGCTCGATGAAGCGGCCGTCGCGGGTGTCGATCTTGACCTTGTCGCCGATCTCGAGGAACAGGGGAACCTTGATCTCTGCGCCGGTCTCGGTGGTGGCGGGCTTGGTGCCGCCCTGGACGGTGTTGCCCTTGAAGCCGGGCTCGGTCTCGGTGATCTCGAGCTCGACGAACATGGGGGGCTCGACGTTGATCAGCTCGCCGTCGGCGTACTGTGCCAGGCAGGTGTCACCCTCCTTGAACCACTTGACGTTGTCGCCCAGGAAGTCAGCGGAGATCTCCGGCTGCTCGAAGGTGACGGGGTCCATGAAGTAGTAGGTCTCGCCGTCGTTCCAGGAGTACTCCATCTCCTTGGTCTCCAGGCGGACGTCGTCGAACTTGTCGTTGGGGCGGAAGGTGTACTCAACGGTGCGGCCGGTGTTGATGTCCTTGAGCTTGGTGCGGATGAAGGCGCCGCCCTTACCAGGCTTGACGTGCTGGAACTCGACGATGATGCAGAGCTTGTTGTTGTACTTGATGCACATGCCGTTCTTGAAGTTGGAGGGCTGGACGGGCATACCGAACCACCTTTCTCTTTAAGGCAACCGCGCATTACGCGTCGCAGAGGCGGGCGCGACCCACCGCGGGCAGGTGCCGCCAACGTGTGACGGCGCTCGCCCCTGCGCGCAGATCCAAAACATGACAAAAGGACCTGCAGACGGCTGCAAATCTAACTAAATCCTTAATATTCTACTGTAAGCATCCGCAACTACAGGTGAAGGATGCGTGATTTCTTGGATTGGGTGAGATGCGAGAGCGACGACGAGGGGGCAACAAGGAGCTGGCTACAGGCAAACACCGTAATCGCCTATCATGCAAACGTCCTCGAGCCGAAACGACTTACCCACTCGTTCTTGCGCACCTCCGTGTAAAACCAGGAATACTTGAGGTAGAAAACAGGGAACGACTAAGGTATAAAATAGGGAATGACATCCCCTCTATTACCTCAGATTGCAGCCGCAGTTCATACAGAAGCAATCATCCGCCTGCGCGACACTGCCGCATTGCGGACATGCGAGATTCAATTCGTCCGCCACCCCTTGGCTTTCGGCAGGCGGATTAGCCTCTGTTGTCTCCTCATGCATCTCTTCTTGCACGGCCGTCACTTGAGCGTCATCGTCAGTCCGCACACGCAAATCAGCGCCGCATCTCATACAGAACGCATCCGCGGCATCGACTACGCAGCCGCATGTTTCACACGTTTTCGCGCTTCCGGCAGGGGCATTTGCACCGCCAGCATGCATCGAAGCCATAAGCTCATCGACGCGTTTGCCACATCCGCTGCAGAAAAGGTCACCAGAGCTGAAAGTGCTCTTGCAGTTAGGGCACTCGTAGGTTTGACGAGCTACTGCTCGCTCTCTTCCCTCGCGCTCTATCTGAGATATCTGAGCATCAACTCTCAAACGCTCGCTATCGAGCTTTCCAATCTCTCCATAGAGATTCTCGAAACCCAAGACAAACGCTGCATCGTTCTTCGTCTTCTCATAGAGCGCTGCACCAAGTTGAGCCGCCAAGCGCGTGCGTTCTTGATTGATTTCCTTCATCCTGGCCTTGAGCTTCACTAGTTCGACGCTGCGCCCCGCGCTTGAGGTAGCGCTGCTCATTATCCCTTGCATGTCATCCAACAAACCCATTGGTCACCTTTCAGCATATCGTCAAGTGGCAATCGAGGATACGAGGTATTCGCCTCTCAATTGCCACGTTTCTGCTTTCCTAACTGCTGATACGTCGCCGAGGCAATCTTACTCATCAGCTGATTTGCTTGGCCAGCTCCTACATCGGTTAAAACAACAAGCACATAGGGGCAGTCCCCATAGACGATTCCACCGTCATGTCGTTTTGAATCAAGCGACCCGGTCTTATGGGCAAAAGAGACATCAGAGGGAAGCCCTTGCGCCAGCCCCGTGTCGTCTGTCTGCTGCAGCAAGTAGCGCTTTGCCTTGCTGCATAGCTTTTTGCTGCCGAGCTCGTTTCGCGCGATCTTGCGGAGAATTAGCGCTGCGTCATTTGCGCTAGTGTAATTCTCAACTTCGGAGCCGAGCTGCATCATTTTGCGATTGAGCTTAGTCTTTTCGAGACCGAGCTCGTGAGCCTTGCCATTGATTGCATCAAAGCCCATGCGATCGATTAAGACATTTGTGGCAACGTTGTCGCTGCTGGCAATCATGAGCTCCGCGAGTCTGTCATAGGTATAACTCGTCCCAACAGGGTCGGTTTGGATAACACCCGTCCCGCCAACGATGTCGGACGCCTTGCTCGTGTACACATCGTCCAGCGAGATGACCCCGTTACCAACTTCGTCGATGAACTCAGCGAGAATCAGCAGTTTGATCATCGAGGCGGAGACGAATCGTTTGTCCCCGTTGAGAGCAACTTGTTCGTCGCTGTCAACGGACATCACAGTTACGGCTACTTTGTCGCCATAGCTCTCGGCAAGCGACGAGAGTTTACGCTTCAGTTCCCGATACGTTTTTGAGGAAGAAGTCTTCCCTGTGGCATCAGAGCTTTGCCTCGACTCGTCAGCATCTTCTTGAACGATAGATTCGGAAGACTCGGCAAATTGCGTCCCAGACGGCTTAGCCTGGTTTTTCTCTGAGGCACCGCACCCTGACAATGCAAGGCCAACGGCGAGCAAAAGCACCAGACCCGAAACGGCAGCAGCCAGAATACGCGCATGTCCTCTACTAGTGCGCATGCACTAGTCTCTCACAGGCTTCATCGCTATTTAGTTGCGAGGTCTTCCCAGCGCTTGCTGCTGGACTTGCTCTCTGCGATCTTCCTGAGCTTTGCGTTGTTGGAGGCAGCCGCCCCGCTCAAGCTGTATTTCCTGTGATTGTCGGAATACCAGCTGCAGGACTTGAAGTAGTCTTGCAGATCTGGATTGTCGAAGTGATGTCCTAAACGCGCAAAGGGCTCGTTCCAAGCGATGCACAGCTCTGCGTCCGTCAAATCGAGGTCCTCGAGCTGGGACTTGCTGTAGGTATAACTGCTTGAGTCGGCTATTACATAATCGTCGCTGCCACGATTGACCACGCCGGAAATGACGTCTCCCTTCGCCGTCTCAACCGTCAGCTTGACCACATCGTCACCATCAACGTATTCACCGGTGCGCTTGGCATAAGCATCTGAATAACCGGCGTTCTTGAGCTTCGATGCCATCTCCTTGGCATCGGCCTCGGTAGCCCATGTGCCAGTGCAAACCACATACCATTGCTCCGGATTGAGTTTCTCCCACTCCGCAGTGTTTACAACACCTGAATCGTAGCCAGCATCCGTAAGATCGTCCGCCTTGTTCTCTGCTTCCGACCATGACTTCGAAGCATAGGTGAACACACCCCAGAAAGGATCAGTCATATCCTCATCAAAGTGCGCGACAAGATTCGTATCGTCGTCGGTTGAGCCCTCATGCACATCAGGCCCGCCATCATCGTCTTTTACCTCGTTTTCCACCTCGCCAGGAGCAGGATCCTGCGTTTGATCTTTGTTTTCAAAGGGATTCGCAAACGCAAAGACAAGGAACACGATAACGAGAACAATGCCGATTACGCCAGCGACGACCGCTACTGTCGTCACGCTAAAGCCAGTATTTTCTTGAGCTTTTAGCTTCTTCTCGAGCTTCTGAACATTCTGCTGAGGCGCTTGTGCGTTCTCGTCCAGAAGCGCTCCGCACTCATCACAAAAGCACGCATCAACCGCAACATGCGCATTGCAATTGGGGCATGCCTTAAGCAGCAACTCCTTGTCAAGAAGAGCGCCGCAGCTATCACAAAAGCGAGCGTCCTCCTCTATTGCCGCCTTGCAGTTGGGACACGCATGCAAAATATGAGCATCGGGAATTTGCGAGGTGGCGAAAGAATCGGTTGCCATGTCGACCCTGGCGCCGCATCCAACGCAGAACTGCGCGCCAGCAGGGAGCTCTTCACCGCAGTTTTCACAGAACATAATGTCCTACCTATCGTTTCTTGTTTAGCGGGTATATTGCAGCCGCTGCAATGGCAAACACTGATGAAGCTATCGGCATCCCGGTTACCGTAAAATACTCGGCCCCGTCGTTTGCGAGCGCAACAGCACCATACGTGAGCAAGGCTGCAGTAACCACAAGAAAGGCCACCAGCGACCAGTATGACTCGCCCGTCCCACCTCTAAAGCACGTAACGACACCGCCAATCGATGCCACAACGATGCCGAGCCAGATAATCCCCACAACAATAGAGAGCGCGAAAATCACCTGCAAATCCGTATTGCTCGAGCCTTGTGAGGACTTAACCAAAGTAAGCCCAAGATTGAACAAGTCGAACAGGCTGTACTCACTTTTTATTGCGTTCGACGAGATATTACCCAAGAGCACAAGACCATAGCTGACCCTAAGCCAGCTTGCGCTTGCCGCCAGGGCCGCTATAACTCCAGCGACAGCAGAGGCGACAGACGCCGGCTCGATACTTCTGCTTGCCTCTTTTCCAGCAGAAACGGAACTTCTCGTCGGTTGGGCAGCAACGCCATACTCGCGCGAAGGCGCGGGCTGCGATGCACCAGCCATACGAGAGGGCAATTGCTCACCACAGTGTTGGCAACAAGGACCAACTTCGCTCAGCTTGTGACCGCACGCTGCGCAGAAGTTCTTATCAGCCGGCGCAGACAATCCGCATCCCGGGCAATAAGCCCCGCACATCGCCAAGTCCCCACCACACTTCGAGCAAAATCGCGGCTGATCGCCTTGAAAGTTCCTCTGCAACCGTTCTGATTCTGACATCCTCAACTCTCCCATCGATAACAACACATTCCGAGAGAAGAATAAATGTCAGATACAACGTCCAAGGCGTTCATGCGTATCAGGTCATTTTCCCTTCGCGACAGGTACCCGCGAGCGGCAGAACATTGAAATAGATACCTTGTCAGCTATCCATCAACCAGAAATCCTTGCAAACAGGATAGGGAAGCCTCGTTCCTGTCGTCGCCTGCGCGTATCCATAGATAAAACGCTCTGCAACTGGCAGATAAGCGCCAGATTCCATCTCGTACTTCTCATGGAAAAAGTCTGATAACTGCACTGTCGTTGTAGTTTTCTTCACACCATAGTGAGCTATGGCCGAGAATTTGTAAGAGGACTCGGAGTCTTCTTCATCGCCAATCGATTCGACAGCCTTGGTTAAAAGCCCCTCGCTTGTATAGATGTACTGTTTTTGGCTGCGGATGTCCCCGTAGTCGTCAATGCTCTTCTCCTCGACCAATCGATGCGCCTCATCGTATTTTCTCTCGATATAGCCAGACCCGTCTTCTGGATACTCTTTGCTAGATCTTCCGTCTTCTGAAACCACAGATTGGCTTGTCGAGTTATAGGTGCTGTCATCGAGATCCTCAAAAGAATAAGACGTGACGTTACCGAAGCTGTCATATTCGAACCTGTAAACTACGTTCTGCTTGTAAGAGCCCGTTGTCTTTTTCTTGGCTACCGAGATGACATTGCCAGAGTCGTCATATTGAAGGAGAACACGCCTCCCGCTGTAGAAAGGGTCCTGTTTTTCTGCCATACCTTGACCGTTTCCAAAAGGCCCTTGTCGTTGTATTTGTAAGCGAACTCGTTGCTCGCGTTATCCCATATTTGCTTATACGAAGAGACGCGACCGTCCTCGTCATAGGAGAGCTCCCTTTTCTCCGAATATCCGTTACCGTCGTCACCTTGCTGGTCAGAGGAGACAAGGCGCCCTAGATCGTCATACTCATAGGTTGTCACGTCATGAGAATATTCCGATTTGTAATCACTTCGCACAAGATTCCCGAAATCATCATAGGTATAGGCGTATTTTGCATCCGACCAGCCCCCTTCCTCAGAATTGCTGAGAAGCCTGCCGTCAAGCGCGTATGTGTACTGTATCTCTCGCGTGTCGCTAGGCACCAACTTAGCTTCTCCGCCTGTTATCAAGTGAGAAAGGCTCATATCACCAGAAAGTCCTTTGACCTCGACATTTACGTTAAGCCACAGGTCGTGTAATTGCTGGCATCCGGTAACATTGATATTCTCGAGAGTCCCGTCGTTCACACAGACATACTCGAGCTCTCTGTTCTTGCTTAGGTCGAGCTCCGTAAGCAGATTCCCATTGACAACGAGCCCCTTAAGGTTTTTGAAGCATGAAACACCTTCCAGGCTCGAGAGGCCCCTACCACTCAAAGGCTCGTCGTAACTTTCGGCCTCCCCATTCCATTTGCCTATATACTCAACAACGTCAGCTTCGTCTCGCGACAACTCTCCGTTTTGATCAACATCAAAGTTCTCAGACACATATGAGCGAAACGTTTGATCGGGAAACGTCTTCTCATCGATGGGATATGGCGCGAAGAACACTTTGTAAACCCCGAATACGGCAAGAGCAACCGCCACGACACCAGCAGTGCAGCCACCTGGGATTAACAGTTTTTTGAGATTTCGTGACTGAGGCACTTGCGCATCAGAAAGCTCGCATAGATCAGCAGTTTTTTGCAAATCAGTCGCACAGGTACTCGATGTCTTCTCAATCTTTGCCCCACAATCACGGCAAAACGTCGCTGTTTCTTTGTTCTCTGACCCGCATCTAGGACAAAACATCATTTCACTCCGTCTTCAACCACATGCATTAACTTCTCTGGCCTCATCTTCTGCAGCGCAAAATCGGGAATACACTTGACATAAAGCAGGGGACAGATAGGGGACAAATCGGATTTTCCCTGTGACGATAAGAGCATGCCCCTTCTAGAAGCACTTGATCTCCGATATGCAGCAGTCATCGTACTTTGAGCCGTTGTAGACCTCTTTGATCTCGATTGTCAGCCTCTTTGCCTCGATGACGTTGTCGAATACAATCCGCTGAGAGCCAAGGCCCGAGTCTTCGAGCTCCCAATCGCCAGCCCACTCGCCGTCACCATACACAGCAACCGATTTGGGCTTGGCATTGATGTCATAGAGGTGGCTAGATTCTTGATAGCCGTTCCAGATATCGAATCCCTTGAAGCCCTGTTTCTTGCTTCCCGACAAAGTCACTGATTCGCTAACGCCATTGCCCGAAGCGCCTTCGCACCAAGTGGTTGCCGTCTTCCCGTCGATAAGGTTGCTTGCAGCGTAAGACTTGGTGTTTATGGTGCTATCAGTCGGCAGCGTTGAAGAAGCAGTAGCTGTTGTGACGCCTGAGAACGAGAGAGGCTTCTCGCTGTCTGTCTTCGTGTTCGAGTCGAGAGAGCCAGAGTCGGCATTCTCATCGAGCGCTTCACACAGATTACGCCCGTCCTCGCTTGAACTCGCGCTGCTATGAGATGTATCGGGATTCGATTCGTTTGAAACATCAGAGCCTGCATCAACAGAACAACCAATCAGTAGACACGACACAACAACCGCTACGGCAACAGCAGAGAGCGCTCTCAGTTTTGCTTTCATGATTCCCTACCCATTTAGCTCAATGCTCCAAGAAAAACTTGGCGCTGCAACGAGTATTCACTTGCCTTATTTGCGCCAAAGGCTACTACTGCCGGAATAACCATCCTTGCCCCACTTGCAATGCAAAGTCTTTCTGTCCCCAGCCTCGTACCTTGTGCCGTCCTTTAGATAAACCGTATATCCATTCTTCGTTTTCTTAGATTTGATAATCTTTGCCTTTTGGTAGAGCTCCCAGCTCCCAGTTGAATACCCATAGTATTTGACATATGCCTGAGTGAACCTAACCATCGCCCTAGGCTTACCCGGAGCAGAAGCGGAGCCGCCCGCTGTGTACCAACTCCCCTTAAGCCACTTGACAGCCGAAACAGACGCTTTTGCTTCGGCTTGCTGCATTAACACACTTGGTGCAAAGCAGACTCCGATAGACGCGCAAGCCGCAATGGCAAGGCATGTAGCAGCTTTTGCAGCACGTATCATACGAACTCCTTAACCCACGAGAATCCCAAACGCCCAAATTAGCGTTTGGGATTCTCGTTGCACTTACTAATAGACCTTGAATTGCTTGTTGACCAGCGTGTAGGTACCCGCGGAGTTCTTGGCGATCACCTTGTAGTAATAGGTGCCTCGCGGCAGATGGTTGAAAACGACATATGGATCGAGACTCTTGGCGATGTTGACGCTGCCGCAGTTGACGTTGATCGTCTTGCCCGTCTTCCATGCACCGCCGGTTGTGTAGACAGCTGCCGTCACTTGACGCAGGTTGCTGCCGTTTCCATACACCATGCCCTTGAGGCCAAAGAACTTTCCGCATTTGATGCTCGTGGGCCAGTTTGCGCCGGAAACATACGGGGCCTTGTAGCCCGAGCTCACCGTAAACTGCTTGGACAGCAAGCAAACCTGACCGCTGGAGTTCTTGGCATAGACGGCATAGGTATAAGTGCCGGGAGAGAGGATGTTATAGATTACCTTGTTGTCGAGGCCGGCAAGGTTGTAGGTCGTGCTATTGGGGTTGCACGAGCCACCCGTCATCCACTTGCCCGCAGAGTTATAGACCGCCGCCGAGACATAGGTCATCTTGCTGGGGCTGGTGATTGTGCCCTTGACCGGATACGCCTTGCCCTTCTGCAGCGTCGTAGGATAGGTTGCGCCGGTGAGAGTCATTTTAGAGACAGGAGTGGGGTTGGAACCTGGAGCAACATAAACACAACTCAAGGTGCTTGCAAGGGAAGATTTGGCAATCTTGCTATTCCATTTTATCCTGCAACCACTATCACCCCAACATTCACCAAATGTCACGGTATTCCCCAACACACCCGTAACAAAAATGGTATGCCCACCATTCTTATAAACGACAACGTCGCCTTGCTTTAGAGAATTAAGATTATGAGTTGTCGACCATTTTCGGGGACTTGATCCGAACATATCAAATCCGAGCTTAAAAGCGAATCCCTTGCATTGGATAGCGCCGCTGAAACTATTGCAACTGCAGACTCCGCTGCCCGAATAATTATGACTTTTACACTTGCAGGGTGTCCAAGTATATTTATCAGGATTATTGCTTCCGCCAACGTGATTCCAATAGGCGTTGTTGGGATACTTAGATTGAAGCTGAGCAACTGTCAGCCCAGCTGCCTCCGCTTGCTGCGGCTGTGATATCACCATGCCGCCAATAAACAATGCCGTACATGTCAGTACTCCGAGCATTCCTTTAAGAATGTTTGCCAATTTCTTCATTTCGCCGACTCCCAATACGAATTGCTTACTTGACCTTGATTTTTATTGTGCGAACACCAGTAGAGCCGTTCTTGTGATAGGCCTTCACTTTCAAGGAATAAGTGCCTTTCTTGGTGCCTTTCTTGACAATGAGGCGAGCATGTTGCCGATAAACATTCTTGGAATGGTCCTTCTTCCCGAGCTTAAGCAGAACCTTCCCCTTCGAATCTTTCTTAACCATTTTGATACTCACGGGACAATAATTGCCCACAGCTCGCACATCAAATGACTGGCTCTTTTTCTTCAGCGCGGAAGCCTTGAGGATAAGGGCGCCCTTGCCGGCTTCATAAACACGATCATCGCCACCATCAATAACGAGAGACACAGTCGTTTTAAGAATTTCATCCAAATCATCGAGGTCGCTTGTATCTTCTTCTCCGTTATCGTTCTCGTCTAGTGCCGCAATGTTCAATTCTTCACCGGCGTCAGCATTGCTCTCTGAAGCCAAAGCTAAAGACGAGAAGCATGGTGTCATCGCAACCGCCAGAACAGCGGCAGCCGAAGCAGCCACGAAATTATTGAGATGTTTTTTCATCATCTCTCCACCCTCCTACTTAGTGGTTACGGTTTTCTTGGGGGTCCAGCTGGAATAGTAGGTTTCGCCGTCGATGGTCTTGGCGACGCGGACCTGGACGTAGTAGGAGGTCTTGGATTTCAGGCCTCTGATCTTGGCGGAACCGCTCTTGCTGGAGATAGTCGTCTTCACAGCCTGGTCCCAGTCATAGAGCTTGTAGGTGCTCTTGGGGGTATAGCGGACCTGATAGGAGGCCGCGCCGCTCTTCTTCACCCACGAGGTGCTGAAAGCCTTCTTAGACGGGGTGAGCTTGGTGACATTGGTACCACCGACGACGTAGGTGAGTTTGAAATGATAGGGAGCGTTGTAATACCCCCACCATCCGTTGATTGAAATATAGTTGATACCGCGTTTTAGCCCGATATATTCAGTTGAAGAACCAAGCAGATTGGTTTTGGTGTCCCAGCTATTAAGCTCGTTACAGGTTCCATCATAAACAGTCGCACACAAACGATCGCCACTTTCAGTTCGTGCATCGTTTTCCCACGTGATTTTCACTGTTCCATTTACGGGCAGAACGACTTTGTAATAGTCATATTGATAGCCATCTTCATCCGTCTGCCCATACACCGTCTGGTTCATCTTGATGACATTGGCGGTCTCAAAGGAGTCGTTGGGCTCTTGCTCGTCAACCGCAGACGCACCGTAGGCGACAGCACCCTGCCCGGCGCACATAGTCAGCGCGAAAGTCGCAGCCATGCCCGCAACCACGAGACCCTTCTTCCGCAACACGACACCGTTAATCGCAGTATTTGTCATATCCCTTCCCATCCTTTCCCTAGAAAACAGAAAGCTTGAGAAGAAATATAAGAGTCGGAACAAACCCAAATGGGCTGCGTGCATATCAGGTCGATTTGATGACGCAACGCGCATGGACGGAAGGCTGACGGCTCGCGCGCATATCGAGCTTCGGACCCTTAGCTTGAAGGACCAAGCCCTTAGCAGACACTGCTCATTAGCGCTCGTATATGCCAAGGCCGGCTAGCTCGTCCCTTGTCTGCTCGATTGCCTCTACGGCTTTGTTCGTCGAGATTCCCGCTTCTTTGGCTACTGTAAGCATGTCGTCGTCCGTGATGCCCTTGCCTCTGCCATTCACCGTCATCGCATGCTCACCATTCATACCGCTGCACGTTGTGATGTCATATGCGGGCGAAAGTCTCCAACGCCCTCGCTCGTCGCAAAGAAACGAGAAGTTCTTAGAATGATCATCCCTGTTTCCGCACAGGACATTGAAGACCATGAGCCTATACATTCGCTCAACTTCACAAGCGTTGCCTGTCAACCTCAACGTAAGACGGAGAAGCGTCTCGTAGTCTAGATTGGGGATACGATGCGATGTCTCGAGGAGCGCAGCTACGGAAGCCATATGAATCTTCCTCACAGGTTCGCTGCCAACTCGCTCTCTGTCAAAGCGCTTTGTCGCAAAATACCCTCCGCGCCTCGACGAGGGCAAAAGCCTTGCCTCCGCCATGCAAACGCCGCATTTACTTGCGGCAAGCGCCAGATTATATTCCTTCTCCCCGATATTGGATGGGTCTATCGAGGAAGGAAACTTAACGATCCACTCTTCCCCGTCGATCTCATAGAAGACCTTTGGACGCGCGCCACCAGATGAACCGCCCATGGAAAACAAGGCATCCAAATCACACACATCCTGCGATGCGAGCACCGCAGCACATTCGTCTGCTATAGCGTCTAGATCGCTCAGAGCAGAGTCGGTCAACGAGCGTACAGCAGGTCGATACTCGAGGGCACCCGAGCCACTATCCCCGACTATCGAGAGGCGCGCCAAAAAACCGATATCGTTAGGGTTGATACCGTGCTCCCCAAGCATTCTATCGACCAAAAGCCTTCCCCATCCATCAGGAAGACTGTCGTCAAAAACTCCGAACAGACCATCGAGAGGATATGGGTCTGCGATGAATACTCTCTTTTCCAAAGGAAGGCTGAAAGGACTGATTGCATAACCTTCTTCAATCCATTGCGACGAATACTGGAATGCGGCCAAGCCGTCTTGGGTCGCCGCGAGAGTTCCGACCTCTTTGTCGCCCATAAAAACTTGGAGCGTATCTATTGCAGACAGGGAATCGGAGAGGCTCATCTTTTTGACCTGCGTTTCTCGGCTATGACGTCGTCGATCGATTTATAGGCTTTCCGCGCAAACAGGGCTTCGAAATCCTCTTCGCAGCGTAGGGCAATGGCAATCGCGGCGAGCGATTGGAAAGAGACCAGTCCCTTTTGTTCGAAGCGCTTATACGAGGCAAGCGTCATACCTGCCTTCTGCGCGAGCTGTACCTGGGTGAGACCAAGCTCTTTGCGTCGGGCGCGCACGCGCTGAGCCACCTCTACCACGATATCGGTTGATGTCTTTTGCTCAAAGGAAATCATGGCTAATATATTAGCTTTTTTAACCGTTTTCATCAACTATGAATAATATATTAGCCATTATTGGCTTTGTCTAGGCAGCGAGCTTTCAGCTAACATCCCTCTTCACGCATTTGAGTACGGCGATGGCTGTTGCTTGATTGGGAGTAAGCCTCTTGAGGAAGAGGGAGCCGTCATGCTCTTTGGCGATTTGCTCGACAATCTCCAGGCCCCACCCGTGCTCGCGCACGGAAGACTTGCCGTGACTGAAACGCAGCCGAGAAGGCGCATCCTCCTTGCAGCTGTTCTCGATGGCGACCGTCAGATACGCTCCCTGCGTTGAGCATCGAACCCGCACGAAAGGTCCAAGCGCACCCCTATCGACACGTTCCCCGCCGCTCGCATCGATGCAGTCGCCAGCATCCGCGTCATGCTCAAAGTTCGACTCGCGCGCAGCGTTTATCGCATTGTCTAGCAGGTTCGAGAAAACGGAGCACAGCTGCAGGTCGTCGATATCCAACGCCTCCGGGACCGTTCCCTCGAATTCGAAGGAAACGCCGTTGTCGGCACATGCCCTGGCCTTGAGCAAGAGGATGGCGTTTGCCGTCTTGTTGGCGCAAAAATGCGTCCGCGTCCCCTTTTCCAGCGAGTCGAGCGCGGCCTCCACCTCGGAGAAATCGCACTCCCCGCTCGCCATCTGAGCTTTGAGCCCACGCAGCTCGGCCGAGAACTCCCCACATAGCCCCTGCATCTGGTTGGCGTTCTTTTCAAGCAGCTCCTCGTACTCCCTCACCGCGCGTTCGCGTTCACACGCGGATTTGAGGCGCTCAACGTTCGCAGCCTTGCCCCTTACCCGCGCTGAGCTCTTTGCCAAAGCGCAGTCCCCAACGCAGCAAAACGCCATCGCGGCCACCACAGCGAGCACATAGACAGCAGCCATCCCGTGGGTCCAAATCAACGCAAGGATGACAACGGCGAGAACCAGCTGGGCCGCGGGCATTGCCGCAGCCATCGCGAACCAAACCATGCCCTTGCCTGCGCCATCAACCCGCGCGCACCATACTGCAGCCAACCCCGAGAGCAGCGCGCAACAAACTCCCGCAAACGCCGCAATCATCGGCACGCCTCTTTCTCGGATTCCGCCAGCAGCTTGTCGAGAATCTCCTGTGCGCGACTGCCCTCTCCCTGCGCGCTGAGCAGCTCGACAACCTGGACTCGATTGCGAAAGTCATGCCGCAGCTTTGCGATGCGCTCCGACTCCGCAACGACCCCTTGGGCATGCTGCAGCATCAAAGCACCCCGCTCCTCTGCCGCGGCGATACGCGCGTCGGCAATCTCCTGCTCTTGGATCCGGCAAGCCGAGAGGTAGTACGCCAGGTAGAGCGCAAGCACGGCGAGCGTGACCAACGCTCCGCCCAGCAGCACGCCCTCGTCGCCCACTGCAGCGACCCTGACCACGACAATCGCCACAAGCAACATGACGGCCTGCGACGCCGGGAACAGCATCGTCCGAGGAAGGCTCCGACTTTGCTCGCCAGCGGCAATACGCTCGAGTAGCGTCGATGTCACATAGAAGAGCAGCCCCAGCACAATCGCATGGAGCACCATCAAGAAAAGGTAGGCGCCTGGGTGCTCGTGGGCAAACGCAGGCCCGCTCGTAATATTGACGCCAAACCCGTACAGCATGACAAGAACCGTGGCAAACTCCGCCAACAAGGTCACGAGCATGATGCATGCAACGACCAACGCGGCCCTGATCGGCCTGAGGCCCGAGAATGCGATGTACGTCACAATCGACAGCACGAGGTTGAACGCGCTCCACGCCGCTTGGAAGTCAGCCGAAGGCGCAAACGCATTGGAATACCCCGTAACCATGCAACCGACAACGGCGATCGCCCATATGACAGCCGGCCTCGTTGCACGCAGCATCTTTACAGCCGCATAGGTGATAACCGCTTGGCCGGAAAACGCCATGCAGAAGCTTATGAGCCAGTCGAGAAGCACTTACCCTCGCTCCTCTGCGCCCAGATACTCCATAAGCGCGCTCTTGAGTGCGCTGCGGTATTTTCTGCTCACGGGGATGCGCGAGCCATTCGACATCACAAGCTCGCGATCAGCCAGCTCACAAACATGCTCGAGATTCGCAACATAGCTCTTGTGAGAGCGCACGAACGACACGGGGAGCTTGTCTGCCAGGCTCCGCAGCGACTCGTACGTGCTGCGAACGCCGTCTGTCATGTGAATCTCCACCCTGTGACCGGCGCTTTCCAACCACACGATCTCTGAGCACGCAACCATTTTGACGCCGGCTCCAAACGCGAACGCCAGCGACTCGTGCGCAAGCGCCTCAAGCGCATGGGTTGCCTTCTCCAGCGCCAACTCGAGCTGCTCGCCCTTGACAGGTTTGGCCAGCGTGTAGGCGTGCCTTGTCCGATAGACATCCGTCACGAGGTCCAGATACGCCGTGGTGTAGATAACCTGTGTGCGCTTGGAAGACAGAAGCTCCTCCGTTAAATCGACCCCAGTCGGAGAGCCTTCTCCAAGGTCGATGTCGAGCAGTGCGATATCGGGGGGCGCCGGTCTGGCCCAGCAGCTCTTTGAGCTCGCATGCGCCCTCCAGTGCGACAACTTCATAGAGAGGGGCATTTGGCAGCGCTTCAATTAGGCGAATGGTTTCATTCCGCTGAACAACATCGTCCTCGACAACCCAGAGAGAGTATTTCCTTGCCATATGCCTTCCCCAAACCGCTTGAAAGCTGCCCGAAATCGTCTCGAAAAACTAGCTCTTTTCAGGTTTAATTTGCAAAAAACAGCGCCAATTCTAACAGGAAGATAAGAAAGGCGCTTGACAGGTACTGAATCGGATGCCGAGCAGAAACGCGACAAAGGGCTCTCGTATCTCTCCCAATATTCGTACCCAAACAAGCGGACCAATTAAAAGTGTCAGCATCCACTTTGACCTGCGGAAATACCCCAGAGGAGACCTAATCTTCTGTGGGACGCGGATATGGCTCACGGGGCATCCAATGTGCATCAGTGACAAGCCCGCAAACCCCACGTAGGCGCCTGACGAAGTCGGCGCCACCGTTGCAAGGCTCAGCCGGTCTTGCGCCAACCCCACAGAGTCCCCTCTGCGAGGCTGACGAGCAAAGACGCAGCTAGGCCAGGTACTCCAGCACGGTGTCCGTAGCGACGACGCGGCTGTCATAGCAGCGGGAGAAGTACTCCAGGCCCGCCTCCTGGGTGCCGATGAGGAAGGTGGCGCAGGCGTCTGCGGCGACAACGGTCTTGTAGCCGTTGAAGTAGGCGCCGGCCAGAGTCTGCAGCACGCAGATGTTGGTGTCGCAGCCCACGGCGATGATGGTGTCGACGCCCAGCTCGCGCAGGGTCATGTCGAGGTCGGTGCCAAAGAAACCGTCGTAGCGGCGCTTGGGGATGATGATGTCGCTGTCGGTGACCTTGAAGGCAGCCAACGGCTTGGCAGCCTCGCTGCCGACGATGCCGTGCTCGCCCCACAGCTCGATCTCGCGGTCGTAGGCAGGGATGTGAGCGTCACAGGAGAAGATGACCGGCACGTTCTTGGCGCGAGCGGCCTCGACGATGCGGACGGAGTTGTCTGCCATCTCCTGCAACGCGTCAAGCGTGCCCTCCTCGCCGCCAAGGACGTCGATGACCAGCACCGCGGTGCGGGTAAGGTCGATCTCGTTGGACTGCTGCCACTTGGTCTGCTGTGCCTGAGGCAAGTACGCCATCTTCATGCTCCTCATCTGTTGTTTGTCGATGTGGGTCAGGAGTATAGCGCGAGCAGCAGTACTCCCCCGCATGCAAGCAGCCGCAGGGCCGTTAAATCGGCGTGAAGAGCCGAGCAGAGCGCGAAGTCGACCGTGACACCATGTGCTCGTCCAATCCCAATACCAAAACGAGCTACACAAACGCCTGATTCTCGGAGAAAATGAGGGTGTGCGAACACAACGCGAGAGAAGAGAGGTTTCCCATGGACGCAAACTTCGTCAAGCGAAACGAGCTGCTGGCCCCTGTCATCATCAAGGGCCTCGAATCCAGGAACATGTCCGGCTACTACGCCGCGACCAAGGAGGAGGCGCTCAAGCAGGCGCTCGAGTTGATCGAGCCGGGCAGCACCATCGCGATGGGCGGCTGCACGAGTGCCCTCGAAATCGGCTTGGTCGCGTCCCTGGTCAAGGGCGACTACAACTTCCTCGACCGCGGCAAGATGGACCCTCGCGAGGCGCTGCTCTCTGCCTATGACGCCGACGTTTTCCTGACCAGCGCCAACGCCATGACCGACGACGGCGTGCTCGTCAACATCGACGGCAACGCCAACAGGGTCTCCTGCATCGCGCAGGGTCCCAAGAAGGTCGTCGTTATCGTCGGCATGAACAAGGTCTGCAGCGACGTCGACGCCGCGATGAAGCGCGCACGCAACATCGCCGCGCCCGTCAACGCACAGCGCTTCGACCTCAACACGCCGTGCAAGAAGACCGGCAAGTGCGCAGATTGCAAGTCACCTGACACCATCTGCTGCCAGTTCCTCATCACCCGCTACTCCAGGCAGGCCGACAGGATCCACGTCGTCCTCGTCGGCGAGGACCTGGGCTTCTAGGCCTCGCGCAATGTAGCAGCTGTCTGCTTGCCCTCGCGCCGCCTCCGGTGCGAGGGCAGCTTGCTTTTAGAACGAAATCGACCATCCGTTCAACCGGCAGTTGCGCGCAATAAGTGCGGGCCTTTTGCGCTTTGGGGCAAGGCAAAGGACCGCACTTAGAGTGCGATTAGGCGAAATACGCCGCACTTATCGGCTTGCCGGATGGGAAAAGCCCGCACTTATCGGATTGCCGGCAGCATGCCTTCGAGCGACGTGACACACTTTGTGCCAGTGACATTGTGTTTCACGCCGCCGAGTCGCAGGTTAACGCGAGCTTTCTGCGTGATACACAATGTCACTGGCACAAAGTGTGTCACGAGGGCCGCAGTTCGACTCGTTTGCATGACACCAAATGCACCAGCGACAAAAGGTGTCATAGGATGCCATATCGGATGCTCGGGAGTGGCAGAGAGCCTTGTTGAGCAGGGCTTCCTCTGCACCGAGGACAGCGATTGTGGGCTTTGCTACTACAGAATCACCGACAGCGGCATCGAGCGCTCGAAGGCGCTTGACGAGGAATGCAATCGCATGCGCGAAGCCTGCTTCTCGAAGCTCTCCGATGAAGAGTTGGCCAAGCACACGGAGTTGTTGGATAAGTTGATCCGATAAATGATGCAGCCCTGAACACGCGTGGTGTTCGGGGCTGCTTAATGTGCTTTGCACGATTTAAGCGCGAATCGAATCTTCTGGGAGCATCAGAGTGCAGTCACCTTTATTGCAACCATACACAACGTTATATCCCTTGGTATGGCCACTCTCGCCTGTTACCCACATTTGCCCATTCTTCAACTGGACAGTTTCTCCATTCAGCTGAAATTCTGTCAAACCGGGTTTGCCCCACACGTTTTCCTTAGTTTCGTCATAACCATTTTCCAAAAAATCAAGTTGCAATTGAGCGTAGTAGCTTCTGACATTTGCCATATCAACAGCATCCTGCGATTTGTGTAGTTGCGCAGAGAAAACGGGAATAGCAATTGCCACTAGCACCGCAATGATTGCAACTACTATCAGCAGCTCCGGGAGCGTAAATCCTTTTTTGTTCCTCATTTTAACCCCGTAAGAATACCTATTTTTGCGCTGAACATTGTATTCGGTAGCAAGGACCAACCCAATAAAAAGCCCACGGTGCTTGCACCGTGGGCTTTCCAAATATGCAAGTCCCTTGCTTAATTGTTGCTAGGATTCATTGTAAGCTTGCCATCTTTATCAACTGTGACAGTTACGAATTTCATATCTGTAGAAATGTCGGGAACCTTAACATTCGCAATCAAAACGTCCTTGTTGTCACCAGTCCAGTCGGCACTCTTCTGCTGGAGTTCAACCTTCTTGGAATACGAACCCTCAGTAGTACCAGGATTGACGCCGTCGGCATTGCCAGTCTTCTCACCAGTAAGAACAGCTGTAGTGCACTCAGCATATGCTGCACGAATGTTAGAGAGATCCACAGCCTCGCGGGACTTCTCGAGCTGGCTGTTAAACACCGGAATCGCGATGGCGACCAGGACGGCGATGATAGCAACGACGATGAGCAGCTCGGCCAGGGTGAAGCCCTCGCGCTCCTCGCGAATGCGCTTGATCATATCCTTCATAGTAAACTCCTCAGTTCTCCCCCAAACCGGGGATTCCTCTTGCAGCCGCGCCTTTGCTCGGCCTTCAATATTTCTTGGGAGCTATTTGCCCAACAAACGTAACTGATTTTATGTTATAAAGCGCGTCTTTACCAGACTATATTTCCATATTCATATGGGCGTGGTCTGTTGTTCGGAGAACAGGGGGCGAACAGCTGAGAAACGCGTTCTATCCTGCGGCTTTACAGCTCGATGCGGCCGAACTTTGCCAGCAGCTCGGACGCCGCAGTACATGCGGGGCAGTTGCAGTATTTGGCCCCCGCAGCCTTGCGCTGCTCCTGCTCCTCGAGCATCTTGGCAGCAGCCTCGGCGCCCAGCATCTCGACCGCCGCGCCCTTAGCAAACGCGATCACGCCGTCAATCGTGGTGGGACGGCCCTCGAGGATGTCGAGCAGCTGCTTGGTAGCCTCCTCGACAGCTGCATCGCTGTTATCGGCAGCAACAGCCTTCTTCCAGGCAGCGGCCGCGTCCCTGGTCACCTGCGTGCTCGCGGTCGAAGTCTCCAGAACGTCCGCGCGCTCTGCCACGTAATCGAAGGTCTCCTTGTCCATTGCGATCATCCTTTCGCTCTTTGAGTGTCATGCGGGCACGACCCCTCGTCGGCCCTTGTTGCTGACTATAGGACTATCAGCGCCTTGCGATTGCAAAGGTTTGGTAACGATGAAGGGGCGGGGGCGCGGTGGTCGAGGGTAGGGAGACGCTGTTTGATGCGAGGTTTATGGGGAGGGACAGGGTCCCTCCCCTACGTAATCTACCGTTTGGCACGATGTTGAAACCTGAGGCGTCGATTTCGTTCAACACCTCGCCTACTGGCATCCAAAAGGGCTCTACTTGCTCTCGACGATGTACATCTGACCGGTGGCTTTGTCGCGATAGACCTTGCCGAGGTCCTCGTAGACGTCCTGACCGTCGGGGTCTTGGGCGTCGGTGTAGATCTGCACCTCGCTGGCAGAACTGGGCTCGCCTTGGTTGCTCAAATCGACGCCGTAGTGCGCGACGAGCGCCACCAGCAAACCCACGGCCAAGACGAGCATGCAGTCGGCGATGTTGGGCAGAGAGGACAGCGGGTCAAGCGGCTCGTCGGCCTGCTGGTAGCCACGCTGAAGGCTGCGACTGTTCTTGCGGCGGATCATCGGCTACGCCTCCTCACCAGAGGCAGCGTGCTCGAGCACGCACTCGGCCGCGGCCTCGAAGCCGGCCATGTAGCGTGCGTACCACGACTTGTGGATGAGCGTGATCACGAGGGCCACCGCGGCGACGGCCAGGCCCATGATCGTCGTGTCGAAGGCCAGAAGCAGGCTCTGGGCGAGAATCTCCGTATTGCCCTCGCCGATGGCGACCAGGCCCGGGCCCAGCGGGATCAACGTGCCCATGAGGCCGAGCATCGGCGCGATCTTGGCGATGCACTCGCTCAGCTTGAGGCGGTTGTCGTAGCGGTGCTGCTCGGCCGCGACGAGGTTGACGGCAAGCGTCTCGCGCACGCTGTCGCTTGCCTTGGGATGCGCAAGCAGCTCGAGCAGAGCCTCGCGCTGGCGCTTGAGCAGGCCGCAAGCCCCGATGACCTGGCGGGCGTCGGCATCAGATGCCTGCAGCTCGTCGATGAGGGCGGGCATGGAGAGCTTGAAGTTGCGGCGCTCGGTGACGAACTCCGCGATCAGCATGCCGAGCATCACAACCGTGACGACGGCCAAAACGATGAGGAGGAAGACGACCGGAGTCTGAAGCGAGCTCGCGGCAGTGCGCAAGATGGTTGAGAGCATAAGTGGTCCTTTCGAGGTTCAGGGGTTGCGCGGGGCGGAATGGGGCGGGGCAGCGGGGGTGCAGCGGGGGTGTTGGGGAATCGCTGATTGACGCGTGGTTTATGGGGAGGGACAGGGTCCCTCCCCTACGCGGGCGACGACTCTCTACTTGCGTTGCCGCTGGTAGACGAGCGTGCGGGTGATGAAGCCGAGTGCGATCAACGCAAGCGTCAGCGCGACGAGCAGCTGGTGGTAGTTGAGCTCCTTGCCGTCGAGGGCTTGCGCCTCCTTGGTCGGGCCCTCCTCAACCGCGCCGTTATCGGCATACGCAATCGCGGTCAGCGGCTCGTTGAGGTTGGCGAAGGTATTCGCGGGCTCGGGGTCATCCTCGGAGCTGCTGGCGGCGGACTCGTCATCGGCGGCATCGCTGTCGTCGGCAGGCTCTTCGGCTGCGGCAGCAGGGCCGCTGCTCGCATCACCCTTGTTGCCAGCATGCGAGGTCCCGCCTCCGCCACTAGCAGCACCGCCAGAGCCAGAACCAGGCTTATCGCTGCCAGAGCCGGGCTTATCGTCGGCACCCGCACCTCCGCCGGTCCCTCCCCCGCTGCCGGGATCATCAGCACCGGGCTTGTCCGCACCGGGGTCGTCTTTGCCGGGATCATCGGCATCGTCATCTCCGCCGCTCGTCGCAACGAGGGCATCGATCTCCGCACTGGAGTTGAAACAGACGTTGCGGCCGTACCACATGCCGCTGTTGAGCTTGGAGTTGCCGTTGTAGGCGGAGTAGACCAGCACGCTGTTGAGTGCGCTGATGGCCATGGTGTAGTTGCGCGTCTTACCGTCGGAGTTGAGCTTGCCCATGATGTAGGACGGCGAGGCCTCCGTGCCGTCCGCGTTGCTCAGGCTCGCGGCCTCCTTGGGTTTGCCGGGGTAGACGGCGGTGTAGCTCGGGGTGAGCGTGAAGTTGACGGTCATTGAGCCGCCGCTCACGGTCAGCACCACGTTGCTCATACCCGCCATAGACGACGAGGTGCTCGCCGTGATGTGGTACCTGCCCGCAGGAATCTGTGAGGCCTTGATCGCCTTGCCCGTCACCGTGACCTTGTCGACCGCGGTGTAGTCCTTGCTCGGAGCGGCGATGTTGTACTCGGCAAAGGCAGCCGGCGCGCAAAAGCCGGTCAGGGTACAGGCGAGCAGCACGGCGGATGTGACGCGCGCTGCTCGCTGCAATTTATGTGTTGCCTGGTGGAACATGTAGGTCATGAACCTTTCGGGGTGATTTGCGGGATTCCTATCTTACTCGGTGACGGTCACCAGGCAGACGGGAGCGATGATGGTGCTGCCCTTTGCGGTCTTGCCCTTGGCCGTGAGGACGTAGGTGCCAGCGGTCTTGAACTTGAGGGCGACGGTTCCCTTCTTGGAGGCAATCTGAACGGCGGCGGCACCGTCAACGCCAAAGCGCTCGCTGCAGGTCACGGTGATCTTCTTGGCGCCCTTGACGGTGGTGAGCTTGTTCTTGCCGTTGGCCTTCTTGGCCTCGATACCCTTGAGGGTGAGGTTCAAAGCCTTGCCGACCTTAACGGTGGCAGTGCTCTTGTTGAACTTGGTGTAGATGGCCTTGCCCTTAGAAGTGAAGGCGACGATAGAATCACCGTTCTTGACCTTTTCCTTGGCGGTCTTTTTGACGAGCTTGTCATCCTTGATGACGGCACTCTTAGCGAGCGCCTTCTTGTTAAGCATGTACTTGTCGCCTGCCGCTGCCAGGACCTCGGAGCAGCTCACCTTGCCGTCGTTGTTGGTATCGGTTGCAACGACCTCGCGCTGTGCCATGGGGCTCAGGGCAGCATTGGTGTCGCTGGCGAGCATGCCGGCCTTGCTCACGCTCACCTTGACGTTTGCGGCAGCGACGAGTGCGGACTTGTCGACGCAGTTGACGCGGATCTTGCGGTTGAGCATCACCTTATAGCTCTTGCTGTAGATGGCGATGTTGAAGGCCTCGTTGAGGTTGGCAACCGGAAGGGTGAAGCGGCTTCCGGGCTTGAGCTGTCCTACAGAGTTGAGGGAGGTCGTCTCCACGCCGCGGATGTAGCGAGGATCGGTAGTGACGTCGCCATCCTTGGCTGCGGCCTCGTACTCGTCAACGGTGCCCAGCCACACGAATTTGTAGCCCGTGTGGTCGAAGGAAACCGTAGCGCCCTCCTTGTCGATAGAGAGCACGCCCTCGGTCGGTTTGAAATACTTGTTGTCAGTGCTGATGGTCACGAAGTAGTTGCCGGCCTTGACGCTGGTTGCCGCGATGGAGTCGTCGGGAGGGAGAGGCTGGGAGGGATCGGCAAAAGCGGCAGCGGGGACGCACATGCTGCCGGCGAGTGCGGCGGCGAGCATGCTGGCTGCGATCTTAGTGCTGCGGTTGTTGGTGCGGGTCATGGGTTTCTCCTTTGGTAGTGGTGTTACTTGCTATGGGTTGTGTCAGGTTGCTGTGGCGCCGACTTCGTCTGGCGCCTACGTGGGGTTTGGGGCTCGCTGGTGCTGACGCGATGCCCGTTGCGGCTTGCAGCGGTGGGGCTGAATAAATTCAGCCCCTACGTATTGCGTCCGCGTGGGGTCTGGGGCTCACAGGCGCTTCTCAGGTTCCGAATGGGGCTTCCAACCGCCTACAGCGGGACGGGGTCGACGATGGTGAAGCCGCCGTCCCCATCGAGGGCGATCGTCGCACGATAGCCGCCGCAGTTGGGGACGTACCAGTCGTGGAAGGAACGCCGCTCCTGCGCGTAGCGGGCCATAACGGCCATCACCGTGCCACCATGGGCGACGATAGTAAGCTCGTCTTCCCCGGCAGCGGCCGCAATCGAGACAAGCTGGGCGAACGCATCGGCAACACGGGCTGTGAACTGGGAGTTCGTCTCCCCCTGCGAGCAGGGGTCCTCGCAGTTGCTCTCCACCCACCTGCGGTAGCGCGCGTCGTCTTTGAGGTCCCCAAAGTTCTTTCCCTCGAAGATCCCAAAATCGGTCTCGCGCAAATCTTCCACGACAAGCTGTCGTGCGTTTGGAAAGCATATTTGCGCGGTCTGGCGCGCACGCAGAAGCGGGCTCACGTAGACCTTGCCCACGCTCAGGTCCGGCTCACGCTGCTGGCAGACCTCGATGCCTTGTTCGCACAGCGGCTCGTCGATGATGCCGTTGTAGCGGTGCTCGAGGTTACCCTTGGTCTGCGCGTGGCGCATGAGCGTCAGCTGTATTGTGCGCGGTTGCTGCATGTTCTCCTGCATCTCCTTACTCGTCCGCCTGCCCCGCTGCTACTGCGGGTTGACCTCGTAGGCCTCAAGCCCGATGGCATCGAACGAGGTGCCGTTGTAGAGCGCGAGCGCCATGTCGAGCATGGGCACGAGGCAGACCGCGCCAGTGCCCTCGCCCAGGCGCATCCCGGCGCTGATGATCGGCGCAAGGCCCAGCGCGGCGAGCACGCTCTCACCTGCCGGCTCGCCGGAGACGTGGGTCGCGATCATCGCGCAGCTGCACGCCGGGCAGACGCGCTTTGCGATAAGCGCAGCCACGGCGCTGATGAAGCCGTCGATGAGGACGGGGATGCCGTAGAGGGCACCGCCGATGAACAAACCCGTGATGCCCGCGATGTCGTAGCCACCGACCTTGGCGAGCACGTCGATCGCATCATCGGCATCCGGCTGGTTGAGCTCGATGGCGCGCTTGATAGCGTCGATCTTGCGAGCGAGGCCCGCGCTCGTGAGGCCCGCGCCCACGCCGGTCATCTCCTCGACGCTGCGACCGAGCAGCACAGAGGCCACGGCGCTCGAGGTGGTGGTGTTGCCGATACCCATCTCGCCGGAGACCACGAGCTTGTAGCCGAGCTCGCGCACTTGGGCGACCATGTCAATGCCGACCTCAATCGCGCGCAGCGCTTGCTCGCGCGTCATGGCGGGCCCGAGCGTCATATCGGCCGTGCCGCGCGTGATGTGGTAGTCGCGCACGCCCTCGACGGGGGTGACCATGCCCATGTCGACGGGGATGACGTCGATGCCAGCCGTCTTGGCCATGACGCATACCGACGAGATGTTCTTGTGCATGTTGTCCGCGATCAGCGTCGTGACCTCGGGGCCGGACTGCGACACACCCTGCGCGACCACGCCGTTGTCAGCGCACATGGCGATCACGCAGCGCTTGGAGATGTCGACCTGCTCGCTTGCCTGCAGGCCCGCGATTTGCACGACGATGTCCTCGAGCACACCGAGGCTGCCGATGGGCTTGGCCACGCTGTTCCAATGGTCGACCGCCGCGGCCTGCGCCGCCTGGTCGAGCCCGGGAATGGACTCGTTTATCTGCTTGAGGTCCAGCATCTTGCTCCTCTGCTTGCTTCTCGTTGCTACTTGGGGGCGGTCGAAGGCGGGGACCGAATCCTTCAGGTTTTGTCCTCTCTACGACTCTCCGGCTTTCAGGCCTAATGTAGCCAATGTGTACCTAGGAAAACGCTAAATAATGCGAGGTTTATGGGAAGGGACAGGGTCCCTCCCCTACGTAACCAGCGGTTTTGTCAATCACATGCAGTGGATATCCGCTTTAATCAGCGTTTCCCTAGTCAATGTGGGCCAACTTGTCACTGGCACACATTGACTACGACTGCTTGGGTCCCCTCTCTCTCATTTGACAGGGTATGCCGAGCATTTGGCGCCGTCACTGTCATCGGTGCACAAATAGGCTTGGCGCTTTTGTCGGGTTTGAACGACTACGAGGCTACCAGTTACGTAGGGGAGGGACCCTGTCCCTCCCCATAAACCTCGCATTGATCAGCGTCTCCCTAGCCCTGCCAGCCGCGAGCCGTGGGGTCGAGCATATCGGCCGCGCCATAGGCGAGCGTGTTGCAGATCGCAGCGGCAACATTGCTGCCGCCCTTGCGCCCAAAGGCGACGATCGCGGGCACGTCGAGCTCCTGGCACAGGTCGAAGATGAGCTCCTTGGCCTCGACGACGTTCACAAAGCCGACCGGCGCGCCGATGATGAGCGAAGGGCGCAAGCCGTCGCGCATGAGGTCAGCCAGGGCCAGCAGGGCAGTAGGAGCATTGCCGACGGCGAAGACCGCGTTGGGGTACTCGCTCGAGGCCCTCATGACAGACGCGACGGCGCGCGTGACGCCGAGCTCCTTGGCCTGCGCCTTGATCGACTCCTCCGCCATGTAGCAGCGCGCCTGCGCACCGAGCTTGGCGAGCGCGGGCTTGCTCACGCCGGAAAACGCCATGTTGGTGTCGGTGACGATGGTGGCGTTGCCCGCTGCGAGCACAGCCTTGGCGCGCTCGACCGCATGCGACGTGAAGTGCAGGTTAGCCGCATAGTCGAAATCCGCCGTCGTGTGGATGACGCGCTTCACGACAGGCAGGTTCTCCTCGCAGATGTCGATGCCGAGCGCCGCAAGTTCCTCGTTGATGATCGCCATGCTCGTACGCTCGATGTCAGCCGGCAGCGTGTGCTCTCTGCCGGCAAATGCCGATTGCTTCTCCATTGTTGCCTTCCTTCTTCCTGTTGCCACAGTGACACACTTTGTGCCAGTGACATTGTGTGTCATGCCGTAGAGTCGCAGGAAATCCCCGAGTCTTCTGCATGACACACAATGTCACTGGCACAAAGTGTGTCACGACCATTGCCCACAACTTCAACAGGCCCGCGGCTCTCTGCCACCTGATGGCGCCGACTTCGTCTGGCGCCTACGTGAGGTCTGGGACCCGCCGTTGCTACCACAATGCTCGTTGCGCGTTGCGACAAAGGCGCTGCGCGCGCCCCAAACTGTTGCAGCTGGCGCTGCGACAAGCCCTTCGTAGGGGAGGGACCCTGTCCCTCCCCATGGACCGTGCTTCCTCGACGGGCCCCATAACGCTTGAACCCGCCGTTGCCCACGCGCAAACGCCGATGGGTCGTCGGGCTTACGTCGCAGCGCCAGCTGCGGCATTCCAAGGCGCGCGAAGCGCGCAGCACTCTTGCCGCGACGATCGTCGAGTATCGCGTCAGCACCGACGAGCTCCAAACCCCACGTAGGCGCCAGACGAAGTCGGCGCCATCGGGTAGCAGTGGGCTAGCGAACGCCTACAGGGCTGCTAGACACCCGCAGGCTGCAACCTCAACCCCTCTCGTACTCGTCCATCGCGCTGTAAATCAACCCCATGTCCAGCGCTTCGCGTACCGCTGCGGCGAGGATGTTGATTTGCTCGTCTTGGTACTCGCGATGCGTCTTGGCCTTGGCCACCTGCGCGTCGACACCCTTCTTGCCGAGCAAGTGCCGCACCAGCGCATCGACCAGCTCGCCGGAGTCGAAGAGGCCATGGAGGTAGGTGCCAAAGACGCTTCCCTTGGCCGCGCCCTCCGCACGCCCGTCCTCAAGCTCGCAAAACGAACAAGCCTCCTCGAACTCGGTCTTGCCCATGTGAATCTCGTAGCCGTCGAGCTGCACGCCGACAAAGGGCTCGGCGCACACCGTCGCGTGCATGCGCGTCCTCGTCTTCTCGCTCGTCAACGTGGTCACGCAAGGCAGCAGGCCCAGCCCGTCGAGGCTACCCTTGTGCTCGACACCGATCGGGTCGACGACCTTGCGGCCGAGCATCTGGTACCCACCACACACACCGAGGACGAGCACGCCGTTGCTCGCCAGACGCGGGATGGCGACCGCAAGACCCGTCTCGCGCATCCAGAGCAAGTCGTCCATCGTGTTCTTCGTGCCCGGAACGATGACGGCGTCGGGCATACCCAGCTCGTCGGCGCTGCTCACGTAGCGCACGCTCACGAGCTCGTGGTGCTCGAGCGGCGCGAAGTCCGTGAAGTTCGACAGGCGCGGCAGGCGGATGACGGCGATGTCGAGCGCCTTGTCCGCCGCAGAGGTGTGCAGCAGGCGCGGAGCGAGTGAGTCCTCGTCGTCGACGTCGGCATAGGTGTAGGGCACCACGCCCGCGACGCGGATGCCCGTCTTGTCCTCGAGCATCTCGAGGCCGGGATCGAGCAGTGCAGGATCGCCGCGGAACTTGTTGATGACCATGCCGACGATGCGCTCGCGCTCCTCGGGCTCGAGAAGCTCGACCGTGCCGAAAAGCTGCGCGAACACGCCGCCGCGGTCAATGTCGCCCACGAGCAAGACCGGGGCGTTTGCCATCCTGGCCATGCCCATGTTGACGATGTCGTTGTCTTTGAGGTTGATCTCTGCCGGACTGCCCGCGCCCTCGATGACGATGATGTCATTGTCCGCGGCCAGGGAGTCATAGGCCTCCATGATGTCGGGGACAAGCGTCGACTTCATGGCGAAGTACTCGCTCGCCTGGTAGTTGCCGCGGACCTCGCCGTTGACGATGAGCTGGCTGCCCACATCGCTTGCGGGCTTGAGCAAGATGGGGTTCATGCGCACGTCCGGCTCGAGGCCGGAGGCGTACGCCTGCACCACCTGCGCGCGACCCATCTCCAGGCCGTCTTGCGTGATGTAGCTGTTGAGTGCCATGTTCTGGCTCTTGAACGGGGCAACGCGATGGCCGTCTTGCTTGAAGATGCGGCACAAAGCGGCGACGAGCAAGCTCTTGCCTGCTCCAGACATCGTCCCCTGCACCATGATACTCTTTGTCATTGAGACCCTCCTTTCCTCCTGTGACACACATTGTGCCAGTGACATTGTGTTTCACGGCAAAACCGCTCGGGCATACCGCAAACCCAAACCCGTGATACACAATGTCACTGGCACAATGTGTGTCACATCTGCACCGACGACGCATAACCTACGCCACCCTGCAGATATCCGCCGACCCGCTGCAACCTATTGGCGCCGACTTCGTCTGGCGCCTACGTCAGCTTTGGAACCCAACGGCGCTACCGCGCAAACACCGGCGAGCCGCAAGGCCCCGTCGTCGCAGCGCCAGCTGCGACACGTTAGGGCGCGCGGAGCGCGCAGCGCTCTTGTCGCGGCACACGGCGGGCATTGCGCAAGTACCGGCGAGCCGCAGACCCCACGTAGGCGCCAGACGAAGTCGGCGCCATAGGTTGAAGCGGGTTGGCGAGCGCCCGTGACACACAATGTCACTGGCACAATGTGTGTCACAAGGCCCCATCACCCCAGCACCTCCTGCAGCGCAGCAACCAGGCGCTCGTTGTCCGCATGGGACTTGACGGCGATGCGAAACCACCCCGCACCCAGGCCGTCGTAGTTGTCGCAGTTCCTGATGAGGATGGCGCGCTCGCGCAGCTTGGCGTCAAGCGCTGCATCCTCACAGTAAAACAGCAGGTAGTCGGCCCGTCCGGGAATGACCCGGCACCCCAGCGCGCTCAAGTTACGCGACAGGTAGTCGCGCTCTTGAGACGCCAGCGAGCGCAGGGCATCCGGATACTCGGCATCCTGCAGCGCAGCAACGCCCGCGACCTGGGCAAAGGTCGAGACCGCCCAAGGCTGGCCCGCTGCGCGCATAGCGCCGATCAGCTCCGCATCCGCACTCAGGCAGTAGCCCAAGCGCAGACCCGCCATGGCATAAAACTTCGTGAACGCCTTGAAGACAATCAGCGGATTGCCCTCGATGCGACCCACCAGCGTGCGTTCATCGGCATCCGGCAAAAAGTCCAAAAAGCACTCGTCAACTGCCAACAGAGCACCCACCTCGCCGCAACGCTCCAACAACCGCTGCAGCAGCACTGGCGGCGTCACCTGACCGGCGGGGTTGCTCGGCTCGCAGATGTAGACAAGGTCAACATCCTCATCCACCGCATCAAGCAGCGACTTATCGGCAACAAAGCCGCTCTCCGCGCTCAGCACGTGCTTGACCACCTCGCAATCCACCTGCGCAAGCGACGCCTCGTACTCGGAAAACGCCGGTGCCACCACCAGCGCCTTGCGAGGGCGCAGCGCCTGCGCCAAGCGGATGAACAGGTCGGATGCCCCGTTGCCGCACAGGATTTGCTCAACTTGGACGCCATGGTGTCGCGCAAGTTGAGCCGTGAGCTCGCGGCAGAAGGGATCGGGATACGCCGGCTCGTCCTCGATCGCCGCGGCAAGCGCCGCCTTGACCGCAGGCGGCATCCCCAGCGGGCTGAGGTTGGCAGAATAGTCGAGCGCGCGCTCGCCCGTCTGAGCCAGATAACCAGCCCAATCGCCTCCATGTCCAAACATCGCTAAATACCTCCCGTCAGCAGATAGATCCCAAAGCGGGCAGCGGCGAGGATGACGAATCCCACCACGCAGCCCACGTACATCATCGTGTTGGCGCGCCTGATATCGGCCGGCTCGATCGCGCGCACGCAGTCGCCGATAGTCGGCTTCTCATGCACGACGCCAAAGTACGACGCCGGCCCTGCCAGCTCGATGCCCAGCGCGCCAGCCATCACCGCCTCCGTCTGGGCGGAGTTGGGGCTCGCGTGGTTGAAGCGGTCGCGTCTGAAGACGCGCCACGCGCGGCCCATGTCGTTGCCGGTGAACCCGGCGGCCAGTGTCAAGAACAAGGCGGACAGGCGCGCCGGCAGCCAGTTGGCGATGTCGTCCAAATGCGCCGGCACGCAGCCAAAGTGCAGGTAGCGCTCGTTTTTGTAGCCGACCATGCTGTCCATGGTGTTGATCGACTTGTAGCACAGCGCGAGCGGCGCGCCGCCCAGCAGCAGATAGAACAGCGGGGCGATGACGCCGTCGGAGAAGTTCTCCGCGACGGTCTCCACCGCGGCCTTGGTGACGCCTTGCTCGGAAAGCTCCGCCGTATCGCGGCCGACGATGCGCGCAACCGCGCCGCGCGCGTCCTCGATGGTGCCGTGCTCGAACTTGTCGAGCACGTTGGCGCTCTCCTTGGCCAAGCCCCGCATCGCAAGCGCCTGCCAGCCCCACAAAAGCTGCAGGGCGAAGGCGAGCGCCGGGTGCACGAGCCACGCTGCGTAGATAACGCCGCAGGTCACGGCGAGAACGACGATCGGCAGCGTGATGCCCATGACGGCACCGGCCGCGCGCTCGCCGCCCGGCGTCTTGGGAAAGACGCGTCTGAGCGCGTGCTCGCTGACGGAGATGAGCTTGCCGATGACGACCACCGGATGCGGCAGGAAGAAGCGGTCCGCGAAGACCGCGTCTAACGCGATGCTCGTCAGCGCGATGACTATGAACTGCAATCCGAACACGCTATGCCCTCCCCTGCTGCCTGAAGGCGCAGGCAGCGTCGACGATGCGCTGGGCCAGCGGCAGCGCGCCGCCAAAGTGCACGTGCGGAAAGCCCGCGTAGAGCTGCGGGCCCGCAAAGCCAAAGTCCCAGCTCCTACCCGTGGGTTTGGTCGCCACCAGGTCGTACCCGTTGTCCGTGCAATCCCAGTAGTGGAACTCGTGCGCGGCAAGGCGCTCGCCTGCGTGGACGAGCAGCGTGTCCTCGCCCGCGCTCAGGTAGTTGTAGCCAAAGCGCTGCAGGCGATCGGTCTTGAAGGCCCTGCCGGGCAAAGCGCCGACCATCGCGCACTGCACGCCATCGGCAGCCTCGATGCTTTCCTGGAGGTACATGAAGCCACCACACTCCGCGACGGTGGGCATGCCAGCAGCGATGGCAGCGGCAACGCTCGCGCGCATCTGCGCGTTGGCGGCAAGCTCGTGCGCGAAAAGCTCCGGGTAGCCACCGCCGATGTAGAGGGCGTCGGCTGCCGGCAGCTGCGCGTCATGCAGCGGGCTGAACTCCACGATGCGCGCACCCGCGGCCGCGAGCTCGTCGAGGTTGTCCTCGTAGTAGAAGCAGAAGGCCTCGTCACGCGCAACGGCGATGGTGCAGCGCTCGGGCACTGCGTCCGCAGCTGCGGCACCGGTTGCAGCGGACCTGTCATCGGCAGCTTGCGCCTCCTCAACCTCGACCGCGAGCTCGAGCAGCGCATCGACGTCGACACACTCCTCGATCTGCGCGGCGATGCGGTCGAAGCGCTCCGCAAAATCTGCAACCTCGCCGGCGGTCATGAGGCCCAGATGGCGGCTCTCGATGACGGCCTCCTCCATCGGCGGCATGAAGCCGAGCACGGGCAGGCCGCACTCTGCCTCGACGATGGGCGCGAGGTGCGCATGCAGGGACGCCTTGCAGTTGGCAAAGACCACACCGGCCACCATAGATGGCGTGCGAAACTCCGCCATGCCCTTGAGCTGAGCCGCGAGGGTGATGCTTTGCCCCTTGGGCTGGACGACGAGCACGACGGGCGTGCCCGTCGCACGCGCGACATGCCAGGCGCTGGCCTCGTCGGTGCCGGAGACGCCGTCGTAGAAGCCCATCGCGCCCTCGATAATCGCAACGTCGCCGCGCTGCTTGGCAAGCGTCTTGCGCACGCCGTCCTCACCCTGCAAGAACAGGTCGAGGTTGCGGCTCGGCACGCCGAGCACCCGCTTGTGAAACATCGGGTCGATGTAGTCCGGCCCGCACTTGAAGCCCTCCGCAGCCAGCCCGCGCCTGGTCAGGGCGGCAAGAAGCCCGCAGGTGAAGACGGTCTTGCCGCTCCCGCTGCTCATCGCGGCTATCATCAAGCGCTTCATTACTCGCATCCTTTGCTGCCGCAGATCAAAAACGTCGGGTTCTGGCCCATGAGGAGGTGCAGCTCCCCGGCCTTCTTGGTGCTCGCCACGCTCAGCTGCGTGACCTCGGGCTCGATGCCGTGCATGGCAAGAGCCTCCATCGCCGCGTGGATGGTCTCGAGCGCGATGGCGCTGGCGCAGATGCGCACGGCGGGGTTGACAGCAAGCGCCGCCTCCACAATCGCCGCCATAGTGCCGCCGCTGCCGCCGATGAAGACGACGTCGGGCGCCGGCAGCGCGGTCAGGGCCGCAGGTGCGACACCTTCCACGACATGCAGGTTGTAGGCCCCGAAAGCGCGGCGGTTCTCCTCGATGAGGGCGACGCCCTCCGGGTTGCGCTCGACAGCCCAGACCTCGGCCGCCTGCAAGGCGAGCTCGACGCTCACGCTGCCCGTGCCAGCGCCGACATCCCAGCACACGTCGCTAGCCGTCACGCCGAGCTTGGCGAGGACAGCGGCGCGCACCAGCTGCTTGGTCATCGGCACCTTGCCGCGGATGAAGAGCTCGTCTGCGATGCCGGGCGCGCGATGCGGGGTGCCTTTGACGGCGCGTGCGAGCATGACGGCGAGCGAGTCGAAGCTCATCTGCGTGACCTCGCGTGCGCTTGCGGCAACGATGCGCGCCTCCGCATAGCCGAGGCGCTCGCCCACCACAACCTGCGCCTCGCCCAGGCCCGCCTCGACGAGCTGCGCGGCAAGCGCGGCCGGTGTGAGCGTGGAGCCGGTGAGGAAGAACACGTCGCGGCCGCCCATGAGCTTGCGCGCGGCATTTGCCGCAAGGCCGTGGGCGGAGACGAGCTCCCAGTCCTGCCAGGACTCGTGCAGCGCCGCGGCGAGCTTCTGCACGCTCGAGGTGCCGCAGATGACCTGCGCCTCGATACCGCGCTCCTCGAGAAGGGCGAGCAGCTGGCGCGCGCCGGAGTAAAAGCCCGTGTCGCCGCTAAACAACGCGCAGACCACGGCACCGTCTCCCTCTGCAGCGACGGCCTCGTCAATGGCGGCCATGATATCGGCTGCACGCACAGCGGCAACGCAACGCACGCCCTCGCGGCCAAAGGCCTCGATGAGCCGCTCGCTGCCCACGATGGCAGACGCCGCGTCGATGGCCGCGCGGGCGCGCTCGCTTATGTCGTTGATGAGGCCGCTACCGCAGCCGATCAGCACCACCTTAGGCATGGTCCAGCTCCTCAATCTCGCACAAAACGGTCTCTATATCGGCACCTCGCTCGTCCGGACGCTCGATGACGACGCAACCAGCTCCCACCGCGCGCGCCGCGGCGATCTTCTCCGGAAAGCCACCTGCGACGCCGCCGTCCTTCGTCACCATCCAGGCGATGTCGAACTGGCGCATGAGCGCCTCGTTGAGCTCAGCGGAAAACGGCCCCTGCATGGCGATGATGTTGCGGTGCGGAATACCCGCCTCCTCGCAGGCCGCAAGGCTGCTTGCCAGCGGCAAGACGCGGACGAACACGCGCTCGACGCCCAGCTCCGCAAAGGGTATAAGCTCCTTGGCGCCGGTCGTGAGCAGCACGTTGCCGTCCTTGCTCGCTAGATAGCGCGCAGCGCTCTCGATGTCGTCCACGTAGACGCAGCCGTCCTGTTGTGCCCCCTCGCCGCGCAGCAGGCGCCACAGCGGGCAGCCCGCCTCCTCGCAGGCCTCGCGCACGTGCTCGGTGATGTGGAGCGCATAGGGATGCGTCGCGTCAACGCACGCGTCGCATGCCGCCAGCGTGCGCACCATGTCCGCATGCTCGATCTTGCCGATAGAGACCTCGATACTGTGCTCGCCGGCACTGCGCACGGCGAGTTCCTCCGCACCAAGCGGCGTGGCCACGCTCAACGTCACGTCATGGCCGGCATCTGCCAACCGACATGCGACCTCGCGCCCCTCCGTCGTGCCGCCAAAGACGAACACCCTCATCGCAGGTCCCCGTCTGCGCGCTTTTGCTCGTAGCCGCGCGGCGTGACGATGCGGCCGTCGATCTGCAGCGTGGTCTCGTTGCCGATGAAGACGGTCGTGAACATGTCGACGTGCTCCTCGCGCAGCTCTGCCAGGGTCATGACCTTGCTCTCCTGGCCGTCGCGCCCGATGTTGCGCACCCAGCCGCACACAGTCTGCGGCCCCTTGTGCTCGAGCAGGATATCGCAGGTGCGCTGCAGGTAGTCCGCGCGCTTGTGCGAGGAGGGGTTGTAGAGCGCGATGCAGAAATCGCCCTCCGCCGCGCAGCGCAGGCGCTTGGCGATCTTGTCCCACGGGGTGAGCAGGTCCGAAAGCGAGATGAGGCAGACGTCGTGCATGAGCGGGGCGCCGAGCACCGCGGCGCCGGAGAGCGCGGCGGTAATGCCGGGGAGCACCTCGACCTCGACGTCGGGCTTGCCCTGGGCGACCTGCAAGACGAGGCCGGCCATGCCGTAGATGCCGCTGTCACCGCTGCACACCATGGCGATGGTTTTGCCGGCCTGTGCCTGCTCGACTGCCCACTGGCAGCGCTCGATCTCCTTGGTCATGGGAGTCGTGTACGTGGGGGTGTCCGGGAAGGCGCCCGCCACGAGGTCGACGTAAACGTGGTAGCCGCAGATGACGTCCGCGGCCGCCAGCGCGTCGTATGCCCCAAAGGTCATCTGCGCGCGCTCACCGGGCCCCAGCCCTACGACGTATACCTTGCCCATGCTCGTTTCCTTTCGTGTTCGTTGGTGTCGTGACACACTTTGTGCCAGTGACATTGTGTTTCACGCAGAAGACCCGCTCTTTTCTGCGACTCTACGGCGTGACACACAATGTCACTGGCACAAAGTGTGTCACGTTTCCCCGCGCAACCAGGCACCCCGTTTGGGATGCACCGCATTTACGGTCGCTACTCAATCCCAGCGCAGGTGGCAGGGGGCGAGCGCTGCGGCAAAGGTCACGCCATCGCCGGCGTGCTTCTTGACTGCCAGCGCGCCTTTGCTCCCCAACACCGCAGCACGCTCGCAGACGTTGTCCACGCCGACGGTCTGCGCGACAAAGCTCGAGGCGGAGAAGCTGCCTTCGACCGCGGCGAGCGCCTCGGCAGAGTAGGTCACAAACTGCCAGCCGTGTTCCTCGCAAAAGCGCAGCAGACCGGGTTCGGCGGCTTTGAGGTCGATGGAGCAGACACGTGCCACCGCCTCGGGTGCGATATCGCATTCCTCGCAAAAAAGCGCAAAGCGCTCCTCGATCACCTCGAAGGGGGTGTCACGGCGGCATCCCACGCCCAAGGTGACGATGCGCGGGACGACGTGCAAGGTATCTTGCGCGACACCATGTCGCCAAGTTATGACCACATCGGGCTTCTCACCTGCGAGTTTGTCCAAAGGCACAACGCGCATGTCAGCGGGCGGCTCGCCTGCGATGGGAAGCTCGGCCGTGAGGAGCGCCTCCTTGCCGGCAAGCAGCTTGGCGGAGACGTTCTTGATGCGGCCGGGGTTGGCGACGGCGCAGCCTTGGCGCGCAGCCCAGCTGTCGATGGCAAAGACGCCGTTGCAGTCGGTCGCCGTGGTGATCACCGGCTCTGCCCCGCAAGCTCTCGCGACGCGGAGCGCGAGCTCGTTGGCGCCACCCAAATGCCCGCTCAGAAGCGAGATGGCGTGAAACGCGCACTCGTCTACGACAACGACCGCAGGGTCTTGGGCCTTGCTGACCACATGCGGTGCGATGGCGCGCACGGCGATGCCCGCCGCGCCCACGAAGACGAGGTCCTCCCCGCTCTCGAAGCCCTCCTTCGTCCAGCTGGCGAGCGTGACACCCTCGCCACAGCGGCAGTAGCTGCCGCCCAGCTCGCGTGCGAGCGTCGCCGCAAGGCGCTGTCCTTTGTCTGTAAACGAGATGATGCGCATCTAGCAGGACGCCTTTCGGTACTCGGTCGTGAAGTCGGGGGCATAGAGGCGGCTGCGCTCGTAGCCAGCGCCCAAAAAGTCGCCGACGAGCACGAGCGTGGTCTTGGTCATGTTCTGCTCCGCACCGGTCTTGGCCAAGTCGCCCAGCCTGCAGTGCGCAACACGCTGCTCAGGCCAAGTTGCCTTGTAGACCAGCGCAGCGGGTGTGTCCTCGGTGTAGGCGCCCTCGAGCAACGCCTCCTGCAGGCCCGTAAGGTTGGAGGCGGACAGGAAGATGACCATGGTCGAGCCGTGCGCGGCAAGCGAGGCGATGGACTCGCGCTCGGGCACCGGCGTGCGGCCGGCCATGCGGGTGATGATGACGGTCTGGCTCACGCCGGGCAGCGTGTACTCGGTCTCGACGGCGGAGGCCGCGCCGCAGAAGCTCGAGACGCCGGGGGTGTAGTCGTAGTCGATGCCGAGCTTGGCGTACTCGTCCATCTGTTCCCTGATCGCACCGTAGAGGCAGGGGTCGCCCGTGTGCAGGCGCACCGTGGACAGGCCCTGGTCCTCGGCCTCCTTGACGGCGACAACAACCTCCTCGAGCGTCATCTCCGCGCTGTTGTAGATGCGGCAGGACTCCTTGCACATGCCGAGCAAGGCGGGGTTGACGAGGCTGCCCGCATAGACGCAGACGTCTGCCTCGCGCAAAAGCTTCGCGCCGCGCAACGTGATCAGGTCCTCAGCGCCGCTGCCGGCGCCCACAAAATGCAACATAGTGTCGTCCTCCTTCGTCTTAGCGGCTGGTAGCCGCCGTTATTTTTCCTGTGCCGTTTATGGGGAGGGACAGGGTCCCTCCCCTACGGGGGCTGCGGGCCGGTCGGCCGGCAAGCAGCCCCATGGTGCCGCGCCCTTAGCCGCAGGCCAGTTCAATCCAGCGACCGGTCGGTCACTTTGTCACTGGCACAAACTAACCAACTGGCTGCAGGCCCGCTGCTCCTTCGTAGGGGAGGGACCCTGTCCCTCCCCATATGCCTTGCAATAGCAGCACAGCCACTGCCGTCAGCTCTCGCCGAGCGTCTCGCGCAGCGTACGGGCCAACCCCACAACGCCACCTTCGCCGCGGCAGTCGACGACGGTCTTGCCGGCAGCCTGCAGCTCCTCGAAGAGGCGGTGGTTCGCCTCGTTGCCGGGCCCACGCTCTCTCACGCACATGAGCACGCAATCGACCTCACTCGCAATCGCACGCGCTCGGGCCGCTGCCTCGTCGTCAACCGCGCAAAACGCACCCACCTCGACGACCTCGACCGCGAGTGCTTTGACCACGAGGAAGTCGACGTCGTTTCTCGGCAGCACACCGGCCGCAAAGGGGATGCGCAGGCGCTGCAGAATGCGATAGACCGCGATGCCGCTACCCCCGCCGCCGATCACGAAGACCCGCGGCTCGCCTTGTGCGCGCGGCAGTTCCAGGCTGCTGAAGGCCTCGTTGTAGCTGCCGTGCGTCAGGTTGTAGAGGCTCGTGACGTACTCGGTCGTGAAGACCTCCTCCGGCGGGCCGAGCTTCTCGATGCGCCCGTCGTGAACGCAGGCCACGACGTCGCTCACGCGCTGCGCGAGGTCAATCTCGTGCAGGGACATGATGACGGCGAGCTGGCGGTCGCAGACCATGTCCTTCAAGATCGACAGCAGCTCGAGCTTGTGGCGGATGTCGAGAAACGAGGTCGGCTCGTCGAGGACGATGACCTCGGGCTGCTGGCACAGGGCGCGCGCGAGCAGGACCCTCTGGCGCTGGCCGTCGCTGATCGCGGTGTAGTCGCGCTCCGCCAAGTCCGCCGCGCTCACAAGCTCGAGCGACTCCTGCACGATCGCGCGGTCGTCCTGCGTGAGCACGCCCATGCGGCCCGTGTAGGGATAGCGTCCGGTCGCGACGACATCCCAGCAGGTCATGAGTTCGGGCTGGGCGCGCTCCGTCATAAGGATCGACAGGCGACGCGCCACCTCCTTGGCGCTCATCGTGCTCATCTCGCGCCCCTCGATATACACCGCGCCGCTCACGAGCTTGAGCTGGCCGATGATGCTCTTGAGGATGGTCGACTTGCCCGATCCGTTGGGGCCGACGAGCGTGAGGATCAGGCCGCGGCGCACCGCGAGGTCGACGTCCTCGACAACGGCGGTATCCCCGTAGCCGACGACCGCGTTGTCCACATGGACGTAGATCGGCTGCTCCTTGCCCTGCCCCTTGTCCTCGGTCATCGTCATCACATCCTCCCCTTGTGCCTCGTGATCATCATGTAGATGACGATCGGCGCGCCAAAGACCGCGGTCACAGAGCTGATGGACAGCTCGACCGGGGCAAACGCAATGCGCGCGATGAGGTCGCACATGAGGCAGAACGCCGCGCCGCCGAGCATGCAACCCGGCATGACCACGAGCGGCTTGGAGGTCTGCATCATCGTCTTGACCAGGTGCGGGACGGCGATGCCCACAAAGGAGATGGGGCCGGCAAAGGCCGTAACGGTCGCCGCGAGCAGGCTGGAGAGCAGGATGAGCGCAACGCGGAAGAGCTTGATGTTCACGCCCATGTTCTGCGCGTAGGTCTCGCCCATCTGAAAGGCCCCGATCGGCTTGGACAGCAAGAAGGAAGCGATGAGCGCGAGACCTGCGACGAGAAGGATCGTGTAGACGTTGTCCCACGAGATGCCGGAGAAGCTGCCGAGCGACCAATTGTGCAGGTTGACGATGTTGGAGTCATCGGCAAAAGTCACGACGAAGTCCGTGATCGCAGAGCAGATATAGCCGATCATCACGCCGCAGATGATGAGCGCCGACATGCGGTGCACCTTCTGCGAGACGAGCAGGACGAATCCCATGGAGATCATCGCGCCGATAAAGGCGGCGATGACGAGCACGCCGGAGCTCGACGCGATGCCGACGTTCATCAAGAACACCATCACGAGCGAGACGACGAGCTTGGCGCCCGACGAGATACCCAAGATGAAGGGACCGGCGATGGGGTTGTTGAAGAATGTCTGCAGCAAAAAGCCGGAGATCGACAGCGCCGCGCCCAGGAGCACGACGGCGATGGCGCGCGGCAGGCGGATGTCGACGACGATGGGGCTTTGCTGCTGCCCGGTGATGGCCGCGACGACGTCGCCCACGGGGATGTTGACGCTGCCGATCGTGATGTTCATGACGAAGAACACCGCGAGCAGTATCAGCAGCACCACGAAGGAGATCGTGTAGCGTGTGAGGTTCTTGCTGGTCATAGGTCCTCGTTAGTCGAGCTTGTGCAGGTAGGACATCTGGTCGTCGCTTGCAGAGTCGTCGGTCATCACGCGGTTGAGGTCGGCGATCAGGTTGGAAAGGCCCATGCCCTCCTGGAAGAGGTTTTTGCCCGTGCACCAAACATCGCCGCTCTTGACGGCCTTGAACTTCTCGAACAGCGGGCTTTTCTCGATGAGCTGGTCCATGCTCGTGAGCTCGCCTTCGATCGAGGAGTTGTAGATGAGGATGTCAGCGTCGCTGGCAGCATCGAAGAAGGACTCCATCTGCATGTTCATCGTGGAAAACGAGCCGCTGTCGCTGTCGACCTTGATGTTGTCGAGCGCGTAGGTACCGCCCGCGAGCTCGATCGACTTGACGATGTAGTCGCCCGGCTTGTGGACGGTGACGGCGCCGGCCGCGTTGACGGAGAAGAACGCGACGGTCTTGCCGCAGGGCTTCTGCTTGAGGACGGGCTCAAGCTCGGCGAGCTTGTTGTCGTAGAACTCACAGGCTGCGTCGAGCTTGCCAAAGAGCACGCCGTAGAGCTTGACCCACTCCATGCGGCCGAGCGGGTGCGCCTCGTAGCTCGAGCGCTCGACGAAGACGGGCACGCCCAGGCGCTCGAGTTGCTCTTTCACGTCCGGGTTGTGGTAGATCATCGTGCTCTCGATGGCCAAGTCGCAGCCGGTCGAGGAGATGAGCTCGTAGTCCGGCGCGCTGTACTTGCCGGCGTAGACCATCTTGCCGCTAGCCATGGCCTCGCGCGCCTCGTCGATATACCAGCCGTTCTCGTTGGTGCCGGAGAGCTTGATGTGGTCGACGGCGTCGATGCTGCGGATGGCATCCATCGCGGAGGTCGCGGCGAGGTAGACGTTGTCGAGAGGCTGCTGAAGCACGGCGATGTCGTCGGGCATGCCGGTGGGAACACCTGCGCCTTCGGGCACGACGAGATAGTTCAAGCCGTCGGCGACCTCGATGTAGGAGTAGCCCTCATCGGAGCTTTTGACGGAAAACTGCGTCGCATACTCGAGCTTGAGCTTGTTGTTGAAGTCGATGGACTCCCACGCCGGGCCGTCGGCGACGGCGGGCTTGGAGTCTGCCTGCTGCTGGCTGCCGCAGCCACACAACACGAGGCAGAAGGCGACGACAAAGCAGACGAACGCGACAACGACGCGGCGTGCGGCCGTCGCGGAGCTCTTTTGGGATGCGAGAAGCGCGGCGCTCACTTACTGCTCCTTCATCGTGGAGGAGTCGAAGTGCAGCGTGTAGTCGATCTCATGCGGCACGCTCATGGCCGTGGTGTCGGCCTTGACGGGCATGTCCTCGTCAAAAGCCGTGACCGGCACCTCGAACACGGAGTGATCGTCCTTGATCTGCGGCGTGTATTTCACGCCGTCGACGATCATGTAGTCGTAGTTGGGGCTCGACCACACGAGCGTCGCCGTCGCGGCGCCGTCCTTGGCGACGATCTTGGTGGGCGATTCCACACTCGCCTTGCCCGAACCGCCGGCAAGGGCGACCTCGACCGTGTAGCTGCCATCCGCCTTATCAAGGGCGCTCCAGGCGCTCGCCGCGCTGCTGTTCTCGGACGCCGCCGGCGTGCCAGAGCCACAGCCCACCAAGCCGATGCCCATCGTGCAGACCATCGCAGCCGCCGTCGCTGCAGCAATGATGCGTTTCTTCATCGCGTTATCCTCTCCTCTAGCGTGACACACATTGTCACAGTGACAATGTGTGTCACGACTCGACATTCAATGGCGCTCTCGCGCCGGCATTGCCTTGCCTGCAACGGGCATCGCGTCAGCATCGTCGAGTCGGCGCCCTTCGTAGGGGAGGGACCCTGTCCCTCCCCATAAACCGCGCGACCTCGACCGTGGGCGACTCACCGCAAAGCCAGCAAGCCGCCCATCACCCCGTCGCGTGCAAGGCGATGAGGTGATCCGCACCGGGGGTCTTGCCGAGCAAGCCGTGCTCCTTCGAGAAGGTGACAGCCTCGATCTGCAAGCCCTCCCCCACGCGGTGGCGCAGCTGCTTGGCAACGGCCTCCATAATCGACGACATCGTCTCCTCGAGCAGGCCGGCTTCCTTGAGATGCGCGATCGCCTCATCGGTCGTAATGCTCGCCATGATGCGCGCGACCAGCTCCCGCGAGGCGCCGCACAGCGCCGCGTGCGCCGCCATCGTCTCGAGGCGGGCATCGGCCACGCGCGAATGCGTGTTCATCACACCGGCCGCGACTTTGGCCATCTTGCCGATGTGAGCCACAAAGAGAATGCTCGAAAATCCCAGCTGGCAGGCGTAGTCGAGCGCCGCACCCAAGTAGTTCGAGCACTGCACACCACGCTTGAGGTCGAGCGCGAGCTCGTCGCGCGCAAAATCCCAACCGTAGTTGCCCGGACACAGCAGGATGCCTCTCGCACCCTCCGCATGGCGCTGGCGCAGCTCGAGCTGCACAGAGGCGACAAGCGCGTCCTCGCTCATGGGCTTGACGATGCCAGAGGTGCCGAGCACGGACAGGCCGCCCTCGATCCCCAAGCGCGGGTTGAAGGTGTGCTTTGCAAGCTCCGTGCCGGCAGGAATACTGATCTCGACGCGCAGGCCGCCGTCGTAGTCGCAATCATGAGCGATGGCCTCGACCTCGCTGGCAATCATCTGGCGCGGCACGCTGTTGATCGCCGCCGCCCCGACCGGCTGGTCGAGGCCCTCGCGCGTCACGCGACCCACGCCCTCGCCGCCGTCAATCTCGACTCCCGGCTCATCCGCATACGACACGTGCGCCACGACGAGCGCGCCGTCGGTGATGTCGGGGTCGTCGCCGCCATCCTTGCGCACACCACAGCTCGCCCAGTCCTTGCCACAGCTCACTTCCTCGACCTCGATAACGGCATCGATGCCGGCCGGCGTCTCGATCATGACGACGTCCGGCGCCTCGCCGTTGAGCAGCTTGCAAGCAGCGGCATGGGCGGCAGCGGCAGCACAGGTGCCGGTCGTGTACCCGCAGCGCAGACGCTTTTGGCCAACATCGATGTAATGCTCGAGCGGACGCATACTACTCGCCCTCGCCCTCTGGCTTACGACGAGCCATAGCGCCGATCATCGGCCACTTCTCCTGGACGAGCGCGCAGCCGCGCTCGCCATCATGGGGCAAGCTGCAGTTGACGCAGCTCTTGACGCCCTTGGAGTTGTAAGTGAAGTTGCCGCCGCACTTGTCGCCGAGCGCATAGAGCGGGCAGTAGCAGAAAAGGCAGTTGAACCGCTCCGGCGTGACTCCCTCGTGGCAGGGGAAGTGCTCGCAGGCAGTATTGGAGAAAAAGGAACGGGAATGTTGCAGGCACTGGTCGTCCTCGTGCATGTCGTCCCTCCCCCTTTCTCAACAAAGCGATTGCTCGCTCGCTAACCTGAACAGAGGCACTGGGCACAACAAACCACGGCGCTGCTCGCGCCGACGCCGCACTTCCAGCTAGTACCTCGTAGCTTGGGGCCTGTTGCCCCCGTGCGTTGACAGGCAGTTCTCCCGGCTCGCCGCTCAAGCGCCTCGGCCGCCTTCCCGGTCTCCCAGTGGCTTTTGACCTCGGCTTGCGACTCACGGTGACGAGTTCGCTCAAGATTCGCACTTGATTCTCTATTAGCAGGCAAGCATGCCCGCACCTCTCAACTGGAAGGAAAGTTTACCACGCACCCATACCGGCGGTTCGGATACCATGCTCTCTGTTGCCAGAGGGCCTTTGGTCACTTTGTACAGCCCCTAGACGATTGTTGAATCAACGATGAATGAGACGCCTGCGCCGAGCATACCCGTCCCATTTGGGACCTGACGCTTTTTGGGGACAGCAGGCGGAGTCAACACTTCAGTCAGACTGTTTTGTTGACCAAGCCGCAGCTGCGGCATGGTCAACAAAACAGTCTGACTGAAGTGTTGACTCCTCGCTTTTCCGTCATCGAACAAGTGACACCAACTGCACCAGTGACAAATGGTGTCACAACTGCCCCTTGATCACGCAGGGGATGCCGCAGACCATGCGGACGACGCAGGTCGCGCGAGCAGCGAGGGCGGCGTTGAGGCGGCCAACCTTCTCGCGCAGCTCGCGATCATCAGAGCGCGCGGGCACCGGCCCGCAGCCCATCTCGCGGCAGATGACGAGTTCTTTATCGGCAAGCCTCTCCGCAAGCTCCTCTATCGAGTCTTCGGAGCATGCGACGAGCTGCTCCACATGGCAGATCGCGCGGCGCTCGTCGAGCACCGCATCGGCAATATCGGCATCCGCATAGCCAAGGCTGCGTGCAAACGTGCGCTTGCCGCTTGCGAAGCCGCCAGTGATTAGAACCATGAGAAACCCCCTAGGAGCGCGAGGCAAAAGAGCATCGCAAGCTCGCAAAGCTGCAGGTAGAAGCCAGAGAGGTCGCCGCTCATCCCGCCGAACTCCGCCATCGCGATATGGTGGAGCACACCTGTGCACAGTGCCAAGGCCACCACGAACGCGCCGAGCAAGGACAGCGACAGAAAGCCGATTGCGCACAGGCAGGCCAAAAGCTCCACCACGAGGATGCCGAGCGTGACGCGCTTGGAGGCAGACTTCTTGAACATCGACAACAGGCCTTGGGAGGCGCTGCGCGGGAACACGAGCAGCGTGATGCCCGAGCAGCAGCGCCCGAGCACAGGGATGATGAGCAGTGCGAGCGCGGCGCGGCCGGTCATCGGCACCTCGCTTGCGCAGGCGAGGAAAACGAGCAGGTAGCAGCCGATGCCGATGGCGGCAAAGGCGCCGATGTGCGGGTCTTTGAGGATGGCGCGCTTGCGCTCGGGCTCTGCGTGGCTCGAGAGCGCGTCGACGACGTCGCAAAAGCCGTCGAGGTGGATGCCGCCCGTCAAAAGCAGCGGGATGACCGTGAGGCCCGTGGCAAAGACGAGCGCGCTCATGCCGAACATCATGCCCACGTGGCACCAGGCAAAGAGCAGCAGGCCGACGACGAGGCCCACCAGGGGAAACGCGCACATCATGTAGCGCATCGAGTCCTCACGCCACTCGATGCGGGGCATGGGGATCTGCGAAAACATGGAAAACGCGCTGATGATCGAGCTTATCGCCCGCATGGGGCCTCACCTTCCTTGACGGTGACGGGAATGCCGTTGATGACCTCGACGACGCGGTCGAAGCGGCCGGCGAGCACGGCGTTTGCGCGGCCGAGTTCGCGGATGTAGGCGTGCGTTTCCTCGCTGAAGTCACCCAAGTCGCAGCCGACGTCGTTGGTCACGACGACCACGTTGCCAAAGAGCCGCTCGAGGCGCTCGACGCCCGCGATCACGCGATCTGCCGGAGCGGGCCCGGCCTCGAAGACGCCGTCGTCGTCGAACATCTCATTGGCGAGCAGGGTACCGAGGCACTCGAGCAGGACCGTCGCGCCTGCAGGCTCCTCACAAGCGCTAACGAGTACATGCTCATCGCAGGAATCGAGCCCACGCGCGACCTCCGCCGTGGTAAAGCCCATGCCGGCACGCAGCGCGCGGTGGCGCTCGATACGACGCGCGCCCTCCGCGCCAAAGGGCTGCATGGTCGCCAGGTACACGCGCTCGCCGGGAAAGCCCATCGCGACGCTTTCCGCGTAGGCGCTCTTCCCGCTCGCCGCACCCCCTATGACCAAAACCCTCATCATCGTCCTCTCGATCGCGTTAGCCGCCAAAAGGTTGAGTAGCGTCTGGACGCGTGACACACTTTGTGCCAGTGACATTGTGTGTCATGCCATAGAGTCGCAGGATATCCCGAGTCTTCTGCATGACACACAATGTCACTGGCACAAAGTGTGTCACGTTGCCCCCGCATAGCCTGCGCACCTTCACCCTTCGACCTTGCCGATGATATCCGCATGCAGACGCGCTGTCATGCACGATATCAGCGAACACCGCAGCCCATATCTTGTGCGCTTTGCACAGGGAAAACGAAAACCCCCGCACAGGGCGGGGGTTTCGATGCTAGCGAGCGCCAAGAGAGGTGTTGAATTGAGGGAAAAGGCGCTCAGATAAGCCGATGTTGGTGACGCTTTGCCTCGCCCTAGTCGCGGGCCGCGATCTCCTCGTTCATGCGGACGACGTCTGCGTCCTTGATCTTGAACAGGAACAGGAAGGGCACGAGGGAGACGAGCAGCAGCACGAAGGGCAGCAGGAAGTAGACCTGGTTGATGCCGGCGATCGCCGCGGCGTCGAAGACGGTGGCGCTGGAGACGTAGCCGACGGCGGCCAGCGCGGCGGGCAGGATCATGGCGCGCAGGGTGACGCCGAGCTTGACGGCGACGGTCATGATGGACATGGTCGTGCCGATCGTGTTCTCACCGGACTTCCAGTGGCTCCAGGTGGCGCACATGGAATAGAGGTTGGCGGACAGGCCGTAGGCCAGGCCGAAGAGCACCTGGGAGGCGAACAGCAGGACGTTGAGGGCGATGAAGCCGGGCTGGACGAAGAAGCACACGCCCCAGATGACGGCCCAGCCGCCCACGCCGAGCAGCGTGGTGTTCTTGGTGCCGATGGCCTTGGCCACGCGGGCGGCGATAAAGGAGCCCACGAAGCAGCCCAGGTAGAAGACCATCAGGATGGTGCCGGAGGCAGCCGCGCTGCCCAGGACGACCTTGGCGTAGTAGGCGGTGCCGGCCGCGACGGTGTAGTAGGCGATCAGGCGCAGGATGTCGTGGAGCACGACGCCGATCAGGTTGGGGTTGGTGACGATGTTTGCGCCCATGGCCTTGAAGGAGATCTTCTTGCCCTCGGACTTGGTCTCGGTGTCGTAGCCGGCCGTGACGCCGAAGCTGATGTACATGGCGATCATGTAGATGACAGACACGATCGCGGCGCAGATGCTGTAGGCGTACACGCCGCTGACGAGCGCTGCCAGGCTGGTGGTGATCAGGGGCACCAGCTTGGAGGAGATGACGCGGCCGAGGGCGGCGCCGGCGCCGAGGCGGCCGGACAGGAAGGCGCGTTCGGAGGGGTCGTCGGTGAGCACGTTGGTCATGGAGCGAACGCCGGCGTAGGTGATGTTCCAGCAGAAGTGGCTGACGACGTAGCCGATCGAGATGATGACGCCTGCGGTGACGTCGCCGCCGATCTTGGTGAAGCACAGGATGAAGAAGACCATGGCGACGGTCGGGGCGATCAGCAGCCAGGGGCGGTACTTGCCCTTCTTGAAGTGGAACTTGTCGATGAAGACGCCCGCGAGCAGCGCGGAGACGGTGTCGACCGCGGACGCGCCGGCGGCGATGACGCCGGAGATGGCCAGCGGCAGCTGGGCCACGTCGGTCAGGAAGAACAGGAAGAACGCCGTCTCCAGCGTTGCGGCGATCGAGAAGCCGATCTCTGAGATGCCCCAGACCGCCTTGATTTTTCCGTTGATACCTTTCACAGTACCCTCCTCTTACTTAGGTAAAGCCTTTGGACGAAGCCCCTGACCCGTTTGCCTTAATGCCCTTTGCGCAGCAGGGCGACCCTCCTCGTCACCTTGCCGCACTCCCCGTTCATTACGAGCGCAGGGGGCCGTCGTCCTTCAACGGGGAGAATGATAGGAAGCGGGGCATCTGAGCGCATTAGGGGACGAGGATGGAATTGGAGAAGTTCTTTTTTGCAGATTGTCCAATGGGCACATGGCGATGAGATATCGCTCTGACGGCGTGTTTTACAATCACAGCTCCACCGTTTTGGACAGAGTAACCAAACGTATATGCAAAGCTTTTAGTGCACGACAACACAAAACGCGGCGCGTCCCATTCGGGACCTGGTCTTTTGTGGGACAAAGAGCGAGGCGAACAACTCGCAATGTCCTCTGTCCCACAAAAGACCAGGTCCCGAATGGGACGCTGAACAGAACGCGCAGCGATGAGGTCGAAGAATCTAGCTGCGACCCAACGTTGAACTGCATTTAGAGAAGTACTGATTAACGCGAGGCTCATAGGGAGGGACAGGGTCCCTCCCCTACGTGACCAGTGGTTTTGTCAATCGCACACAGCGGATATCTGCTTTAATTAGCGTTTCCCGATGTTTCGACTCCACATTGGCTACGTATGTCGTTGAAGCCCCTTACTCGAACATCATGTCGTCGATGTAGAGGTCGTTGAAGGTCGCATGACCGGATAGCTCGATGTAGCGCGTTAGCTCCATTGCATGTGCAAGCTCCGCGCGGCCCGCAGCGCTCAAAAGCACCTGGCTCGCGCCCTCGATGGCAGAGTTGCCCACGCTGCGCGCCAACGGACGCAGCTCGGCCGGGAAAAGCCCCACCTTGGCCGCAGAGTCGAGGTTGAGGTACTCGCCAAAACCGCCGGCGATGACGAAGTCGCTGATATCATCGGCGGCGACGTCCATCTCCTCCATCATCGTCTCCACACCGGCGCACACGGACGCCTTGGCAAGCTGCAGGCAGCGCACGTCCTTTTGGGTGAGGACGATGTGACCCCAGATACGGAAGGCCGGGGCGTCGTCTTCCTCGCACAGGCGCTCTGCCAGCGCCGCAGGCACGTCGTCTTCGAGCTCGTCGTCATCGACCATGCGGCCCGTCTCGTCGACGATACCCTGCTCAAGCAGCAGCGCCACGATGTCGAACAGCGCCGTGCCGCAGATGCCGACCGGCTCCTCTCCCCCTATGACCGAGAGCTCGAGGTCGCCGTCAGCGCCGAGGGCAACCTTGGAGATCGCACCGGCATAGGCGGGCATGCCGTACTTGATGTTGGCACCCTCGAAGACCGGGCCCGCTGCCGTCGCGCAGCTGATGATGCCGTCCTTGGAGCCAAGCGCCATCTCGCCGTTGGTGCCCAAGTCGAGCATGAGGACGGGGGCGTCGGCCGCGTCGATGCCGCAGGCCGAGATACCGCAGGAGATATCGCCGCCCACGTAACCGGCAACGCAAGGAGCAAACAGCGCCCTGCCGCACGCGATGCCCGCCTGCGCGAAGGGCTCGTAGGCGATTTCCTCGCCAAAGAGGGAAAGCGGGGTGAAAGGCGACACGCCGATAGAGGTGGGGTCGAGGCCGGCGGCGATGTGGAGCATGGTCGTGTTGCCCGTGACGACGGCGCGGCAGGTCTGGTTGGCGGCAACGCCGCACTTGCGCATGAGCTGCAACGCCAAGGACGCGAGCTTCTCGCCGATGAGGGCCTGCATCTTCTCGAGGCCGCCGTCAGGACAGCAGGAGATGCGGCTGAGCACATCGGCGCCAAAGGCGAGCTGGGGGTTGGGCGCGCCAAGTGCACCGAGGAGCTCGCCTGTGCCCATGTCGTGCAGGCGCGCGACGACGGTCGTCGTGCCGATGTCGAAGGCAAGCCCGTAGCCGCCGGCCTCACCATCGGCCGGCCACGGACCAAAGGCGCCACCCAGGCTGATCGACATCTCGGAGCTCTCCTCGAGCGTCACCTCGCATCCCGGCGTGACCTTGGTCTGGCAGGCAAGGCGATAGGAGATGCCCTGCGCGTCGGAGATGAGCATCATGCACTTCTTGCAGGTCCCAGCGCCGCCGCACGGCGCATCGACATGCGCGCCGTCGCGCTGAAGCGCCTCGAGCACGGTCATGCCCTCGCTCGCCTGGATGGTCTTGGTGGTGCTGCCCTCGTGTACCTTCAGTTCCATGATGGTCCCCCTTGCATCGAGTTGCGCCACGCGCCGCCACTATGTTGCGGCGAGCGCACAGGCCCTTTCACATTAACGTGCCTGGCTGGCAAGCACACTCACGGTCGTTCCCAAGTCGAGCTGCTGGCCGTCGGCGATGGCCCCGCGCTTGCGCTTGGCGCTCTCATGGAAGGAGAGCTCGCCGATGGCACCGCGGCGGCGGGCCTCCGCCTCCGCAAGGCGCCTCGCCTCCGCACGCGCACACGCGAGCGCCTGCCCGTAGGCCTCATCCAGGTCCTCGTCCTCGAAGACCTCGTTGCCGCCAGCGGTGTGCACCGCGTAGCCTGCAGGACCGGCAGCGGAGTCGAGCACGTCGATCGCCACACTCGCGCGCGCGTTGATGTTGGCGACCACGGCTCCCACGGCGTTGGCGACCTCCGCGTGCTCGGGGATGACGCAGCGCGCGCCGAGGGCGGCGGCCACCCGGGGCAAGAAGATGTGCGTCGGCGCGCCGATGCCCACGAGCGTGCCCCTGCAGGAAAAGCCCATGTCGAACAGCGGCGCCTCCTGCCCGCTCTTCACACGCTCCCACTCCTGCTCCAGTACCTCATCGACATGCGCGGGCACGCCGTCACGATAGGCGCGCGGGTAGCGGTCGCGCATGAGGATCTTAACGATGCAGGCATAGAGACGGTACTCCACGAGGTCGTAGATGTCGTCTGCAAGCTGCTCGACGCTGCGGGCGCGGCCGTCGATGCCGTCGAGCATCTCCGCAACGTAGCGCATCGCAAGGCGCGCTGCCCTCGTGTCGTAGCGCTCGAAGTCCCCCTTGACCTGCATGGCGTCGGTCGGCGTGAGGCCCGCGCGCATGACGATCCCCTCAGACTCGAGGCGCTCGCTGTCGAGCGTGTAGGCGTCGATCCTGCTGCGGTCTCCCACCATGCACGGTCCATGTCGCAGCTCGTCGATCAGCTCGCGCTCGCCGTCGCTGTAGGCAAAGAGGTCCTTGGGCTCGCGCACCAGGTAGAGCACCTCGAACGCCGGCTTCACGGAGCGCACAGGGCTTGCGAGCAGCGCCTCGAGCTGGTCGACGAGCTCCGGCCAGCGCTCCGCCGCAGCGCTGATGGGCTCTACGCGGCGCGATGCCAGGCCCAACACGCCGTTTCTCACCTGCACGGCGGTGTCGCCGCCCAGCCCAAAGGTCTCGATGAAGACGCCCTTGGCCTGGGTCTTCCAGTTGCCGATGCGTATGCCGTCGGTCATGACGGGCTCGCCGCCTTTGACCAGCGAGATGTCGGTCGTCGTGCCACCGATGTCGACGATGAGGCAGTCCTCGAGACTGGCAAGCTCCCTGCTGCCATGCACGCTTGACGCCGGCCCGGACAAGATGGTCTCAACCGGGCGCTCGAATGCGAGGTCCTCTCCCATCAGGCTGCCGTCGCTTCGCACGATCATCACCGGACACGCGACACCCTGTCGTGCGAGCGCGCGCTTGGTCGCGCTCAAGAACTCGTCGATGACCGGGAGCAAGCGGGCGTTGAGCAGGGCCGTTGCCCCGCGCGACATCATGTTCACATCGTGGGAGAGCTCGCACCCCATGACAAAGGGCACCTGGTAGCGCTTGCTCAGATACGCCTTACCGGCGCGCTCGCACACCGCGCCGTTGCGTGCTGCGTTGGCCTCGCACAAGCTGATGGCCTGCGCCTGCGCAAACCACTCGCCATGCTGTGCTACCAAAGCCTCCCAATCCGGCTCGTCGACGACGGAGCCGTCGAAGGAGCACTTGGTGTTGAGGCACAGCACGTCCTCGTAGCTCAAACCGTAGCTCTTCTGGGCGTCGATACGGCGCAACACCTTCTCCGTCGTGCCCATCAAGACGAGCCTTGCTCGGCAGCCCTTGTTCTCGACACAGGCGTTGGTGGCAAGCGTCGTAGACAACGCGATGAACTCGGCGCTTTGGCGCAGATCGGCGGGGATAAAGTCCAATGCGCCCACGATGCCAGCAGAGAGATCCTCCTTCGTCGTGCGCGACTTGCCCTTGGCGAGCACCTTACGCTCCTCGAAGTCGAAGGCCACCGCGTCGGTGTAGGTGCCTCCCGTGTCGATGCCGATTCCAATCCTCATGTGATGCGTCCTCCTGCGCTGTCGCGGCGCCGCCTTTGGGTGCCGTCGCGACAGCGTGCTTGCCCCCTTAAAGAAACGGGGGCTGGCAGCAGCGCCACCAACCCCCGTATGCAGCTAAGGAAGCACCGATTAATGCAAGGCCTATGGGGAGGGACTTCGGTCCCTCCCCTACGTAACCAGCGATCATGCCAATCGTTCGCAGTAGGCAGTCGCTTTAACCAGCGTTTCCCTAACCTGAGCCGCGCGCCTACTGCTGTGCGTAGAACTCGTCGACAGCCGCGAAGAACGCGTCGATGTTTTCCCAGGGAGACATCGGGGGAACGTCGCAACCGGTGGAGATGACGAAGTTGGGGTACTTGCAGCACTTGCCCATGACCTCGAAGGTCTTCTCGCGGATGGACTCAGGCGTGCCAAAGCGGATCTCGCCGGCGGGGTCGACGTTGCCCATGACGATGCGGTCGCTCGGGATCAAGGGCATGATGTCGGCCATGTCGATGGCATTGCCAAAGTGGAAAGCGCGGGCACCCGTGTCGACGACGGCCTCGGCTGCCTTGACGACGGAGGAGCCGCAGTTGTGGTAGACGACGATGAACTCGTCATCCTGGATGGCGTCGACGATGCGCTTGACGTACTGGGTGGAGAACTCGGCGACCAGGTCGGGCGGCAGCAGGCCAGCCAGGGGCTCTGCCATGACGACGCCGTTGGCGCCTGCCTCCTTGAAGGCCTTGGCGTACTCGGTGATAAAGCCGGTGGTCTTGTCGAGGACGGCGTGGACGAGCTCGGGCTCCTCATAGCACAGAATCATGATCTCGTTGACGTCCATCAGACGGCCAGACAGGGAGAAGGGGCCGATGACGCCGGCGAAGATGGGACGGTCGGTGATCTGGGGAGCGACCTTCTTGATGGCGTCGATGTACAGGCCGGTGCGACCAGCGCCGACCTCGGGGACGAAGATGTCGTCGGGATCGGTGTCCTCGTCGATGACAGCGCCCACGACGGTGGGGACCTCGTCGTCAGTGACGACGGTCTTGGAGCCAAAGGCCTCTGCCTCGACGGACAGGTCCATGAAGGAGACGCTTGCGGCAGCAGGAACGCTGTCGGCAACGATCTTCATGGCCTCTGCCTGCTTGTCAGAGCTGTCGATGAGCTCCTTGACGGTGATGCCCATCTTCTGGACAGCCGGGAAGGAGAGGACGGGGAGCGCCTTCTTCTTCTCTGCAGCCAGTACGTCTTCGATCCACTTGTTCATGTCCATGGTATGAGTCTCCTCTTCTTAAACTCGATGGAACCAGGCCCGCTGGTAAGGACAGCGGGCCTGCCAAGCAAAGCGGGAGTTGGTCAACTTGGCCCCTCCAACTCCCGCTCAAACTCTATTTACTTGCCCTCGGTGAGCAGCTCGACTGCCTTGTTAGCAGCAGCGCCGGCGTCGACCGTGTAGGCATCGGCACCAACCTCGTCGGCGTAAGCCTGGGTGACGGGAGCGCCGCCGATCATGATCTTCACCTTGTCGCGCAGGCCAGCCTCCTCGATGGCGCGGATGGTGGTGTTGATCTCCGGGACGGTAGTGGTCAGCAGTGCGGAGCAGCAGACGATGTCGACGTCATCATGCTCCTGCAGGAAGGTGACGAACTGCTCGGCGGGGATGTCGACGCCCAGGTCGTAGACCTCGATGCCCTTGCCCTCGATCATCATGCGGACGAGGTTCTTGCCGATGTCATGCTGGTCGCCCTTGACGGTGCCGATGACGGCCTTGCCCAAAGGCTCGGAGCCCTCGGCGGACAGATAGGGCTTGAGGACCTTGGTACCAGCGTTCATGGAACGTGCGGCGATGAGCATCTCGGGGACGAAGACCTCGCCGGCGGAGAACTTCTCGCCGATGACGGACATGGCGGCCACGAGGCCCTTGTTCAAGATGTCCTCAGGCGAGCAACCCTCGGCGATCGCCTGCTCGACGAGCGGGCCGACCTCCTTGCGCTTGCCGCGCTGGACTGCAGAGGAAATATCATCGTAGATAGACATGAATCAAAGCTCCTTGGTAGTAAGTGAAACGGTGCCGCTCAAGCGGCGTTTACCTGCGGCGCGGCCTAGTCGAAATCGGCGCGGTTGTAGGTCTTGAAGTACTCCTTGCTGTAGTCGTCGATGGCGTCGTGGATAGCCTCGTAAACGCCGGAGAAGGAGGACAGGTACAGGCCCTGGGTCTGGCAGGGGATGAAGCTCAGCGGGCCGCAGGCGTCGCAGGTCTCCTTGACCTTGGCCTTGATGGCCTCGGCAGACCAGTCGGGGACGTCGACGATGGTGGAGTCGATGCCGCCCATGAAGGTGATCTTGTCGCCGTACTTCTTGATCATGCCGGGGATGTCGTTGGTGGACATGGTGCCCTGCCACACGTTGATGCCCATGTCGATCATGTAGGGCACGAGGGTCTCGGCGAAGGAGTCGGAGTGATGGACGATGTACTTGACGCCGTGGTCGTGGTAGTAGCCGTAGAGCTCCTTGTAGGAATCCAGGAAGAACTCCTCGAACATCTCAGGTGCGACGAAGGTGGAGGTGTTGGTGCCCCAGTCGTCATGGCAGAACATGATCTCCGGCTTGACGTACTTGCACATGTCCTCTGCGATGCCCAGGCGCCACTCGGTGATGTACTTGATGAGGTCCTTGAGCTCGTCGGGGCTCTCGTAGAAGGCCATCAGGATGTTGGTGATCTCACCGAGGTAGTGGCACAGCTCGAAGGTGCCGGGCAGGTCCATGCCGCAGCGGAACATCTTGGTGGTGTCGATGGCCTCTGCCTGGGCGATGAACTCCTCCCACTCGGACTCGGGGTACTTGTTCTTGGGAGCCTTGACGGTCTCTTTCCACTCCTCGATGTCAGGCATGACGAGGAGGTCGGCGCGGTGGTTGGGGAAGGCGCCCGGCTGACCCTTGGGCCAGGAGACGGTGACGCCCCAGTCGTTGATCTTGTCGATCTCGCCAGGACGGGCCTGGTTGCGGTACTTGAGAATTGGGGTGCGAATCATCGGGGTGATGAAGTCGTACTGGTTGGCAAAGCGGTCAGGGTTGCCACGGTTGATTACTTCTTCAATCAGCTGACGTTCTGTAAGCATTGGTAATCCCTTTCTTGTGTTCGTTGGGATCGGGCTTAAGGCAGTTCGAATAATAAGGAGGCCCGCAAAACGCTTCACCGTCAGCAAGGCGCGGTTTTTCGCGCGGCTGGTTGTGCAAAATGTCTAAAACCCTATTCACATAAGGTCTTATAATAAAATTCGTAACATTCGCTGTATCTGCTCGAGGGGAAGCGGGGAGATAGGCATGCAGCTCTCACTCACGTTTGTGGCATCCGCGCTCAACGACAAGCACACCGTCGCCTTGCGCGACGCAGAGGGATTTTTCTTGCAGTTCGAGCGCTTGGCGCGCTTGTACAATCTGCCCACTTTCAGCTCCGTGCGCCTGTGCACGTCTGGGCAAGGGCACTTTGTCGCACTGGACAACCCATCGATTCTCTATATCGTCGACGAGTCCACGGTACCAACCCTGCCAATTGAGCAGGTGCGTAACGGCATCGTCTACATCGGCAACTACGAGCCTCCGCGCGGCTGCAACGCCGTCTGGGTCTCCTCCCCCGTCGACGCGACCGACCTCTATAACGAGCTGCTCGACCTCTTCGAGAGCATGTCCGCATGGGCAGAGGAGGTCAACGACACCTTGCTCGACCGCAGGCCGCTAGCCGATGCCGTGGCGCTGTTTGCCAAGGTCACCAACAACCCCTTCTGGTACGCCGACGCCGCCATGCGCGTCGTGTACATGAGCGAGGACCGCGGTCTGTCCGAGTTCAGCCCCAAGTGGCGCACGCAGTACGAATCGGGCTGGTACTCGAACTCCACCATCTCCACGCTCGTGTCAAGCGGCGACCTCGAGAAGCTCAGCATCAACTCCAAGGCCTGGCTGTTCGAGGACATCGGCAAGACCTACACCATCCCCTTCACGACCAAGGCGGTCTTCGTCAACGGCGCGATCGCAGGCTTCCTCTTCTCGATCCAGCTTCACTTCGAGCACTGCACGCGCGACCTCGAGCTGTCCGAGTACCTCGGCAACGTCATCGCGAACTTCATCAAGCACGGCGACATCGGCGCCCAGCGCACCAAGCACTTCTGCGAGCAGGCGCTGCGCGCGCGGCTTGCCGGCAACGAGATAAGCTCGGCAGAGGCCGAGGAGCTGCTCGACATGCTGTCATGGTCAAGCGCCCCCGGTTTCATCATCGCCGCCTTCGACAGGGCGGACAAGGGCGACGACATGCACGAGGCCCCGCAGGTCCAAGTAGAGCTGCTGCGCAAGTGCCTGGGCTTTGGCCAGGTCTTCTCCTACGATGCCTACGTCATCCTCTTTTGCAGCACCGAGGAGCTCTCCTACGATGAGATCGAGCGCGAAGTCGGCAACGCCTGCTCCATGCTCGGCTGGAAAGCCGGCGTAAGCGACGAGTTCTCGGACTTTGCCAGCGCCTCGACCTTCTACGGCCAAGCGCAGATCGCCTTGCGCAAGGGCCAGGCCGCAGACCCGCAGAGCAGCTTCTACTGCTATCGCGACTACGGCATGTCCTATATCAGCCAGAAGGTAGCCCTTGCCATGGATGAGCAGCTCTACCTGCACCCAGATATCGTGCGCCTCTTGGAGCACGACGAGGAAAAGGGATCGCACCTGGTCGAGACCCTGCGCGTCCACCTGTTCAACGAGCGCAACATCACCAAGACCGCCGCCGATCTCGACTTGCACCGCAACAGCGTCATCTACCGCATGTCGACCATCGAGGACCTCATCGACAGCGACCTCGACAGCGACGACAACCGCTTCGACCTCATGTTGTCGCTGCGCATCATAGAATCCGAGCCCGCTCGCTGTGCAAGCCGCACAAAGCCAGAGAGGGAGGAGTAGCCCATGGAGCTCACGATCAACTTCATCGCCAGGAAGCTGCAGGACTCCTACGGCAACGTCATCGCCTACAACGACCTCCAGAAAAGCTTCAACAGCTGCCGCGTCTTGAAACCGGGCCAAGTCATCGACAGCAAGGCTCTCTATATGGCGCCAGTCGGCTGCGATGACATCGACTTGCTCAACCAGTACCCCGGCCTCATTCTCACAGGCCCCAACTGGCCCCTGGTCAACGCTCCGTTCATCTGGATCAAAGACGACGTCGACCCCCTCGAGGCGCTCGCCAAGACACTTGACATCATCGAGGCATGCACGCTTTGGAGCGACAGGATCAGCAAGCTGCTGCTCGACCACGCGCCCACGGAGAAGGTCGCAGCGCTGCTGTCCGAGGCAACGACCAATCCCTTCGTCTACCTCGACAACTCCCTCCACGTCCGCTACATGAGCCAAAGCGACTACCTCGACAAGTACAGCCGCAAATGGAAGTCCCTCAAGACCACGGGCAGCTTCGAGACCGAAACCTTGGCGACGCTCATATCAAGCGGAGAGCTCGACCGCATCAACAACAGCGCAAAGGCTTGGGTGTGCACCGACAGCAAGGTCTTCGTCATGCCGATGGGCCTCAAAACGATCATGTGCGACGACAACGTCTACGGCTACCTGATGACCGTGGGATGCTCGCAAAACCCCGCGTTGTGCGATATCGAGCCACTCGAGGCGCTGGGCAACCTCATCTCGCGCTTTATCGGGCACAGCAGGGCCAACATCATGACCAGCACTCACTTCATCGACCAGATAATCAAGGAGTGCCTGGTCAAGCCGCATATCAACGCCACAGAGATCGAGAACCTTGCCAGTTTGCTCGAGTGGGATGTCGATGACTGCTACCACGTGTCGGTATTCGCGCCCAGCGACAAAAAGAACGGCCCCATCCAAAAGGCGCATACCAACTTGCTCGAGGCCAACCTCGGCGGACGAGCAATCTCCTTCGAGTCGCTTGCCGTGCACATCGGCAAGGTAGCGGGAGATACCGACGACCACGCTTTCGTCAAGCAGGCGCAAGCGTTTTGCAAGAGCCTCAAGTGGAAGATGGGCCTGAGCAACAGCTTCAAGGGCCTGGCAGGCCTGGGGAATGCCTACCTGCAGGGTAAGTTGGCGCTGCGCGAAGGCCAGCAAAGAGGCGGCGGCGACTCCGTCTTCCGCTTTGGCGACTTTCGCGTGGACTTCATCTGCACAGAGCTGCTCAAACAGGTCGACACGCCGTTTTTGATCTCCCACGACATCGTGAGCATCGCCGCTTACGACGAGGAAAACGGCACCAACCTGCTCGATACGCTCGAGGCCTACCTGCGCAACGAGCGCAGCATGACGAAGACCTCGAACTGCATGTTCCTGCACCGCAACTCCGTCGCCTACAGGATCGAGAAGGTCAAGGCGATGCTCAGATGCGACCTCGACAACCCAGAGACGCGCGTCGGCTTGCAGCTCTCGCTCAAGATCTGGCGCAGGCTGCAAGCAACCACGTAGACGCGGCGATAGTGGTCAACGTGTACCAGTGACAAAGTGACCAGCACGGCGGGCCCGCCGTGCTGGTCACTTTGTCACTGGTACACGTTGACCACTGCTTGCGGGATGCGACTTATCAGGATCGTGCAGGTCATTACCGTCATCGGTCTGCCCGACGAGCGCTACCGTGCAGGTCAATACGTAGGGGTCGATTTTAATCGACCCCACCTTGCCGCCGCTGGCTGGTCTTGCGGAAGCGCCATTGGACGCCAACACCCGTAGGGGAGGGACCGAAGTCCCTCCCCTTGAGTCTTGCATCAATCAGCGCCGCCGCTAGAAGATGACGGCGCCGGTGTAGGTGATCGTGAGGCGGCCGTGGTTGTAGGGGACCTTTGCCTTGTCGCAGACCTCGCTGACCATGAGGCCGGCGGACTCCATCGACACGAGGCGCTTGTCCGGGAAGCGGCACGGCTCGTCGGGATAGGTGCACTTGGGGCACAAGGTGCAGGCACCGGAGGCGAGGATGAGGGCATCGGCCCCCGCCTCGCGCAACTTGTCCGCCAGGGCGAAGACGCGTTCCTTCTGGATGGCCTCTGCCTCCTGCATGGTCTCGACGTCGAAGTCGTCTTCCATCTCGCGCACGGTCTGGACGACAAGGCAAGTATCCTTGGCGGCGATAGTCGCGGCGTACTCCTCGAGCTCGCCGCAGGCCGGCGGACACGACCAGTTGCGCCCAAACATCCCGCAGCGCCCTGCTGCGCACATGTTGCGCACGTCAGCGCGCACGCGCAACTCGCTTGCCGCGCAAGCTCCAAAATCCTCGAACCCGACCTCTGCCGCAACGGCCTCCAAAGCCGCCTGATCCATAGCTCTCCCTCTCCCCTTCTCTGTGCTGCTCCCGATTCTACCCTGCGTACGGGACAAAGCCCATGCGCTCCTCGAGGAAGGCGTCGCGTTCCTCGTCGCTGCCGATACGCGTCTCGCTCAGCTCGCCATTCTGTATGATCTTCAAAACGCCCGCACGATAAGAGATGTGGCCCTCAGGGGTGCGGATATTGGCGATCTGCGTCTCGCGGAAGAGCATCCCGGGAAGCGACATCGCCGCGTTGAGCAGGTCGAAGTCCTTGTCCTCGACAGGTGTGGTGCAGACCATGAGCTCGGTCTGGCTGGAGCCATCGTCGCGCACCCTGTCAAGGCGCCACCAGCTCTCGCCCTCGTCGCAGGCGACAAAGTGCGTACGTCCGTCGAAGGTCTCCTGGCCGTCGACCAGGGCGACCGGCACCGTGCTCGACGGGCCGCCAAAGCCCACGTCGACGTAGTTGAGCACACCGTCGAGCTCCACGAGCTCGCCGCGATGGTTGATAGCGCGCGGATCCCCGCCCATCACCGGGCGCGCAAGCGCAGGGCGTGTCTTGTAACCCAGGGCCAGCAGCAGCTCCCTAAAGAACCTGTTGAGCTCGAAGCAGTAGCCGCCGTGCGCGTCCTCGACCACCTTCTTGTACAGGCCGTCGACGCTCAGATCGGGGCGCGTGCCCGTCTGAACGAGGTCGATGGTCTCGAAGGGCACGAAGTTTTGATGTGCCTCGATGATACGGGCAAGACCGTCCTTGCTCGGCTGTTCCCCTTGAACGCCAGCCTCAAGGCCGATGCGCTCGAGATATGCGCTGACCTGGGCATCTGTAAGCGCGCTCGTTTCCTGATCCATGATTGCCCCCTCTTCTTGCAATGATAGGGCGATGCTACCGCGGGGCGCAGGAAGCTTGTACGGTCAGCGCGCACCGCGTTGCGTGATGTTTATTGTGTAAAGTGTCCACAGCGATGAGGGCGCGTTTTGAAACAATGTATGGCGAAGCATAGACAGCGCTGCGTGCAGCAAAATAGCCGGAAGGAAGCGATGATGAGCGACAAGCAAGGGACCCTGTACGGAGTGAGCGTTGGGCCGGGCGACCCGGAGCTGCTCACGATCAAGGCAGTCAAGGTGCTCGAGGCGGCCGATGTCATCGCCGCGCCCAATATCGGCCACGGTCGCCAGACGGCCCTCACCATCGTCAAGGACCACATCCAGGGAAAGCCCCTCGTCGACTGCTCGACGCCCATGCTGCGCGAGCGCGCCAAAGTACTCGAAGCATACGACATGGTGTCCGATAAGTTGGCAGCCTTGCTCGACGAGGGCAAGGACGTTGCCTTCGTCTGCCTTGGCGACATCGGCGTCTACTCAACCTACTACTACCTGCACGAGCGCTTGGTCGCGCGCGGGTATCGCTGCGAGGTCATCCCCGGCATCACCTCGTTTTGCGCGGCGGCAGCTCAGCTGGGCCAGCCCCTGTGCGAGGGTCCTGAGCAGCTGCGCATCGTGCCGGTCATCGCAGGCGACATGCAAGACGGCATTGCCGAGCACGGCACGACGGTGTTCATGAAGTCCGGCAAGGACCTCGGTCAGCTGCGCCGTGCCCTTGACGAGGCACAGCTCACAAGCAAGGCCTCCCTCGTCGCCAACTGCGGCCTCGAGGACCAGGCCCTCTACCCCAACCTCGCCGACGTCCCCCAAGACATGAGCGACTACTTCACCCTCGTGCTCTTAAGGCAGGAGTAGCAGAATCGAACGAAATCGACCAAGTCATATCCGTTCGATCTGGCAACTTGCTCGGGGGGATGACACACTTTGTGCCAGTGACATTGTGTGTCATGCCATAGAGTCGCAGGATATCCCCGAGTCTTCTGCATGACACACAATGTCACTGGCACAAAGTGTGTCATCAAACATCCGCCCGCGCCCGCCCCTTCCCTACTCCTTGGGCTGGACGTCGGTAAACTTCACCTTGTGGTCGTACCACTTGCCCTTCTTGCCGATGAGCGCCATGTCGAACTCTTGGTCGATGACGGGGACTGGCAGGTCGAAGGCGCTGACGGTCTGCTTGTAGCCGTCATCGTAGACAACCTTCTCCTTTTGCGCCTCGATGAGCTCGGCGCCGGGTTCCTGAGCCTTGTCCTTGGTACCCAGGTACAGCTTCTGGATGGAGGTGCTCGGCATGATCAGGTGGGCAACTGCGTTGCCGTCGGCGTCAACCGTGAGCGTGCACCTGCCCTCGCAGACCTCGTTGAGGTGGATCATCGACATGAGGTCGGAGGAAAACTCCGCGGTGTAGGCGCCCTCTTCCAGCCCGCTGTTGGTACTGGCAGGGCTACCGCTTCCGGCAGAGCCACTGCAACCGGCGGCGAACAGGCAGCCGCATAGGGCGACGGCGGAAATCAAAACGGTGAGAAGCTTCTTCATCAGCACTCCTACTTCTAATCAATCGCAAACAACGGCAGCTACCAGTATAGCCGCCCACATTCGGCAGCGCACGACGCAGCGCAGCGCGTCCAGAGCAAACAAGGCCCCCGGCTCGCGCAAGCAGCCGAGGGCCTTCGTTTATCGGCATTCAGTTCAAGCTGAAAGCTCGAGGCTACATAACGGCCTTGATGTGGTCGATGTAGATCTGCTGAACCTCAGGAAGTGCGCCGAGACCCTGGATCTGGGCAGTGACGGAGTCGAAGGCGCCAGATGCCTTGAAGGTGGAAACCCAAGAGTCGTCGTCATCGCCGGCCATGTCGTTGTTGGCGTGGTCGCCAGCGACAACCATCAGCGGGCGCATGATGACGTTCTTGTAGCCGGCCTTCTTGACGGCCTTGAGGACAGCGTCAAGCGAGGTGGACTCGGGCTCGCCCTCAACAGTACCGATGAAGACGTTCTTGTAGCCCAGGTCGTTCATCTGAGCCTGCATCTCGCTGTAGGTGATGGTAGCCTTGTGACCAGTGCCGTGACCCATGAAGACGAAGGCGGTGCCGTCCTTGGCAGCTGCGGCGGCGTCAGCGTAGTTGGCGTCCTTGCAGGCAGCGGCAGTGATGGCCTTGGCAACGATCTTCTTCTCCTTGTTGACGGAGGTCGCAGTCTTGCCGTAGGTGCCGAGCATAGCCTCGGAGAACTTGACGTTGATGTCGCCCTTGGCGGCCTCGACCTGCTCCTTGAGCTCGTCGAACTCAGCGCCGTTCATCAGATGGGTCGGGGCGATGATCAGCTCCTTGACGCCGTTGGCCTTAGCGCGCTCCATAGCCTGGTCGACGTTGTCGATCTTCTCGCCGTCACGAGCCTGGATGTGGTTGATGATGATCTGAGCGGTGAATGCGCGGCGGACAGACCAGTCGGGGTATGCCTTCTGGATGGCCTTCTCGGCTGCGCCGATGGTCTCAACGCGGCTGTCGTTGAAGGAGGTGCCAAAGCTGCAGACCAAGATCTCCTTGTCGCCGATGTTGTCGGCGTTCAGGGGATCGTCCTTGGAGGCGTCGCCCGTGTCACGGCCAAAGTAATCCGGATCGGCGTTCTCACCCTCGACCATGGCCTTCTGAGTGTCGGTCAGGCCATCCCATGCGGCCTTTGCGGCCTCGCAGTCTGCGTCGGTGGTGTCGGTGCGCTCCTGGACGTAGATGGCGTCGATGAGCTTTGCGCAGTTGTCGGCAGCTGCCTGGTCGTCAGTGGCAGTAGCCTGGGTCTGCTGGTTGTTGGAGCCGCTCTTCTGATCGGAGCTACCGCAGCCTCCGAGCATGGAGACGGCGAGGATGCCGGCGCAGGCAACAGCCGCGACGGTCTTAACGTGCTTCCTCATGTACTTCCTCCCAAAATAAAAAACCGCGGGACGAGCCCCGCGAACAGCCGACAGCCACATAGCAGCGCTCCCAGATGCGCTGCCGCTAAACGGTGGCAAGTCAGTTACTCGTGACTCATATCCCTTCCTATGGTCGATGAGCAGGTTTCCTGACTAACGGTTTTCGAGCAAGGCCGCCTTCCCGGTCTCCCAGTGGCTGAGATGCGCGCCGCGCTCTCGTGGCCTTACCCCTACCGAACACAGTAGCGAGTCTGTGCGGGATTCTCACCCGCTTCCCTTTCAACCCCTGCCATGGCAGGGGCACTCATCGCTTTCGAATACTAACACGTTAATTAGCCGCTTGAATCAGCCAGACTGCCTTAGTGGACGGCAGGCGTTTTGGTCAGTGTGCACATATCGTCTTTACGCGGGTTCGACGGCACGCGACCCGGCCTAGCTCGGCCGAACTTGCTACCATAACTCGATAGCAAAAACCGCGTTTATCGAGCAAGGAGATCGCCTCTTGGCCTGGGATCCCATTCACGCGCGCCGCAAGCCCTGCCGCGCCGTCATCAAAGACATCGAGGAAGAGTCGCCGGCTTGGTGCATCGGCCTCGAGCCGGGCATGGCGCTCACCCACGTCAACGGCGTTCCTCTGCGCGACATGATCGAGTGGCAGTGGCAGGCCGACGGCTTCGAAGTCGAGATCACGACCGACGAGGGCGACGTCGCCGTCATGGAGCGCGAGTTTGGCGAGGACTGGGGCATCACCTTCACGGACTGCATCTTCGACGGCATCGCCGTCTGCCGCAACAACTGCAGCTTCTGCTTCATGCGCATGCTGCCCGACAACATGCGCCCCGCGCTCACGCTACGCGACGACGACTACCGCCTGAGCTTTCTGCAGGGCAACTTCGTCACGCTCACCAACGTGGCACAGGAGGACTGCGAGCGCATCGTCGACCAAAACGTCAGCCCGCTGCATATGAGCCTGCACGCCATCTCGCCCGAGGTGCGCCGCGAGCTCATGGGCCGCAACGCCCAGCACGGCATCGACGTTGCCGAGCGCCTGCTCGAAGCGGGCATCGAGATGCATACGCAGCTCGTGGTCGTGCCCGGCGTCAACGACGGCGAGGAACTGCGCCGCACGCTCGAGTGGATCGAGGAACACCCCGGCATCCTCTCCTGTGCGATCGTCCCGCTGGGATACACGCGCTACCAGGACCGCTTCGCTCACTCCTTCAACAGCGACCCGGCGGCAGCGGCGCGTCTCATCGCAGACGTCGAGCCCTACCAGGAAAAGGCGCGCCGCGAGACGGGCAACACGCGCTACCAGCTTAGTGACGAGTTCTACCTGGCTGCGGGTTGCAATTTCCCGCCGGCTGAGCACTACGACGGCTTCCCGCAGTACTACGACGGCATCGGCATGGCGCGCGTCTTCCTCGACACCTGGGATAAGGTCAAAGACCAGCTGGCGCTGGCGGCGACGGACTTCGAGCGCGGGGCGGTGACGATTGTCACCGGCGAGGCCTTTGGCAAGATCCTCGCCCCGCTCGCGCGCGAGGTCTTTGGCGACGAGGAACTGCGCGTGCTCAGCGTGCCCAACCGCTTCTTTGGCGGCAACGTCGACGTCGCAGGCCTGCTCACCGGCGCGGACATGGTCGACGCCATCAACGAGGAGCAGCCGAGCGGCGTCGTCCTCATCCCCGCCATCACCTTCAACGCCAGCGCGCTGACCCTCGACGACATGACGCTTGCAGACCTCAAGAGCCAAACCAGCGCCGATATTCGCCTGTGCGGCGACGTCGTAGAGAGCCTCCTCGAGCTCTTTGGCGTCGAAGCTGATGTCGCGGATGCTCCCCAGGACCTGGGGCACTACGAGTAATAGCCGAGCTGCGGGCTGCAGGGTTGTAGGTTGCGGGCTGCGGACCGCGCGGGCGCCCTGCAGCCCTGCGAGCCTCCGAGTCCCACGGACCTACGCCGTCGCGCGGGCATGCGCCGTCTCGCAATTGTCTGAACGAAAAATCGTTCAGACAATTGCCGCTTCAGGCCAAAACGCTCGTTTTCCCCGATTGTCTGAACGATTTTTCGTTCAGACAATCCCGCGGAGGTCGCGCGCGCAATTGGAGGCCCTAGCTTCCATGCAAGGGCGCACGGCAACGCAGCGTTTGAGACTTGCAGCCCGAAGATATACGTTGGAACCGATTTTCAATCAACCCCTCGCAGCGCGCATATGGATTCGCGTCAGTACCATCGAGTCGGCGAGGACACGTAGGCGCCAGACGAAGTCGGCGCCATCAGGCCGCAGCAAGGCGGTGAGCACATTGACAGAGCAGCCGAAAACGCTCTCGCCAATCAGCCCCGCTCCCCCCTATCTTTTCGTGGTGTACCTGCACTTGGGGTAGTTGGAACAGCCCGCGAACTCGCCGTACTTGCCGCTGCGCCTCACCAGCTGGCCGCCGCAGTAGGGACAGGCCGTGCCGTCTTGTATGCCCTTGACGGTCTTGATATGCTCGGCTGCCTTCTCCACGGTCTTGGCCAGCTGCCCAAGCTTCGCGACGATGGCTAGCCAGGGTCAAGCACATTGCGGGAGACTGCTAAAATCAGAGGCCTGAAAGAAGTCAAAAGAAATGCGAATAACTTTCGAGCAAACCACAAGAAAGAGAGGTGCGGACATGGTTGGGGAAGCAGGGGCGGCGACAAGCGCCGCGGCGCTCGTCGATTTCAACGAGATGCCAAAGGTCAACCGCTTCTACGGCGGCAACGCCGGCCGCAAGATCTGCATCGAGTACCTTGGCGCGCCGTGGATGCTCAAGTACCCCGCCTCGACGGCGCAGCTCGCCGGGCGCGTGGCCTCGTACACCAGCAGCCCCGTGTCCGAGTACATCGGCTCCCATGTGTACGGGCTTTTGGGGATCCCCGTGCACGACACCGTACTCGGCTTCAGGGACGGCAAGGTCGTCGTCGCCTGCCGCGACTTCACCTACCCCGACAAGACGCTGCTCGAGTTCAGGATGCTCCGCAACTCGATCTCCGACGACTCCGCCAGCTTCTCCAACAGGCCCTCCGACGGCTCCAACGTGACGTTGTCCGACGTCCTCGAGTCGATATCGCAGCTTGACGACGTGTACGACTCTGAGAAGGTCCGCGAGCGCTTCTGGGACATGTTCGTCACAGACGCCTTCATCGGCAACAAGGACCGCAACAACGGAAACTGGGGACTCCTCGCCCGCAACGGCGCCATCGAGGGGCTCGCGCCCGTCTACGACAACGGCAACTGCCTCTTCAACAAGCACACCCCCACCCTCAACGCCGAGCGGCTCGCCGATTCCGCCCTGCTCGCCCAGGACGCGATCGGGACGCTCACATCCGTCTACACAGCGGACGACGGGAGGCACATCAAGCCGCTCGACTACATCGCAGAGGGCCTCGACTCCGCATGCAACGCGGCCGTCGCGCGCTTCGCCGCAAGGCTCGACCCCGAAGAGGTCTTCGCGTTCGTCGACAGCGTCCCCTGCACGGCGCTCAACCTCACCGTCCTGCCGCCCGAGACCAAAGAGCACATGAAGGCCGTATTCGAGGAGCGCTGGGAGAAGTGCCTGCGCCCTGCGGCCGAGCGGGTGCGGGGCTGATATAACAAAGGTCTACGCACGGCACCGACGACATCGGCTGATTGACCACTACGTGCTCCTCTATAAGAAGGAAGACGGCGTCGCGTACATAGCCCACATATTCCACCAGAGCCGGAACTACGCAAAGCTTGTCTAGCCTCAAACTGCGCCGCGCATCACCAAGGAAGCCGCAGGCACGTCGCCTGCGGCTTCCTTGCATTCGAGCGTCTGTCGGCCGTCCTGGTACAGCGGGCGCGAGGCTATGGCATTTGAAGAGCAGACGGGACAGGGCATGCAGAATGGCAAGTGGAAGAGTGAGGTCTGATCTACTACAGAGGGCGCGTGCGTTAGAATAGGCGCTGGTCTCAATGGCATGTCAGCCTCGCATGTCGGGCAGTGTCCTCCCCTTCAGAAGGGAGGTGATGCCTGTATGGGTACCGTGACGGTCGTTATCAACCTCGTCGGCGCAATCGTCGACTTGGCTGCGGCGTGTCCTCGGTATCCTTGACGCGCGGGACAAGCGCAAAAAGAAGAACCGCAAGCGCTAGCCTGCGGTTCCTTCTACCAATTTAACGACGCTGCCCGCTTTCCAGTTCGAGCTTTGCCGCTGGACCGATTCTACCACCTCGCCGCTCTCCTGTCCCACGCAATCCGCGAAACCGTCTGCCCCTCGCATAGGGTCGAACCAGCGCGGCCCTACAGGCAGCTGTGCGACATTTTCTGCTGTATTTCGAGCCGTTGTGCGACAAATTGAGGGCTGCAGGGTCCCGTTATGTCGCACAGCGATGCGTCTCCAGTGGATTTTTGTCGCACAACTGAGGAGACCATCACGTCCATGCAAGTGCGCGCAGCATCGCAGCGCTTGGGGTCGATTTCAATCGACCCCAACCTCGCAGCGCGCTCATGGATTTACGTCAGCCCAATCGAGCCGCAAACCCCACATGACGCGTCAATAGCCGCGCCCGAGATCGACAGTGCCATCCAGCGGCTCTCCCGCAAGCCATTTAAGGGCATTGCTTTCAAACTGCCTAATGAGAAACTGCTCGAAATCGCCCGCATCGCCTGCAATGTGCGGCGTGATCACAACGTTATCCATACCCCATAGCGGGGAGTCCGACTTCAAGGGCTCCTCCTCTAGCACATCAAGCGTAACCCCGCCAAGCAAACCATCGGCAAGCGCTTGCTCCAACGCCGCAGTGTCCACGATGGCACCTCGCCCGACGTTGACAAGATGCGCCGATATCTTGCAAGAAGCAAGCGCATCCGCTCCGATCAGGTGATAGGTCTCCTTGGTAAGGGGGGCAGTGACAACGATGTGGTCCGCCCAGCCGATGCGCTTCGCAATGCTGGCAGACGAGTCGATAAAGTCAAACAACTCATCGCATGGCTTGCTTCGAGTTCCAAGTGCGGCGACATTGCAGCCAAGCGCTCTGAACAAACGAGCACAGGCGCGCCCTATGCGCCCGGGACCGACAACGAGCACGTTCCCGCCTTTGAGAAGACCTCCTTGCAGCCAAGACCATCTATGCTCTCGCTGCTGGTCTCGGAGCAACGCAAGTTTGCGCTCATATCCCAAACACGCAGCAAGCACATACTCTGCGATTGCGTCGTCGTAAATACCGGCAGAGTTCGTCAACACCGTACCGGCCTTCCTCAGCTGCTCAGTGCAGAGGCCGTCGATGCCTGTAACAGCAACATGCAACCACCCTGCGCTGCACCCCGCCTTCTCCCACGATTCTCCCAATTCACCTGCAAGGGAAACATCCCAGAGAAACACCATGCTCGCCCCATTGAGCACGTCAGCTACAGAGGAATCTATCGAATAAGCGATATCGAGCAAGCCCTCCAAAGCAGGAAACGTCGGTTTACCAACTTCCGCAGAGGTGATAACTGCCAGCTTTTCCATAATGATTTACTGCTCCTCAAGCGAAAAGCCGAGAGCAGCCGCGACGCGCTGCATCTGCTCTGCCGTGCCTATAGTAATGCGAACACCCTTGGGATCAGCAAAGGGACGCGTGATGACGCCCGCCTCCTTAAGCTTATAGAACCTCTCCATGTAGTTCTCGCAAGGGAGCATGATGAAGTTGCTGCTGCTCGGAACATAATCGATGCCGGCCCTGGCAAGACCTGCCTCAAAGCACTCGCGGTTTTCAACGATACAGGCGACGCGTTGTTCGATAAGTTGAAGGGCACTTGCCTCCAGGCACGCACGCGCTGCAGCCTGAGCAGGGGTGGAAACAGAAAACTCGGCAACGGTCTTGTTTATCGCATCGATGATATAAGGCTGAGCGATGCAATAGCCTATGCGCATACCTGCAAGTCCAAGCGCCTTGGAATATGTTCTGAGAAGCGCCACGTTGTCGTGCTTCTTTACAAGCTCGAGCGAAGCTTCGAGCGGCTCGACTCGCTCGAAGTCATGGTAAGCCTCGTCAATGACAATCAAGACATCCTTAGATGCCGCAGCGATAAAGGCCTCGAGCTCGTCCACAGCGAGATAGGTCCCCGTCGGGTTGTTTGGGTTGCAAAAGAGAACGAGTCGGGTCTTATCCGTGATAGCCCCCAACATGGTGGCAGGATCATACCGATAGGAATCGTCAAGCGGACAGGTGACAGGCTTCGCCCCTGCGAGCTTGACGTCGATCTCATACGCGGCAAAGGTCGGAGTCGAGTAGAGAACCTCATCTCCATCATCGCAAACGATGCGGACGACATCCTGCAACAACGACCCAGACCCGTTGTCGACGCTCACCCATGCCGGGTCGAGGCCATAACAAGAGGCGAGGTCTATGCACAGCTGCTCCTTGTAATAGTCAGGATATCGATTCAACTCCAACGCCGCCTCTTGCACTGCTGCGACAACGGAGGCGGGAGGCTCCCACGGAGACTCGTTGGAAGAGAGCTTGACCGCGTTTTCCAAGCCACACTCATCAGGCGACTCGCCCGGGCGGTAGACAGGAATCGTTTCCAATATCTCACGCAGTTTCACAGCCATGATTTCCTCCTCGGCTCTTGTTACGAATGCCTGCAGTGCGCTCTGCCAAACGACGCATTGCTACATTATCTATGTTGGGAATAAATGATTACGAGATTATTTCGAGGCTACTAAGCTTTCGTTAACACGCTCTGTCCGTAACATTCCCGCGCAATTTTCGCGCTATTAATCGCCTTGCACCTCAAACGAGGCGCGTGCAAAGGAAAACCGCCCAAACGCTACAAAGGGATTGGACAAAGGAGCTGGTTGACATGAGCGCAACGGCAAACAGGACGATTGACAGGCGCACCTTCATGAGGCTCAGTGCCTCTGCAGCACTTATGGCGCTGCTCGGCGGTAGCCTCACCGGATGTGGAAGTTCCGGCAAGTCTGGAACCTCGTCCGCAGGCAGCGGGGATGCTGCCGACTTGAGCGGTATTACGCTTGGGATGCTCAACTACGAGGGCTGGATCGGCGAAAACGAAGTCGACGCCTTCCAGGATCAGACCGGCTGCATCGTCAAGCAATACGCCACTCCCGATGGAGGCGACTCCGCTTGGGTCAACAAGATCAGCAAGGGCGCTGGCACCTACGACTTCACCTTGGCTGGTATCAAGGTCGCGACCACCCTGCACGACAACGACTTGCTTGCCGACTTCGACGCAAGCAAGGTGCCCAACATCGCCAACATTCCCCAGAAGTTCCTCGATGCCTACCCCTATGGCATTCCGGTAGAGCAGGGCAAAGTCGGCTTCATCTACGACAAGGACAAGCTCCCCAATCCTCCCAAGACCTGGGCCGAGCTGTTTGCAAACTCCTCCCAGTACTCCGGCAAGCTCGTCTTCCCCAACTTCGATACGGATGTGATCGACGCAGCGCTTATGTCGCTTGGCCTCGACATCAACACCGACAACGTCGACGACATCGAAAAGGCCAAGAACGCCGTCATCGAAATCAAGGGCGACATCAAGGCATTCCTCGACAGCGGCGGGGCAGCGGCCGTCGCAGACGGCAGCGCGCTCATCTACATCGGCTACGACTACGAGTACGCCGCAACCGCCCCTGATGCAGACAACCTCGCATGGCTCGTTCCCGAAGAGGGCACCTTCGGCTATCTCGACGGCTGGGTGCCCCTCAAAGACAGCGAGAACCTCGACGCGGTCTACGAGTTCATGAACTTCCATCTCGACCAAGACAACTATGTCGACTTCATCAACACCACCGCAGCTTCCTGGTTGATGGAAGACATCGCTGGCGACCTAGACGAAGGCATCGGCGACTGCGAGGCACTCGACCCGGACAAGTCCGAGGTCACCTACCAGAAGTCCGTCAGCAAGGAAATCACGAAGAAGATCTCCTCGGCCTTCCAGGAAATCCAAAACGCATAGGCATCGCGCCGCATAGCCGTATTGAGAGAAAGGGGAAACCATGAGCAAGGAAAAGGAGGGCAAGCCAGGGCAAATGAAGAAGATGTCTCTCAAGGAGCGCATCGCGCTGATTGCACCCGATGGAACATTGAGCCTCTTCGTACTGGTCATCCCGCTCGTCTGCGTCGTCCTCTACTCGTTTTGGACAACGGACCTGGACACTTTTGAAGTGCTCCCAATCTGGACGCTCGACAACTTCGCAAGCATTCTGCAGCCAATCTACTTGCAGGCTCTGGGCAGGTCGCTTCTGATCACACTCCTCACGGTAGTGGGAACAGTCGTGCTGGGCTTCCCCCTCGCCTACTTCATCTCCCGTGCACCGGGTAAGCTGCAAATGGTGCTCCTTTTGCTGGTCATGGTGCCCTTTTGGACCTCTTTCGTAGTGAGGACCTACGCATGGGTCTCCCTGCTCGGCCCCTCAGGCCAAGTCAACCAAATGCTCACCTTCCTGCATTTGATCCCCGAGGGAACCGACCTCAGGTACACGACCGGAGCAATAGCCATCGGCATGATCTACACCTACCTGCCTCTCATGGTCCTGCCGCTGTACGCAACGCTTGAGAAACTCGACTCGAACCTGATCAATGCGGCTTCCGACCTCGGACGCTCTATGTCGAGCGCGTTTTTCACCGTAGTCGTCCCGCAGGCAAAAGCAGGCATCGCCGCAGGATGCATGCTCGTCGCCATCCCAGCTCTTGGCGAGTACACGATCCCGGCGATTCTCGGTGGCGGCAAGACGCTGATGATAGGCAACGTCATCGCCAACGAGTTCATGACGACGGGCAATTACTCGAGAGGCGCCGCACTCGCCGCACTTCTCCTGCTTATCGTCCTTATCGCAATCATCGGCTCTCAAATCGCATCGCATTGCAGGGAGAAGAGGGGCAGCCATGAAGGAGATTAAGAAACACTGGGTTGCCGCGCTCGTCGGTCTGGTCGTGCTGGCCTTTCTCTACATGCCGATCGTCTACGTCTTCGTCAACGCGTTCAACTCCAACAAGCACCTTCTCAAATGGTCAGGGGCGACACTGCAGTGGTTCGAGAAGGTATTTGAATCCGATGCCTTCTGGACTGCGTTCGTGCAAAGCGTGACGGTCGCGGCGATCGTCGCCATCCTGTCCGTTATCGTCGCTGTATGCGCCTCTATAGGCATCAGGGAGTTCTCGAGGCGCACCAGGACCGTCCAGTCCACGATGATGTACCTGCGACTCACCTTGCCGGAAGTCATCTTGGTCGTCGGCATCATGGCGGTCGTGCAGATGATCCCCGGTGTCGAGCTCGGGCCGATATGGGTAGTGCTTGCCCAGACGCTCATCTACTCTGCCTACACGCTCGTCATCATCCAGGCACGCATGACCACCGTTGCCGATCTCTACGAAAACGCTGCTTACGACCTCGGAGCCACCACACCGCGCGTACTCAGGACAGTTTTGCTGCCACTGCTTGGTCCCTCGATCTTCGTCGGCGGATTGCTCGCATTCACATTTTCCCTCGACGCCGTCGTAAGCGTGACCTTCCTCGGCGGCCCAACCACCGAAACGCTCCCGATTCTCATCATGTCGATGATCAAGAAGGGCGTCACGCCCGAGGTCAACGCCATCGGCCTGCTGGTCACCCTCTTCAACATCGCGGTCCTCGCACTCGTAGTGAAGGGCGTCGGCGTAAAGAACACCGTCTCTGCCGTCGCAGGCAGCTCTGAGTGAAAGGCTCCAACATGCAAACGCAAGAAATCCCCCAGCAAGTTGCAATCGACGGCCAGAGCATCACCATCGACGGTGTGTCGAAGGACTATGGCCGCGGCGAGCTCGCCGTGAGGTACATGTACCTCAAAATCGAGGCCGGAGAGTTCTTCTCCATCCTCGGCTCGTCCGGATCCGGCAAGTCAACGACGCTCAAGATGCTCTCAGGCCTGGAGTTCCCTACATCGGGACACATCTACTTGGGTGACGAGGAGATCACCAACCTGCCTGCCAACAAGCGCGATGTGCACACGGTCTTCCAGAACTACGCATTGTTCCCCCATATGACCGTAGAGGAGAACGTCGCCTACGGCCTCAAGGGCAAGAAGGTGGCCGACAAGGAAATCAGCAAGCGCGTAAGGGAGATGCTCGACCTCGTCGAGATGCTCCCGCTGAGCAACGCCAAGCCGACCGACCTGTCTGGCGGTCAGCAACAGCGTGTCGCCCTCGCACGCTCGCTCGTTCTGCGCCCCAAAGCTCTCCTGCTCGACGAGCCCCTTGGCGCCCTCGACATGAAACTGCGCCATCACATGCAAGATGTCATCCGTTCCATCCATCAGGAAGTGGGCACCACCTTCGTCTATGTCACCCACGACCAAGAAGAGGCCTTCTCCATGTCCGACCGAGTAGCCGTCATGGACAAAGGCGAGCTCAAGCAAGTCGCCACTCCGGAAGAGCTCTACGCCCATCCGGCAAGCAGGTTCGTCGCCGACTTTGTCGGAAACGCGAACATCGTCCCCGGCCGCATCGAAGTTGTCGAGGGGCCCAACGCGTACCGCGTCTCCTACGGAGCGCTGGGTACTTACAGCTGCCCCGGTGTAGCAAACCTCCACGTAGGCGACGAGGTCTGCGCCGTCCTCAGGCCCCAAGACATCTGGTTGACGGCGCTGGAAGGTGACAACATCGTCCGCGCAAGCGGGTCGGTTGCCAACCGTGCCTTCTACGGATCCTTCGCGCGCCTCACCTTCAATGCCAACGGGACCGCGCTTCAATGCATGCTCACCGGTAACGGCAACACCGGCCTAGGAAAGAGCACCGTCGATGCCAACTGGCGGGCGCAAGACATGTGGGTTGTGCGCGCCAAGGAGCTGGGTGAGTAACATGGGCAGCGCAGCGATCATCGATCAGTTCCCCTACAAAGTCGACGTTACCGCCCACGTTTGGATTCCCATGCCCGACGGCGTCAGGCTCTCAGCCAAGCTCTGGGTGCCCCGCGTCCACGACGAAGGCGAGAAATTCCCCGTCGTGCTAGAGGCAATCCCCTATCGTAAAGACGACATCTGCTTGGAAGACGACTCCGTTCGCATGGCCTATGTCGCTGGACACGGCTACATCTGCGCCCGCGTCGACCTGCGTGGCAGCGGCGACTCAGAAGGCATCCTATACGACGAGTACTGCGAGCAAGAGCAAGCCGACCTCTGCAACGTTATCGACTGGCTCTCAAAACTGCCTATGTCATCGGGAAAAGTAGGGATGACCGGCATCTCCTGGAGCGGGTTCAACAGCCTTCAGGCAGCCGCCAAACGCCCAGAAGCCCTGAGGGCGATCATCACCGTATGCTCGACAGACGACCGCTACGACAACGATGTCCACTACATGGGCGGCTCTCCGCTTGCCTTTTACATCAACTGGTGGGGTGCCATCATGCACGAGTTCAACATGCGCCCGCCCGACCCGGCCATTGTTGGGAAAAGATGGGAGTCCATGTGGCGCGAGCGCCTGGCGCAAAACACCCATCTCACAGACAAGTGGCTTGCTCACCAGAGGCGCGACGAATGCTGGAAGTGCGGATCGGTATGTGAGGATTACTCCGCCATATGCTGCCCCGTCCTCGCCGTCGGCGGCTGGTTTGACGGCTACACCGACGCCATCGTCCGCCTCCTCGACAACCTCGGCGTCTGCACGAAGGCAATCATCGGCCCATGGGGGCACGTGTGGCCCGAGCGCCCCGTGCCAGGGCCCGCAATCGGCTTTCTGCAGGAGAACGTGCGTTGGTGGGATCGCTGGCTAAAAGGCGCCGACAACGGCGTTGAAAGCGACCCGACAGTCCGCTACTACCTTCAAGACGCCTGCGAGCTCACGCCCGACCTCGCGTTCCGCCCTGGGCGTTGGATGCAGACGGAGTCGCTCACGCGCAGGGAGAGCATGCGCTTTTCATTCAGTGCCGACGGCATGCTCCTTGAAAAAAGCAAGACGGCGAAACCTGGCATTCTCGAGCATTCAAGTCCTCTTACATGCGGAAGCCAGGTAGACACGTGGCTTCCCATGGGCTCCAATATCGACCTCCCAAGCGAGCAGTCACCCGACGACGAGCGGTCGCTGTGCTTTACCAGCTCGCCGTTCGAAGGAGATGCTGCTGTCGTTGGCAACCCCGTCATCCATCTTCGAGTCGCCTCGGACAAGCCCTGTGCCTTCGCTTTCGTGCGCCTCTGCGACGTCTATCCCGACGGTAGCTCCCAGCTCATCACGCGCGGCAGCCTCAACCTGACACACCGCGTATCGCACGAAAAGCCCGAAGCGCTCGAACCCGGTGTCTTCTACGACGTTGACATCCCGCTCAAGGTCATTGCTCAGGTGATCCCTGCAGGCCACAGGCTGCGCATCGCCATTTCCACAAGCTACTGGATCTGGATATGGCCCTCGCCCGAGCTCGCCACGCTGAGTATCGACTGCTCTGAATCCTATGCCTCATTACCCGTCGCAGGCAATGACGACAGGCCCCTTGCGGTTCCCTTTGCCGAGCCTCAAATCGCGAGAGGAGAAGCTCCCGAGCGCATACCCACCGACGGCTACGTAAGCGAGCGCGCAATCGATGCAGCTACCGGCGAGATTGTCTACAGCAGGAAAACTGATGATTTCAAATCGATGACGACACCATCTGGCATAACCGTGAAAAGCGAGAAAACCGCTGTATACGCGATTACCGAAGGCGACCCGCTCAGCGCGCGCATGGAGACGCTACGGCATGAGACCTTCTCCCGCAGTGGCTGGGAAGTCGATATCGAAGTCACATCTGCCATGAGCTGCGACGCCGATGGCTTCATCATAGAGACTTGCTCCAAGGCCGTTCACGATGGCAAGCTCGTGTTGGATGAAACCCATCTCGCGCGCATTCCCAGGGACCTCAACTGATGGCTGGGAACAGCAAGAGGGGGAACGGCTACGGCGCGCTGCTCAAAAGCCCCGGCGTCGCGAGACTCGTGCCAGGCATGGTGCTGGCTCGCCTGCCTGTCGGCGCGACGACAGTACTACTGGTACTCTTCGTAAGCCTAAGCTACGGGGCCTTCTTCGCCGGGTTGACGACTGCCGCAATGACACTGGGAACTGCGATTGCAGCACCTTTCTTAGGGCGCCTGGTCGACAGAGGACATGGCCCTGCCGCTTTGATTCTCGCCTCTGTTTCCCAGCTCTTGCTCGTCTCGGCACTTGTTTTGTGCGTCTCGCTCTCGCTTGGGGCATCCATCAGCATCGCACTGGCATTCGCAGCGGGCATCTGCACGCCGCCCGTTGCCGGGACAACGCGCTCACTATGGCCCGATATCGTCTCGCGGGAGCTGCTCAACACGGCATATAACTTCGAGGTCTTTCTGATCGACGTCCTCTACGTTACAGGCCCGTTGCTGGCAAGCGCCTTCATCGCCGCAGGAATACCCCAAGCAGGACTCGTGACAGTTATGGCAGGACAGTTTGTCGGGTCCTTCATACTTGCACGCAGCAATGCCGTGAGATGCCGTGCCGCCACGCAGCATAGTGCAGGTCAGGATACAACGGACAGTCCTGATTGCGCGGATGACGGCAAGCAAGAGGCCGGCCTCCTAGGAGACCTGCGGATTGCGCTGCTCTTGCTCGTTTGCCTGACGACCAACGCGTTCTCCGGGGCCTTGGAGACGGTGCTGCCCCTGTGGTACTCGAGCATTGGATCCGCAAATGGCTCCGGCCTTGCCATCTCGCTGTGGTCGGCAGGCTCGATAATCGGAGTGCTCGCATTCGCACGCTTTCAGCCCGATAGGTATCGATTTTACCTGCCCAAGCAGCTCTGTTGGACAACCTTCGTCTACTTCATCGCGACGCTGTCGCTCGCAGGGCACGAGATATCCTGGTTGCTCCTCTGCAGCGTAATCGCCATCGGCCTCACAGTATCGCCCTGCACGAACCTCCATTACCAGCTGAGCGGGAGCCTTGCCCCGCGATCAAAGCACGCCGAGATGTTCTCATGGCTCAATACGGCAACAAGCGCAGGAATATCCATCGGCGCATTCGCAGCCGGCACTGTGGCAGATTATGCAGGCTTCCAGACAGCATTCTCTGCTGGCTCGCTCTTTGTTGCCGCCGCCCTCGTTCTGTCGTTTGCGCTTAACAGGCACATGGGAGCAGCTAGGGAGCGACGGACCTGCTAGAGGCAAGGGCACGGCCTGTGGGCAGTTATGTGGCAAAACCAGCGCGATTTCGGCTCGTTGTGTGGTAAATCGAGGGCTACAGGGGCCCGTTTTGCCACACAACAGCGCGTTTCCAGTGGTTTTTTCGCACAACTGAGGAGACCATCGCGGTATCCGATGTGCCAGACGAAGTCGGCGCCGCAGGCTGCAATAAGCCAACAGCAACCAACCTGCAACCGCAATCAGCGATCATCGCCGCCGGGGTCACGCTGCGATCCGGCAGCAAGCTCCCGTGCAGCTTCGTCCGCCAGCCTATCGCGACGGGCGTTGATGAAGTAGAACACGACGCAGGTGCCCACCATGCAGATGTTCAGGCAATAGAAGAACAAGGTATACGACAACGTGTCGTCCACAAGCTTCGCGATGATGCCGAAGATGTAGCCGATAAAGCAAACCAGCAAGAACCAGAGGCTGACGCCCTTCGATGTCTTGCCACGAACAGCCTTGACGATGTTCATAGGCCACGAGATGCCAAAGCAGATCAAGAAGAGCATCTCGAAGAAGCGCGTGTCGAACAGTTCCATTTCTCCTCCTCTGTATATGCAAGTCCGGAGTTGCGCCGCGTGCGGCCGACTCCAGCCCCACCCCCTCTTAAAGCGCGAAAGCTGCGCTACTCGACGATTGCCGTAGCGGCAAGATGCTTGTTAGCCGCAAAGCGCATAACGGCGATGCTCAGTGCCTCGAGCTGCGCCGGATCTTGGCCGAGTTCCTCAAGCAGCTCCTTCTCATGACCGGGTGCCATGCTCTCGATCATCTCCATGACGTCTTCTTCGCTCGGCTCGATGCCGTGATGGCGAGCCCACGCATCGAGGGCAAGACCCTGGTTGACCATGTCGCTCGCCTGCAAAGCCGTCATACGCTCGTACTGTTCGAGAGCGATCTTCTGGTCGGCGAGCATTGCGGAAAGAGTCGTTCCCTGTGCCTCGGCCTGCGCTTGAGCCTGACTGCGGATACCCAGTGCGGCTTGTTCGTAGATCGCGGGGTCGATGTCACCGCAAACGCGCTTTGCAAGCTCCATCGCCGCCACCGCGCGCTTGTAGCCCTCGAGCTGCTCCGCCTCTGCGCTTGGCGCATCAGCCAGGCTTATCTTGACGGGCTCGTAGGAACTAAGGGATGCATTGGGAATGTTGGCTTGAACCTGAGCGCTGTTCTTTGTTTCCATGATCGATTCCTCTCTTCAATGAGACAAAGCCAAGACTGGCATTGCTTTCCTCCGCCTTTACTGTATGCGCTCAGAGAGACCGATAGGATTCTCAAACAGGCGTCTACTCATCGTCCTTTCTCATCTTTTCATCTACTCTTCATCCATTTCTCAACCTATAGCAACCCGAATTTCAACTCTTAGGCGGATTTCATAAACTGCCGACACTCTCAATATGTGGAGCGTCGCTGAGCTGGGGAGGGCCCCGGCATTGTGAAGAGAAACCTAAGAGAGAGGAACTCACAATGAGCGAAAAGGTTTCCATGTTGGGCGTCCCCAACAACACGGTCGATGAGAACGGCATCCGCTGGCGCAGAACCCGTTGCTTCATGTGCCACATGAACTGCGGTGTCTGGTGCGGTGTCGACACCAAGACCGGCCGCCTGGTAGAGATGCGCCCCAACGAAGAGGAGGGTTCCGTTCTCTGCAACCGCCTCGGCAACAAGGGCGAGAAGGCAATCAAGTTCCACTACCATCCCAAGCGCATCAACCACTGCATGAAACGCGTTGGCGAGAAGGGCGAGGACAAGTGGGAGGAGATCTCCTGGGAGCAGGCGATCAACGAGATTTCCACCAAGCTCATGGCACTCAAGGAGAAGTACGGCGCCAAGACCCTGTTCTCCTCCGAGGGCACGTACCGCTCCGACCACCTGTGGGCACGTACGCGCTTCTTCAATCTCTTCGGCAACCCCGGCAACGTCGTTGATCCCGGCACTATCTGCTGGTGCTGGAACTACTCCCTGAACATGGCCATGGTCGGCTGGCCCGTCGAGGCGATCATGCCCGTCTCCGCCTCCTACACCGGCACGATCGTCAACTGGGGCAAGCGCTGGTCTGAGGCCTACGCTCCCGAGGGTCCGCTGTGGCGCACCATGCGCGGCCGCATCGAGGTCAACCAGGACAACCCCGCCCAGTACATCAACATCGACACCACCTGCATCGACGGCTCCGCAACTGCAGACATCTGGCTGCAGCCCTACCCCGGCACTGACTGCGCAATCTCCTTCGCATGGCTCAACGTCATCTTCGAGGAGAAGCTGTGGGATGACGAGTTCGTTCGCTACTGGTCCAACGCTCCCTTCCTGGTCCGCAAGGACACCGGCAAGCTCGTGCGCCTCGACGAGTTCAACGGCGGCAAGCATGAGGACTTCCTTGCAATCAACGAGATCAGCGGCCAGCCTGTGACCTGGTGCTCTGACGAGAACCGCTACTACGAGGACTGCGAGGTCACCCCGGTCCTGCAGGGCACCTTCAAGATCAAGATGGCCGACGGCTCCGAGGTCGAGTGCTGGACTGCCTTCGACGCCATCGAGGACCGCTTCAAGGACTGGACGCCCGAGCGCGCCTCCAAGATCTCCAACGTCCCTGCTCGCAAGATTCGCGAGGCAGCACGCCTGTACGCAACCAACGGCCCTGCATTCATCGGCTGGGGCCTGGGCGGCGGCGACCAGCACGGCGTCAACGCATCCCAGTTTGGCATTGCCAAGACCATGGCACGCATCCTCACCGGCAACATCGACAACCCCGGCGGCGAGTATGTCGGCCAGCCGGCTGACCCGGACGACAAGGAGAAGCTGTTCCCCGTCCGCGACTCCGAGCTCGAGCTCGCAGACGTCCTCACCCCCGAGATCCAGAAGGACTACATCGGCAACGAGCAGTTCCGCGTCATGTCCTGGCCCGGCTTCAAGGCAATCGACAAGTGCTACCGCAAGATGTTCGGCCTGAACCGCCCGATGATGCACCAGATGCTGTGCAGCCCGTCCCTGATGTGGAAGGCAATCCTGGAGAAGGACCCCTACCCCGTCACCGCCTGCATCTGCTGGTCCTCCAACCCGCTCGCATGGGCACCGAACACCAAGCGCGTCTACAAGGCCCTCAAGGCCCTCGAGCTCCTCGTCGTCGTCGACTACTGGAAGACCCCGACTGCAGCCCTCGCCGACTACATCATCCCCGCAGCCGACTGGATGGAGCGCCCCTGCTGCACCACCTCTGAGGACTCCAACGACTTCATCGTCACCGGCGATCGCGGCGTCGAACCCCTCTACGACCGCCACATGGACTTTGACTTCTTCAAGGCACTCGGCATCGCATGCGGCCAGGAGGAGTACTGGCCCTGGGAGACCTACGAGGACCTCATCGAATACCGTCTCGAGCGCGTCCCCGAGATGGATCGCGAGAAGGCAACCAACCTGGGCAACTTCTTCCCCTACGGCACGGACTTCTACAAGTACGCAAAGCCCCTTGCCAACGGCCAGCTGCGCGGTTTCGCGACTCCTTCCCGCAAGGCGGAAATCTTCTCCTCCGTCCTCGAGGAGCTCGGCTACGATCCCATCCCCGTCTACACCGAGCCCGAGACTCCGCTGGGCAACCCCGAACTGGCCAAGGAGTACCCGCTGCGCCTCACCACGTCCGGCCGTATCTCCCCGCTGTACCACTCCGAGATGCGCACCCCGGGCCATGGCACCCGCTCCGTCGTCCCCTACCCGATGACCTGGATGCACATCAACGATGCCCGCAAGCTGCACATCCGCGAGGGAGACTGGATCTGGATCGAAACCCGCATGGGCCGTATCCGCCAGCGTGCACACGTCGGTTGGGACGTCCCCGAGGGCATGGTCCAGGTTCCCCATGGCTGGTGGTTCCCCGAGCTTCCCGCTGAGGAGCCCTGGAGCCAGGGTGTGTTCGAGAGCTGCGCAAACGTCCTCGTCGACGACGACCCCGAGCTCGCCGACAAGATGACTGCGACATGGAACGCACGCGGTCTGCTGTGCAAGGTCTACCCCTGCATCGACCCGACCGATCAGTCCGACGAGAACGTGCCCATCGAGCACTACGACAACCCCGATGTCGAGACCGTCTGGGATCGCGCCTACAAGGAGATCGGTTGCTGGGAGCTCAACGGCAAATAAGATCGACTTATTGAGATTGTTGTCCTTATCCACTCTCCTTTCCTAGATAAGGCGGCAGAAATCCAGCAAGCAGGAGGGGCAGTTGCAGCTGCCCCTCCTCTTCTGCGTTTCAAGCTCTTCTCGACTAGCACAGATGGAGGCACCATGGTCTATGGCCCACCGGCGGGCTTTGTGAGAAACAAGCCCTCCGTTTTCATCGACAGGGACTACTGCACCGGCTGCATGAAGTGCGTGCGCCTTTGCCCGCAAAAGCACGTGCTCGAACCTGCCCGCGACGAGCGCGGCCCCTACTCGCACGTCACTGACCACATGCTTTGCGCTGGATGCGGGCTATGTCTGCACAACTGCCCCACCCATGCCGTCCGAATCAAGCTGACGTTGCGAGAGTAACTTCTCAAGAAGCTTGAAAACAAGACTAGAATCGAACATGTGTTCGTGTTATGATTCGCATCAAAACTGCGCTGGCGCCATGACAAATCTGTCAACCACAGATAGGTCAACCTGCCGAGCATTGGCGCAGCACAACCGGCAGCAAGCCGTCAGGTCAGCACAAAGGGACTTCCACACAAGGAGGGGCAATGGAGAGCAATGCAGGTCAGCCCACAGCAAACAACATCCCCATTGTTGCCAAATCCATGCCACCGGCACAGCGTCTCTGGGGCAAGCCAAGAGAGCGCGTCATGCGCCTGCTTGACCGCTCTCGACGTCAACGATTCACCTTCCTCAACGCTCCTGCAGGCTACGGCAAGACAACCGCTCTCACAGACTGGTTCTACGACCTCACAAATGCTGGGGAGAAAGCAGTATGGTTCTCCATCGACCGCCGCGATCGTGACTCGAAGTGCTTCTGGCTCAACTTCCACTATGCAATCTACACAGCCCTGGGCCTCGATTTCGAGAAAAATCTCGGTGAAGCCCAGTCCATGGCAAAAAACGAAGCCATCCTCACGATGGCCAACGAGATGAGCCTCGGTGCACGCAAGTGCGGCGACTTGTTCATCGTTATAGAGGGGCTTGACGTCATCTACGGCTTCGAGACGCTCGAAGAACTCCTGACGCTCATGCTGGCACTCTCCGGAAACGTCCATATCATCCTGTCATCACGCGCTGCCTTTACCAAGCACAGCTTCCCCGGCTTCACCATCCCAGACGTCTCGCTCAACATCGACTACAGCATGCTTGCGCTCACAAAACAAGAGATGCTCGAATACCTTCTTGACGCCGGAGTCGAGCAAGTAGACGAGTCGGACCTGGACCTTCTCAACGACAAAACGCAAGGCTGGTCAGCCGGCGTGGCCATCGTCATGGACAGCGTCGATGCGGGAGTGTCGTTCAAGGAGGCTGTCGCCAGTTTGTCGGGCACTGATCCCCGCCTTAACGAGTTCTTCGAGTTCGAAGTCTTCTCCGGCTTGTCCCAAGAAGAAAAGGATTTTCTCCTCAAAACGTCATCGCTTGGCATGATCTCTACTAGGATCGCTGGCTACACGCTTGGGGATGTCGATGTTGACAGCGCAATCAGCGGTCTGTGCAGGCGCAACGCGTTCTTCCTCCCCATCGACGCACATTCAGGCGAATACGAGCTCCATCCCCTGTTCTCACAGTGGGTCATGAAGAAAGCCCAGACCCTCTCCTCGCACGAGCAGCGCCTGCTCAACGCCCGCGCCTCGCGTTGGTGCCTCAGGAACGGACTGCCAACCGCTGCCGCCAAGCACAAGATTCTCGCAAGCGAGCGCGAGGATATCTTCAATCTCGTACGCGTTGCCTACCCGGATATGACAACGGCAGAGCTCATGGGCATCACGATGTTTCGCCGCAACCTGGAGATAAAAGAACTCAGCCCTTGTTTCTACCTGCTAGCGGCATGGGCCTATGCCTACAGCGCGCAACTCGACGAGCTCGACTTCTGGCTCAAACCCCTGCACGAGCTTCCTGACGAGCTCATCGACGAGAGACTGCGCTTGTCGCTCGAGGTCATCGAGGTCAAAGAACTCTGCCTCGCCAGCAAGTTCGACGCTGGCATCGAGAAAGCCCACCAAGTGGAAAGCCGCATTGCAGGCAAAGACTTTGTCCCGCTCAAGGTCATACTCACCAATTGTTATTCGGAGGCCCTCGACCAGCAAGGCAAGATTCAGGAAGGTCTTGAGCGCCATCTGGAATTCGCCTCGTTGACAAGCGATGGGTCGTTCCCCTTTCTCTCATCGATTAACGGCTACTCAATGGCGTTCTCATACTTCGAGCAAGGAAACCTCAAACACGCCACGCAGATGTGCCGTCAAATCCAAACGAGCTATGCACCGGACTACGTGACCTGCGGTGCCGCATGCTCCCTCGAGGTCTTGATCGATGTTTTGAGCAACAACAACATAGAGCGCGAGCAGCGCCTCGAGAGGGCGATCTCGCTCATTTCCAGGCGCAGCAACGCCGATATGTTCCTGGATTGGTGCACTGCCCGTGCCTGGACCTATGTCTCGGCAGGAGATACAGACAAAGCCGATGCCATCCTCAGGGAGAGCATGAGCTTGGTCAAGATGTCGTTGAGCTTCATTCCCCGCATGGCTGCTGTGCAGCCTTTCCAAAACCACGCGATGCTCATGCTGCTCGAAGGGCGCGTGCAAGAGGCACTCGCCTCGTATAGGGAGTTCGACATGCTGGGTCTTGCGATGACAGCGCAATCCCGTCTCGTACGCGAGTTCGTGGAGCTTTCCATCGTCGACGAGGAAGAAAGGGAGGAACGCCTGCTCGCCCTGCTCAAAACCGCAGACGGCTATGGGTGCAACCTCATTGCGCAGCTTCTCATGTTGGAGGTCGCCCTTATCTACTTCGAGCGTGGACAACGCACGTGTGCGGTACGAGAGATCGACCTATGCATCAGCCGCGCACAGGAGAACGACATCGTCACTATATTTGGCTGGAAAGCCCATCAGGTGCGCTCTCTTCTGATGGTCTATCTCACCACGGCCAAGCCAAGCTACAAAAATCGCCACTTCGCACAGTCGTTGCTTAGGCAAGATTTCATGCAACTGGAAGAGGGCGAGGAAGACCAGCTAGGCCAAGCCGTGGAGCTTACAAGCAAAGAACTCGAAGTAATCAAGCTCGCGCTCTCTGGCATGGATCGCAAGGAGATTTCCCAGGAGCTCTGTATAAGCGAGAGCACCGTGAAGTCGCATCTCTCGCACATGTACCGCAAGTTCGGCGTGAAACGCTACAGCGAGCTTTTAGCACTTGCAGCGGAGCTTGGCATCTCCTAAAGGCAGGCCAAGCATAGGCAGAGTGCTCCGTCCTTGTGGCGCACGTATAGATTCGCATCAACATCGTCGACAGGAGCCAAGGCCCAATGGCGATTTAGAGAGCAGTGCCCTTCGTCGGGCGAAACAGCTTCGAGGTGTCCACACCCTCGTGCTCAAGCAGCCATAGCTTCTTGTCGAGGCCGCCGGCGTAGCCGGTGAGACTCCCGTTTGCACCTACCACTCGATGACAAGGGATGATGATGCTGATCGGGTTGTGACCCACCGCGCCACCCACCGCCAGACTGGCCATGCTTTTCTTTCCCAGCCTTGCCGCTGCCTCGCAGGCGATGTCACCGTAAGTCGTCACTTCGCCATAGGGAATCTCCTTCAGGATTTCCCAGACAACCTGACGGAAAGAGCTGCCGATTGGGGCAAGAGGAAGCTCGTCCAAGCTGGGCTTGCGGCCCGCGAAATAGGCGTCGAGCCAGAGTGCAGCGGCTTCGAGAACTGGGTCACTTTCTGCGGCGACCGGGGTCATCTCGCCCGGGATGGTGCCACCAAAGTACTTCTGCCCCTCCGTCCACAAACCGCACAGCGATGCGCCGTCGCTGCAGATTGTGATGTTGCCGATCGGTGAGCCGAGCTCTGCCGAAAGATATGCGCGCCCAAGTTCTGCCACAGTGCCTCACTCGTCCTTTCCATCGGTCCCATGATAGCGCCCGTCGTCTTCTGCAGGGGCCGTCGTAACGTGCCGGCACGGCCATCACTGGGCAGTTGTGCGACATATTCTGCCAATTTTCGAGCCGTTGTGCGGTAAGTCGAGTGCTGCAGGACTCGACTTACCGCACAACAGCGCGTTTCAAGCGAACTTTTGTCGCACAACCGGGCATCCGATGTGCACCAATGATAAGTTCCGCCTGAAAAATGTGATTCGCAACACTTTTAAGGCGGAGTTTTTGTTGAAATTCACAGAAATCAGGACGTAAAATCAATTCGACCTAATACGCGCGATGGATGGCTTTCGCAGGTGGGCCTTATTCACCGCGTTTCGCGTGTAAGCAAGCCCTCAATGCCTCTTTCTGCATATGACGATCGCAAAGCATTCAAGGTGTTTTTACTTGACGTAGGCCTTCTTGGCGCCATGAGCGGCTTGGATCCTTCCTCCGTCGTTAAGGGCAACGCTGTGTTTGCGGAGTTCAAAGGAGCACTTGCCGAACAACACATGTGCCAGCAGCTTGTTTCCGATTGTCGGCTTAAGCCGTACTATTGGTCAGCGGAGAACTCGTCTGGTGAGATTGATTTCCTCGCGCAAGATGCCGCTGGAACATATGCTATCGAAGTCAAGGCCGAGGAAAACTTGCGCGCCAAGAGCTTGCGCTCGTTTAAAAGCGACAATCCAGAGGTCAAGGCGCTGCGTTTTTCGCTTTCTGGATACCGGGAGCAAGATTGGATGCGCAACATTCCTCTCTATGTGATGGCCAACAAAGGCTTGTGGGGATAACAGCGGCAGCCGCAGATTGACGACGGCCTCATCCTCGCAGCACGCGTATGGATTCGCGTCAGCACCATCGAGCCGCGAGGACACGTAGGCGCCAGACGAAGTCGGCGCCATCAGGTTTCAGCGCGCCGGCAAGCTCTCGGGGAGGCTCCGGAATCAAAAAGCACGCAAAGTGTTAAGGGTTAAAGCGACCGACCAAGTAGACGGCAATTGATACTTGCAAAACCGCAGGTCACAGCGTTGCCAAATATCAGCCACTCGACGTGTTGATCAAACCCTTAACACTTCGTGCACTTTTTGAGCCAGAAGCCGCCTCCGCGCGCATCGAGGGCACCAAACACGCCCAAATCAGTGTGCATCGCCGCCTTCCATGCGCTCACGCTTTGCCTTCTGGCCGCCGCAATAGGGACAGGCCGTGCCGTCTTGTATACCCTTGACAGCCTCGATGTGCTCGGCTGCCTTCTCCTCGGTCTTGGCCAGCCGCTCGAGTTTCGTGGCAATGACGTCGAAGGTCGCGTCGTCGAAGACCCTGGGGCGCTTGGCCACCAGGCGGTTCACCTCCCGCACCAGGTGATGACGACGCAGGATCGTGTACTCGTCGGTGTCGTTGGGCACGCTCTTGAGCTCGCAGCGCTCGCTGAACACGATGAGGGAATGAAAGCTCTCCTCGGACAGGCCCAGGTGCGCGGTCAGGGTCTTGATATGGGAGCGGTTCTGCATGATGGGCGAGCAAAAGCGCTCCTTTTTGCCACCGTTAAGGCACTGCGTCCACTGCCGCTGCTCCGCAGAGCCAAAGATCCAGCCGCTGTAGTTCTTGCTCTCGATCACGTATACGCCGGTCTCGTGCAGGAAGAGCACGTCGACCTCGGACGTGCGCCCGCGGTAGGGCACGTACAGATTAGTGAAGCTGCGCCCGCGTCCGGGAATCTTGCCATGATCCAACGCGTAGTCGGCGAGGAACTCCCCATAGTGGCCTGCTCCCTGCAGGGCATGGGCCGCCTTAGTGAAGAAGCCGGGCTCCTCACCCTTCAAGCGGTTGATAAAGGACATCAGCCCTCCTTCTGATGCTAGCGGCGCGACTCTACAACCCCAGGAAGTAATCCTTGATCTTGGCTGCCATGAGGGTTCGCCTCTGGGTCAGGAAGTCCCGATAGTCTGCAGCACCCATGTCGAAGACGCCGGCAGGGACGCAGTTCTGGCGCATGTTGACCTCAAGCTCCTCGATATTTGCGACATCGCCAAAGTGCTTCTCACCGGCTTCGCAGGCATTCCTGATCTCGCTGAAATAGACGCCAACAGGTCTGTCGGAGATGGCGATGTTGATGCGTTTCTCGAGGTAAGCGTAGTTGGCCACCTGGTTGTAAAGGCCCTTACCGGCTCCTAGCTCCTTTTGCAGATAGTTCTTGGGGAAGATATGGTGGATGTCGCCGATAGTGGCCACCACGTCAGCGACCTTCACGCCCTTGGAGAACAAGGTGTTGTCTGCAGCCTTCACCTGGGAGGCCAGGTACACCAACCATGCACCGGTCCTGGTACTGGTGGTGTCCAGCTTCTGCGGCAGACCCACCTCCCAGAAGGTGTCAGAGAGCTGTGACTGGGCAATCTCATCATAGAAAGACCGAAAACCCTGCTCGGAGATGCGCCTGATGTCGCGATCCATAATCGACTCCGATGAACCAGAGTAGCGTCCGGTCAGCACTGACATCACGTACCAGCGCTGCACCCAGCGTCTGACATCGGTGGCTGGGATGCTTTTGTCTTCCCTCAGCGTGAGATAGAGGTTGTAGGCGAAGTTCACCGCGCCCTTGGAGTTGATAAGCGAGGGACTAATGAAACCGGCGGAGCGCAGCGCCAGCACGAAGTCCTGGAAGTTGCCGCGGTCCATGAAACGGATGACGCCGTCGTGGAGCAGCTGGAAGGACTCGTCGGCGATCTCCACCTTGTAGTCCCTTGCCTCAAAGTCTCGCCCGGAGAGCAGCGCCACCAGGTCGGCCAGCTTGCCGCGGCCGAACTTGTGCATGAAGGCAACGCGAAGGACATCGTTGTAGTCGGGATCGTAAATGTCGTCGCTGTCGTTCTTGAGCCACTCCGCTTTGGACGAGTACTCGCTGGCCATGTACTCCGCGTCCTTTTTAGAGACGGCGTCCCAAAAGTCCGGCTTCACCGCCAGATGGCAGTAGTAATCGATGGCCTTGCGCAGCATGGAGCCGCCGTGGGCCTCATCTGCAGCGATCTTGGACATGGCGAAGTCCGCCTGCGAGAGAACCGTACCCTTCGAGTTGATGCGGATAAAGATGTTCGTGACCTCGTCGATGGTGCAAGACGCGTCAATCTCGATCACGCCTAGCTGGCGGTTCGCTATGGACTTCAGGTCCGTGATGGCGGCGTTGACCACTGTGGGATCAGCGCCCTGGTTTGCCTGAATGTAAGTGTTGACGAAGGTCCACGAGTCAAAGTCCGGGGCGAAGAGCTCCGCGATGTCGGAGACCCATTTGCTGTTCTTCTCCAAAACCGGCGTAAGCACTTCGAAGGGACTGTCCTCACCGCCAGCGGAAAGCGGGTTGAAGGCGATCTTCACACGGCACAGCTCGTAATCCTCGTTGAGCACTTGCTTGCCGGCCAAGGCCGCCATCAGCGCCGTGACGCGCTGCTGACCGTCGATGAGAACCTTCTTGCCCTGAGCGGTGCCGCCACCTTTGACCTTGACGTCCGGGTTCTTCCAGGTGATGAGGTAGCCCGTGGGATAGCCGCGGTACAACGAATCGACCAAATCGCGGACTTGGGTCTTCGACCAAACAAAAGGGCGCTGGATTTCCGGGATAGCAATATCCCCTGCATTGATGAAACCAAGGATAGCCTGGACCGAGTAAGTGGTGACTCCGTAGCAGTTCTTCATGCGTGCCTCTCATGCCGGTGTGTGTTAACGGCAATGGTAGAGCATTGAAGTAATTGCGTCACGGGTGTTAAACGCTGTCTGTGGGGTAAGGGCGGTTTTCCTCAACCGAGATTCCGGGGAGGGCATCTCTGGTATGCAGTTTGTGGAAGACGAACTCGAGAAGCGGCCCGAAGCCGTCCAGATGGAGGCGCTCCTCGACGCCAGACCGGACAACGGGGACATGCTCTCGGGCGACGAGCTCGCTGCTCCGCCCTCGGCCTGCTTCGATGCCTGCGGCGACGAGTTGATGGAGGTTACGAGCTCCTTGCAATCAAGTTCGGGGGGCGGAAGGGGGTCCTCTGCGCGCTCAGCCGGGTCAGGTGGCTGCAATGCCTGTTGAGACATGGGGCACCAGCGCGGGGTGCGCTTGCGTTAGAATAATCGACGGTCCAGCGGCATGTCAGCCTCGTGTGCCGGGCAGTGCCTTCCAAGCGAAGGGAGGTGATTGCTCAATGGATTTCGCAATCGAGATCGTGAAGCTTGCCACGGCTGTCGTCGGGCTTGTCGCAGCGGTCGTCGCGGTCCTTTCCGAGGCACGGGGTACCCGTAAAAAGAAGAACCGCCGGCGCTAGCCAGCGGTTCTCTTAACCCAAATCAACGGCTCTGCCCGCATTCCACCACGAGCCTTGCCGCTGAGACCGATTCTACCACCTCGCCGTCCTCCTGTCTCGCGGATTCTCCACCTGCAATTCTCAGCATCGCGCAAACGACCGCTGTCTCGCTGCAACCTGTGGCGCCGACTTCGTCTGGCGCCTACACAAAGCTTACAATCCGATAGTGCTGACGTAAATCCACGCGCGAACTACAAGGATGGGGTCGCATCAATCTGTAGCGCACTATCCCCATCGCCTACTTCTAGACTATCAAATCCGCCAACTCTCCGAGCCGTCTTGCCCTCGAGCTGGCTATGGAAGCGACTGCCTCGAGCTCTTTGCGAGGAACTTTGTTCCGTGCAGCTAGCACAGAAAAATGCCTTGCAATACTTGCAACTTCCTCTACCACCTTCTGCTGTTGATCTGCGCTAATCTCCAACAGCTCGAATAGCTCCTTCAGCTGCTCGTGTTCTGGTTTGTTGCTCCCTGTTATCGGTGTAGCCCTCTCCTTCTGCATGAGGGAGGGGTTCACATCAAAGCACGGGGACAACCTCCATCTTCCGTCCAACAGTAAGAAGCCGTGGTTCTTCAGGTGATCATCGGTGTTGTTAAAGACGTACGAAAAGCAAATCCTGCGCAGCATCTCCTCTATGTCGCACTCGCCAAACCTCTGCTGCATCTCAAGGAGAAGATCGACGTACGTCACCCGCTCTCCGTCTTGCGTCCCCATCAACGACATGCCGGACTTGTACGGTATTCGCATGCCGTCGAACCTGCCGTCTGCCCTGTCGAAGCGCTGCGTGAGCAGCGCTGCATTGCTGACGAACCTGACGAGCTTGCTCGGCGGCACTGATATCCCACATAGGGCTTGGAGGTCGAGCATCGTCTTCTCCAGCCCGATCACATCGTATTTATCTTGCGGATGCGAGAACTTCGCCAACATCAGCTTGTCGCCATCTCTAACGGATGCCTTCGGGTGCGCGCCGCCTAGTGCCGTTGTGCCAACGTCCAGCAGGGCTTTCAGCTCTTCGTGCGTCTCTGCGTTCTCTACGACTTTATGCGCGGCCTGCAAAAGCTCGTACAAGTCTACCGTGGGAGGAATGGACGTGTTCTCACCGAGCCATTGCCCTTCGCTCTTAAAGCGCAGCGCGCCCTGCCTCGTGATGTCGGAAACGCCGAGAAGGTAGTCGACATCCGTCAAAGAGCGTGGGACCGCATCATCCGATTTCTCGCGGTGCTCCTTGTCGATTAGGCGCTGGCCCCAGCGGTCTGGCGCGCAATCCCTAAAACTCGGCGGTAGCTGCTGGCAGGTTCCGCCACCGTACTCGAGTCTCAGCACATCGTCGAGCGAGTAGGAGCCTTCTGCCTTAACGTATTGAGTGTCATACGTGAAGGTCGTCGACACTGCCTTGCGATAAGAGAACCTTGCGGTTCCGGCAAGGCACTCTTCCCCGTTGACCGTCGTCCATACCTCAACCATGTCGGTCATCGTCTAGCTCCTGCTCTTCTTGACACGCTGGCCGAGTGCAAGGTCGGCACGGAGAACGCCGTACTGCGTCGTGTACGGGTTGACAGACTCCTGGACCTTCTCGAGGATGCCGAACTTCTGAACGACCTCGAGGAAGGTGTTGAGGGACACGCTACCATCGCCGTTCTCGAGACGCGATATGGTCTCGCGGCTCACTCGGCAGCGCTCGGCCATCTCCGCCTGCGTCATGCAGTGCATCTTGCGCCATGCGGCGCAGTAAAGGCCGATTTCCTTGGCAGCACTCGTGATGTTGTAAGGGATGACCTTGTGCTTACTCATTTCTACCCTCCTAATATGAGGTATATCTGACAAAATCAAAGATAGTGTCGGATTTGGCTCACACTGATTGTCGGGTTAATTATACTCCCTACGTATTTTCACAAGACGCAGGGGGACGCAATTCTCAGCATCGCGCAAACGACTGCCGCCTCACTGCAACCTGTGGCGCCGACTTCGTCTGGCGCCTCGAGGGCTTGTGAGCCCCACGGGGTAGCGCCATCTTGGGATTGTCTGAACGAAAAATCGTTCAGACAATCCCCTTTTCAGGCCAAAATGCCCGGTTTCCCCGATTGTCTGAACGGTTGTTCGTTCAGACAATCCCGTGGAGGTCGTTCGCGCAATTGGAGGCCCTCACGTCCTCGGGTATCCAATGTGTACCAGCGACAAAGTGACCACCCCACGGGGTGGTCACTTTGTCGCTGGTACACATTGGATACCCATATGGAATTGCGTCAGCGCCAGCAAGCAGCAGACTCCAGACAGCGCCGCGACCTGCAGCTAACGGTAACTCACACGACAATGCGTCGCGCAAGTTAGCCTACGACCATGAGCTCGTGGGTGAGGGTGCAGAAGTTCTCGAAGCCGTCATCGGTCACCTGACCGCAGTCCTCGATGCGCACGCCGTTCTCGCCAGCAACGTAGACGCCGGGCTCGACGGTCACAACAGCCCCTGCCGGTAGCGGTTGATCGTTGCGCGTGTTGAGGCAAGGCTCCTCGTGTATATCCAAACCCACACCATGGCCAAGGCCATGGCCCATGAGGTCGGCATAGCCCTCCTCTGCGAGCACGCGCTCGGCAAGCTCGTGCATCTCGACACCGGTCACGCCAGCCTTCACGACCTTGCGAACCTCCTCATTCGCACGCTTGACCGCATTGTAGATATGCAGTTGCTCGTCACTCGGCGCGCCCACGCACACCGTGCGCGTCGTATCGCTGCGATAGCCGTCCACGCGCGCTCCGTAGTCGATGACGACGAGGTCGCCCTTGCTCAAACGGCGCTGACCGGGAATAGCATGCGGGTTGGCGGAGTTAGGACCGCTTGCGACGATGTTGGCAAAGGCCAGCTCCTGCGCACCGCGGCTGCGCATGGCAAACTCGAGCATGAGCGAGACCTCGGCCTCAGTCTGGCCGGCGTGCATCTTCTCGAGCACCTCCATGAGGGCATGCTCGGCAACACGCTGGGCGCGGATCATGCGCTCGATCTCCTCGGGCTCCTTGACCTGACGCAAGCCGAGGATATCACCGCTGCGCTCGGCAAAGCTCACATCGGCAAGTTTCTCAACGTAGGCACGGTAGAGACTCAGCGGCGTTGCAGCGTCGATGGCGACGGTACCGGCAGAAAGACCCGCCGCCCCCAGTAAGCGCGCCACAAAAGCAGCTGCGGCCTCGCGCTCGTCGTCGACGCGCCACAGACCCTCCGCCGCCGCGGCGGTGCGCATAGCCGTCGCATAGCGGCTGTCCGTGTGGATGATGCAATCGTCCGCCGTGATGAGGGCAGTGTGCGCCTCCTCGGTGTCGAAGACGGCCTCGAAACCCGTGAGCCACTGCAAATCCGTAGTCGAGCGCACGACGATAGCGTCGAGGCCCTCGTCTGCCAGCAGCTTGCGGACCTTCTCGATACGTCGTGCGGCCCTCATCGCAGATGCTCCATCAGCATGTCGAGCGCACGCAGGTAACCTTGCGCACCCAAGCCCTTGACCTGCCCGATGCACGCATCGGCGAGCACGCTGTGATGGCGGAACTCCTCCTTGCGTTTGGAGATGTCGGAGATGTGGATCTCGACTACCGGCGTGGTCACGCTCGTAATCGCATCATGGATGGCGTAGCTGTAGTGCGTGTGCGCGCCGGGGTTGTAGACGATGCCGTCGTAGGTGCCCACGGACTCGTGGATCTTGTCGATCAGCACGCCCTCGTGGTTGCTCTGGAAGCAGTCGACCTGGTCGACGCCTTGCTCGGCTGCATATGCGCAAAACATCTCCTCGATATCCGCAAGCGTCGTCGAGCCGTAGACCTCGGGCTCGCGCACCCCCAACAAGTTGAGGTTGGGCCCGTTCATCAAGAGGACCTTCATGTCCTTCTCCTAACTCTTTGTTGTCTAGCACAGGGTGCGAGGCCGCTGTCAAACCGCCGCTCTGAGATGAGTTTCGGATAGATTCTTCGACTCCACGCCTGCGGCGCTTTCGCTACTAGGAAAACGCTGACTAATGAAAGACTTATGGGGAGGGACAGGGTCCCTCCCCTACGCAACCGGTGGTTTTCGCGAAGGGGTGAGCAGCTTTCAAGCAGGCTACATCCCTCCCCTCGCAATCAGCGGTTTAGCAAACGTCCGCATCACCCTGCCGTTTAGCCCTGCTGCTGGTCGATCAACTTCTGCTTGCCGGCGCACCAAGCCTTGAGGTGCTTCATCAGAATCTCCTCCGGCACCGGGGTGACCTCCCACTCGGTGAAGTCGTTGGCGAGCACGAAGCGCACGTCGCCGCCGCGGTTCTTCTTGTCGCCCTTCATGATCTTGAAGAGGCGCTCGGGGTCCGCCGTCCAGGGCAGCTGCTGCAGGCCCAGCTTGTCGAGCAGTGCGTCTTGCTTCTTGATGAAGTCGACGCTCGCGCCGGTGACCTCGGTCGCGAGGCGCGCGGCAAAGCGCATACCCTCCGCAACCGCGCGGCCATGGCCGATGGTGCCGTAACCAGCCGCGGTCTCGATGGCGTGCGCCAGCGTATGACCGTAGTTGAGGCACTCGCGCAGACCGGACTCGCGCTCGTCCTTGGAGACCACGCTCGCCTTGAACTCGGCCGTCATCGCGACGACCTCCTCGAGCAGCATGTCGTCGTGCTGCATCAAGCCCTCGGCGTTGTTGCGCAGCCACTCGTAGAAGCTGCGGCGCGGCGCCACGACGGCGCTCTTCACGATTTCCGCAAAGCCGTTGGCCCAGTCCTCTTCCTCGAGGGTCTTGAGCGTGCGGATGTCGCTGCAGATGTAGATGGGCTGGTGGAAGGCGCCGACCAGGTTCTTGCCACAGGGCAAGTCAACGGCGGTCTTGCCGCCGATGCTCGCATCGACCATGGCGAGCAACGTCGTCGGGACCTGTGCGAAGTCGATTCCGCGCATGAAGGTCGCCGCGCAGAAGCCGGCCAAGTCGCCCACGACACCGCCACCGCAGGCGACGACGAGGTCGTTGCGGCAGAAGCCGTACTGGGCGAGCATGGTCCAGATCTCTGTCGCCAGCTCGATGTCCTTGGACTCCTCTCCCGGCGGGATCAAGAGATCGTAGACCTCGTAGCCTGCCTCCTCGAGGCGGCGCTTGACGAGCTTGGCGTAGGTGGGACCGACGTTCTCATCGCTGATGACCACGGCCTTGTTGAAGTCCTTGACCTGCGAGAGCTTCTGGCCGAGCGTGGCCAGCGCGCCCTTGCCAACGCAGATGTCATAGCCCTTGCCGTCGGCAAGGCGGACGGGGATGGTGCGTTCCTGGCTCATAGGAGCCCCCTTCTTCTCAAGGCGCCGATAACCTGCTGCACATTGGCGCCAACGCTTTTTCCAGAGGTGTTGATGGTGATATCGGCCACGTCGCGGTACAACGGCAGGCGCTCGTCGTAGATCTCGCGCACAGGGCGCGGGCCGGACAGCATCGGGCGCGTCGACGGATCGCTGATGCGGCCGATTGCCTCATCACAGGGAACCTTGAGATAGATGACGTTTCCGAGCGCCTTGACAATGGCGCGGTTGACAGCGCTGCCAACGATGCCACCGCCGCAGGAGATGATGCTCTTGGGCTCGAAAGCCAGGCTTGCAAGCATCATCGTCTCGATGCGGCGAAAGCCCTCCTCGCCTTCCTCGGCAAAGATCTCCTTGATCTTGCGGCCCTCTTGCTTCTCGATGTACTTGTCGATGTCGATGAGCGGCAGGCCGGCGCGCTTGGCCAGCACACGGCTCACACTGCTCTTGCCGCAGCCCATGAAGCCGACAAAGAGGATGTGCTCGCCCTTGTTGGGGACCTGCGGCTCGCGGCGTCGGTTGTTGCCGCTGTGGCGCTGCTGGCTGCCGCGCTGCTGGCCGCTGCCGTTGCTGGTGCCACGCGCGCTGCCTTCGGCTCGCTTATCGGCCGCCTCGCGCTTGCCAGTGTCGCCTTGCGGCCTGTGGTTACTACCGCGGCCACCCTTGCCGCCACGACCGCGCCCGTTGCGACTGCCCTGCGGCTTACGCTCGGCTCCATCGACCTGATGCCGCTCTTGCGGCTGCTGTTTGTCCTGCTGTTCGCTCACCGCTGCCCCCTCTCGGCCCTAGCGTGCGTTGATGCGCTCGAGGTAGGCGTCGCGGCGCGCAAGGATGTCGCCCAGGCAGTTGTCGCCGAACATCTGCGTGTAAGCATCGGCGAGCACCATGGCGACCTCCGCCTCTGCAACCACGCCCATGGCCGGGACGGCGCAGGCGTCGCTGCGCTCCTTAGAGGCCTTGACGAGCTCGTGCGTGTCCGTATTCACCGTGTCAAGCGGCTTCATCAACGTGGGGATGGGCTTCATGGCAAGCGTGATGACAAGCGGCAGACCCGTGGTCATACCGCCCTCGAGGCCGCCGGCGTTGTTGCCCGTGCGCCCAAAGCCACGCTCGCGGTCGTAGACGATGCCGTCGTGAACCTCGCTGCCAGGGCGCGCCGCCGTCTCGAAGCCCATGCCAAACTCGACGCCCTTGATGGCGGGGATGGCAAAGCACGCCGCGCCGAGCTTGCTCGTCAAGCGCGCCGGTCCGCTATTGTAGCTGCCCAGACCGGGGATGAGGCCGTCGACCACGACGACGCACTCGCCGCCGAGGGACTCGCCTGCCGCCTTCGCGGCATCGATGGCGTCCTTCATCGCCTGCGTGGCCACAACGTCAGGGCAGCGGCACTCGCTCGCCTCGATGTCCTCGCGTGCAAAGGGGCCTTGCGCCTCGAGCACCGCGCTGCCGATGCGTTTGACGTAGGACGTAACGCTCACACCGAGCTCGCGTAGGAAGGCCTTGGCGATGGCGCCGGCCGCCACGCGCGCCGCAGTCTCGCGCGCGGAGCTGCGCTCGAGGATGTTGCGGGCGTCGTCGGTGTCGATCTTGAGCATGCCGACCAAATCCGCATGGCCCGGTCGCGGCTGCACCTCGCGCTTGAGGTCAGCCGGAGCCTGTCCAAAGACGTCCATGCGACCCGCCCAGTTGACGTGGTCGTCGTTGACGACCTGCAGGGTCACAGGGGTGCCCATGGTCGTGGAGAAGCGCACGCCGCTTTGCACGGCGGCTGTGTCGGTCTCGATGAGCATGCGACCGCCGCGGCCGTAGCCCTTCTGGCGGCGCGCGAGGTCCTCGTTGATGGCCTCCTCGCTCACATGCACGCCCGCCGGCACGCCCGTCACAATGGCGGTCAACGCCGGTCCGTGGCTCTCACCTGCGGTAATGAACTCCATCGATGCTCCTTCTTACCTATTCTCGTACTCGATCTATATCGATTTGGCGTCCTGCTCCTTGGCCGCCTCGAGCTCCTCGCGCGCGACGACGAGCTGCATCGCGGCGATGGCACACTCGACCATGGAGTCCTCCGGCGGGTTGGTGGTCAGACGCTGCATCTGCATGCCCGGCCACAAGATGACGCGCACCAGCGGGTTGTTGGGGCGCTTGCCCGCCCACTGGACCGTGATCTCATAGCTCACGCCCGCGATGACGGGCATGAGGATGATGCGCGTGAGGACGATCAGCACGAAGCGCAGCGGGCCCTCCGTCACGCCAGTCATATCCACCAGCGCGTTGATCGGCGCGCCAAGCACCGTGTAGACAAAGATCGCGATGATCATCACCATGATGAGAAACGCGGTACCGCACCTCACGTGCAGCGTGGGGAACTGCTGGGCGTTTGCCACCGTGAGCGGCAGGTCGTGCTCGAAGCAGTGGATCGTCTTGTGCTCCGCGCCGTGGTAGCAAAACATGCGCTTGATGTCCTTCATACGGCTGATGAGCCAGATGTAGGCGACAAAGATCGCCACGCGCAAGATGCCGTCGAAGATGTTCCAGCCGACGGAGTTCATCGCGTCCGCGCCAAAGACGAGGTTGGACAGCGCGGCCGGCACGACGACGAAAATCGCCACGCCGACGACCAAGCCGATGATCATCGAGATCGTCATCAGCACGCCGAGGGAGTCTTCCTCGGCATCCGCCTTCTTCTGCTCGGCGTCGAAATCCGCGGCAGCCTGCTCGACGTCGTCGCCAGCCGCATGAGCAGCGGCGATGTGCGCCTCGCGCTTGGCGGCGACTTCCTCAGCCTTCTTGGCGGCCTCGGCGTCCTCTGCAGCACGCAGCTCCTCGACGGTCGTCTTCTTCTTGCGCGCCTCCTTCTTGAGGCGCTGCTCGCGCTCCTCCTCGGTCTCCTCCCAGTCATAGGCGTGCTCGGTCGCGATGTTGAGCGCCTTGTAGCCCAGGCCCAAGGACTCGACGAAGGCCGTGCAGCCGCGGATGATGGGCCAGCGCAGCCAGCTGTTCTTGGGACGGCCGCTGGCGAGGTCGTGCTCCTCGGTGTAGATGTTGCCGTCGGGCTCGCGGATGGCGACCGCCCAGTTGTAGCGGCCGCGCATCATAATGCCCTCGATGAGGGCCTGGCCGCCGATGTGGGTGCGGCGCAAGACGTCGCCATCGGCGGAGAAGGCGTCCTTGAGGCGCTTGGAGTCGCTCACTTAGCGGGTCACCTGCTCCCAAGGCTCGCCGCAGCTCATCTTGCCCTCCGGGCACTTGCCGCGCGCGCAGCCGGGGCCGGCGGTGGCGAAGATGAAGGACGCGGTGGGGCGGGCAAGCTCGAGCATGCGGCATGCCATCTCGCGGATCTCCCACTGCGCGCGGTTGCAGCAGCGCAGGGAGAAGAAGTGGAGCAGCTCGCGGATGTTCATCGTGACGACGATCTTGGTCTCGCAGGCGTTGGGCAGCAGGTAGCGCGCGTCTTCTGCGGGGATGCCGAGCTTGACGAGCCTGTCGTAGGCGGCAAACGCGTCCTTGACGGCCTGCTGGTACTCCTCTTGGGCGCCGGCGTCGACGACGCTTTGCGGCAAGACGAAGTCCGGCTCCTCCTTGAAGGTGACGTAGCGCTGGGACTGCTGGTTGTAGCTGGCCATACGATGGCGCACGAGCTGATGGCTGCATGCGCGGCTGATGCCGTCGATGGCGAAGGTGTAGCTGGCGTGCTCGAGCGTGGAGAGATGCCCGCTGTTGAGGATGGTGGTGAGCACCTTGCGGATGCGCTCCTCGTCGAGGGTCTCCATGAGCTCGGCCGCGCCGACAGGCGCGTAGCACAGGCGCGCAGCGGTCGCGACGGCGCGCTCGGGATCGGGGGTATGGTAGAGAAGCTCTACGTTCATGATGCTCCTTATCTATAGACAGTTACCGATATGATACCCGCGCACTGGGACATGGCAGGGCGCGCAAAGTTAACTGCTTGCTAACTGTAGGATTTGCCTCCGAATATGGCACGCGGTGGGGCGGCGGAGGCCACAGCTGAGAGACCCTTGCGCTATCATGACTCGTCGCGTCAGCATCATCGAGCCCGAAAGCACCCCGTAGAGGCGCCAGACGAAGTCGGCGCCATAGGTCGCAGCAAGACGGCGGAATGTCTGTGACACACAATGTCACTGGCACAATGTGTGTCAAAACCGCTGGTTACGTAGGGGAGGGACCGAAGTCCCTCCCCATAAACCTCGCATTGTTCAGCGCTTCCCTAGCCATTGCGCCAGCACCAAGACACCTGCTACCCAACCAGCCCCTCGACGCAGGTCGTGACCTCGTTGCTCTTTTGCAGGGTCCAAGCAGCAGCATCGGCGTCCGCGTCCAGCAGGCTCTTGCACGACATCTTGTCGTGTGAAAGCAGCATCAGCTGGCGCACATCGCCGCTGCTGTTTTCGACCTCGCAGGCCAGCTCGGCGAGCATCCTGAGCACCAGCTCGCGCGCAGCGCCGTCCATGCCGGTGGCAGGGTCGTCGACCACGAGGACGCGCTCCTCCCCCACTCCCTCAGCGCTCGTCGCGCCCCCTGCCAGCTGCATGAAATACGCAAACGCCACGAGTGCCTCCTCACCCTCGCTGAGCGTGCGCGCGGCAGCAGAGCCATCGGGGCGCGCGATGACGTAGCAGCCAGGATGCTCATCGGCCTCCACGAGCTTAAAGCCGACGACGCCGTGTGCGGCGAGGGTGTCGTTGATGCTTTGGGCAGCAGCTGCCACCGTCGCGGCCTGCTTGTTCAGCTCCACGATCTTCTCGCGATTGCCGAGCAAGGCCTGCTGCAGGTCCTCGCAGCTGGCCTTGTGCTCCTCGGCCTCGAAGCTCGCGGCCCTGGCACGCGCGCGATAGCCCTCGACCTCGGCGGCGAGCTTGTGCGCGAAGAAGGCCCACACGTCGTCGACCAAGCGCGCCGCCTCCGCAGACCTCCTGCTCAGGGCGCCGTTGTAATCGGCAGCCACATCATCGAGGGTCGTAAGCGCCGCGACCAGCTCCTCCAGGGCTGGCAGCGGATCGCTCAGCTCGGCCCTTGCACTCGGCTGTTCGAGCTTCTTTGCCGCCTGCGCGGCCGTCAGCTCGACAGCCAGCGCCAGATCGTGCGCCGCCCGCGCAACCCTGCCGTAGCAGACGTGCGGGCACTGCTCGAGCAAAGCGGCAGCGCGCTGCTCGACCGCACGCGCGTAATCGAGCGCCCTGCCCAGACGCCCCACATGCAGCTCAATGCGCTCGACGTCCTCCTTGAAAGCCCCGTCGAAAAACGCGCTGATCTGCGCAGCCAAGTCCTCCGTAACGGTCCTCTGCTGGCAGAAGGGGCAGACACCGTCTCCGCGCAGGTACTCGGCGCCCTTGCGCAGCCAGTCCGCACAGCCGAGCTCGTTGACCAGCGCGGCAATCGGCAAGTCCGCGTTGCCGACCACTGGGCGCCCCCAGACCTCATCGCCGATCACCACGCGCAAGCCATCCAGCAGCTGGCCTGCCTGACGCGCCTGCTCGGGCATCGCGTCTGCGAACACGGGCTCTTCCTCGGAGAACAGAACAGCCGCGCGACGGCGCAGCTCGTCTTCCGGCTGCGCGGCCATACCATAGCTGCTCCACTCGACGAGCTTGCGCGCAAGCGCGTCTTTCCTGGCCACGCCCTTGAACGCCGGCCTGAAGACGTCGTAGTAGCCCTCGGTCGCGGCAACACCGCGCTTCGCCTTCACGCCGGTCTTGAGCGTCCAGGCGACGTCCTTGAAGTACTCCCACTCCGCCGCCAGCACCGCACGTGCCTCGGCCTCCATCGTCTTCTCGCTCTCGAGCTGCTCTTCCATCTCGAGGTTTTGCCCCTTGAGGCGCTCGATGTCCGCGACGGTCTGAGCACTGCCCTCGCCCAGCGTGTAGACGCCGGGGATATCGCTCGCGCTAACGCAGCGCTCGCGGAAGTGCCGATTGAAGACATAGGGGCGCAGCTGCCTGCCATCCGCCCAGGCAAGCTCGCACTCGGGGTACAAGTCGGGCTCGGCGATGACCTTGGAAATTGTCGTCTTTCCCGTGCCGTTGCCGCCGTAGACGATGTTGACCTTGGTAAGCTCGCCGAGTGTGGCCCCTTCCCCATCGAAGGTGGCGCAGTTTCTCATCTTCACAGTCTCGAGCATTCGAACCTCCATCGTCTTGGCATGCAACCAGGCAACAAGTGCCCCCTATCGTATGCGCTCAGCTGGCACATCATTCCAAAAAGCGAGAGAAAAACACGAGTGGACACAACACTGACATGCACCTGCGACACCTTGCTCAGGAAGACACACATTGTGCCCCAGTGACATCGTGTGTCACAGGCATTCCGCCATCTCGCTGCGACCTATAGCGCCGACTTCGTCTGGCGATCTACGGGGTGCTTTTAGGCTCGATGACGCTGACGCAGCGAAGGTCCCAAGATGCGTCAGCGACGTGGTCAACGTGTGCCAGTGACAAAGTGACCACACCGCTAAGACTCGATAATATCGGCCTCTCTTGGTGTGGTCACTTTGTCACTGGCACACGTTGACCACGTCGCTCCCCCAATCGGCAAGTGCGGCCTTTTCCAGCTCACAGCTCCTCGATTCAACCGCACTTATGCCCAAGCAGAACACAATCGACCGCACTTACGCGGCTCTCCGTCCCCATTCGACCGCACTTATCCCACCCGCCCAACTCTGGGAGAACACCCGCACAAAATTTCGCGCGTGCTTTCGTCACGCCAGCCGATAACATACGCGCTCGCATGCAGCAAACAATGCACTACGTTATCCTCGCATTGACATGCATTTCACACGCTAGGAACCCCATGCAGCAGCAAGAGCAGAAAAACACCGATACGACTAACTCCACCGCCGCATCCGACGTGACGATCACGCGTGAGCCCAACCCCATGGGCACCGAGCGCATCGGCAAGCTGGTCGCGAAGTTCTCGCTGCCAGCTGTTGTGATGATGCTCTTCAACTCGCTCTACAACATCATCGACACGGCGTTTCTGCAGGTCGCCTTGCCCATCATCGGCGCAGCCGTCACGCAGATCGCCTTCCCCGTGCAAACGATTCTCATGGGCTTTTCCATGCTCGGCGGCATCGGCGGCAACGCGCTCGCAGCCATCGAGCTCGGCCGCGGCAACAGCCACAAGGTCGAGAAGATCCTCGGCAACACGGCTTTGCTGCTCCTTGGCATTTCCGTCCTCGTCGCTATCTTCGCTGTCTTCTTCATGGACCCGCTGCTTGCCGCCCTCGGCGCCAGCGAGGAGCTCTGGGTACCCTCCAAGACCTTCCTCACCATCATCTGCGTGGGCTTTGCGTTCCAGTCCCTCGGCATGGGAATGAACAACTTCCTGCGCACGGCCGGCCGGCCCAACCTCTCGCTCGCCTGCAGCATCCTGGGTACGGCAGCCTGCATCGTCCTCAACTACCTCTTCGTCATCGTGCTCAGCTGGGGCATCGCTGGCAGCGCCTATGCCACCGTGCTCGGCCAGTTCATCGGCATGGTCCCGGTCATGGCCTTCTTCCTGCTCTACAAGGGCGAAGGCTTCAAGCTGCGCCTGCGCAACTGCATCCCCGACCTGCGCCTCATGCGCGACATCTGCGCCCTCGGCCTCGCGTCGTTTGCCATCCAGGTGGCGCAGTGCGCGGTCACCGTCGTGATGAACCACGTTATCGGCATCTGGGGCACCCAGGACCCCATGGGCTACGAGGCGGCGCTGGCGACCATCTCCATCGCCTGGAAGGTGCTCTCCATCGCGTATATGCCGATTATCGGCATAACGAGTGGCGTGCAGCCCTTGCTCGGCTTCAACGTGGGCGCGCAGCTGTGGTCACGTGTCATGGCGTTCTACAAGTGGGCATGCATCGACTGCTTCCTCGTGGCACTGGGCTTCCAGCTGCTGTTCTGGATCGCTCCGCAGGCGCCGCTTGCGCTCTTCTCCGTACGCGAGGACCTCGTGCCCTTCGCCTGTGACACCATCCGCCTCTTCTCGATCTGGCTGGCCCCCGTGGGCTTCCAGATCATGGCAGGCAGCTACTTCCAGAGTTCCGGCCAGCCCATGAAGGCGACCATCCTCGAGCTTACGAGGCAGTTTCTCTTCCTCATCCCGCTCTATATCGCGATGCCCTACATCGCGACGGACCTTTTGGGGCTTTCCGGACTCGACGGCGTGCGCCTTGCGCCGCCCATCTCCGACGTCATGGCCTTCTTCGTGACGACGGCCTTCTTTGTCTTGGAGTGGCGCAAGCTCAAGAGGCTGGACCAGAAGAAGGCTGCAGAGTAAGAACCCAAGGGGTCGCGCGCGGGTTTTAATGCAAGTGACGGTTGCCAGCCCGCCCACTGCTACCTGCAGGCGCGGACTTCGTCTCGCGCCTGCAGGTAGCAGTGAGGTGGCTATCGTCCATGAAACTCCGCGAGGCCCCAAAGCGCTGGCAAACCCAACTAGCTGCGGTTTAATGCGACCCTGCCGCCTTCTCGCCCTTCACAGAGCTGCCGGACATAGCGCCGGTCTCATAGTCGATAACGCAGCCGTTCATGGCGTTGTAGACCTCGACATGCTCGTTGATGCTGCCGTCATCGCTCAGGATATCGACGTAAACGCTGCGACAGATGAGCTCGTCTCCCTCATACACCGGCGTGGCCTTGTAGTAGACCCAGCCCTTTTGATGGGAGCGCAGATATTCGAGAGCCATCTGCTCGGTGTACTGCATGCCACCGGGCTCGTTTTGCGTGTTGTTGCCGACGTTTTGCGTGCGGGTACCCGTGACGAGGTTCTCCCTAACGGCATGCCCTCCCAAGCAATCCGCCAACAGATGACTGCGGTTGTATGAGAAGCCGCTGTAGGTTTTTCCATTAGAAAGCGGCACGCAGACAAAGTACTGCCTACCCCAACCGGAGATCTCATCTGCCTCCTTGGGCATGGACTCGCGCCAGCCGGCGGAGTCGGCGACCATCTTGTACGTGACCTTAGCCACGACGCACTGGGTGCGTCCAAGAGAATCCAACGGCGCTGTCTTGACCTCGCCGGCGTTAATGGAGGGCGTCACGTTAGCCTTACCGCGGACGGTGTAGTAGAGCGGCGCCTCGTCATAAGACCACGTATGGGCAGCATAGGCCTCAGAACCAGCCTGCGAGGAGGAGACGACACCCTGGCCCCCTGAGTCTCCGGTCGAGCCAACACAGGAAAGCGCACCGCTAAAGCCTCCGCCGACAAGCAGCACGGCCGCAAGCAAGAGCGCAATCAAACGCTTCTTCTCCACAGTTACCTCGCAGACATCAATACAACAGGGGTATTTCCACGCAAGCGACTATAGCGCAAGAGCCAACAGAGCGCTCGCTACCTCGGCCTAAGCTGCAGAGCTAAACGAGCAACAACTATAGGGTATATGTCGATGAGAGTGACTATAGGGTATATGCAACAGGAATCTTACACGTCGCCAGATGTGACCAGCAAACGAGAACGTGCACAGAAACTGCAGGTCAGAGACATATATTTCGTGTACTCAGTGCGTCAGTTTTCAGGCAAGGCAGTTGGGAAACGTAGATGATTAACTACCCTTGGGTATATGATTCACGTAGCTTATGTCGATAATTAAACTACCCAAGGGTATATTGATATCCATTGCAGGTATAGGGGATACGTTTAAATGCACCTGCATAGCGAGCGCTTCGGTCTGAGCTCTTAGGTAAGTGCCGACTACTGTGAGGCCTATGGGGAGGGACAGGGTCCCTCCCCTACGTGGTCCGAAGCCCAATGGCTCATAGCGGTCTACGTAATTATCTCCGCAATGAAACGCTGAGCCCGCAGATCAGATATACGTAGGGGTCGAATTCATTCGACCCCACCGGCGCAGAATGCAGCTGGATCGTGCGTAAGCGCCATTGGGAACCAAATCCCACAAGGGCACAACCCTGCCCCTCCCCATAGGCCTCGCGATAATCAGCATCTTCTGAGCCCCCTACGCGAGACCCGCAGGGCAGCCAAGATAAGTGCGGTCGATTTGTACTCGAAATCGCGCTAAGTGCGGCTGTTTTGGCCTCTTCTGCAGCTAAGTGCGGTCGAATCTGCACTCACGCCCGCGAATTTAACCGCACTTAGCCAATCAGCACCCCGAGTCCGGACACACATGAGAACGGCAAAGGACGCGATCGCCCTCCCCTATTGAATCATTGGGCATAAGCAGAACAACAAGCTTCTGTTGAACTCCAATGGTGTTTTTATTGCTGCCGTGACCTGCGTTTTAATGTTCCATTAGAATCTTAAGGCACTTTTTAATGGAAACGCTTGACGGTTTCCGATGAACCATTTAGATTGTATTCAAGTTGAAAACTGAGAAAAAGAAGGCCCCTGGCTGCAACCAGGGGCCAATGCGATAGAAACACGTTGAGGTCAAATGCCAGACTCGCCAAAGTAGAGCATTGATCCATGTTTCTGTAGGTATTTTACCTGCAGGCCTGCCTCTCCGCAACTCTGTCGGCATTTCTCAAACGAGTTGTGGAGAGGAGGTTTGCCCAGGTCAGACCCCCTTTTTCGAACTGAATACATCTTGTTACGCATGGCTTGTATCTTTTTTTTTGCCATGTGACAGGGATGTTTTGCTCGAAAACGGTGCAGTCTCCACGGGCTGTTATAATGCCGGCTTCTCATGCTATCCAGACACAGCTCCATGTATCCGCAAGCCCCGCCTCCAATGAGGCATCGGAGTTCTACTCCCTGCTTTTCCATGATGACAGGAAAAGCAATGCCATTCTCGCCACGCGCAAGAGCGGCTTGTGGGCCGAGGAATCCCTCCCCTGCTCGCAGCTGGCCTACCTGCGCACAACCTTCCTGGACTCCAATGATCACTACGTGACGGTAAACAGCTTTGCCGGCAAGCGTCGCGACATCAACCGCTGTCGTCAGATCAATGCCATCATGCTCGACATCGATGCCCATGAAGGCAACCACACCACAGTGGTCCCTGCACTAAAACACGAGGTCAACCGTGCTATTTCTGCAGGAGCGATCCCCACTCCCAACATCGTTGTCGACACGGGCCGCGGCCTGCAGGTCTACTATGTCTTCGAGAAATCCATCCCCTACCGCCTCAAGAGCGGTTCCGTTAACGAATCGGTCCTCGAGTTCTTGGGAGATGTGCGCCAAATCGTCTCCAATCTAATGGAAAGCCAGGTTGCTTCTCGTGTTCCCGGCGCTCAGGTCGACAAAAGCGTGTCAGACCTCGCCCGTGTTTCACGCATCCCGGGTTCCTACAACCCTGCTGCGGGCAGAAAAGCCCAGCTCATCGCTACATCTAGGGCCTATTGGGATCTTGCATCCCTTAAATCCGCCTGCGGATTGGCCACCCAGAGCAAGCAAAGCAAGCCCGCCGCAAAGTACGCGGCTATCTACCGCTTTGACCGTCTGCAGATGTCCCGTATGACAAAAATCGAAGAGCTCGTTACCTATCGCGAGCAGCGTGGCGGCTGCATTGGAACAAGAGACCTCATTCTCTTTGTGTACTACAACTCCGCTACTCAGGTTGTCGGCCCACAGGAAGCGCTAAAACGCACCAAGGCCCTCAACAAACGCTTTGCCAAAACACTGCCAGAAGAAGATATCGAGCAAATCGCCGCAACCGTAGACTCTAATGTCGTCATGTACGGATCCGAACGCGGAAAGAAAGGTTTCTACCCTCTGAGCAGGGAAAACGTTATCGCCAAACTCTGCCTTACCGCAGAAGAGATTGAGGCATTGAACTTCTTTGCCTCCAAGCGTGCCTCTGATCGAGCCGCCGCAAAACTCAATACCGCAGCCAAACGCACCAAGCGCGACAAAACTATCTGCAAGCTCTACGGAAACGGGCTTACCCAGGCGCAAGTTGCTACATTTATCGGCTGTTCCATCGGAACGGTCAGCGCTGTCGTGCGCCGTGAGAACATTGACTGCGGCTCAATCAAAAAAGACCAACGCAAGAAGTTCATCGAAGCACTCACAGCAAAAACGAAAAAGAACCCCCTTTCTCACCAGCCACTTTCATTTTTTAGGCACACGAGTTGGGTGTGTGGGGCCGCCTTTGTCCTTCAGACTTCTGAGGTTGGTTCTGAGCTTGCTCCGCTGTATGAAGATGGGGTTCGTTTGGTTGAATAGGTTTGTGGCTCTTCCCTATTAGCGCTTTGAGCTGGGGCTTCTGTGGTATTAGACCACATTTGCTGTTGTTTTGCTGACTCAATTTGAAGGTTTTGAGTCCTGCTTTCTGCTGTTGTTTATGACTATTCTTTTGATGATTGTGTGCTTAGACGCTGATTAGCTCTATTCGATTTTTGGAAACACGCTGGTTGCTGCAAGCTAATCGGAAGGGATTTTGTCCCTCCCTTACGCAATCAGTTTTACAGGCATAAAGAGAGAGCCGCAGGTCTCCCCTACGGCTCTCTAGCGAATCTTTGCTTTAAGTACTGTTATTCCTCGATGCTGCTCCTGCGCTCTGGGTCCAGCTTATCGAGCAAGTTGCGAAGCTCTGCAATCAGGACACGATCCGGCATCTCGTCTTTGACCAGTGCCCGCTTCAATGCGCGCCTTGCATCGCGGAGGTCCTCGTCAGCAGTCTTAGGAACCCTGGTGCTGGTCTTCTTTTTGCCTCTGGCGACGTGTTCGACCTCGTTTTTAGCGATCTCACCGCTCTTGACCTGGGCAATCAGCTCGTCTTGTGCCTCCATAGGAAGCTTGGACACGGCATCTGCAGCAGTCTTGGTAATCTCGCCTGCATCGTATGCGTCCATGCCGGCCTGGCCCAGGTTGTGTCCGATGTTGGACTCCATGACAGCGGTACGCGCAGAGACCCCAAACTGCTCCGCAATGATGTCCTTCGTCTTTCGCCCGCGCATCGACTCTGGGTCAGCCTCGCGCTGTTTGACCACACGGTCAATGACCATGGCAACACCGCGTGCGCGCTCGGAAGGCTTCATATCACGCTGACCGACGTTCTCGGCATGTAGCATGAATTCCGCGTCTTCGTCTGAGAGCGTGCCTAGGTGGAAAATCCTCACCGGCGCCATGTACCAATGCTCGCCATATTTCTCGCCGAGCATCAGGTGCGCGCGATAACGGCGCTCGCCATCGACAATCTCGTATCCGTGCGGATAGTCGTCAGTGACGGGGACCTCGCGAACAATCAGAGGCGTCGTGTTCTTGGACTCGAAGATCAAACTTGCGAGACTTTCAACACTCCCCTCGTCGACCTCGTAGGTGTTCTTGGGATTGGGGGTCAGCTCGCGCACATCGATGTAATCGAAGCCAGCTTTTGCCAGCAAGGACTTGCGAGCCTTCTCGCTGACGATGAGCTCGCCGGCACTCATGCCGTCAGTTGCCTTGGAGGCAAGTGCTTCCTTGAGGAGCTCTTCCCCATCGCTTGTTGCCTCGACGGTTTCTGCGGTCTCGGGAACTTCTGTTGCTGCAGCTGCGGCCTCGGCTTCTTTCTTCGCTTTTTCTGCGGCGCGCTTCTTGGCCGCCATCATTTTACTCGTCGCCATTTGCGATCTCCTCGATCTCCTGTGCAAGTTCGATGTACTGGCTCCTGCTCTTGGAGTTGGGGGCGTAGTACGCGAGCGGCGTGTAGAACTGGGAGCTTTCCATAACTACGACGGCCTTGTCGATCTTCGTGTCGAGGAACTTGGCGTCGGGGAAGTCTTCCTTGACGGTGTCCTCGAGCAGACGGGACAAGTTGGTGCGCGGTTCGTCAATAGTGCGGAGCAACATCCAGTTTGCCATCCTCGTTTTCTTGGAGCGGCTCACTGCCTCGATCGCGCTAACGGTACTCTCCATACCGCGCTTGGAGAAACCATCGGGGCGGACAGGAACGATGACCATGGAGCTCGACTTGCCAGCACCGAGTGCAGTGATCGCATTGGTGGTGACAAGGTCAACGCGAGGCGGGCAGTCGATGATGATGAGCTCGTAGGGTGCATCCCCTGCCTCGGCAACCTCATCGATGAGATCCTTGATGGCGTCGCGGAGCCTTGTATCGACACCTGCCATGGAGGAGTTCTTCATCTTGGAGTCAGCGTTGTCGAAGCGCAGGTCGCTCGGAACGACTTCGAGGTTCTCGATGATATGGCTCTCACCCTCATCATCCACAACCTCAGCGTGACGCTTGACCTCGGAGAGGCGTTTGCTGCTGCCATCCATCTGGGTGACCATAACATCTGCGATACAAGGCTTCTCATTACCCTCGTCATAAACGTGGAGGTACTCGCTGATGGAGCCCTGGCCGTCGAGGTCGATCACCAGTGTTTTCTTGCCCTGGATGGCAAACTCAACTGCAAGGTTTGCGGCAGTGATGGTTTTTGCAACACCACCCTTGTGTGAACTCATGACCAGGATGAGAGGAAGCTCAGTCTCTTCCTCGTGCTCGCCGGTAGCCAGCTCGGTCAGCTTCTTAGCGAGATACGGGCTGCGTTTCATCTTCTTTTCTGCGGCCTCGCGGTCAATCTTCTCAATCACCTCGGGGTCGAGATACACCGAGAAGGTCTTCTTTTCTTTCTTCTCTTCATCACTCATGTGGGGGTTCCCTTCTCGCTTATACGTTCGCGTAGATTCTGTTCTGTTCATTATATTGGCTTTAATGCGCGTATTTCATGCGATTCCATGGAAATTCGGTTAGTTTTCGTCTTTTAATGGGCATTTCTTTTAATCGCTCTGGTTTTGGGTGCAATGATTGCACCCTTGGCGGTGCAGAGCGCATTTTGTGCTGAAATTCAGCGAGCCATCAAATCAGGAATCAATCAATTGCAAGAAAATAGCACGCAATCCAATCGTACAAACGTTAGGCGTGATTGAGTATTTTGTCTTTAGGAGGATTGGATTTAAGGTTCTGTATCTAAGGGTGCAATGATTGCACCCTTAGATTGGTAGATGATAATGAGTATTGATCGAAAGTGAGCTATGTGGGATCAACTCACCGAGTGCAATTGTTGCACCCGGTGAGTTGCTGAAGGTAGCAGCAGCATATGAACATACAGAGATGAGAGATGTGAGGGAATTTAGGTGGCATGTTTGTTAGTGCTTGTACCTGGATTATCTATGCCGCACTGAAGGTCAGTATCAAGTATTTGGGATTACAAGCGAAGGGTAGCCATAAATGCCAGGGTGCAATGGTTGCACCCTGGCATTTATATATGGGGATTTGCCAACAATGAAGTGCAGAAGAACGAACATCGTCTGAGATGCTTTTTGGAAATGCACAATGAGTGACTTGCCGCGAGTTGATGATAGCAGGGCAATAGACAAGGCGTGCACAAATGGGTGCAATCGCTGCACCTTAGGCTAATGTGTGGTTTGAGGATTAAATGCATGTGAGCAAACAGCAAGCGTAGAGAGGATCTCTAATGTTACTCATGTGGTTTGCGTAAGATCTTGGCACTCGAGTGAATGAAGACAAGGAGTCTTGAAATCATGAGGTAGCAAGGGTGATATACGGGCAGAAAAAGGATTTTTGCGCTATAAAGCAGACGGAAGAAGTTTGAAAACAGGTAGGGGAGATGAAGGAGGTTGAGGAGCGACAGAATTAAGCAAGGTTTATGGGGAGGGACAGGGTCCCTCCCCTACGAGGAATCACTGTATGTATTCAAATTGGAAGAAGAGTCGGTGGCAAAGGCGGTATTTAGACATATGTGCTATCGAGATAATTTCGGTTGAAGCAGCCTAGTGCTTAAGGTGTTTGGGGTCGAATGAGCTCGACCTCTACGCAAAGGACCATCGGTGTGTGCAAACTCATTGGATAAGAGCAAAACTGATGACGATAAGTAAAGGGTAGTTAAGGTGTCGCCAACTTCGTCTGGCGCCTACGTGGAGGTTGCAACTCTGTGTGACTAACGTAAAGTTCGATAAACGAACGGCATTCAATACGTTATCCAATAAGGACCAGTGACATATTGGATAACGCATTGCGTTGAGAGACCAAGCCCCCTCCATTGGCAAAACTTCGGTTATGTAGGGGAGGGACCCTGTTCCTTCCCATAAACCCCTCAATAATCGGCATTTCCCTAAAGTGTCTTCCGCCAACAATTTTGGAGGGGCTTCATTATCGGCAAAATAGTAGGTTCTCAAAATAAAAATCACACAACTCAATTGTAAGCAATCGAACCAATAGCCTTAATGGACTTCCTTGGCACAATCCATTGGCGCACCAAGATGCACATAAATCGAACAGATTGCACCTGCAAGGTGCAATCTGCGGGGGGAGCATAGGGTTAATTTTCTGAATCAAGATGGGGTGGGTTGCGCTATAAGGCCAAGTCAGGCGGGCTTTCAGGCTAAAATGACGTGTTGCAATAAAACGGTCTTCTGCCAGCTTGAAGCGGGTGGGAGCGGATGCTCAAAGGAAACGAATCACTGATGGCACACAAACGTCTTGGCGATCTACTCATCGATGCAGGTCTCATTACGGAAGACCAGCTGGTGTCAGCGCTCAAATCTCAGCGAGATTCCCATCGCCGTCTTGGCGACGAGCTCATCGCCAAGGGCGTTATCACAGAGACGGAGCTCATCGAGGCGCTCTGCCAGCAGCTCGGCATCGATTACATCGACCTCACTAACGTGATCTTGCCGGCAGAGCTCACGCAGGTCGTGCCTAAGAATCTCGCACGCAAGTACGATATGGTCCCCGTCCGCGCCACGCGCGATGAGGTCTTCATCGCCATGAGCGACCCGATGAACTTCATCGCCCAGGAGGAAGCGCGTGTTGCATCGCGCCGCCGCGTCATCCCGATGATCTCCCACCACACAGCAATCGAGCGCGCGATCATGCAGCTTTACGGCAACGAGGGAGCGGCCCGCGCCATCGAAGAGATGCGCAGCGAGCAGCTCGCCTCCGGCTCTGACGCCAGCGCCTCGCCAGTGAGCTCGAGCACCATCGGCGGTGAGGATGAGGCGCAGTCCGCGCCGACCATTCGCCTGGTCAACTCCATCATTGAGCGCGCCACCACGGAGCGCGCCAGCGACATCCACCTCGAGCCGCGCGAGGGCGATCTCCAGGTCCGCATGCGCGTTGACGGCATCATGCGCAATGTGCTCACCGTCCCGCGCGACCTCCAAGGCGCCGTCATCAGCCGCCTCAAGATTATGGGCGGTATGAACATCGCCGAGCATCGCCTCCCGCAGGACGGCCGCGCCAACGTGCGCCTCAAGAGCAAAGACATCGACCTTCGTCTTTCTACGCTGCCCACTATCTACGGCGAGAGTGTGGTCGTCCGCTTGCTCGACAAGTCTGCGGCGCTGCTGAGCCCGGCGGGCATCGGCCTGTCCGGCGCTAACTACGAGAAATACGAGCGTCTGATTAACTCGACCAACGGTGTGATCCTTATCACCGGCCCCACGGGCAGCGGCAAGTCCTCGACCATGTACACGATGATCCGCGAGCGCAACACGGAGCAGGTCAAGCTCATCACGCTCGAGGATCCCGTCGAGTACAACATCGACGGCGTCAACCAGGTGCAGATCAACGAGAAGGCCGGCATGACCTTTGCCTCCGGCTTGCGTTCCATCCTGCGCCAGGACCCCGATATCATCGCCGTGGGCGAGATTCGCGACCACGAGACCGCGGAGATCGCGATGCGCGCCGCCATCACGGGCCATCTGGTGCTCTCCACCGTCCATACCTACGACGCCGCGAGCGCCGTCGACCGCTTGCTCGACATCGGTGTCGAGCCGTATCTCATCGCCTCCGGCTTGCGCGGCGTCATCGGCCAGCGTCTGGTGCGCACCATCTGCCCCAACTGCCGTGTGGAGTACACGCCCGACGCGCGCCTGCTGGACTTGGTTGGCATGAAGCCCGGCGACATGACCTTCTACCACGGCGAAGGATGCACCGAGTGCGCCCACACGGGTTACCGCGGTCGCACCGCCGTGTTCGAGTTCCTCAACGTCGACGGCGAGATGCGCCGCGTGATTAGCCAGGGTGCGGACCGCACTGCCGTGCGCGCGTGCCTCGAGCGCTCCCACGACTACCAGTCGCTGCCGCAGTCGTGTCTGCAGCTCATGCGCGACGGCGTGACGACGATCGAGGAAGTCGCCCGCATCATCAACACGATGGACTAGGGGAGGGCGCAATGCTGAGTGCAGAGAAGATCGTTGCCCTCGCCCATGAGGCTGGGGCCTCCGACGTCCATATCGTCTGCGGCCTGCCGGTGAAGTTCCGCATCAACGGCCGCCTGGTCAACGGCGGCGTTGACGGTGATGCGCCGCTGAGCCACGAGGACTGCGAGGTGCTTGCGCGCGAGCTTGCCGGCGCGGGCTACGAGGGCATCGCGAAGATAGGGGAGTGGGATGGTGCGGCGACGCTTGCGGGCGTGCGCACACGCATCAACCTCTTCCGCAGCCAGGGTAACTGCAACGCCGCCCTGCGCCTGCTCTCGGACGAGATTCCCGTGCTTGACAGCCTCGGGCTGCCGCCGGCGGTGCTCGACTTCCCCAAGATCCAGCGCGGTATCGTGCTCGTGACGGGCGAGACCGGCAGCGGCAAGTCGACGACGCTTGCCGCCCTCATCGACGCGGTGAACCACACGCGCGAGGAGAACATCATCACGATGGAAGACCCCATCGAGTACGTCTACACGCCGGACAAATGCGCGATCAGCCAGCGCGAGATCGGCACGGACTCCGCGAGCTACGCGGATGCGCTGCGTGCCGTCCTGCGAGAGGACCCCGACATCATCCTCATCGGCGAGATGCGTGACCTCGACACGATCCAGACCGCGCTCACGGCGGCCGAGACGGGCCACTTTGTGCTCGCGACTCTGCACACGAACTCCGCGGCGGAGTCCATCGACCGCATGGTCGACGTGTTTCCCGCAGGGCTGCAGCGCCAGATTCGCATGCAACTCTCCACGACGCTCAAGGCTGTGCTCTCGCAGCAGCTTGTGCCGACGGAGGACGGCAGGGGACGCGCGCTGGCGGCGGAGCTCATGATGGTGACGCCGGCCATCCGCAACCTCATCCGCGAGGGCAAGACCCCGCAGGTCGCCAACTCCATGGCGACCAGCGCGGACGCGGGTTCGATCACGATGGACAACGCGCTGCTGCGCCTGTACCGCGACCGCGTGATCAGCGCGCAGGCGGCGATCGACGCATCGCACAACCCCGAGTACGTCACCAAGAACACGCGCGGCTTCTAGCGGCGCAGAAATCGACAACGCAACAAGGCAGGAATCAAGACATGGCGGTTTTCAAATACGAGGGAACGACTCAGTCCGGGCAGTTCGTGTCCGGTGTCGTGGAGGCGTTTGACGAGATGGAGGCGCTCGGCAAGGCGCGCCAGGAGTGCCACATCGTCTCCAAGCTGACCGTCGTGCGCGAGACACCGGACTTCCTCAAGAAGGAGGTCGGCACCGGCAGGATCAAGACGAAGTCCATTGCGCTGATGTGCTCGCAGTTTGCGACGATCATGGGCGCGGGCATGAGCCCGGCGCACTGTGTGGAGCTCGTTGCCGCGCAGACGACGGACAAGCGCCTGGCGCAGATCCTCAAGGAGGTTGCCTCCGACGTCGAGTCCGGCCACAGCCTGGCGGATTCCTTCCAGCACAAGGGTGGCAAGAAGATGCCGGTCATCTTCTACGAGACCGTGCGCGCGGGCGAGATGGCCGGCACGCTCGACAAGAGCTTCAAGACGCTCGAGGAGTACTTCGACAAGAGCTCGCAAACCAAGGCGAAGCTGGCGAGTGCGCTTATCTACCCGAGCTTCGTCGTGGCGTTGGCGATCGTGGTCGTTATCGTGATGATGGTCGCCGTGGTGCCCACGTTCAAGGAGATCTTGGGCAGCTTGGATGCGGAGATGCCGGTCATGACGCAGATCCTCATAGACGCGAGCGACTTCATGGGTGTGCATTGGATCAAGATCCTGGCGGTGATCGCGCTAGTTGTGGTCGCGTTCATGCTCTGGAAGCGCAGTGCGAAGGGTGCGGGTGCGTGGGCGCGCACCAAGCTCAAGATGCCCGTAATCGGCAAGATCAGCTCGTCGAGCAATGCGGCGATCTTCGCGAACACGATGTCGCTGCTGCTGGGTTGCGGCCTGCCGATGACCCAGACCGTCGAGGTCACGAGCAAAGTCATGCCCAACTACGCGATGGCGAGCGCGACCAACCTCATGGTGCAGAAACTCGAGGAGGGCCGCCGCCTGGCGGATTGCATGAAGGACATCCCCTCGATGCCGGAGGCGCTGGTCGACATGGCCGCGGTGGGCGAGGAGACTGGTTCGGTCGAGGAGACCTTCTCCGTCATGGGCACGTTCTACGACAACGAGACCGAGCGCCTGACGCAAAACGCCGTCTCCAAGCTCGAGCCGGCCGTGATCGTCTTCATCGCGCTGTTTGCCGGCTACATCGTCATCGCGCTGTATATCGCAATGTTCTCCATGTACTCCGCGATGTAGGGGAGTGCGACTATCGACTCAAGGGCCCCGACGCGGGCCCTTTTTTGTTGTGGGGAAGGGGTCGCTGCTGCGGTTAATCGGTGTGGAGTTGGCTTGCGGCAGGTTGTCTGAACGATTCATCGTTCAGAGAATGGGGGTTTGGCGCGATTTTGGGGGATTTGGCCGGTTCTCTGAACGATTAATAGTTCAGAGAACCGGCTGCGTGTCTGCGTTGGAGGCAGAGGTGGCGCTGGCGGGATTCGATGACTGCCGCGGGGCTATTGGCTGCGTCGGCGGCGGTAGCAGCGGCAACGACTGCGGCGGAGCGTCGAGTCTCCCGACCTAATCGCGATTGCGGAGATGCTGACATCGCTCTAAAGGCTGCAAGGTGTTACTATCAGACGAATGCAAACAGCCTCGTAGACGAGAGGGAGAGGTAGATGGAGAAGATCGAGTTTTTGGTCGTCAGCGGTTTTCTGGGCGCCGGCAAGACCACGACCATGATCGCGCTTGCCGAGTACATGGACAAAAACGTCGAGAAGGTCGGCATCATCGCCAACGACCTGGGCGCGCAGCTGGTTGACACCAACCTCACGCGTGAGAGCGGCTGCACCGTGGAGGAGATCGCCTCCGGCTGCATCTGCTACCAGATGGAAAACACCGTCGATCGCATCCGCCGCATGCGCGATAGCGCCGGCTGCAAGCTCGTCATGAGCGATATCCCCGGCTGCGGCGTCGGCACCGTCGAGCACGTCTACAAGCAGATCCTGCGCGACAATTCCGACGAGTTCGAGCTCGGTCCGCTGACCGTCATCGTCGACCCCGAGCGCCTGCGCATGATCATGCCGGAGCACGCCGACATCAACCTCCCTGCAGAGCTCAAGTACTTGCTTGAGACCCAGGTCGAGGAGGCCGACCTCGTCGTCCTCAACAAGATCGACACGCTGTCCGACGACGACCTCAAGCGCTACATGGACTTCCTCAACGAGGTCTGCGAGGTACCGGTGCTCGCCATCTCCGCGCGCGAGGGCACGGGCATCCCTGAGCTCGCCTCGCACCTCATCAGCAACGGCAGCGCCCTGCGCGAGGTCGAGATCGACTACGCCGGCCCGGACTACTCGCAGGCGGAATCCGTGCTCACCTGGTACAACCGCCGCCTCTACATCAAGACCAAGGACGGCTCCAAGATCGACATGAACGAGATCGTCGAGGAGCTGGTCGAGAACATCCGCATGGGCCTCATCGAGAAGAAGGGCAACGCCCCGCACCTCAAGGTCTACGGCCTGTACGAGGAGGACTTCGTCAAGGGCTCGATGATCGGCGTGGATTATGACACGGAGTACGAGCACAAGCTCGCCGAGGACCACGAGAACCTGCGCATCATCCTCAATGCCCGCGTGACCTGCCCCGCGCGCCCCTTCAGCCGTCTTGCCGATGATGCGCTCGACGACCTCTGCGACGCTCACGACCTCGAGTGCCAGGTGTTCTTCACCGAGTGCTTTGGCATGAGCGACGAGGGCCGCAGGTAGGGGAGAAGAGCCGAGCGGAAGCATTGCGGGAGGCGTGACACCAAATGTCACTGGTACAAGAGGTGTCACGGTCGCAGCTAACGCTGAGTCGCGGTCAGTCTTCGACTCCGGTCCTCCGCGGAACTTGGGCGTCCCATTCGGGAGCTGGTCTTTTTTGGGACAGAGAGAGTTGCGAGTTGCTTGTTGCTCCCCTTGTCCAAAAAAGACCAGGTCCCGAATGGGACGATATCCGGCAAACGCAACCCTGGAGGCAGCGCCCCTGTTTCCGTAGGGGCGGGACCCTGTCCCGCCCACCCCAGCAAGCAACAACCACGGCGGCAGCCACAAAGAGGAGAGAGCATGCCCCAGACCCAACCCCAGACCAGAAGCGACGAGGAGATCCGCGAGCAGGTGCGCGCCTACTACGGCGAGTTCCTCGACGGCAGCGACGACCTGCACACCGACGCCTGCTGCTGCAGCGAGACCCCGCCGCCCAAGTACGTGCTCGATGTCCTCAAGGAGATCGAGCCGGAGATCGTCGCTCACTTCTACGGCTGCGGCAGCCCCATCCCGCCGGCGCTCGAGGGCGCCACGGTGCTCGACCTGGGCTGCGGCACGGGCCGCGACGTCTACATCGCCTCCAAGCTCGTCGGTCCTGCCGGCCACGTGATCGGCGTCGACATGACGCCCGCGCAGCTTGCCTTCGCGCGCAAGCACGAGGCGGCGCAGATGGAGCGCTTTGGTTTCGAGCGCAGCAACGTCGAGTTCATCCAAAGCTATATCGAGGACATGGCCGCCATCGCCGACGACAGTGTCGACGTGGTCATCTCCAATTGCGTGGTCAACCTCTCGCCGTTCAAGGACCAGCTCTTCCGCGAGATCTTCCGCGTGCTCAAGCCTGGCGGCGAGCTTTTCTTCTCCGATATCTTCTCCGACCGCCGCGTGCCGCAAGGCTTCTACGACGATCCCGTCTTGCGCGGCGAGTGCCTGTCTGGCGCCATGTACATCGAGGACTTCCGCCGCATGCTGCAAGACAACGGCGTGGCGACTTTCTACGACGTCGAGTGCGACGAGGTCCATATCGGCGACCTCCGCATCGCAACTAAGCTCGGCTGCATCGGCTTTTACAGCCACACGGTGCGCGCGGTGAAGGGCGTGGGCCTCGAGGCGCGCGAGGAGGACTACGGCCAGACGGCCACCTACCTGGGCACCATGCCGGAGAACAAGCGCTACTTCGACCTGTCGAGCGAGGTGCGCTTGGTCAAGGGCAAGCCGGTCGCCATCAGCGGCAACATGGCCGCGCTGCTTTCTGGCAGCCGTTATGCCGAGCATTTCAAGATCACGCCCGCGGGCCAGCATCGCGGTGCGTATGACTTTGCCGCCGCTCAAGAGGCGCTCGCCCTCATGCGCGAGAAGGAGCGCATCGGTCTGGGCGAGCTCGAGGAGGTCTGCGAGCGCCTGGAAATCGAGCCCTTCGAGCAGCGCGTGCACGACGAGGGCTTCTTGCAGACGCGCCAGATGGAGACGATGCAGATCAACGTCACCTACCGCTGCAACCTCGCCTGCAAGCACTGCTACCTGCAGTGCGGCCCCAAAAACGACGAGTGCATGTCGCACGAGACGATGGAGTCCGTGTTTGCTGCGTTTGCGGCTGGCGGCTACAAGACGCTCGACATCACCGGCGGCTCGCCCGAGATGAATCCGAACACCGCGTGGCTCGTCGGCGAGGCAGCCAAGATCGCCGACGAGGTCATCGTCCGCAGCAACCTGACGATCCTACGCGAGCCCGAGTACGCGCACTTCAAGGAGGTCTACGTGGCCAACAAGGTGCACCTGGTCTGCAGCCTGCCGTACTTCACGGAGCTCGGCTGCGACAACCAGCGCGGCGGCGGTGTCTTCCGCCGCGTCATCGACAGCCTGCACGAGCTCAATGAGCTTGGCTACGGCCGCGACCCGGAGCTGGTCATCGACCTCGTCTACAACGTCGACGGCCCCTTTCTGCCGCCCGACCAGCGCGAGCTGACCGAGCTCTACAAGTACGAGCTCCAGCGCGCGGAGGACGTGGACTTCAACGGCATGTTCGCCTTTAACAACTGGTGCCTGGGTCGTTTTGCCAACCAGATGAAGGCGCAGCAGAAGTTCGACTACTACCTCAAGATGCTGGCCGACAACTACAACGGCGCGGTCGTGGCGTCGATGATGTGCCGCAGCATGGTCAACGTCGACTACGATGGCCGCCTGTACGACTGCGAGGTCAACCATGTCCTCGGTCTGCCGATTATCGGCGCGGATGGTGAGCCGATGACGATCGACGACATCGTCGAGCAGCCGATTACCCAGCGCAAGATCCGCACGAGCCCGATCTGCTACAGCTGCTCCGCCGGTTGCGGCTCGAGCTGCGGCGGCTCTTTGCTCGAGAAGCAGCTCAAGGAGGATGCGGCGTTCTAGGGGTTGCGGCGGCGGCGAGGGCGAGCAAGGTCGATTGGTCGTGACACACTTTGTGCCAGTGACATTGTGTATCACGCCGTAGAGTCGCAGGTTAATGCGAGCCTTCTGCGTGATACACAATGTCACTGGCACAAAGTGTGTCACGCGTTCTCGTCTGCCCATTGCGGCCATGCTCGCGTATCATGTTCGTCTGGCTGTGATGCCGGCATCTTCAACATCGAAACAACACGCGCGGGCACGTCCCGCAGGAGGTCCGCATGGGCACGTTTACCTACATCTTGCATAAGTACCAGGGCACCGACGAGGAGATCGTCGTTCCCGACGAGGTTGTGCGCATCGGCTACCGCGCGTTTGCGAATATGCGCTCGGCCAAGCGCGTCGTGCTGCCGGACGGCCTTGAGCAGATCGGCGAGAACGCGTTTTCCGACTCGCGTGAGCTCGAGGAGGTCGTCATCCCGGACGCTTGCTCCAAGATCGGCCCCGGTGCGTTTGCGGGTTGCCAGTCGCTCAAGGAGCTCAAGCTCCCGCAGCGCGTGCGCGCGCTGCCCAAGCGCCTGTTCACGCGCTGTGGCGGCCTCGAGCGCTTCTATATCCATGACGATGCAAGCGAGATCGGCGAGTCCTGCTTCAGGCTGTGCAAGAACCTCGAGGATATCCACCTGCCCGACAGCCTGCGAAACATCGGGCCTTTTGCCTTTGCGGGTTGCGAGTCGCTGAGGGAGATCGAGATCCCCGAGGGCGCCAAGACCATCGGCAAGGGCGCGTTCGAGGATTGCGTCAACCTCGAGTTTGTCGAGCTACCGGACAGCATCACGCGCATCGAGTCGCGCGCCTTTGCTAATTGCAAGAGCCTGCGTGCGCCCCATATCCCCGCAAGCCTCCAATTCATTGCCGATGATGCCTTTGCCGGCTGCGGCGAGGAAGAAGAGCAGGAGTAGGGGAGGGGCCGAAGCTCCTCCCTGGATGCGGCTCTCTGAGCGGTCCCGCGTGAGCGCCCTTGGATGCGTGGGTGCGGCTTCTGTTGCTCCATCCTTGAAAGGGATGCCTCGTCGTCGCAGGGGGGCGGTCAACGCGACGAACTGGGCGGTTTCGGGCTTTTATTCCACGAACTGGGTGGTTTGATTCGCACGTTGAAGCGATGTGTCGGATTCCGATTTGCAAAACCACAGGTCAGAGCGTTGCGTCTTGGAGGGTTCCTTGTCGAGCGTCGCCAAAACCACCCAGTTCGTGGAATAAAAGCCCGAAACCGCCCAGTTCGTCGCGTTTTAGAGCGCGAACGCCCAGTTCGTCGTCTTGTGGGAGTCAGCCATCTCGCTGCGACCTATGGCGCCGACTTCGTCTGGCGCCTACGTGTGCTTTGCGATTCGATGATGCTGACGCGATGCATCTTCGTTCTTGCGGCGATGGGGTCGAATGAATTCGACCTACGTAATGCAGGCAGCAACACCCAACAACCGCGACAGCAACACCCTATAACCTCGCGCTTTGAAATGCGTAGGGGCCGAATTTATTCGGCTCCACCCTTGCAACGCACTGTCGGACCCGCGTCAGCATCTGGGTCTTGCAACCCCCCCCCCGTAGGGGAGGGACCCTGTCCCTCCCCAGATACGCTGCAGCGCACTGATGGCCGCTCGGTAGCGTCACTGGGCGGCGGGCACCTGCGGGCCGATGGTCGGCTCGCTCGTCAACGTCGACTGATGGGCCTGGGCGATGGCGGCGCGGTAGGCCTCGAGGATGGCGCGCGAACTGTAGGTCGCGCCGGAGACGGTGTCGACCTTGCCGTCGGCTTTGCCGGAGGCGATGAGGGCGTCGAGCTGCGTCTTGACGCCGGGGTGCTTGCCGGAGATACCGTAGCCCTCGAGCGCGCGGTCGAGGTAGTACTTGTTCTCAGCCTCGTCGTAGAGCACGTCGGGGTCGGTGACGCCCAGCTCGTCGCCAAAGATGCTGTCGATCGCGCTCACCTTGCCGTCCAGCGTGGTGACGGTCACGCCGATGTAGTACGGCGTGTAGGCGCTCGGCAGGCGCGTGTTCTTGCACAGCGCGTAGGCAGTCCACTGGCCCGTCCCGTAGTCGAGCTCCGGCTCGTCAGGTGTTGCGGGGTCATCGGGCGTCGCAGGTTCGTCGGGGTCGGTTGTGGGCGTGTTGTCGCCTTTCCCATCGTCCTTCTTGACCGCGTCCTTCTTCGGCTTGTCGGCCTTGCTGCCGGCCGCTGCGGCGGACTTGCCCAGCGCGTCGAGGTAGGCCTCGAGCATGGAGCTCGAGGAGTAGGTCGCGCCGCTCACGGTGTCGATGCTGCTCGGCGTCTTGCCGGCCTTTCCCGCAGCGGACAGCTGCGTCAGGACGCCGCTTTTCGCCTTGGCGATGTAGCTGTCGTTGATGGAGTCGTACGCACCGAGCGACTTGTCGCCGGCATCCCCCGTGCCCGAGCCGCACACGTCGGAGATGTCGACCACCTTGCCGCCTTTGACCTTGATGGTCAGGCGCAGGTAGTAGTCGAAGACCTCGTCTTGTGTGCAGCGCGAGAAGCCCGTGAAGCTGCCGTCGGCCAGCTTTGCCTTGGCCAGCTGCGCAGCCTTGCTGGCAGAGCTCGCTGCCGCTGCCTGCGCTGCCGCCGCAGCCTCCTTCTTGGAGGAGGACTTCGACTTCTTCTCGATCTTCTTTGCGTCGACTGCCTGGTCGAGCTCATCGGCATGGGCCGTGGCCGTCTGGTACTGCGAAGCGTCGAAGACGAGCGGCTCGTAGGAATGCGCAGCCACGGCCACGCCCCCGCAAAGCACCAGGGCAGGCGCCACGAACCACAGCGGCGACTCCCTAACCAGCCTCGCGGCAGAGCTCTTCCTCAATGCTGCCAGTATCTTCTTCGCCTTCAACAAACGCTCCTTACGCTGCGTCATCGCACAACCCGGCAAAGGCACAGGGGTCTGCCTGCGCCTTTAAGTTAGCCGATGATAACTCTAATATGTCCTTTGAATCAAGCGCCCTTATCCCCAGGGCAGCGCAATCGCCAGAAGCTCGCTGGGGGAGGGTGCGAAGCGCATGAGGCCGAGCATCCAGCACAAGGCGAGCAGCACGAGTGCCTTGGCGATGACAGTGCCCGTGCCGCTTCCCTGCCACTTGAGCAGCGGTTTTGGCTGGCGGCGGGGCTTCTTCTGCTCGACAGGGGCGTTGCTGCCGGCAGAGGCGGGGCTTTCGGCAGCGCTGCTTTTGGCATCTGCCGCATTGGGGATGAAGACGAGGTTCACGTTGTGCAGCGGGCAGCCGACGGCGCAGTGCCCGCACGCGATGCACTCGCCCGCATGAAACGAACCCTGGTCGGGGTGGATGTCGATGGGGCAGCTGTCCTGACAGCGGTTGCAGCGTTTGCCGCAGGCATCGCGGCGGCGGTTGAACTGCGAGAAGGGGAGGATGGGCAGCAGGCTGAAGAGCGCGCCCATGGGACATAGAAAGTGGCAGAAGGAGCGCTCGAACAGCGCCTGGAGGACCATGATGGCGATGAGGACGATTAGGCCCTTTTTGGCGATGCCATCCCATCCAGAGCCGCTGGTCAGCTTGCCGAACACCGCCCACGGGTCCCAGGAGGCGACTGCGTCCCAGGTACCGGCAAAGCACAGCGCGCAGACGCCGAGCAGAATCAGCAGCTTGAGGGGCTGCAGGCAGGCGAGCAGGCGCGGGTGGGCCTGCGGGGTCGGGATGTGCAGCACACGGCGTAGGGGAGCGGCGAGTGCGAAGAGCACGTCGCCCATGGCGCCAAAGGCGCAGGCGTAGCCGCAGAAGAAGCGCCCAAAGAGCGCCGTGTAGGCGACGACGCTGATGAGGACCAAGACGAAGGAAGTCGGCTCGATCGCCTGGACGGCGCCGATCTGCGCCATCAGGTACTTGACGCCGTTGAGGGCGCTGGAGAACACGCCGGGCGCGAGGACGAAGAAGGCGATCTGGATCGCGAAGCGCACGGCGGTGTGGGTTTTCTGAGCACGGGCGCGCCTCTGAGCCGCGGTTGGCGTTTTGCGTGTGGTCTTGGCCTTGCCGGTTTGGGGGTCGTACGAAGTGGCTTGTTCCACGTGACGGTCCTTTCGAGGGGGAGGTTGGGGTGCGGTCAACAAAACCGTCTGACTGAAGTGTTGACCGTGGCGGCGGTTTGCGGGGGTTGCCGGCCCGTTGCAACCCGATGGCGCCGACTTCGTCTGGCGCCTACGTGGGCTTGGCGGCCCGGTGACGCTTCCGCGCAAGCGTTTAGCACAACGCGGCGATGTCCGGCTGGCACCGCGTCAGCGACGGCGGGTTGCGGCGACGCGTAGGCGCCAGACGAAGTCGGCGCC
>CAKUES010000002.1 GCA_934646835.1 uncultured Coriobacteriales bacterium
GACCTCATCGCACTGCTGCTCCCGTTCGTCCACTTCTTCATCTTCGCCGGCCCGCAGGCCCTCAAGAAGAACTAAGAGGTTCTCGAACGTGCAACAGAGCTATGCGACTGGCTTGCTAGCCGTATAAGAGCTCGACAGCAATAGGTAAAGAAACCCCTGGCTCCCTCAGGATGCCAGGGGTTTCTTGTTTCATTAGAGACTGTGTTCGTGTGACGGATATTCAAAGTAGCGTTACGACTGCTTCTGTAAAGGACGCTGCTGCAAATACAACCATTCCATCGTGTGCATTGTTCAGTATGGACAGTTACTGCCTTTGTTTTTCAATGCCTTTTTGCTGCATCAATTTCGTGCTCCGAATCAACGATTGAATAGAAATGAAAGCGCCCCTGGCATGTGTTCGCATGCCAGGGGCGCTTTATGAATTGCAGAGCGCTTCGCAGTTGCCAAACCGCTGGTTGCATAGTTGGGCACCCAATGTGTACCAGTGACAAGTTGGATGCTGGTTGCGTAGGGGAGGGATCCTATCCCTCCCCATAAAGCTTGCATCAATCAGCGCCTTGCTAAGCTTGGTTTGCCTGAGCTTCCTCTACCTGCTCGCGTGGGACGATGTCGCCGCGTTTTACGAGCTCCTCGTAGGTGTAGCCTGTGTCGTTGATCTGACGCCAGAGCTGCTTGAAGATGTTCATCTTCTCTCCGGGCTCGCCCTCAGATAGGCCGCGGTAGTGCTCCTTGATCATGATGGCGATCAAGGCAGCGGCTGCGGGGCGCAGCTTGTGGATGTCCTTTACGCGGACCTCGTAGCAGGGGCCGCGGCCCATGAAATCCTTGAGACGCACGATGTGGACGTCGTTTTTGCTCGTGTCCTCGTTGCGGAAGTTAGCACGCCCGTTGCTGGGGGAGCCGAACATCTGCCACAACATGCCCTGGAAGAAGTAGTGCTTGAAGATCACGTGGGTCTTGAGTGTGTAGGTCCACTTGTCCACGCGGACGTCCATTTCAAGCGCTTTGTGATCGGGCTTGATGCGGGCGATTTCTCCGCCCGTCCTGCCAAGGATATGGACCTTGTCGGTCTCCTTTTGGAAGTCGCCGGTGACGGTGGCGAACTTCTCGCCGTCCTCGTACCAGCACTCGAAGTCTTCGTGTCGTGCAATGCCGTCTACAGGGATGTAGACCTTTTTGGGCATAGCCATACAGGGCCCCTCTCGATGATTTTCCTCTTATCAGATTATATCGTAGAAAGTGGCTCTAAGCTGGGCGTTTGCCATTCCTTGCGTGTCGATGTGGCTACACTTTGGATATATCAATTGAACTTTTGCCGAGGTACCTGTACCGTGTTGAGATACGAGTTCATCCGCTTTATCAGAGGGGGAATAAGGCATGCAAATCGGTTCTACTGTTACCCTGGCTTACAAGGGTACGCTCGATGACGGCACTATGTTTGGCTATGCAGACGCAGAGAAGCCCATGGTTTTCCAAACTGGCATGGAGCAGGCGATTGAGGGCTTCGAGAAGAAGATTCTCGAGCTTGAGAACGTTGGTGATAAGCTGAGCTTTACCGTCAACCAGTACGATGCCTATGGCGAATACCATGATGACTGGACGGACACTATGCCTATCGAGGCCCTTGCCATCGACACCAAGGTTGGCAGCCGCGTTTGGCTGTGGGACGACGATGGCGGCAGGAAGCCTGTCACGGTCGTCGACATCACGGACAGTACCGTCACTTTCGACATGAACCATCCTCTGGCCGGCAAGGACCTCAACTTCGAGGTCGAGATTCTGGCTATCGAGGCCCCCGAGGAGGGCTTTGTTCCGGAGGCCCAGAAGCGCGCAGAACGCGAGCGCCTCACCGGCATGCTTTCCAACGGCCTGTAAGGACTAATTAGGCTGTCGTACATCCCCCGTTTGCGGTTGCAAGCGGGGGATTTCTTTTTCTGCAGCGGATGGGGGAGGGTCAATCTAATGCGATGTTTCCCAAGCTGCGTAGGGGAGGGACCCTGTCCCTCCCCATAGACCTCACAGCTATAAGCGATTTCCTTGCTTATTGGCGTTCTGGTGATCTTGTGTGGACGCTTGGTTGCATCGCTATAGGTGTCAATTTCGCTGTCAATCTACAAATTTCAATAAATGTTTCAGCATAAAAAACGACCCCTCCGCCTATTTGGTCGGGGAGGGGTCGTTTTAAGAAGCCGGTTGAGGCGGCGCTTACATGCCAAAGGCCTCCGGGTGCTGCATTGCCGCGGTCTCGACAACAGCGGAGACGTCGCCGTAGCGAACGTAGTCGACGTTGGGGTCGTCCGTGCGCTTGACCATGGCGTTGTCCATGACGTACTTGAGGGCCTTGGTCTTGAGCGCGTACTGCTCCATGCCTGCCAAGCGGCCGTCTGCCTCGATCTGGCGGCGCTTGTAGGCCTTTTCCTCGATGGAGTCTCCGGGGATGATCGCGTAGAAGTCCTCTGCCTCGAGGGTGAAGTTCTCGTGGTCGACGACTGCCTGCAGTGCGGAGTCCTCGCGCAGGGACTGGATGGCGCGGGTGTCGATGTCCTTGAGGAGCTGCTCGACCGTCATGCCGTTGTTCTTGCAGTAGTCCTCAGCGGTGATGCCGCTACGGCGGAAGGCGTCGTCGATGCGCATGCGAGCTGCGTAGATGGACTCGTCAACGAGCTGCTCGGGGAGCTCTTCCACCAGACGCTCTGCCAAGACGGCGCAGATGGCGTCCTGGTCGGACAGCTGCTGTGCCTCGCGGTTGTCCTTGTACATGTTGTAGCGGATGAAGACGAGCAGGTCGTCAACTGTCTTGAGGGCGTCCTTCTCGTCCTCGCGTGCGTGAGACTTCACAAACTGGTCTGTCAGCTTGGCCTTCTCACCCTCCTTGCACCAGTTGTTCTCCATCCAGCGAAGTGCCTGTGCTCGAACCTCAGACTCGGGGATCTTGACTTCCTTGGCCACCGCGTAAACAGGCTCGTAGGAAGTCAGGGTGAACTTGAAATTGGACATAATCACTTCCCTCTTTAGGTGATATTGCATCGCGTTTCATTATACCGTTAGTTGATGATAGACAACCCTGTATGGCAGCTCTTACAGAATTGATTTCGAGCGCTAATACTCCCAAAAAATCCGAAAGTCAATAATTGAAAATTTGCCAAATAACACCAGTCGGGATGAAACATTCCCAAAGGTCAGAGTTATTCTTTAGGTAGATAGAAGAACGGCCAAAATTGTCCGCCAAACGGCATTGTGAGGGTCTAAGATGGACACGTTGGATTTCGAATGCAGTCGTTGCCCCAGACACCTTCGACCAAGTGAGAAGTCCGATGCGTCAATTTCAGTAGGTGAAAGGTAAGTACCCAGCGGGGAAGGCTTTTACTGGAATTAGAGAGACTCTGCAAGGTCTTTCAAAGCCAGCAACATCGGTAGAAGCTTCATAATGAAGAGTATGAAGCTTGAAGAGCTACGGGTGTTCGAAGCCGGAACTGAATAAGTGCGAAGCCTTTCTCCAAAGAATTGAAGAGGAAAGGAAGTTCAACATGGCTTATGGAAAGCAGTGGCGTACCGAGCTTGAAGACGGTACCGTCGTCACTCGCAGCAACACCTGGTCTCCCCCGGGATCCCATCCCGTCGGATACGGTGTTAAGGTTGTCACCAAGGATGGCGAGCTCATCCGCATCGAGGGCGATGACGACAACCCCATCACCACCGGTCGCGTTAACGCTATGAACCTCGCAATGCGTGAGTACACTTACGCAAAGGACCGCGTCATCTACCCGATGAAGCGCGCCTACGAGGATCGCGGCAAGAACAAGTGGGAGCGCATCTCTTGGGCACAGGCTCTCGATGAGATCTGCGACAAGGTTCGCTACTACCAGGAGACTTACGGCCCCGAGTCCATCGTTTGCTTCGGTGGTACCGGTCGTGAGGCTTGCATCTACTACTATGCACTGACCTTCTCCGTTCTGCAGTCCCCGAACTGCTGCTACACCCAGTCCGGCTGGTCCTGCTATGGTCCTCGTTGCTCCATTGCAGACTACGTCCTGGGTGCTGGCTACCCTGAGCTGGACTACGCAGGTCACCTGCCCGGCTCTTACCATGATCCCCGCTACACCCTCTCCAAGTGGGTTGTTGTTTGGGGTAAGGAGCCTCTGCCCTCCAACGGCGACGGTTTCTTCGGCCACTGCCTCGTCGATATGATGAAGCTTGGCACTCACCTGATCTCCGTTGACCCCCGTATCACCTGGGTTGGTTCCCGCAACGGTAACATCAACCTCCAGGTTCGTCCTCAGACCGACACCGCTCTGGCTCTCGGCATCATGAACCTGATGTTCGAGAACGACGAGTACGATCACGAGTTCGCTGAGACTTGGATCTACGGTCTGGACGAGATGAAGGAGCGCGCAGCCGAGTATCCCGTCGACAAGGTCGCCGAGATCACCACTGTCCCCGCTGAGGACATCAAGCGTGCAGCTCACATCATCGGTACCGAGCGTCCCATCGGTTGGGCATGGGGTCTGGCATTCGACCAGAACAAGAACGGCGTCCAGCTGTCCCAGGCATTCATCATCCTGGCTGCTCTGGCCGGTTCTATCGACCGCCCCGGTGGTCTGACCCTGGGTCCCCCGTCTGCACTGCTTGGCAAGTGGCGTATGGAGCAGCGTGGCGCTATGACCGACGAGGTTTGGTCCAAGCGTATCGGCGCTGAGGAGTGGCCCGGCCTCTCCACTGGTATGTCCACCACCCAGCCTGACGAGACCCTGAACACCATGGAGACTCACCAGCCCTACCAGCTGCGTTTCGCATGGTTCAACTCCTCCAACTTCCTGGCACCGACCTGCTCTGCACAGCCCAAGCGTTGGCATGACGCTCTGTGCGAGTCCATCGAGTGCTGCGTTGTCCAGGACATCATGCAGACTCCTACCTCCATGGCTGTCGGCGACTACTTCCTGCCGATCTCCACGTGGGCTGAGCACAACGGCATCGTTCTGACTCACTACGGCCGCAACACCGTGTTCATGGGCCCCATGAACAAGGCACTGACCGTCGGCGAGGCTAAGTCCGATATCGAGATCTGCCTGATGTTCGGCGCTCGCCTGAACCCCGAGTGGTGGCCTTGGTACAAGGACACGGGCAAGGGTAACGAGCCCGACCTGGATCAGCTCGCAGAGGCTGTTGACAAGTTCTTCTCCGACCAGCTCAAGGAGCTCGGTTTCGACTGGAAGTCCTTCCAGGAGCTCGGCCTGTACCAGCCTGGTGCACATGGCTTCGAGTATGAGAAGTACGAGAAGGGCATGCTCCGCTTCGACGGTGAGCCTGGCTTCAACACCATTACTGGTCAGATCGAGGCCTACTCCATCCTGTACGAATCCTGGGGCGAGGATCCGCTGCCTTACTACTACGAGCCGGACTGGTCTCCCGTCCGTCACGCAGGCACCGGTATTGCAGAGCAGTATCCGCTGATCTCCACCTCCGGTTCCCGTCGTTACTCCTCCTTCCACTCCGAGAATCGTCAGGTGCCTTCTCTGCGCCAGATCGATCCGTGGCCGTGGGTCCAGATCAACCCCGAGACTGCTGCCAAGTACGGCATCACCGAGGGCGACTGGTGCGAGGTCTACAACATGTTCGGCGAGGGCCGCTTCAAGGCAGAGATCACTCCTGTCCTGAAGGATGGCATCATCAACTGCGCTCATGGTTGGTGGTTCCCTGAGCAGGACGGCGAGGAGCCCAACCTGTTCGGTGTCTTCAAGTCCAACTTCAACCAGCTTGTCCCCCATCAGGGCATCGGTAAGCTCGGCTTTGGCGCTCCCTACAAGGGCGTTATGGTTAACATCCGCCGCGTCCGTGGCCTGAACGCCGACTAAAGAAAGGAGTAATGTAATGACTAAGTACGCTCTTCTGTGCGATTACACTTACTTCTCCGGTAACCATGCCGCTGAGATCGCCTGCAAGGAGGAGATGTCTCTTCCTATCGACCAGTGGGGTATCAAGGAAGTCGAAGTCGGCCCCTTCAAGAAGGGTGAGGGCAACGACGGCGATGCTTGGGAGTGGAGCTACATCCCCGTTCCCACCAGCATCTTCTCCGAGTGGTACGGCACTGACGGCAAGAAGGCCGGTCAGCGTCCTCTGGCCGTTCAGGTCGAGGAGTCTGCTTCTCTGTACTACGGCACCGTCGAGGAGATGGTTGCCAAGATGGCAGAGTTCGATCGTCCGATGGTTCTCTGGCAGCTGTAAGCAGTAGCTAGTTTTCCGTTAAATTGGTAGGTGGCCGCCTTCGCAACGGCCACCTACCCATCCTTGAGTAAGGGAGGACTTATGACTCGCGATGAAATCATGGATATGGAAGCAAAGGATATCGCTGCGCTTCTGAACGCCGAGGTTGAGAAGGGTGCCGACAAGGCAGCCGCTCTCGAGGCACTCGGTCTGACCCAGGCTGACATCATGAAGGCTCAGGTCTTCTTCGTTAAGGGTAAGTTCATGGCTCGTGCTTGGGCTGGTTACACCTCCACCAAGCGTTCTGGTAACGAGCTGGGCGACTCCCATCATGGTGTCGGTGGCTCCGACCCCAACGCTGGCTACGCTGGCGTGTAGATTCCATATCTACGAATTTGAAAAAGGGCTCGAGACAGATTCTCGGGCCCTTTTTTTACCTAGCTATCTTCGCAAGGGCAAAGACTGCCCAGGGAAACGCACATTAAGGCGAGCTGTATAGGGGACAGGTTTACCTCCTGCGCAACCGGCGGTTTTGCCAATCTGATGTAGCGGGCATTTGTTAAATCAGTGTTTATCTAGGGAAACACTGATTAATGCACGGTTTATGGGGAGGGACAGGGTCCCTCCCCTACGTAACCAGCGGTTTTACCAATCGCACGTAGTGGGCATTTGCTTTGATCAGCATTTCCCTAGATATGACTCGTGTTTGCGGTCCGTTGCTTTTGCGAAGTGCTAATCGCTTATAATCAGCAATTAGTGTTTGGTACATATCTCTTAGAGGGGGAATATAGATATGATCGCTAAAGAAGAAGTCAAGGCAGAGGAAGAAGCCATCCTCAAGGAGGTCGAGGAGCTCGGCCGCCTGACCAAGGAGCAGGAGGACGTCCTCTACACTATCGCCCTCCGTCAGGACGAGCTTGGTCGTCAGCCAACCAACATGATGGAGTGCAAGCTCAAGGAGAACGAGGCCTATCAGGCACTCATCGAGCGTGAGTATCTCACTTACGAGGTCTTCTCCAACGCCATCAACCCTGATCACAACATCGTTTCTCTGTATGTGACGCTCAAGGGCATGCGCTACTGCATCGTTTTCGCCGATGAGCTCTCTGCCCAGCGCAACGTCGATCCTGCAGGCGTGCGTCGCGACCAGTAACTCTCACTGCGCATATCTTCCTGAAGCCCGCTGCTTGCCAGTGGGCTTCGTTGTACATGGGAGCATAAGGGCATCAGGGAATACACTGATTAATGCGAGGTGTATGGGGAAGGACAGGGTCCTTCCCCTACGTAAGCACCGTTTATGCCAATGGCGCGCAGCGGGCATCTGCCTTAATCTGCAAAGCTCTTGACTTGCAATGATTTGGTACGGGCAACACTTCAGTCAGACTGTTTTGTTGACTAAGCTACGACTGGCATAGTCAACAAAACAGTCTGACTGAAGTGTTGCCCGCGGCACTATCTAAGGATTGAGTGCCTGCTACTTGCTTCAACTTGGCTACTAAGCAAACTGCGTCGCAGGGCTTTGGTATGCTAGTAAGCAGAGGATAGGAAATAATCGTTTCGATTGAAAGCGATAGCGATACATGACTAACAACGCATTGAAAGAGGCTCTAGATTCCTTTAGCAAGGTTGAGAGCGATTATGTGCGCGCCCTTGAGGGGAAGGGCTTGAAGTTCGCAGCGCGCAACGCGCATCTGGATCATGTGGATGAGCTGCACAAGCAGCTCCAAGAGCGCGGGGCTGAGTTCCGCAATGCAGGAGCGAGCATTCGCACAGGGTGGTTGTCCAAGGCCTGCGTGGAGTGCACGGGCATGAACGGCTCGGAGACCTTCTCGACCACCTTCAAGTGCCATCGCGACTGCTACTTCTGCTTCAACTTCAACCTCGGCGACTACGACAAGTACGTGCGCGAGGGCTGCCCGTGGGAACAGGAACTTAAGGCGGCGTTTGAGGCATCTGAGGGCAAGATGGCCGTTCTCGGTTTGACGGGCGGAGAGCCGTTGCTCAACCTCGACGACAGTATCGCCTTCCTCGAGCGGGCGCGGGAGTACTTCCCCAATGCGCATAAGCGCATGTACACCTCTGGAGACCTGCTCACCCCTGAGGGTGCACAGCGCCTGGCAGACGCCGGTCTCAAGGAGATCCGCTTCTCAATCAAACAGGATGACCCCCAGGAGCGCCGGGAGCTCGTCCTCAAGAACATGAAGATGGCTAACGACTACATCGATGACGTCGTGGTTGAGATGCCCATCATTCCCGGCACCAAGGAGGTCATGAAGACCTGGATGCGACGCTTTGCAGAAAATGGCATCAAGGGTATGAACCTCTTGGAGTTCTGCTTCCCCTTCCACAGCTGGGAGGAGTTCGAGAAGCGTGGATTCGAGCTCAAGAACCCGCCCTTCCCGGAGATGTTCGACTACGGTTACTCCGGCGGCCTTGCCGTTGCCGGCAGCGAGGAGCTCGCGCTTGAGCTTATGGTCTGGGCGCTTGACGAAGGTTTGGGCTTTGGCATGCATTACTGCTCGCTGGAGAACAAGCATCGCAGCGAGATCAGGCAGATGAACGAACCTGCTCGCCACGTGCATCCCATCTTCGAGTTTGACGAGGGGGATTTCTTCGTCAAGACGGCAAAGGTCTTTGGCCCGGAGCGTGATGCGGCGCGCATCATCTTGCAGGATGCCGGTTGCGCAGACATCGTGGAGGATGAGGACGACCAGACGATCGCCTTCCCGCCGCGCTACGCAAACCTCTTCAAGGGATTGCCGGTGCATCCGATGATCGCCTTCAACGTGCTTGATAAGGACGAGCAGGGGAGGTTTTTACGCGAGGTGGCACTCAAGCCGTATTCGGAGTAAAAGATAAACAGCAGCTGCTTGGCTGAGTTCATAAGATCAGGGGGAATCTGGTATGGCACTGACAGAGGCAAAGGGCACTTTGGAGGAACAGGCGCGCACCGTCGCGTTTGCGAGGAAAATCCAAGAGGATAAGGAGCGTGCGGCGGCAGAGGCTGCGGCTAGGACCTCTGAGCCCAAGAGCTATGTTGACGACGAGGGCAGCGTATGGACCTACGTCGTCATTGACGGCACCCAGGTGCGCATCGAGAAGGTGGAGACAAACGTCGTTAAGCTTGTCATCCCACAAGAGATCGAGGGCAAGCCGGTGCTGGCAATCGTACATGACGCATGTGCGATGCTCGGCAGCATCGAGGAGGTTTGCGTGCCTGCTCAGCTGCGCGAGATCGGCGCCTATGCCTTCCGCAACTGCATGAACCTCAAGGTCGCAAACCTCGCATGCGAGGCAGATGTCTACGATCCCAGCTGGCTCAAGAACTGCAACGCCCTCGAGGAACTGTATATTCCCCAAAATGCGACGGAGCTCAAGCCGAACATCTTCGATAACCCTGGGCTGCGCAAACTGCATCTTGGCCGTTCGCTTGCAGCGATCGAGCCGGGTATGTTCGCTAAGAGCAAGCTTGAAGAACTCACCATCGACAAGGACAACGGGAGCCTGGAGACCGATGGCTGCGGTATCTACGCAGTCCACGGCGACAAGGAGCTGCTTGCCCTGGCGATGCCGTGTGTGGAGTACGTCATTGCCAAGGGCTGCAAGGTCATCGGCAAGAAGGCTACGAGCGGCTTTGCGCAGCTGGAGAAGGTCGAGGTGCCTTCCAGCGTCAAGGTCGTGGGGGAGTTCGCCTTTGCCAAGACCTCTATCGAGGAGTTTTTCGCCCCTGCGGGCTTGGAGGAGATCCAGAAGCAGGCTTTCTTCAACTGCAAGAAGCTCACGCGCGTGAAGCTCAACGAGGGTCTGCGCGTAATCGGCGACGAGGCCTTTTGCAGCAGTACACTCGAGAGCTTGAGGCTGCCCAAGACGGTTGAGGTGCTCGGCAAGAAGGTCGTTGACCGCACACCGCTCAGGTACTCCGGCGCCGATGCAACCTTTAGCATCGACGAGGACTCCCAGTCCATCAAGCTCGACCGCTGCGGCGTGCTGTACGCCATCGACGAGGCCGGCTTGCGCGTTATTCGCGCGATGGACCCGCAGGTCGAGGAGGTCGAGCTGCTTGAGGGGACCTATGCCATCGACGAGAGCGCGTTTGCCAAGCAGACGGGGCTCAGGTGTGTGGTCTTGCCGGAGGGACTGGAGGAGATCGGCCGCTTTGCCTTCAGGGACTGCCGCAATCTCGTGCACGTCAACTCTCCCTCTACCCTCAAGGTGATCGGCGACGGCGCCTTTATGGACACGGAGCTGCGCTCCTTCCATATCCCCGCCTCGCTCGAGAAGCTCGGCGTGCAGGCGCTCATCACCTGCGGTGCCCATCATGAGGAATACGTTCCCTCGCTGGCCATGGTCACGGTCGACGAGGACTCCAAGAAGTTCTACAAGGTATGCGGCATGCTGTGCGAGCGCATGGACAACGGTACCTCGCGTGTCGTCATCTACGATGGCTCCTCCGCCGTCGTCACCTTCCCCGACGAGGTCGATACCGTATGCGACTATGCGTTCAAGGGCTCGGTGAGTGTGCGCGAACTACATATCTCCGACAAAGTGAAGCACGTTGGCTTGCGCGCTTTGGCCTTCGAGAACCTCATCGAGGACATCTTCATCCACTGCGACAAGCCGCTCGAGGGGCAGACGGACTTTCACTTCTGCTTTCCCAACACCAAGCGCGGTCAGAAGCAGCAGAACAACGCCTTTGGCCTCATGAAGGAGATGGATGTGGAGATGGTGTTCAGGGGCTATGACCTCACGATCACCAACGCCGCAAAGTTCGATGCCGACGACGAGGACCTTGCCTTGTACGACCAGGCCAAGCACCTCATCGGCCGCATGCAAAACCCCATCTTCCTCGCGCCAGTGCATAAAGACACCATCGAGAAGATGTTCGCCTTCCACCTGGTAGATATCTGCATCGCCATCGCAAAGCACGACGACCGTACTGCGATCGACGATTTGGTCGAGCTTGGTTACCTCAACGCCGACAACATCTACGAGGTCACCGACGAGATTGCAAAGCTGCAAGACGCGGCGATGACGGGGCATATGCTCAGGATCATCGACGAGAGGTTTGGACTGGATACCAAGCGCTTCGAACTGTAGGGAAGGGAGGACATTATGTCCTTTCTCACTGAGTTACCGCAATTTACCTGTTCTTTTGGGGAGTCAGGGGCCTCTGTGGACGAGAACCTCAAGAAGCTCATGCGCTCCAAGGAGTACATGGAGAAATTTGACGATTTTCATCCCTCGTTCATGGCTGCCAAGCAGAACCTGTCCCTCAAGGACCTGCAGGTGACCTTTGGGGGTTTCTCCCCGACGGTCATGTCGTGGGAGAACCGACTTGCCGAGGGCTACGTCGAGGAGATGAAGGAGCGTCTGGACGCGCATTACGCCGCCAAACAACACGCCGCACAGCTTGAGGCGGCACGCGCGGGAGAGCCGCGCGTGTTCGACGATGGCAGCTGTATTTGGACTTACGTGCTCCTTGACGAGGCAGAAGCGCGCATCGAGCATTGCGAGTCCAGGGCAGAGGACATCCGCATCCCCGATGTCATCGAGGGCTTCCCGGTGGTGGCCATCGGGGACGACGCGCTGTCGAGTCTCCCCATGACCAAGCAAATCATCTGTCCTGATAGCGTGCTTTCCATTGGCAGCTGTGCTTTCAGGGCTTGCAGGAAACTCAAGCGCCTTGTGTTGCCGCGCTTTGTGAACCGCTTCGAGTCCTCGTGGTTCAGGCACTGCATGCAGGTGGAGGAGCTCGTGCTCCCCGGCGCGCTCGAGGTCGTTAAACCCGATGTTTTCGACAACTCCGATATCAAGCGCCTGGTGATCGGCGAGGGTACGCGCGAGGTCGCAGCCGGTGCCTTTGCCAAGAGCAAGCTTACGTCCGTCGAGGTCTCAGACGATAACCAGGTCCTGGCTAGCGACGGCAGGGGTATCTACACAAAGGATGGCTCCTGGTTTGTCGCGCTTGCGGTGCCGTGCGCTGCCTACGAGGTCGCGGCGGGCACACTGGGCCTCGCCAAGCGCTGCATGAACGGGTTGTCCTGTCTTGCCTCTGTGACGCTGCCGGACTCGCTTGTCTACATCGGTGAGTTCGCGTTCTACCGCAACCAGATCGAGGAGTTTGTCGCACCGCCTGCGCTGGTCCAGATATCGGAGAAGGCCTTCTTCCGCTGCTCCAAGCTCGCCCACGTAGTGCTCAACGAGGGTCTGCGCGTGATCGGAGATAATGCCTTCACGGGCACCGCCATCGACAGGCTCGACCTCCCTGCGACCTTGTATCAGCTGGGTCTCAATGCCGTTGGCGAGACTTCGGTGGTGTTTTCCGGCGCAGACGCGACGTTGAGTTTGCCGGACGATGCCGAATACCTGCGCTTGGACGAGTACGGAGCCCTGTATCGCCAGCTCGACGACGGGCTTCACCTCGTGCAGCTGGTGGACCCGGAGCAGACGGAGCTTGTACTCGACGCATCCACGCGCTTTGTCGACGAGGGCGCGCTGCTCAAGCACGACAAGGTCACGCGCGTGGTCATGCCGGAGGGGCTTGAGGTGATCGGGCGCTGGGCGTTCAAGGGGGCAACAGCTCTCAAGGAAGCGTGCATTCCCAGCACGGTGCGTGTCATCGGCGACGAGGCCTTCCTCGATACGAACCTCGAAGCGCTCAATCTGCCGGCCTCGCTTGAGGAGCTGGGGACCAATGCGCTGGTGAGCTACTATGCCCATCACGGCGAAGGGCAACCGAGCGTCAAGAGCGTCGAGGTCGCACCGGAGCTTGCCGCGCGCTACTTTGTCGACGGCAGCCTCTTGTGCGAGCGCAAGCCGCGCGGTGTCGAGGTCATGCTCTGCACGGGCACGGAGCGCTCCGTCGCCATCCCCTTGGAGGTGCATACTATCGCCGAGTACGCCTTCAACGGCATACGGACGATCGACGAGCTTTCCATGTCCAACAACATATTCAACATCGGGGTGCGCGGTCTGGCGATCGAGAGCTTTGTCAAGCACGTGCATATCGACCTCGTCGAGCCGATCGAGGGACACGATTGCTTCGACTTCTACTTCCCCGACACACCGCGTTCTATCAAGCAGCTCGCGCTCGCCTTCACGACGATGACGGAGTGCGACATCGAGATGCTCTTCCGCTATTACGACACGGTGGTCTGCAACGCGATGGGCTTTGGCAAGAACGCCGGCGGTCTTAAGCTGCACGAGCAAGTCGCGCGCATGCTCAAACGCCTCGAGGACCCGGTCTTCATGACGACGGGCCATATGGAGACGCTCACGCGCTTTCTGCACAACAACGTCGTCGACGTGTGCGAGGCCCTGGCCCGCGCGGACGACCGCCGCTCCATCGACAGGCTCATCGACTTGGGCTATATCACGGAGGACAACCTCACGGAGTGCATCGACCGTATCGGCACGGTGCAGGATGCGGCTATGACGGGGTATCTGCTGGAGGTCAAGCGCCGTCGTTTTGGGCGCGTGACCATGGACTTCTCTTTGTAGGGGCAGGTGAACATGCCGACACCTCAGCAAATAAACGACCGCAAGCTCGCGCGGCGCCAGATGGAGGACAAGCTGGCAGGCGACGTCATCGAGGAGTGCCGCAGCCAGCTCATGCTCAAGTTCCGCTTCCTGGACTTGGCGCTGTGGCGCATGGAGCTTGCGCCTCTGCGCGCGGACATGCGCTACCCGATGGCCACCGACGGCAAGAAGGTCTACTTCGACCCGCCGCGCGTGCTCGCGCGCTTCAACGCCTCCTTCGAGGAGACGATCCGCGACTACCTGCACATGACCATGCACTGCATCTTCAGGCACCCCTTCGACGAGAACCACCCCGCCAAGGAGGCCTGGTGGCTGACTTGCGACATCATCACGGAGTCCGCTGTGCTCGACATGTGCGGGGACCGCTTTGCCTGTGAGGGCGACAAGGACCGCCGCCAGTACATCGACGAGCTCGTCATGGAGATCGGCAGCCTGACCCCGGGCAAGCTCTACAGCTTCTTGAGGATGGCGGTCTCTGCGCCAAACGGCACGATCTACCGCGGCTTCAACGCGAGCAAGATCGCGGATTTGCATGCGCTGTTCGAGCGCGACAACCACGAGAGCTGGCCGGGCAACGCGCTCGAGGACGACCAGAGCCAGTCGCAGCCCGGGGAGGTGCAGGAGCTCGACCAGGACCAAGGCGACGACGAGAAGGGCCTCGAGAGCGGCGGCGACATCATGGACGAGATCTCCGACGAGCTCAAGGACCAGGTGGAGCGCACGCTCAACGCCCAGCATGCCGATGACGATGATGCGCCTCAAGAGGATGGTGAGGACGACTCCGACGAAGCCCGCACCGACGGCGACGAGGTCTGTGAGGCCACCGGTGACGATGACTCCGGCGGCCAGGAATCCATGCCGCAGGAGGACACGCGCACTCAGCAGGAGCGCCAGGAGGACCGCGAGACAGAGAAGGACTGGGAGGAGCTCGCCAAGCAGATCGAGATGGACATCCAGACCTTTAACTCCGAGTGGGGCGACGAGGCGGGCAGCTTGATCGCGAGCCTGCGCATCGCCAACCGCAAGAAGTACGACTACACGGCCTTTTTGCGCCAGTTCATGCAGACCAACGAGGAGATGAAGGTCAACCAGGACGAGTTCGACTACATCTACTACACCTTTGGCATGGACATGTACGGCAACATGCCCTTCATCGAGCCGCTTGAGTACAAGGAAGATCACAAGATGCGCGACCTCGTGATCGCGATCGACACGTCGGAATCCGTGAGCGGGCCGCTGGTCAAGCGCTTCTTGGAGCACACCTTTTCCATCCTCAAGCAGTTCGAGAGCTTCACGCAGAAGGTGCGCATCTACATCGTGCAGTGCGACTCCAAGGTGCAGGCAGTGCAGTTTATCTCGGACCTCAAAGAGGTGGACAGCCTGATGGAGAACTTCCACATCCGCGGTTTTGGCGGTACGGACTTCAGGCCGACCTTCGCCTACGTGCAGGCGCTGCGCGACAGCGGCGCTTTGCGCGACTTGAAGGGTCTCATCTACTTCACAGATGGCTTGGGGCAGTTTCCGGACAAGACGCCGGATTACGACACGGCCTTCGTCTTCCTCGACGACGGGGACCGCATGCTGCCGGCAGTTCCGCCTTGGGCGATCAAGGTTGTGATCGACGAGGAGGACATCAGGCAGTTCAAGGACGAGGGCTAAGGATTGTAACGACGCGGTGGCGGTCAACACTTCAGCCAGACTGTTTTGTTGACCAAACCACGCAGTGGCATGGTCAACAAAACAGTCTGGCTGAAGTGTTGACCGTGCCGATACAGCGATAACGACGAGTAGGTACGCGAGAAGGGATACGACGACATGAACATCGCCTCTGCGAAAAACCAGATCAAGGATACGGTCGAGGCCTACCTGCAAAAAGACGACGCGGGCATGTACATCATCGCGCCGGTGCATCAGCGCCCCATCTTCATGGTGGGCGCCCCCGGCATCGGCAAGACGGCGATCATGGAGCAGGTGGCACAGGAGCTCGGCATCGGCATCGTCTCCTATTCGATGACGCACCACACACGCCAAAGCGCGCTCGGCCTGCCGCGCATCGAGCATCGCGAGTTCGACGGCATGGAGTACGAGGCCTCCGAGTACACGATGAGCGAGATCGTCGCCTCCGTCTACGACTACATCAAGGCGAGCGGCTGCCGTCAGGGCATCCTCTTTTTGGATGAGATCAACTGCGTGAGCGAGACGCTCTACCCCTCCATGCTGCAGTTCTTGCAGTACAAGACCTTTGGCAAGCACAAGGTGCCCGACGACTGGGTCATCGTGTGCGCGGGCAATCCGCCCGAGTACAACCGCTCCGTCCATGAGTTCGACATCGTCACGCTCGATCGCCTGCGTCAGATCGATATCGAGCCGGACTACGCGGTATGGAAGAGCTATGCGAGCACCAAGGGCGTGCACCCTGCGGTGACGACCTTCCTCGACGCTAAGCGCGATTGCTTCTACAAGGTCGAGTCCAAGGCCGGCGGCGGCAAGTCCTTTGTCACGGCGCGTGGCTGGGAGGACCTCGCCCAGATCATCGGCCTCTACGAGGAGATGGACAAGCCCGTCGACCGCGACCTCATCGTCCAGTACCTGCGCGACGAGGATATCGCGGACCAATTCTCCGTCTACTATGCGTTGTTCAAGAAGTACCGTGCGGATTACCAGGTGGGTCGCATCCTCGACGGCAACCCCGATCCGGAGGTCTACAGCCGTGCCCGAGCTGCGGAGTTCGACGAGCGCATCGCGCTGGTAGGCCTGCTGCTCGACAGCCTCGCGGGCGAGTGTTCCAAGACCATCGACCAGGAGAACACCGTCATCAGCGCGCGGGACGTTCTGCGCGAGATCAAGGGCGAGCTGCTGGGCGGCGCTTCCATCGACAGCACGCTCATCGAGCGCTTGGGCGAGCGCGAGTCCAAGCTTGCCCGCGCACTTGAGGCCAACACGATGAGTGCAGCCAACATCCGCAAGGAGCGCCTCTCCATTGGCCTCTTGCGCGCGCTCGTCTCCGCCTGCACGCTCGAGAAGACGACGCAGGGCCCGGCCGCGTTCGAGACCCTGCAGCGTCTCTACGGCGAGGAAGTCGCGAAGATCCAGCCGCTGGTGGACGCGGCAGATGCCAAGATGTCGAACGCCTTCCAGTTCGTGGCTGATGTCTTTGAGAGCCGCGAGATGCTCGTCTTCTTGGCAGAGATCACGACGCGCGCCACGACCACGCAGTTCATCTCGCATTACGGCAACGAGGCCTTCTATAAGTTCAACGATCAGCTCGAGGTCGACGCATCGCGCGCGGACCTCTCCAACCGCATCAGCGAGCTTGCGCAGCTTGCCGACGACAGCGACTTCGCGGCGACACACTCGGTGACTGACGGCTCTGCTGCCGGTATCGGGAGCAGCGCAGGCAATGCCTATGGCGTGACGGAGCAGGGCAGCGTTCCCATGCAGCCGCTCAACGAGGCGCTTACGGTGCAGCCTGCTGCGGGGACGGCACTGGCTGCAGCAGAGAAGGCAGCTGTTGAGAAGCCGAGTGCGGAGGAGCTCGACCGCTATTACAACGGCCGCGAGGTCGAGTGGGGCTTTGCGAGCATGTCGAAGATGATCATCGACAACGTGCCGATGGCAGGCAAGAAGGTGCTCGACGTGCAGTGCCGACGTGGCAAGGGCGTCTATAAGCTCTCTGCCAAGGTCGGGCCCAAGGGCACAGCCATCGGCGTTGACAGCTCTGCGGGCTACATCGAGGACGCCAAGGAAAGCGAGCCCAAGGCATTGCGCCGCAACGGCTTCAAGACGAGCAACATGGAGTTCCACGTCGCCTATCCGGAGGACCTGCTGGCCGGCGGCATCGGCAACTGCGCGGTCGACGTCGTCTACATCAACAACGTCATGACCCTGCTGTGCGACCAGCGCGCGGCGCTCGCGGAGTTCTTCCGCGTGCTCAAGCCGGGCGGAATCCTCATCTGCGAGACGATCTTCTCCGACAAGGAGCGCGATGAGGCTGTTGTCGAGGCTGCGCGCAAGATCGGCAATTCCGTCCAGGCAGGCAGGACGCAGGGGGAGCTCTTCGCGTTGATGGCGGAGGCTGGCTTTGAGGAGCCGGTCATCGTGGATTCCTACGACGTGGCGGCGGATCGCGGCTATGTGGCGACCGAGCATGTCGAGACCGTCAGCAGCGACGAGGGCGTGAGCTTCAGGGCCGTGGCGCTCAACGCGGTCAAGCCGAGGTAGGGAGCAGGCGGCCCGATGACGCTGACGTGATGGCGTGGTTGTGTGCTGCAACGATGGCGCCGACTTCGTCTGGCGCCTACGTGGGGCCTGCGGCCCGTCGGTGCTGACGCGACGGCAAGCTGGCGCTTTGCGAATTTTTATGAGATGTGGGGAGTGCGTAGGGGAGGGACCCTGTCCCTCCCCAGAGGATGAACGGTATATGGGGAGGGACAGGGTCCCTCCCCTACGGGCTCCAAAGCTCACGTAGGCGCCAGACGAAGTCGGCGCCATAGGTTGCAGCGAGCTGGCGGGTGTCTGTAACCTGCCATGCTCCTGTAGCTGCGCTACAATTAAACGTTATGGATACTCAAAACAACACTCAGATCGACAGCAAGAACGAAGAGCAGCCGCGCAAGAGCGTGGCGCGGTCCACGGCGGTGATGAGCCTGTGCACGCTCGTCAGCCGCGCGACGGGTTTCATCCGCACTTGGGCGATGGCCTTTGCGCTCGGCAACACGGTCATGGCTGCGGGTTTTGCGCTTGCCAACAACCTGCCCAATATGATCTACGAGCTTGTCGCAGGCGGCGTGCTCTCCACGGCGTTTCTGCCCATCTACCTGCAGCAGCGCAACCAGCGCGACACAGCGGCGTCGAGCGACTACGCTTCCAACCTGCTCTCCATCGCCGCGGTGTTCCTCGGCGGCATCGCCTTGCTCGCCAGCATCTTCGCCCCGCAGGTCATCGTGACGCAGAGCCTCTTCAGCTCTGCCTCCGACGAGACGGTCACCGCTGCGGTGTGGTTCTTCCGCTTCCTGTCCTTTGAGATCGTCTTCTACGGCATCAGCGCGATCTTCTCCGGCATCCTCAATGCGGAGCGCGAGTTCTTCTGGCCGGCCATCAGCTCGGTCTTCATGAACATCATCGCCATCATCGGCTTCTTTGCCTACCCGTTCATCTCTGCAGCAAACGCGACGGCCGGCACGACCTGGCTCGGCATCACGATGTTGCTCTCCATCATGGTAATGGCGTTTGTCCAGTTTCCGGCTCTGCGCAAGACCGGCATCCGCTTCCGCTTCATCATCGACTTCCACGGCGAGGGCTTCCGCGACACCATCAAGCTCGCGCTGCCGGCCATTGCCTGCACGGCGATCAACCTCGTCTCGCTGTCCGTCATGAACAGCTGCGCGCTGCACGTGGCGGCAAACGGTCCCTCGTCCGTGAGCTATGCGTGGATGTGGTACCAGTTTCCCTACGGCGTGCTCGGCGTGGCGCTTTCCACCGCGATGTTCACGGAGATGAGCGACGCGCTCTCGCGCAAGGATAACGTGCGCTTTAGGGAGCACATGCTCGCCGGCCTCTCCACGACGCTTCTGCTCATCATCCCGATGGCGGCGCTGCTGTTCTCCTGTGCTTACGAGCTTATCGGCCTGTACTCGGCCGGCCGTTTCTCTGCCGATGACATCGAGCCGATTGCGCGCCTGCTCATGGGCTGGGCGATCAACCTGCCAATCTATGCGGCGTACATGTTCGTCTACCGCGTGTTCTCCGCGCTTAAGGACATGAAGACGGTTGCGATCTGCAATGCCGTCTTCACTTGCGTGCAGGTTGGGCTCTACATGGTCTTCACGGGTGTTGTGGGGCTGGGTGGGTTCGAGGGCCTTGGCCTCATCGGCATCCCGGTCACCGACATCTGCTTCTACTCCCTGATGCTCGTCACGCTTCTTGCGATCTTGCAGCGCCGCATCGCTGGGCTGAACATCGTGGGTCTTGTCCCCGGCGTTGCCAAGGTCTCGCTTGCCAGCCTGGTGGGCGGTGCGGTGGCCTTCGTGCTCTCCCGCGCGCTCGATGGCGTGCTGGCGACGGGCACGGCGCTCGGCTCGCTGTTGGCGCTGGCGATCACCGGCATCGTCGGCTTGGCGGTCATCATGCTGCTGTGCCGCGTGTTCCATGTGGGTGAGATCAACCGCCTCTTCTCTGCCATCAAGCGCAAGGTGCTGCGCAGATAGGAGCGGGACGTCGCCTGGCTGGTGTTTGGTGGTCAACGTGTACCTGGTCACAAACGTTCAACAAAGAAAAAAGCAGCCCGCGTGATGCGGGCTGCTTTGCGTTGTGCTGTGTGGTACTTGCGGCTTACCTGTGGAAGCGCCTGCCGCTCTCGTAGCAGGGCTCGCAGCAGACGTTGATGCCGAGCGTCTTGTAGAGGCGCTCGTCGTCCTCGGAGATGATGCTCGAGAAGAACGCGTCGCAGCCGCGCAGCTGGTCGAGTGCCTCGATTGTGTCCTTCGCAAGCTTGTTGCTCGCGCTGGAGATGGACAGGGCGATGAGCATCTCGTCCGGGTGCAGGCGGGGGTTGCGACCCTGGAGCACGTTGGTCTTGAGGTTGCAGATGGGCACCAGGGCCTCGTCTGCGATGATCCAGGTCTCGTGGTCGACGCCTGCGGCCTGCTTGGCTGCGTTGATCAGCAGACTGCTCGCCGCGCCGAGGAGCTCGGAGGTCTTGCCGGTGACGATGGAGCCGTCAGGCATGATGAGCGCGCCTGCGGGAGCGCCCGTCTCCTCCGCCTTGTTCAGCGCTGCCTTGCGCGCGGGGTTGAAGTCCGGGTCGATGCCGACTTTGCGCATGATGATCTCGAGGCGGTCGACTTCCTCTTGGCCCAGGCCGGTGCGCTGGACCTTGACCGCGCCGGCGAAGTAGCGGCGCACGATCTCCATCTTGGAGGCGTCGCGGCATGCCTCGTCGTCCACGATGCCAAAGCCCGCCATGTTCACGCCCATGTCGGTGGGGGACTGGTAGGGGCTCTCGCCCATGATCTTCTCCATCATGGCCTTGAGCACGGGGAAGATCTCCACGTCGCGGTTGTAGTTGACGGTGGTCTCGCCGTAGGCGGCCAGATGCCACGGGTCGATGATGTTGGCGTCGTCGAGGTCGACGGTTGCGGCCTCGTAGGCGATGTTGACGGGGTGGTCCAGCGGGAGGTTCCAGATGGGGAAGGTCTCGTACTTGCTGTAGCCGGCCTTCACGCCGCGCTTGTGCTCTTGGTAGAGCTGGGAGAGGCAGGTTGCCATCTTGCCGGAGCCGGGGCCGGGAGCGGTCACGACGACCAGCGGGCGCGTGGTCTCGATGTACTGGTTCTTGCCGTAGCCCTCGTCGCTGACGATGTGGGCGATGTCATGCGGGTAGCCGGCGATGGGGTAGTGCAGGTACCAGGAGACGCCCAGCTGATCGAGGCGCTGGCAGAAGGCATCCGCGCCGGGCTGGTTGGCGTATTGGGTGATGACGACGCTGCCCACGTAGAAGCCGAGGGACTCGAAGATGTCCATCAGGCGCAGGACCTCGTCGTCGTAGGTGATGCCGAGGTCGCCGCGGACCTTGCTCTTCTCGATATGGTTGGCGTTGACGGAGATGACGATCTCCACCTGGTCTTGCATGCTCTTGAGCATGGAGATCTTGGCGTCGGGTTTGAAGCCGGGCAGGACGCGGCTCGCGTGGTAGTCGTCGAAGAGCTTGCCGCCAAACTCGAGATAGAGCTTTCCGCCAAACTGCTGGATGCGCTCCTTGATGCGCTGTGCCTGCAGGGTGATGTACTTATCGTTGTCGAAACCGACTCGCATGTGGAAAGCCCCCTAGAATGTAATCAGACGTACCGACTAATGATAGCAGTGTGAAGGCTTTTCCCAAGCTCGAAACTTGCCTTGTCCTGTATCGATTTTGTTACGGAGCGCGGGCGTGCGCGCGTTACCATGAATGCCGAACGCTTAGCTGCCTTGGGCAGGGCCCATGCAGCCGAGCATTGTCGTTTCTTAAGCGATAGGAGCAGATGACCATGAACGCACAGCGCGTGCTCGACACCTTCCTCGACCTCGTCCGCATCGACAGCCCCTCTACCAAGGAGGCCGGCGTGGCCCGCTACTGTGCGGATGCTCTGCGCGCGTGCGGCTGCGAGGTCGAGTTCGACCAAGGCGGCCTTGACGCCGGCAGCGATACGGGCAACATCTACGCGGTGCTGCCCGGCACAGCGCCCGGCTCCGTCATTTTCACGGCTCACATGGACTGCGTGCCCCCGTGCTGCGGCGTCGAGCCCATCATCACCGACGGCGTTATCCACACGGACGCCAGCACGGTGCTCGGTGGCGACGACAAGGTCGGCGATGCGGCGATCATCGAAGCCGTGCGCAGCTTGGTGGAGGGAGACGAGCCCTACTGCACCGTCAAGATCGTCCTCACCGTGCAAGAGGAGGTTGGCTGCTGCGGCGCCAAGGCGCTGAGCGCGGGCGATTTCGAGCCCGACGAGCCGTGCTTTGTCTTCGACATGGACGGCAATCCCGGCGGCGTGACCGTTGGCGCCCCCTATCACTACACCTTCGGCGCGGACTTCATCGGCAAGGCCAGCCATGCGGGTTGTGCTCCGGCCGAGGGAATCCATGCCATCGCCGCCGCTGCCAAGGCCGTAAGCCTCATGCGCGAGCGCGGCTGCTTGGGCGCAGTGGGTGCCAACGCCGCCTCCAACGTTGGCAAGATCTCTGGTGGCAGCGCAAACAACATCATCCCCGACGCCTGCCACATCACCGGCGAGTGCCGTGCGGTCGACAAGGCCCTGTGCGAGTCGAACAAGGCCGCGATGATGCAGTGCCTTGAGGACGGCGCGGCGGCCGAGGGCGCGCGCGTCGAGCAGCATTGGGAGCTCGAGTACGATGGCTTCCTGCTCACCGAGGAAGACTCCGCGGTCCAGCTCGCCAAGAAGTCGGCCGAGGCATGTGGCCTGCCCTTCTGGATGGAGGTCTCTGCCGGCGGAAGCGACGCCAACATCTTCAAGGGCCGCGGCGTGGCGCCTTGCGTGGTTGCCACTGGCATGACGAACTTCCACTCCGTCACCGAGTGCCTCAAGGTCAAAGACCTCGAGGACACGGCGCGCATGGCGATCGCACTCGCTAGAATCGCGGCGAAGTAGGGAAGCCGAGCATGCCCCGCAAGACGATGCGCCGCGCTAACGCGGATTTGGGTCCGTACAAGGGAAGCCTCGAGGACTTCCTCGTCTTCCTCACGGCGGAGCGCGGCCTGTCTGCGCACACGGTGGAGTCCTACGGCTACGACCTCGAGGACTACCTCTCGTATTTGCACGAGCGCGCCGTCGATGCTTACGACGACATCCGCCGCGAGATGGTGACGGATTACATCGCCGATTTGCGCGAGCGCGGGTACTCGCCAAGCTCTGTGGACCGCCATGTGGCGGCGCTCAAGACCTTCCATCGCTTCCTGGTGAACGAGGACATCACCCAGGTTGACCCGGTCTCGAGCGTGCCCATCCCCAAGGCGCCGGCAACGCTGCCGGAGGTGCTTACCATCGACCAGGTGGCGCGCTTGCTCGACCAGGAGTTCCCGGCTACGCCCGCCGGCCTGCGCGACCGCGCGATCCTCGAGGTGCTCTACGGCTGCGGCCTGCGCGTGAGCGAGCTGTCGGGCCTTGGGTTTGCGAGCCTGCTGCTCGAGGAGGGCATGCTGCGCGTGCACGGCAAAGGCGACAAGGACCGTATCGTGCCGATCATGGGCTCGGCGGCAAGCGCTCTTGCCGAGTACCTGCGCGATGGGCGCCCGATGCTGCGCACCGTCAAGGCGCTGCGTCCGCAGGACCCGGAGGCGGTGTTCCTCAACGCGCGCGGCGGCCGGCTCACGCGCCGCAGCGTGATGGCGATCGTCGAGCGCTACGGGCGCAAGGTCGGCATCGAGGGCCTGCACCCCCACGTGCTGCGCCACAGCTTTGCGACGCACATGCTCCAAGGCGGCGCTGACCTGCGCATGCTCCAGGAGATGCTCGGCCACGCGGATATCTCGACGACTCAGATCTACACGCATGTGGACTTGAGCCACATCCGCGCGGAGTACATGTCAGCGCATCCGAGGGCGTAGGGGGAGATGCTGGTTGTTTGCGGGGCAATCGAACGGAAAAGACCTGGCCACATCCGTTCGATCACCGTCATTCTTCGACTATGGTCCCGAGGTCGTTGCGCTGGCGGTATAGCGACACAATTAACGTTCCTGAAACACGCCCAGGGGGTACCATGTCAGGAACTTGAAAAACCGCGCGTTTACCTGCGCGTTTAAAGAGGAGATGATTTTCATGGCAAAGAAGGATATCGACTGGGGCAATCTCCCCTTCAGCTATATGAAGACTGATTACTCCTACGTCTGCAATTACAAGGACGGCGCTTGGGGCGAGGGCTTCCTTACGGAGGACCATACCCTGCAGCTTTCCGAGTGCGCTGGTATCTTCCACTACTGCCAGGAGGTCTTCGAGGGCCTGAAGGCCTACACCACCGAGACCGGCGAGATTGTCTGCTTCCGCCCGGACCTCAACGCCAAGCGCATGGCTGACTCCGCGGAGCGCCTGTGCATGCCCGCCTTCCCGGAGGATCGCTTCGTCGATGCTGTCAAGCAGGTCGTCGAGGCCAACAAGGACTGGGTGCCTCCCTTTGGCAGCGGCGCTACTCTCTATGTCCGCCCCTTCATGATCGCCACGGGTGACGTCATCGGCGTCAAGCCCGCTGACGAGTACCAGTTCCGCATCCTCGTCACGCCTGTCGGCCCCTACTTCAAGGGCGGCGACACCGCAGTCAAGCTGAGCGTTGCCAAGTATGACCGCGCGGCTCCGCACGGCACCGGTAACATCAAGGCCGGCCTCAACTACGCCATGAGCCTCAAGCCCGGTATGGAGGCACATGCTGCCGGCTACGCAGAGAACCTCTACCTCGACAGCCAGTCCCGCACCTATGTCGAGGAGACCGGCGGCGCCAACCTGCTCTTTGTCGACAAGGAAGGCAACTTGGTCGTCCCTCAGAGCCACACTGATTCCATCCTGCCCTCCGTCACGCGCCGCAGCTTGGTGGTCGTGGCTAAGGAGTATCTGGGCCTCAACGTCATCGAGCGCCCGGTCAAGTACCAGGAGCTGCTCGACGGCGACTTTGTCGAGTGCGGCATGTGTGGCACTGCTGCCGTCATCTCCCCGGTCGGTTACGTCGAGGATGGCGACACCGTCATCGGCTTTGCCAACGGCCTGGAGACCTCCGGTCCTGTCATGCACGATCTGCGCAAGACGCTGACCGACATCCAGCAGTGCAAGATCGCCGGCCCCGAGGGCTGGGTTTGCAAGATCTGCTAACGCCGTCGCCGATTTGCGTTGATCGAAGGGCACCTGCCGTCGTGGCGGGTGCCCTTTTTGCGTGCGATGGAAAGGCGGATGAGACACGAGGAGTGGTGCCTGGCTACGCGTCGATGATTGCCTCTGGAATAAGTGCGGTCCTTTGCTGCTTTACTGCGAGGAAAAGAGCCGCACTTATCGCCTTGCGGGGCGAAAAGCACCGCACTTATCGGCTTGATGAGTGGCAAAAGCCCGCACTTGTCGATTTGCCGGTCTCCGTAACCTAGTGCGTCGACTTCGTCAGGCGCCATCTACGTGGGTTTTGCGACTCGACAGCGCTTGCGCGATTGCCGGCTACCCTTTGCGGCACCTTTGCCCCGTCAAAGCCCCAGCTCCCCTTTGGGACGATAAGCGTCTATGATGGGCCCTAGAGGAAAAGAGGGGGTAATCATGGATATTGCTGAGTTCAAAGCGCAGGTGATGAAGCCGGGCGTCAAGGGGAAGACGACGCTGATGTCGGTCTTGCGCACAATCGCCGTCGATGGCGAAGTGCTGCCGATCTACTCGGTCTATCTGGAGCGCTCGCGCAACTACGAGGAGTTTCTGGAGTACGTGTTCCGCGACGTCGAGCTCTTCATGGACGACGTTTGGGGCTATGCGGCCAAGCTTTTGCACCCGGAGATGGGCTTGCTGCTCTTCAAGCCGAGCATCGTGCTCCACGATGTGCCGGTCGTCGCCGACAGCGTGAGCTTTCCGGGCGAGGGCGGCGGCATGACGATTCGCGCGCCTCGTGGTTTTGACGCAGTCGACGTCTACGTCTTCGAGGATGGCGCGGTCAACGAGCTTGCCTTCAATCCCGCAGGTAAGAACGACGGCTGCTTCGACGTGGGCGACTATCACATCGACGGTAAGTTCAGCACCTATTTGAGCGGCAACGCGGTGATCATCATGCCGTGGTATATCGATGCCAATGGCGAGCGCCCGCATGCTCGCGCTCTGTCTGCCGCACGCATCCGCAACTCCAAGAAGCCGCGCAGCAACAACTGTTGAGGCGGCAGGTAAGGGCCGGTCTGGTCCTCAAAAGCTTCATCGAGATAACGGTCAACGCCTCGGTCAACAAATCAGTCTGACTGAAGTGTTGACTGTGCTGATCTCTGCACAAGTCCACGGTCGCCCCCTTTGTTATTTCTCCACACACTCGGCTCGGACGAATACCTGTTCTGGGGCTATAATGGAAGGACGCGTATAGAGGGAGGAATTTTATGTGGTCTTCTTGCCACCCCAAATCTGATAACGAGATGAACGAGTGTGCTGTTCTCGGGAAGAGCCTGTCCCGTCTGACGCAGCCGTCCATCCTCACTGTGCTCGCCTCTCACGAGGAGCCCCTGCATGGCTATGCGATCATCCACGAGATGGCGCAGGGTCCCATGTACGGTGGCAGCGCCCCTGATCCCACGGGCATCTACCGTATTCTCAAGCAGATGGAGAACAACGGCATGGTCAACTCCGAGTGGGACCTGAGCGAGAGCGGTCCCGCAAAGCGCTGCTACACCCTCACGGACGAGGGCCGCGCTTGCCTGCGTCGCTGGATCGACGCGCTTGCCTGCTATAAGGCGAGCATCGAGGAGCTGCGCACCGTCGCATCCTATGCGCTCGATATCGATGTTCCGGAGCAGCCGGTTTGCCACGCGCATGTCGAGGACGTCGAGGTCTAAGCTCGGCACCACATACTCTCGTGCTGCAACACGAGGGGTTTATGTTTAAGTAAACGGGGGCGCGTAAGGCGCCTCCTTTATGTATGAGGAGTGTACATGACCTGCTATAAGGCCATTTTCTTCGATCTTGACGGGACGCTTTTGCCGATGGAGAGCGACGTCTTTGTCAGCCGCTATTTTGACGAACTTGCGTTGTTCTTGGCGCAGGAGGGCTTCGAGGAACCCAAGCTGCTGCTTCATGCAGTCAACGAGGGCACCAAGGCGATGTTCGCGCCGCATGAGGGGCTGAACATGGACGTGTTTTGGCAGGTTTTTGCGCAGATTTGTGGCAAGAGCCGTGATGAGTTCGAGCCGGTCATGGTTCGCTTCTACGCGAGCGAGTTCTACCGCAACATCGGCCACGACGTCGAGCGCTTCGAGGATGGACTCGAGGCTTTGCGCATCCTGCGCGAGAAGGGTTATCCGCTGTATTTGACCACGCTGCCGGTGTTTCCCCTGCAGGCGGTCAAGGCGCGCTTGGGTTGGTCGCAGATCGACCCGGAGCAGTTTGGCTTCATCACGACTTACGATAGCTTCTGCGCGGTCAAGCCGTCGCTGGACTATTACCGTCAGTGCGTCGAGCGCGCCGGTGTCGAGGCATCCGATGTCTTGATGGTCGGCAACAACACGACCGATGACCTGGCGATTCTCGAGCTTGGTTGCGATGCGTATTTGGTGACGGACTTCCTCATCAACAAGAACGACTACGACCTCGACACCGTGAAGCACGGCAGCTTCAAGGACTTCTGCGCTTTTGCGAGGGAGTTGCCGGATTTCGAGTAGGGGTGCGGCGGCGCGTTGGCGCTGACGCGAATCGAATAGCTTGCTGTGAAGCTGGGGCCGAATGAGTTCGGCCCCTACGTATTTTGAGGTGTAGGGGCATGACACACATTGTGCCAGTGACATTGTGTTTCACGGGTTAGGGTTGCGGTTAATCCCCAACGTCTGTGCCGTGATACACAATGTCACTGGCACAATGTGTGTCATGTGGCGGGTTGCGGATGATGGCTCCCTACAGCCTCTCTGCGCTGATGACCTCGACGCTGCTGCCGACCTTGAAGCGGACGTTGAAGCCGCCAAAGTCGATGCCGTAGATGCGCTCGGGGTCGCTGTGGAAGGCGGGGCGCGGGTCGCAGGCAAGTACGTCGATCAGCGCCTCAGCCTGGCTGCCGAGCATGTCGCTTACCTCTGCCGGGCACGCTACCTCGAGCTTCGCGGGCGCGCCGGTGCTCGCAAAGCCGCCGAGCGCTGCCGGGTGGCTGTCAGTGTAGGGGATGTAGGGCTTGATGTCGTAGATGGGTGTGCCGTCGACGAGGTCCGCGCCGCGCACATGGAGCACGGTGCCGTTGTCGCTCGTCTCCTCGACTCCGTCGAGCAGCACGGTCGACAACCCCAGGTTGTTGGGCCTGAAGGGACTGCGGCAGGCAAAGACGCCGATCTTCTCGTTGCCGCCCAGGCGCGGCGGGCGTACGAGCGGCGTCCAGCTGCCGTCTTCTTTGCGGGCCTGGTGGAAGCCCCAGATGAGCCACAGGTGGCTGAAGCCCTCGATGCCGCGCAGCGCGTCTGCATTGCGGTACTTGGGCTCGAAGACGATGGTCGCGCTCAGCGACTCCACGATGCCGCTTTGGCGCGGCACGCCAAACTTGCTGCCAAACTGCGTGCGGATGTGGGCGACGGGCTCGATCTGGATGGTGTCGGGGATGATGCTGTCGTTCATCGGCATGACCGCCTAGAGCTCGTCGATAAGCTTGAACAGCTCGTCAACGATGTCTTGCGCGGGCACGCGGCGCAGCTGCTCGCCATGGGCGAAGAGCATGCCGCTCTCCTTGCCGCAGGCGACGCCGCAGTCGGCGTCCTTGGCCTCGCCGGGGCCGTTGACGACGCAGCCCATGACGGCGACCTTGAGGGGCTTTTTGACGCCGGCGAGGCGCGCGCCCACTTCCTGCGCGATGGGGATCATGTCGACCTGGCAGCGGCTGCAGGTGGGGCAGCTGATGAGCTCCGGGGAGACGCGGCGCACGTCGACTGCGGAGAGGATGCCGTAGGCGACGGGGATCTCTTCCACGGGGTCTGCGGTGAGGCTCACACGCAGGGTGTCACCGATGCCCTCGGCAAGCAGGATGCCCAGACCCGCGGCAGACTTGATGGTGCCCTGCTGCACGGTGCCGGCCTCTGTCACGCCAATGTGCAGCGGCACTTGCGGCAGCTCGCGGGAGAGCTGGCGGTAGGCCGCGACGGTGGTCATGACGTCGTGGGATTTGGCGCTGATGACGATGTCCTCAAAGCCGCGGGAGGCGAAGTGCTCGACAAAGCCAGCGGCGCTCACGGCGAGCTTTTGGGGCTGGGTGAGGTCCGTGCGCGCGGCGACGGCGTCCTCGAGGGAGCCGGCATTCACGCCGATGCGGATGGGGATGCCGGCGGCGCCTGCTGCGTCGATGACGGCGTCGACGCGCTCGGTCGCGCCGATGTTGCCGGGGTTGATGCGCAGCGCGGCTGCGCCGCAGGCAGCGGCGCCGATGGCGATCTCGTGGTCGAAGTGGACGTCGGCGATGACGGGCAGCGGGCTTTGAGCGCAAACCTCGCCAAAGCGCTCGATGCTCGCGCGGTTGGGGATGGCAACGCGCGCGATTTCGCAACCGGCGTCTGCCAAGCGCTTGATCTGGGCGACGTTGCCGTCGATGTCGAGCACCGGGCCGCAGCCGAGGTCGGCCATGGGGAGGTTGGTCATCGACTGCACGACGACCGGTGCGCCGCCGCCGATGGTCACGTTGCCAACACGGACGGCTCGCGTGAGCTCTCGTGCTGCCTTGCCTTGCGTCATGGTTCCTCCCTTGGTTGCGGGTGTTACTTGCGACCCTCTATTTTACGCGAAGCTCATGATGCGGTCGAAGTTCTCTGCGATGGTGTCGCGCATGTCAAAACCCTTGATCTCGTTGAGGGTGGCAAGCGCACACTCGAGGGTTGCCTCCCAGTCATGTGCAGTGAAGGGCTTTGAGCCGTCGGCGTCTGTCTCAAGGAGGATGCGCTGTGCCGGGAGCTGCCGCACGTACTCACGACCGCGCTTGGTTGCCAGTTGTCGGGGTCCAATCGAGAACATGCAGCCCATCTCCACGGCGCGCGTCAGTTGGTCTCCAGAGCCATTAAAGCCGTGCATAACGCAGGTAGAGGAGGCGTTGAGCCCATTAGATTCCAAAATGTCGAGTGTCTCTTTATCGGCAGCTCTAGAGTGCAGTGAGATGACGTAGTGACCCTGTGTGAGTGATGCGCAAATAAAACGGAAGCATTTCAATTGCGCGCTACTAAATTGTGCATACCGTTTATAGAAGTCCAGTCCCACCTCACCGATGAGCTGCGTTTTGGGTAGTTGCTGCATGAATTTGTCGAGCAATTCATCGGTGTTTTCATCGGTGATCATCCACGGATGCAAACCCAGTGCCGCATGCTCAAAGCAGGGGAGTGCCAAGGCGAACTCGTCCGGCGTGCAGGTGACGCACAGGGCCGGGCGAGCCTTGCTGGGGTCGATGTCGAGTGCGGCGAGGTGGATGTGGGCGTCTGGCAACATGGGTCTTTGAGGCTCCTTTAGGGAGGCGCTGATTAATGCGAGGTTATGGGGAGGGACAGGGTCCCTCCCCTACGCATCCAGCGATTTTGCTAATTGCATACAGCGGATATCTGCTTTAATCCACGTTTTCCTTGGGGCGCATGAGGATGGGACCTGCGCCGCCGACCTCGACGATCTCTTCCTGGATGCGTTCGAGGCAATCGACGATGTTGATGTTTTGCGGGCAGGCGGCTTCGCATGCGCCGCACTTGATGCACTTGCTCGGCATGTTCTTGCCGCCGTTGAAGCGGACCACGAAGCCCAGCTGGAACTTGGCCTTGGTAGCATCCCCATAGGCGATGTATTGGTTGAGGACGCTGAGCGCGCGCGAGATGCCGATGTCTTGCGGGCAGACCTTGGCGCAGTAGTCGCAGCTCGTGCACGGCACCATGCTGCTTGCGTTCATAGCCTCGCGCGCCTTGTCGATGACGGCGTGCTCGCTGGCAGAGAGCGGCTCGAAGTGCTCGAAGCGACGGGAGTTGTCGAGGACCTGCTCGAGGGTGTTCATGCCGGAAAGCGTCGTGAAGACGCCGGGCGCGCTTGCGGCAAAGCGCAGGGCGGCGGTGGCGTAGGAGTCATCCGGCATGCCGGCGTCGAGGACCTCGCGCACGGCGGCGGGAGGCTCGGCGAGCAAGCCGCCCTTGACGGGTTCCATGACGACGATGGGCAGGCCTGCCTCGTGGGCGATCTCCACGCACGCGCGCTCTTGGAAGAAGGGGCTCTCCCAATCGGCGTAGTTCACCTGGAGCTGGACGAGCTCGGCCTCGGGGTATTGCTCGATGAAGCCGCGCAGCTCCTCGGGCGTGCAATGGGCGGAGAATCCGATGTGCTTGGCCAGGCCGCGCTCCTTGACGCTCTTCATGAACTCCCAGCAGTTGAACTTCTCGAAGCTGGCCGTGCGTGTGCCGCCGAGGTTGTGCATGAGGTAGACGTCGAGGTAGTCGACGCCGAGGGCCGCGAGGCTCTCCTGGAGCTGGCGTTCGAGGTCGTCTTCGCTTTTGCAATGGGTCCAGCAGACGCATTTGGAGGCGATGTAGAAGGAGTCGCGCGGGTAGCGCTTGACGAGCACCTCGCCCAAGGTCTTCTCGCTGTTGGGGTAGGCCCATGCGGTGTCGAAGTAGTTGCCTCCGGCGGCGATGTAGGCGTCGATCATCTTGGCGACGCTGTCGAGGTCGACGTTGTCTGTCTCGCGTCCCTCCCAGCGCATGCAACCAAAGCCGAGGGGACTGATTTTGCTCGTGTCGAATGCCATTTGATTACCTCCGTAACGTGGTGGTGCTCTATGGGTGCTCTCGAGACAGGTAGGAGATGCTAGCGGTCAAAGACAGGCTTGCCGAGGGACTCTCTCGGCATGGGGTAGGCTTGCCTTGCCGTTTTGCATGTCCAGTCTAATGGACGCGTGTGTGCCTTTTACGGAGCGATGCGCGACGGTGCGGCGAAAGGCGATTGCGATACTTACCTGAAACAGTAATCTAGTTTGCGAACAAATCGAGATAGGGGATGTTCGAAGCATCCCAAGGAGGTGTTAAGCCTGATGAAGGCTCTATTGTCCGCATATACTAATTTCCCGCTGATTGCGCGCATCGTGATCGGCATGGTGATCGGCTGCATCCTGGCGCTGACGGTGCCGGGTATCGAGTGGATCTCTTTGCTCGGCACGCTGTTTACCAGCGCGCTGAAGGCTATCGCCCCGCTGCTCGTCTTCTTCCTGGTCGTCGGCGCGCTGTGCTCCGCGCGCTCTGCTGGCAACATGAAGACGGTCATCGCGCTCTACGTTGGTAGCACGGTCGTCGCTGGCATCCTCGCCGTGGCCGCCAGCTACGCCTTTCCCAGCGAGCTCGTGCTCACCGGTGTGGAGAGCGCGGACGCGTCCGCCGCGCCCGAGGGTCTGGGCGCCATCATCACGACGCTGCTGACCAACGCACTGGCCAATCCCGTGAGCTCCATCGCCGAGGCCAACTACCTGGGCGTGCTCGTGTGGGGTATCTTTATCGGCATCGCCATGCGCAATGCGCAGCAGTCGACCAAGGACCTGCTGCAGGATGCGGCCAAGGGCATCACGACCGTTGTCCGCTGGGTCATCGAGTGCGCTCCCTTCGGCATCTTGGGCCTGATCTACGACAGTGTCGCGTCCTCCGGCATGGAGATCTTCACTATCTACGGCCACCTGGTTTTGGTGCTGGTCGTCGTCATGCTCGTCGTCGCGCTCATCACTAACCCCGCGCTTGTGGCGCTGGCTGCGCGCGTCAATCCCTTCCCGCTGGTGCTGCGCTGCCTGCGCGACTCCGCGGTGTACGCGTTCTTTACCCGCAGCTCTGCCGCTAACATCCCCGTCAACATGAAGCTTTGCGAGGATCTGGGCCTGGACAAGGACAACTACTCCGTGTCCATCCCGCTGGGCGCGACCATCAACATGGCCGGTGCCGCCATCACCATCACCGTCATGACCATGGCTGCCTGCACCACGCTGGGCATTCATGTCGACCCCGTCCTGGCTGTTATCCTGTGCATCCTGTCTGCGATCGGTGCATGCGGCACTTCTGGTGTTGCGGGTGGCTCCCTGATGCTCATCCCGCTGGCGTGCTCGCTGTTCAACATCGACCCGATGATCTCCGCGCAGGTCGTGGGCGTCGGCTTTGTGATCGGCGTCATCCAGGACTCCTGCGAGACTGCGCTCAACTCCAGCTCCGACGTCGTTTTCACCGCTGCGGCCGAGCTGCGCGCCCGACGCAAGGCCGGCTTGTCCACCAAGCTGCCGATCCCCGAGGCGGAGCGCACCCGAGGCCTGCAGCTGGACCGCGAGCCCGCTAAGCCAGGCTATGACGACAGCATGCTGATGAGCTAGGGTCGTCGAGCCAAACTCGCGCGCATGTAGCGGATGCCCTTGCATTTGACGAAGGGTATCCGCTACAATAACCGCTTGTGTTGCCTCCGTAGCTCAGGGGATAGAGCACAGCTCTCCTAAAGCTGGTGTCGTACGTTCGAATCGTATCGGGGGCACCATTTGACCTTACTGATGACCTGCGCGTTTGCGTGGGTCATTTTGTTTGTGACGGATTTGCCCGAGATGACCTCGCGCGCTGTATTATTACCGCCAATGGCGGTAATAATTTGGCGGTAATAGGGAGTGTGCCCCCATGTCTTACGAACCACCGTTTGAGCGAAACGACCGTATGGATGCTCTGTGCATGGAGATTGCCGAGCTTGTGGGCATGCTTTCTCCTCAGGCGCCTTTGGCAAAGAGCCCGACTCTGCATCGAGAGCTCAGGATCAAGACTATTCACTCGTCCCTTATTATCGAGGGCAACAAGCTAGACGAGAGGGCTGTCACTGCGATTCTCGATGGCAAAAGGGTTCTTGGCGATCAAAAGGACATCCTCGAGGTTGAGAATGCAAAGCGCGCGTATGACCTCATTGACTCTCTCGATCCGTTCTCTCTTGAAGATCTGCTCAAGGCGCATCGTGTGATGATGGATGGTCTCGTTAACGAGGCCGGCTGTTTCCGCAGCGGTAATGTCGGTGTGTTTGATGGGGATGTTCTCATCCACTCGGGTACGCCGGCGGCGTATGTTCCCGAGGTTATGGCCGATATATTCAAGTGGCTGAGCTCGACGACCATGCATCCGCTGCTTGCATCCTGCGTTTTTCATTTTGAGTTCGAGTTTTGTCATCCCTTCTCTGACGGCAATGGCAGGACCGGTAGGCTATGGCACACCTTGCTTTTGTCCAAGTGGCGTCCTGTTTTGGCATGGCTTCCCGTTGAGAGCACGATTAGGCAGCGCCAGGCTGAGTACTATGATGCCTTGGCTGCGTCGGATGTCGCTGGCTCAAGCGAGGTCTTCGTCGAGTTCATGCTGGAAGTCATCAGGGATTCTCTGCTTCCGTTTGCTGTGCCTGCAAGTAGCGGCGACCATATAGAGGCCAAGGTGCTCGATTTCTTTGCCGATAATCCCAAGGCTAACTTGAATCAGCTTGCCGAGGCTCTTGGTTGCTCGAAGAGGAGTGCTGAGAGAGTGGTTGCAAAGCTCAAGGTGGACGGCGTTTTGGAAAGGGTCGGCAGTCCTAGGACGGGTTCTTGGGCTGTAGCGCGATAGGCTCGTTACTTCACGCTCGTCATTTTCATTACCGCCAAATTATTACCGCCAGAAGAGGCCCGCGAGCAGCGCCCTAGGCGCAAAAAGAAGAACCGCAAGCGCTAGCCAGCGGTTCTCTTAAGTCAACCAACGGCCTGCCCGAGTCACCACACGCGGGCTCACCGTCGAGCCATAATCTAGCACGCGAGCAGGTGGTTGGTTGCCGTGACACAGGTTGTCCCAGTGACAATGTGTGTCACGCCGTCGAGTCGCGGGAAGGCGAGGATCCTCTGCGTGAAACACATTGTCACTGGGACAACCTGTGTCACGGGGCGTTGGCTGCGCTAGGATGGGTGCATCGAAATCCATAAGGGCTGGAGGTTCGCATGACGTACACGATCGGACTCGCGGTGAGCAGGTATCCGCAAACCGAGGGATGGGAGAGCACCCTTGCGATGGTGGATGAGTGGTGTGCTCGTGCTGCCGAGCAAGGCGTCGAGCTGCTCGTCTTCCCGGAGTATCTGATGACGCGCTATGAGATCGACCCGCAGCGCTTTGATGCGGAGGCGCAGCCGATTGACGGCCCCTTTGTGCTCGGCATGGGAGAGCTCGCAGCCAAGTACGGGATGTGGATTGTATTCACGATGAACGAGTTCAACGACACTGGTGGGCATCCGTATAACACCGCCGTCATCGTTGACGCCGAGGGGCAGGTACGAGGCAGTTACCGCAAGACGCATCTCTTCGATGCTTCGACGGACAAGGAGTCCAATCGCATTGCTGCGGGCGACGAGCTCTTCGCACCCATCGACACGCCTTTTGGCAAGCTCGTCATCACCATCTGCTATGACCTGCGCTTCCCGGAGGTGGCGCGCAAAGCGGCGCTTGCCGGTTGCGAGCTCTTCATCAACATGGCCGGCTGGGTAGCGGGGGAGGGCAAGCTCGAGCAGTACGCGGCGCTTGTCGCCGGCCGCGCTGTCGAGAACGAGATGTTTGCCTGCGGCGTGAGCCGATGCGACAAGGGCTACGTGGGCCAGGCGATTGTCGTCGCGCCCAACGGCAAGGAGCTCGGCCGCACGACGGAGGACGAGGCGCTTCTCACAGCCATCATCGACCTCGATGAGATGGCGAGGATGCGCGCCTGGATTCCCGTGCTGAATCACCGCCGCCCGGAGCTGTATTGAGGGGCGCGCGAGCTGGGGGTTGATGAGGCATCCAATATGTCACTGGTGCACATTGGATGCCGCGGGGCAAGGGTACTGCAAGGCGCTGTCTGTGATGGCATGCAGGTGATCGCCTGCCCGCTGCGACCCGATGGCGCCGACTTCATCTGGCGCCTACGCGGGGTCTGCGGTCTGTTGGCGCTGGCGCGCAGCTCCATCGCCGCAAGCGCGGTAACGCTGCCGCGCAAGCGTTGCTGAATTGCGAGGACACGTAGTCGCGAGACGTAGTCCGCGACACCTCGCAGGTGTTGTCCGGCTCGCTGCAACCTATGGCGCCGACTTCGTCTGGCGCCTACGCGGGGTCTGCGGCTCAACGGCTCTGATGCAGTGCTCGCTGGCCCTCGTTGCGGTAGGGTGCTGCGAGAAAAGTGCCGAAGTGTGGCAGTAATTCGCAGGAGGCCGAGTAGAGGCCAGTTTGGCAACGCAAAACCGCAGGTCAGAGCGTCGTGATTTTTCGTCTACTCGAGGTATCGCAGATTACTGCCACACTTCGGCACTTTTCACGACATAGGTCGTTGGGTGAAGGTCTTCTGACGCTGTTTGGGTGTCTGTGGGCTCGCTGCAACCTGAGGCGCCGACTTCGTCTGGCGCCTACGTGGGGTTTGCGGCTCAACGGCGCTGACGCGATGCTCGTTGTTCCTTGCAGCATATTGGATTTGCGCCAGCACCAGTGCCGATGTCAGCGCCAGCCCCGGAGCCGCGCCAGCGTCAGCGGCCGCCCGTGCGCCTAGTAGCAGTCGATCGAATACACCGGCTTGGTGCTCGCCTTATCGGACCACGGGCCGTAAACGGCCTTGTGCAGGTTGTTCTTGTCGCGGTAGGCGCGCACCTTGACGGTCAGTTTCTTGCCGGTGTATTTGCTGGTGAGCTTGACGGTGGTCTTGCTCGGATAGACGATCTGGTTCTGGTCGTTGTGCGTCACCCTCGCCTTGGCCTTTTTGACAAGCTTGCTGCCCTTGTACACGTACACCTGGTAGCCGTCGACGGCGAGTTTCTTGCCTGCGCTGTTGGACCACGACACGACGAGCTTGTTGCTCGCACCGCTCTTGGCGGAGACCTTGGTGACCTTGCTTGGCGTGAGCAGCGTGCCGGGGTCCTTGGTCTTGTCGAGAGTGGCCGGGTCGATGGTGATGAACCCTGCCTGCGTGGCGCAGCTCAGGCCGAACATCACAGCCGCGGCGCTTGCGGGCTCGTCGGCGAGCTCTGCCTTGTTGAAGTACTCGAGGTCCTTGTCGGCCTTGCTCAGCAGATAGCGGACCGCCTTGGCGCTCGCGCCCTTGACGTCGTCCTTGGTGTCCTTACCGCTCAGCGCGTAGAGCGCCCACGCGGTTGCGTTGACGTCGCCGTAGATGCTGCCGGCGTCATAGGGCCAGGAGCCCTCGTCGAGCTGGTCGGTCTCCATGGTGCTGACCAACGCCTTGATGACCTTGCGCGCTTGCGGCGTCACGACCAGCGACTCGTTGTTCTCGATGGAGCGCAGCGCCCAGATCGCGCGCGCCGTGGACTCGTAGCTGTTGGCGATAAGGCCGTTGTTACCTTGCGCGTTGAGGATGGTCCACGCGCACTGCTCGATCAGGTCGATCTCTTTGGGTTGGTAGCGCACGAGTGCGGGCAGCAGCCAGACGGCGCTGTCGACGAGCCAGAACTCGGTGGTGTCCTCGGCGAGCGCGGCCCTTGCTTGGCTGGGCAGCTTCTTGATGTAAGGCTTGAGCTCTGCGGGCGGCTCCAGGCCACCCTGGGCGATGTCGAAGCCCACCAGGTACTTGGCGAGGTCTGCGCCCTTGATGCTGTCGTCGTTTTGGAGCTTCCAGAGGAAGTGGTCGGAGTCGATCAAATCACCGATCCAGTAGTTGACGCCAAGGACGCTGTCAAACGCCTGCAGACCGAGCGCGGCGTCCATGGTCGTATGGTCGATCTGGCAGTCAAAGCCCCCGGCGGCAAAGCGGTTGACGAGCTTGTCCATGAGGATGGCGGCGCGCTTCTTCTCTGTGGTGCTGAGCTTGGTGCTCGTGCTCAGGGCGGTCATCTCGGCCTCTTCGATTGGAGAGACCTGCTTGTCTTGGGAGTTTTGTGCGCTCTGGGTGGAAGGCTTACTGCCTTGCGGGGCTGCCTGGCAGGCGGCCATCGCGGGAGCGGCCATGCAGAGACTTGCGGCCATTGCGGCGGATGTGGCGATACTCAGGCTCTTGCGTGCAATCATGGATGTCCTCCGTCCAGACGGGCCGCGCGGCGGCCTGCGGGCTCGTGCACCTGCTCCCTCTAGTATGCCTGCTCGCGAGGCAGTAGGGGCCGAGAACTTGAGGGATTGGCAGAAGCCATGACACCAGATGTACCAGTGACAAAAGGTGTCCCACGGTGTATTTCTGGCCGTTTTCAGGTGCATGAGGTGTTTTATCTGCCACCGCGAGGGACATCGCGTTAGCGCCAATGGGTCCCAAACCCCACGTAGGCGCCTGACGAAGTCGGCGCCATCGGGTTGCAGCAAAGCGGCGCGAGCTCAACAAGGGCACCAGAATTAACCCCTCAATTTGCAAATCCGTTGCAGCGCCGCACCCTCGTGTCGTGCGGCGGCAGCAGGATATGCGATAGACGCAGCTCCGATGCCTTCTTCAAGCTTGCAAAGCACATCGTCGATGACATCCCTCGCGTCTTCGGGGTCCACTCCCCAGCTCGAAGCCTCGGCAACAACATCATCCCGCGTAATCTCCTCCGGTCTGATAAGCCCATTGACCCTCATAGAGAGGTAGAGGGCGCGCTGTTCGACCTCGGCAATAGGGACAACATCGTAAAGCGGCGCAAGCGTGGGGACCATCGGCTCGCGATATAGAAACGATGTGTTCTTGGCATGCGCGTCCCAATTGCCGAGCGACATATTCACTACAAGTTGACGCAGCAACTCTGTCTTCTCGCGCTCGGGGTCAAGAGCAAATTTCTGAAGCAAGTTGGCACTCCCATCCGATCTCGGTTAGAAGACCAATCCAGCCATAAGCTGAAATACCCAGACTTCTGCATATCTCATCACGACGAGTACCCTCCGGAAGCAGGCCATTGAACCAGGCAGTGGTCTTCGCCTCGCCGAATGGACGCGTCTTCGCCGGAAAAGCCAGCGAAAGCACAGGGCGTCCAGCGAGCTTGCTAACGACGGATGGCTCATATTCGAAACGCCCGCCCTTGCGATTCTCGGCGATTCGCCCAATCAACTTCTCGCCAAGATAGACGTCCAGCTCCCTCATTCGGCAACCTCCACGTCAGCGTCTTTGGGCACTATCACCATGCGGAAACCGAGCTGCTGCAGATAATGGTCGACCTTTACCGCTGACACGTTCTTGCCCGTCTCAAGCGCAGAGAGTGTAACCGGGGAGAAACCGAGCTTCTTGGCCATCTCCGCCTGCGTAATTCCGCGTTCCCTTCGCGCCTCGCGAAGAAACTCGCCGATGTCCCCATATGAATAAGCGTTAGTCCACATATGCTGCCGTCGTTCAGAATACTTAATATTCACCATGCAAATAAAAGTATACAGAATACTTAATATTAGCTCAATCAGAAAAGTATTAAGTATTCTGTATGTGGACTTGTAGTATTGCTGAACACCAATATTTCAACAACGCGCCCTGCGTGAAGGGGCAACTCTTTTTCGGTGGCAATTCGAAAAGGTGCAAGGAGGGCCGGTCAGGCCATCTGTCGCTGTCTTGAATTGCGCGGATGTTCGTGTCGAGAAGCGATGCTTTAAAATGTAAGAGAAAAAGGCTCGTTTCCCCAGCTCAGAAGGGATAAACGGACCTAATCAGCTGCAAAATTCAGGGTAGGGGATGAGAACTTGAGGGATTGAGAGAAGCCTTGACACCAGATGTACCAGTGACAAAAGGTGTCACCACGATGGGCAGGGGATTGGGGCGGCTCGCTGTGGTGACACCTTATGTCACTGGTGCATTTGGCGTCACGTGGGGCGAGCAGGGGCTCTTGTCTTACGATCTGGGCGGTTTGCCCCGGATTCCTGCGCGAACTGGGTAGTTTTGAGCTTTGTTTTCGAGATTTGGGTAGTTTTGGCGGAGGCGATCGGAGTGGCCGAGAATACGCACGCCTCTGACCTGCGGTTTTGCAAATCCGCTCTCGTTCGCTCGTTCCAAAGTACGAAGCAAACTACCCAGATCGCGAGAAAAGCCCAATAAAGTCGCCTTGAAACACAGCATTGCAGAGCTAGAGAACGAGGACGGTTATTCTATTGTTGCTGACTACATGGCCTCGCTCGCTCCGAAAGACAGAAGTTATCGCGAGGCGGAGCCAATCCGTGTCGTGCCATGTCGCCGAAGGGCCTGATTCATGCGTTATTTGGACGAATCAGGCCCTTTATTCGCGGTTTTGGGAATGACTCAATTGACTCGCGAAACCGCAGGTCGCGCCTTTAATCACTCCCAGGTTTTGCCGGGGTTCGTAGCGGGCGGCTTAAAACGGGGTGATTCGGGGACCAACCCGTGCATATCGCTGTCGTTTCATCTTCCTCAGGTTCGCAAGTTTCCATTGAGCTTCCGGGCTCGCGGCGGCTGCTCGTGCGACGTCGCACTTGCCGAAGAGGAGCTCGGGGCGGTATTCCCCTTTGGCGAACAACTCCAAATAGAGTCCCTCGTCGTCGTCTCGCGGCAGGATGTAGGCCGACGTGAAATCCTCCGCGTCGGCCATCAAGCCCGCCAGCGTCGGCTCCTCGTCCCTCGAATGCAGCATCGGCAGCAGCTGGTCTTCGAGGTCCTTCTGCCGGTCTTCGAACCGCTTGCTCCGGCCTTCGAACTCGTTCGGGAAGCATGCGGAGACGGACGCGTAGTAAAGGAGCGCCTTGTGAACGATGCCGTCTGGATCGCCCGTGGCGTCGAAGTGCGCCTTGAGGTTCGATATGTCGTAGAGGTCCCTTATCTTCACCCTGTCGAAGAAGGCCTTGACCTTACCACCCGCGAGCTCGGCATCCTCGAACATGGGGACGCCGACGTCGGGGCGAAGGGGGCAGCTTCTGGAGCGGATCGGAAACAGCGGGGACCTGTTCATGTATATGCAGTCGATCTTCACGTGGTCGGTTCCCCAGTCGCCGCGGTAGCGGAGCACGAACGTCCTGCCCGCATGGCCCCCGTCGCCAGCGGACACGTCGTAGCCCTGCCCTCTGCCCACCTCCTCGATGGCGTGCTCGATGAAGGGCCGCTCCCTCAGCATCTCCTCCCTCGGCAACGCGCCGACGTAGGAGATGTCGATGTCGACCGAAAGGCGTGGGATATCCAGCATGAAGAGGTTTATCGCGGTGCCGCCGTGCATGGCGAGCTTCCCTTTCAGGTCGGGGTGCCGCTGCATCTCGTCGACAAGGTCGAGAAGTCGCTCGACCTTGTCGAGCGTCCTCGGCTGAAATCCGCTTGTGTCTATAGCAGCCATTTTGCGACTTCCTCCTCTTTCTCGGGCAGGCACAGCCTCCATCGCCGCGACCAGCCGCGCGACTCGGTCGAATCCTTGTCGAGCTTGAAGGGCCCGCCCTTCGCCATCCCCTCGAGCTCGTCGAGCACGTCAGAGGGGATGCGCCATTTGTCCGCCTTCCGTTCGAGCAGCCAGCCCGTCCTCGCTGCGAGCGACGCGGATTTATCTGAGACGAGCCTCTTCAGCGCCTCCGCATCTACGTAGGGGAACAACGAGATCGACATCAGGGCCTCTTCGATGCCGCCGCAGCGGTCGGGATGGCTGAGACAGTCGACTATGGTCTGCTCGCGCGTCGTCACCACGGTTCGCAGGCCGCCCCTGCCGCGCACCGATTGGGTTGGAAGGCCGTTTGCGAGAGGGAACGGGACGTATGAGATGCCAGAGTACTCGAACGCACTTTTAACGGATGCCGACCTGAACTGGCAGACGCTCCCAACGTTGTGGGCGACGCCATGAACCTCAAGCGCCGAATGGAACGAAACGACAGCCTTGGGGTCAATCGCGAAGAGCAGTTCGAACGAATCGATTTCCGCTGCGGTGAACCGCCCCGATTTGGAAACGTACACCCCGCGCCTCGCTCTCTCGATCTGCCCGGCATCAACGGCGCGCCTGAGCGTCGTCTTCGCCGACGAGTCGGACATCCCGCAGTTCTCGACAAGCTGAGAGACGGTGAAGGCGTGGGTTCGGTCTATGTAATCTTTGAACTTCATACTGAGCGATTTTAATGGAAAGGGGTACATTTTGTCCACCTTTCCATCGATTCTCGTCAGCAAACATAATAGAGCACCGCGTAAGAGAACGGGCATTTCCATGCGAACGAGCTGAAGCAGGTCAAGAACCTGTTGCGCTCCTGCGCCGTCATGCCTTTGTAGTCCTCGTGCGCGCGGCGGCTGACGCGATAAGAAACCAGCCCTATTCGACCGGCAATTGAATCTCGGTCATCCACTCGTCGACGGATTCCTTGCTCCAGATGCTGCCTATGCAACTCATCCGCCCGTGACGCGAAGCGTATCTCCGACGTGACGGCGCGGCTCATTTTTTGCCATTAGCTGGGAACGATGCTTCCAAATTCCGCTATGCGGCGAGTTCTCGCTTGGAGCGCAGGGGCGCGGTCGTGACACAGGTTGTCCCAGTGACAATGTGTATCGCGCGGGTGAGTCGCGGGTAAGCAAGCGGCCTTCTGCGTGAAACACATTGTCACTGGGACAACCTGTGTCATGGGAAGAAGATGGCTGCCCCAAATCGCAGCCACACCCTCCCCAAGGGGAGTGCTCGCTGTGCCATAGCGGATAGAATCGCTCGCAGCTGTCCGCCTTCAATCCATGGCTGCCCACAGTACCCAAATTCTCGCCATTGCAAACCCCGAAACCATCCTCGATTGAACATAATCTATCCCCTTGGGTAGAGTCTGCCAAAGACCGAAGCTATTCCCTATACCTCACAAAGCAAATTAATCGGTGAATCAAATTGTAAATTCGCAGATATTTCTTGCGTATCTAGTACATATACCAGTGCGGTACATGGTAAATTACAACTATCTGAATGTAGGTTTTGTGGAGGTTGCACAAGCTGCTGGGGAAGACAAAAGACCCGGTAGCAGCGCAGAAACGCAGGAGGTGGGCGACAGAGGAGGCCCGGCTCAGGCGTCACAAGATCGGTTTCAGGTAACCCCGAAGGATGCGGCTTGACGCATCGAGAGAAGCGCCAAGTTGACCGGATGGGTAGTTCTAAAAGCCCCGGTGTCGGGACTGAAGGATAGGGGGTAGGACCATGAGATTCTTACAGAAATGCATGGATCCACACGGGCACGTACAAGGCAAATTCATAGCGATAATCACAACAGTTGCGCTGGTGTTCACCATGTGCAACATCGCTGTTTTTGCCGCAATCGGTAATAACAACGACCAAGCGCCGGAGGTGTCTACCCAGGCGGGTGAGGACACCCAGGATAAGTCGCAGGTCAAACAGGAGACGCCGGATGAGGCGGTGGTGCATGTAAATGCCGGAAACGGTTACATCACCTATGGCGGCGCGGAGCTTGACGGCAAGTCCGACAGCTTCAAGGCTCCGTATGCCCAGTCGCTGACTCTTCAGGCAAGTGCGAACGAGGGCTATAAGCTCGAGAGCGTCACCGTCACGAGTGGTGGACAGTCTATGACGTTCACCGGTGATAACATCACCATTCCCGCTGACAAGGTGACCAACGACCTCAAGGTCACGTTGGACACTGCCAAGGAGAAGTCTGCGAGTGGGGACGGCGCCGCTACCCCTATCGACGGCGATAAGTCCGGTAAGGCAGGCCAGAGCGATCAGAACGCGATCGACAACGCAGGCGAAAACAATACTGACACCGACAAGGCTAATAATCTACCCGAGGATACTGAGACCAAGGGCAACGACAACTCCGGCAACACGGGCGAGTCCAAACCCGAGACTCCCAAGGCCGACAACAACAGCAGCGCTACTACTCCCGAGCAAAACGTCGAGGGCTCTGGCGCTGACCAGAACAACGAGAACAGCGGAGCCACCGAGGGCGAAGGCAACGGTGGCTTCAAGGGCTTCATCGATGGCGTCAAGGATGTCGGCAAGGATCTCTTTGATCGCGTCTTCGGCGGCGAGAATGCCGAAGAGGCTGACGTCAAGGTTGCTGCAGCGGGTTTCTACACCGAGGTGAATAAGAATCAGGAGATTAAGGGCACACGCGGGTATGACCATAGCTGGAAGTCCTCCGATAACAATATTGCTGTTGTGAGCGGCTATCGGGGCTCCGTCGCTACCGTAACTGGCAAGAGTGTGGGAACTGCAACAATTACGCATACCTACCTTGACTGGGGTTGGAAGACCGAGACCTTCACTGTCGTAGTGACTCCTGCCACTCCCATCGGCCAGCTTGAAATCTCTGGTGACGATAGCGTGACGCAGTTTGAGACCATCACGCTCACCACCAACGCCAAGACTAGTGTTACGTGGACCTCTAGCGATCGTGAAATTGCCACTGTTGACCAGAGCGGCAAAGTCAAGGGCATTGCTCAGGGCGAGGTGACTATCGTCGCCGAGACCACTGATGTTGACGGCACTGCGCTTCGTGCTGAGAAGGCGATTGCCGTTACTCCGTCGACGGACAATATTAGTAACGCTGCTATTTTCTTCCTCAACTCTCCTCTTGCAAATCCCAAATCTAATGGCAAGGAGGTGTGGTTCCCGAGCGGCGGCAGCAAGGAGCTTTGGGGCAAAGTCAATCTCAGCAATGCAAATTGGGATGGCATCAACACCTATGACAACGTTGCAAATCGTGTTGTTTCCTGGCCCGAAGAAGCTACTGGCACGAGCTGGGTTCTCCCCAAGTCGAACGAATATTGGACCAAAGTTTTCAACGCTTACAAGTCTAAGATCGGGGCCGAGCTCGGTGTGACGCTTGAGGAAAGCGATGTTGAGGCCATCGTTCTCCACCCCTATAAGATTTCCGACAACACCGACGGTATCCATCTGGACTGCACGGTTGAGATGAAGACTAAGGGCGTCGTTACCGCCACATTTATGCTGTGGGATGCGGGTGCTACGGGTTATGCGCAGTATGGCAACACCATTCCCTATAAGGTTGGCACGGGTGAATCCGCTCAGGTTGTCGCACCGAGCCCCGAATTGGATGCTGAGAAAACCGTAGATGGTGTGAAGTACAAGCTCTATGGTTGGTATAGCAACGAGGCTCTCACTGGCACCCCTGTCACGTTCCCTGTTAGCACGACGTCAAATGTGACCTACTATGCCAAGTACGTGCCGGCCGATCGAATGATCACCGTCAACTACTACAAGGAAGACACGACCGAGAAGGTCGCTAACTCCAAGGTCATCGACGGCTTGGTAAGCGGACAGACGGTTACCGAGAACGCTATTGCCGTTGATAATTACACCGCGCTTGAGCCTACGAGTCAGACTGTGACTGCAGGTAAGGCAAACGAGATCAACTTCTACTACTCACCGAAGACGACGTCCTATACCGTTCATTACTATTGGAACGGATCGACTAAGTCTGTTTATCCGGATAAGATGATTTCCGATGCTGTTGTCGGCGACGGGATTACCGAGTCTCCCGAGCCAGTTGAAGGTTATACACCTGTCAGCAATGAGTCTCAGACTATCGAGAAATTGAAGGCCGATGGCAACGTAATCACGTTCTACTACTACAAGAACGTTGCGCTGACTGCCAACTCCGGCACTGCCACTTATGATGGCATCGAGCATAGCGTTTCCGGTTTCACGGGTGCTCCTGAAGGTGCGGATTTCTCCGCTATTAAGGTTGGTGCTTCTGGCACGAATGCAGACACCTATGTTGCCAATTTCCCCGAGGGCACGGTTAATACGGTTGACGCTAACGGGAAATACATCGTTACCTCTGCAACCGACGGAAGCCTCGTTATCAACAAGCGATCCGTTAACCTGAGCTCCAAGACGGCGAATAAGATCTACGACAGCAAGCCGCTTACCAGGCCCGATGTTGCCATCGCCGGCGACGGCTTTGTCGGGAGCGAAGTGTCTGATATCAAGGCGACTGGCACCGTCACTGACGTCAAACAGGGTAAGGTCAAGAACACCATCACCTATACCAAGGGTGAGAAGTTCAATGAGAAGAACTACACCATCGTCGTAAACGAAGGCGAGCTCTGGATTGACCCTGTCACTACGGAGATCGCCATCACCATTACCGGCCATAAGGGTGGCCATGAGTACGATGGCACGGAGAAGGCTGTTTCTGGATACGACATCTCCGGTTTGCCTGCTGGCGTCTCCGAGGGCGATGTTGGCTTTAACGGCACGGCTGAAGTGAAGCAGATCGATGCTGGTACCTATCCCATGGGTTTGGACTCTAACCAGTTCTGTCTCAAGAGCCCTGCTGTTGAGAATTACAAAAAAGTGACTTATAACGTGATTGACGGCGAGCTTGCTATCGCTAAGCGTTCCGTTACGCTGAAGTCCGCGGATCTTACGAAGGAATACGACGGTACTCCGCTCGCTAACGGCAACGAGCCGTTGGCGACCGAGGATGGCTGGGTTGAGGGTGAGGGTGCTACTTATACCTTCACTGGTTCTCAGACGATTGTCGGTGAGAGTGATAACACCTTTGCTTGCACTGCAAAGAAAGGCACCAACCTCGACAACTACGCCATTATGGCGACTCCTGGCAAGCTGAAGGTCACGAACCGTACGACGAAGTTCCCTGTCACTGTAAAGGCGAACTCTGCCACCGTTCCGTATGACGGCGATGAGCATGCCGCTGTTGGTGCTGGTGTAATTGGCGGTGTAGGTTATACGTTTGAGGCCTATGGACAGACCTACACCATCGAGGGTCTCACTACGAGCGACCCCAAGAGCACTGATGCATGCGTGAAGGAAAACACGATTACGGGTACTGCCGTTGTCAAGGATGCAGATCGCAACGTCGTCACTGATCAATTCGATGTGACTACCGAGAATGGCAAACTTACGATCAGCAAGCGTGTGGTCACTATCAAGCCTAAGAACGCGACAAAGGTTTACGATGGCAACCCGCTCGTCGCAACCGAGTGGGAGTATGCCGAGGGTTCTGCCAAGTTTGTTGGGAATCAGGGTATCGACAATCCCCAGTTTGCTGGATCGCAGACGGCTCCTGGCACGAGCAACAGCTCTATCAAGAAATGGGGTTACACGAGCAACACGAACGAAGACAACTACGATGTCCGCACCAACGAGGGAACGTTGACCGTGACCTCGCGTGGCGCGATTGAAACCATTACGGTGAAAGCCAAGTCTGCCAAGGCAACTTATGACGGCAGCTCCCATGCAGTGAAGGGCCTTGAGACTTCGGAGTTCACTATTAATGGTAAGAAGTACACGGTTTCTGGCCTTGAGACTCAGAATCCTGAGGGGACTGATGCAGGTACGTACCCCAACAACATTACGGGTACAGCGGTCGTTACAGATGTTGACGGCAAGAACGTGACGAGCGAGTTCAAGGTTGAGACCGAGAACGGCGCGCTTGTTATTGATCGTGCGGCGGTTACTATCAAGCCTAAGGATGCCCAGAAGGTTTACGACCGTACGGCTTTGGTGGCAACTGAGTTTGAGACTACCGGACTCGTTGGTGGGGATAACTTCACGGACGTGACTTACGGTGGATCTCGGACGGAAGTCGGCACGAGCGACAGCTCCATCATCGCAGGCTATGGATTCAACGGCAACCTTGCAAACTATGCGATTAGTGAGCAGACCGGCAAGCTCACGGTGACTCCTGTTACTGACAAGGTGACGGTTACCATTACTGAGCACGGCGGAACCGTGAAGTACGACGGCAACCTGAAGGCTGTTGAGGGTTATGACGTCGCTATCAGCAATCAGCTCTACATTGATGGTGACTTCAAATTCACTGGCAACGACAAGGTCGAGGGCACCGATGCAGACACCTACAACATGGAGCTCGAGGCAGCAAACTTCGAGAACACCAATGCCAACTTTACTAGCGTAGAGTTCGTTATCGTGGACGGCACTCTGGTTATCGAGAAGCGCTCCGTTAAGCTGACCTCTGCTTCTGATGAGAAGGTTTATGACGGCAAGCCGCTCACTAATGACACGGTAACGGTGTCCGGTGATGGTTTCGCCGACAACGAAGGTGCTACCTACAACGTTACTGGCTCTCAGACTGTGGTTGGAAAGTCCGATAACAAGTTCACTTGCACTCTTAATGACGGTACTAAGGCTAAGAACTATCGTATCGAGTGCGCATTCGGCACGCTGGAGGTTACTTCTGGCAACCCGAAGCTGGTTGTAACTAAGGAAGTCACAAACAAGAATCCTGACAATCGTGCGTACGCTCTTGACGAGGCGATTGAGTACAAGGTCACCGTTAAGAACATCGGTGATGTGCCTGTGAAGAACGTCGTTGTTAACGACAGTCTTGTCCGCCTTGCAGATTCGACGATTGACGAGCTCAAAGTCAATGAGTCCAAGGTGTTTACTTACAGCTACGTTGTGACTGTGTCCGATATCGTTAAGGGTTATGTTGACAACGAGGCTACTGCGGAAGGCCTCGCCCCCAAAGGCGGAAAAGTGAAGGCCGAACCTATTAAGGTTAGGGTAAATACCGTTGCTCCCAACGCGCATTTGAAGGTCACCAAGAAGACGATCTCTCAACCCGCCAATCAGAACGGCTACGTGCAGGGTGAGACCATCGAGTATGAGGTCACAGTTAAGAACGTCGGCAACATGCCTGCGGTCGGCATCAAGATTGATGACCTGCTCCCTGGTGTCAAGCATAAGAGTGGCGAGGCTTCCGGTATCCAACTGGCTCCTGGCTGGACGAGCGATCCTGTGACCTATATCTACACTGTTACGGCTCAGGATGTGAGTAACGGCATGGTCACCAATGAGGCTACGGCAACTGGTGAGACCTATGAGGGCCTCGAGCTCAAGGTTGATCCCGGCACCACGCAAGACCCGACCTACAACCCGCCGGCACCTACGCCGACGTACGAGAACCCGTCCATGGTCATCACCAAGACGGCGAGCATCACCAGCGGCGCCAAGGCTGGCGACACCATCACCTACAACGTGGCGGTTCGCAACAACGGCGACTGCGACCTGACGAACGTCAGCATCGTCGACCCGCTCACGGGCGACAAGTGGAACATTGACAAGCTGGCAGTGAACGCGACCCAGTCCTTCACCACCCAGCCCTATACCGTCACAACCGATGACATGAAGGCCGGCCAGGTTGTCAACACCGCCACTGGCACCGCCGACAACCCCACGGGCAAGCCGACCAACGTCACCCCGGGCACTGCGACGACCTACATCGACAAGATCAACGCATCCTGGACCATCGACAAGTCCGTGACCAGCACGCCTGCCAATGGCTCCTTCTACAAGAAGGGCGAGTCCATCTCCTACCAGATCGTCGTCACCAACACCGGTAACGTTGACCTGACCGACATCGAGCTCAAGGACAGCCTGGTCAACCTCGGCGCCCAGGGCAGCATCGACAAGCTCGCCCCCGGCGAGTCCCGCACCATCACCTACGACTACAAGGTGACCGCGGCCGACGTCTCCAAGGGCAAGGTCGTCAACTCCGTCACCGGCACCGCCACCGGCCCCGACCCGGTCAGGCCCGGCGGCGACAGGGACGACGTCAACACGGGCGAGGACAACCCCAAGCCCGCGCCGACTCCCTCTGGCGACAACACCAACCCCGTCGCCCCTGGTGGCGGCAACGGTGGTAACGGTGGCACCGGCGGCAACGTCGTCACCCCGACGACGCCTGTCGCTCCCGTCACCCCCGGCATGACCGAGACCCCGTCCGGCGAGACTCCCCTCGACGCGAACGAGACCCCGTTGGCTCCTGCTAACGCAGACGTCCACTGCTGGGTCCACTGGTGGATCATCGTGTTCATGCTGTTCACCCTCGTCTACGGTTGCGCAGTCCTGATCCGCCGCAACGGCAACAGCCGCGAGCTGCAGGAGCAGCAGGACCGCCTGCTCAGGAACGACGACGAGCAAGCGCAGCGCTAAGCGATCACGGTAAGCGAGAGAGGCGCCGGTTGGGAAACCGGCCGGCGCCTCCTGAGACGGAGGTAACGCAATGAAGAAGAGCAATTGGATCGTATTCGCAATTGCGGCGATTCTCTCCATCGTGTTGTTGGGGCTGTGGTACGGCCTGGGCTTCAACCATGTTGACAGCCCGCTCGACCTGGTCCTGACCATCATCTGGTGGGCGATCATCGTCGTGATGTGGGTACTCATCAACCGAGTTGAGAAGAAACGCGAAGAGCGCCAGCGCACCTGCTACGTCATGCCCGGCGCCTTCTACAACAGCGAGGTCGGCGTGGTGAAGATGGAGGACGCCGTCGCGGCGGCTTCCGCAGCTGGCAAGCCCAAGCCCGCCGGCATCACCGACGCGATGCAGGATTCCCTCGAGAAGCTGGCGTACGGCTTCGAGGTGAAGAGCATGCCGAGCAAGTCGGACGCGGGCGTCGACTACCGCTACATCGTCCGCAGCTCCGCCTTCAAGGTGAAGGACCCCGCACAGCAGGCTGCAGGTGCTCGCGCCTACGGTCAGCGCAGGGACGTCGAGTGGAGCGGCGAGGTCGTCTCCATGGACCGCCCCAACGCGAAACCCGTTCCCTTTAGGAACAAGGAGGAGCTCGCCGCCATCATCGGCTAACGGGCTTTCCCGGACCTCTTCTGGCCCCCGGCGCCCCCGCAGGATTCGTCCTGTGGGGGCGTTTCCTTTTTGGGGGGTGGGAGATGGCCGTGACACACTTTGTGCCAGTGACAATGTGTGTCACGCCATAGAGCCGCAGGTTACGCAAGTCTTCTGCGTGACACACATTGTCACTGGCACAAAGTGTGTCACCTTTGCTGTGATGCGCGCCTGGTCGATTTCGTTCGGGTGTCACTGGTAACATGGGGCAATGCGTTTATGCTGCTCGCATTGTCTTCTCATCCGCCAAGGGAGGCTGTCCATGCACTCCGTGCTCCACATCGTCTACGCTTGCCGCGCCTTTGCGTGCAGGGCTGCGCTGTAGGGGAGTGCCTTGTCTTTGCGGCCACCATCTCATGCGACGTCATCGGCAGGGCGGGCGTCCCGGGTGCTTGCCCCCTTGCTGTTGTCGCTGCTTCTTGCCGCTACGGCGCTCGTCTCGCTGACGGGTTGCCAGGGTGCGGTGGATGCGGTGCAGTCCGTCGCCGGAGGCCAGACCCTCGAGGGCGATCCCATGCCGTCTGGCAAGATGCAGACGGTCAGCTTCGACGCTGCAAGATGCACGAGTGCCAACGGTGCCTCCGTCGATGTCTCCCACGCTGCCCAGGGCTATGTTGCCGCCAAGGGCACGAGCAAGAAGACCTTGCGCCTGATGCTCAAGTGCGGCTCCCAAAGCTACAACTACCTCATGCCGAGCAACGGTAAGGTCGTTTTCGCGCCTATCAACATGGGTGATGGCATCTACACCGTGAGCGTCATGGAGAACACCACGGAGAACAAGTACGTCGTCCTTGTGAGCGCGGAAGTCGACGTCAAGCTCGACAGCGAGACCGCGCCCTTCACCCATGCGAGCATCTACTGCAGCTACAGCGCCAAGAGCGCCTGCGTCGCCAAGGCGGCAGAGCTTGCCGCGCAAAGCGACAACCAGGCGGAGTTTCTCGCCAAGGTCTACGACTGTGTGGTCGGCAACATCTCCTACGACAACAGCAAGGCGGCCAAGCTCGCCAGCGCGAGTGACTACATCCCCAATCCGGACAAGACCCTTGCCAGCGGCAAGGGCATCTGCTTTGACTACGCGAGCCTGTGCGCGGCGATGTTGCGCAGCCAGGGTATCCCGTGCAAGATCGTCACGGGTAACGTGGAACCCAACAACGTCTACCACGCGTGGAACATGGTCTACATAAGCGGGACCTGGGTCACGGCGACTGTTGACGTGCAGAAGAATGAGTGGAGCCTCATCGACACGACCTTTGCCGCGACTGGTGGCGGTAGCACCGTGGGCGATGGCAGCTCCTATACCGAACGATTCACGTACTGATGGGGAAGACGGGGTTTATGTAACACAATGAATGAAAAGTCGGTAAAATCTGTAAGCAAGTCAGGCGAGTGTGGTACACCTGTACTCGTACGCGTATCGGCACCAGGCACGACAGGAGCGTTCCATGGCAACTAAGGTGCTTTCCAGCAGCACGCTCAGCGCGTTTTTCGAGAGCGTGACCATCATGTGCGCCGCCGGCGTCCAGACAAGCGAGGCCGTCTCCATGATCGGCGAGAACATGGAGCCCTCGCTCTACAAGCGCGCCATGGACTCCATGTACGCAGACCTCGTCAAGGGCTCGACGCTCACCGCCGCGATGGAGAGGACGGGCGCCTTCCCGCATCACGCCGTGGAGAGCACGCGCATCGGCGAGCAGTCCGGCCGCCTCGAGGAGACCATGCGCAGCCTCGCGATCTACTACGGCGAGGAGAGCCGCCTCTTTCACAAGGTCCGCACCTCCACCGCCTATCCCGCGGCGCTGCTCGTCACGCTCGCCGTCATCTTGGGCTTTACCGTCACGGCGATCATGCCGGTCTTCCTCGACGTCTACGACAACTTCACCGGTGGCATCGCCAGCGGCTCGTCTCTGGCGGTGGCCATCGCGATCATCATCGGCCGCTTTGCGCTCGCGCTTACCATCTTCTGCGCGATTCTCGCCCTCATCGCGGCGTTTGCTAGCGGTCGCGCCGGCGGTCGCAACGTCATCTTGGGCATCATGGACAGCATGCCGTTTACTTCCAAGGCCATGTACCAGCTGGACCTGAGCCGCCTGCTGTCCGCGCTTGCCACCTTCGTCGCCAGCGGCATGGAGGTCGATGCCGCCGTAGAGCAGACCGCCAAGACGGTGAGCAACAAGCAGCTCAAGAAGAAGCTCAACAAGGTACATGCGGACATGACGGACACCTCTAGCCCCAAGAGCATGGTCAAGGCGATTTACGACAACCAGCTCCTCGAGCCGATCTACGGGCGCATGCTCGTCGTGGGCAGCCGCGGCGGTCGCACTGAGCGCGTGCTCGAGGACCTCTCCAAGGTCTTCTTCGACGACGCTATCACGCGCCTCGACCGTGCCATCGACAGCATCGAGCCTGTGTTCGCGGTGTTTCTCACGGTGGCGGTGGGCGCCACGCTCGTGAGCGTCATGTTGCCGCTCATCGGCATCATGGGCTCCATCGGCTAGCAGGGCTTGCAGAGGTTGACGGCCATGATGATGTATCGCGAAAACTCGGAGCAGCTGGCGCGCAGGCGCCGCCGCATCGCCGTGGGCGTGCTGGCCTTGCTGTGCGCTGTTGCCGTCTGCATCGTCATCGCCTACGGCGCGGTGTCAGAGAGCCTGCGCGAGCAAGGCGCGGTCTCCGTGCGCGAGGCCATACTCGAGAGCGCCAAGCAGTGCTGCGCGGTCGAGGGATCGTACCCCTTCGAGCTGTCGCACCTCGAGGACTGCTACGGCCTCACCGTCAACCATAACGACTACATCATCACTTACGAGGCCTATGCCAGCAACGTCATCCCCAGCGTGGTGGTGGTGCCGCGATGAGACTCGACAACGAGATGCTGAAGATGGCCCGCTCGCTTGCACGCGACGAGCAGGAGGGCACGCGCCTGGGCAGCAAGGTCTTCTTGAGCCTGCTGTTCGTGATGTTCGTCTTCGTCTTGCTGGTGGCGCTGTGGATGAACGTGAGCTCCTTCAAGTCCGTCGAGGCGAGCCGCCAGGCGGATAACTACGACCGCGGCACGCTGTCGCTCATCGTCAGCACCGTGCGCGCCAACGACCGCGAAGGCGGCGTCGCCGTGGGCAAGGGCCCCGAGGGCGCGTCGCTGGTGCTCGTCGAGCACGGCGACGAGCGCGACTACGAGACGCGCATCTACCTCTATCAGGGCAACATCGTGGAGGAGTACGCTGTGGCAAGCGACCCCTACACCCCCAAGAAGGCCAGCGTCATGACCGCGTCGAGCATGTTTGCCTTTAGCTACAAGGACCGCCTGCTCTCCGTCACGACGGACCAGGGCACGGCCAAGGTCATGCTGCACTGCGCCGGGGAGGGGGAGTAGCCATGGGTTTGCTGAGAGACTACGAGCTGCCCGACGCGCCTGAGTACGACGATATCGCCGTTGCAGACGAGCAAGACCAGCTTGCCGAGCTCGAGCGCGATGCACAGCGCGTGCCGCAGGGTGGCGTGCGCCACAGCACCGCCTTCATCGTCGAGGCCATGGTGCTGCTGGTCTTTCTCGTGCTCGCGCTCGCGATGACGACGAAGATGACGATCGGCGCGCGCTCGGACGCGGCGCTGGCAAGCGACTTGTCCCGCGCGGTCGCGCTCGCGCAGAACACGGCGGAGGAGTTTTCCGCAGACCCCGCGGGCTTTGCCGCAAGCCCCACGATCGTCCGCGAGGGCGAAGGCGGCTTGCGCGCGCAGTGCACGGTGGAGGCCGAGCAGCGTACGGCGGGCACCATGTACACGGCGCACATCGTCGTGACCGGCGGCGACAGCGTGCTGGCGCAGCGCGCGCGGGCGAAGGCCGCTGCTGCGGGCAACGGGGGCGATGCTGCTGACACTGCTGCCGCCGATGCCGATGCCGCTGCTGATGGCAGCGAGGTCTACCGCGTCGACACGAGCGCGTACGTGAGCGGGGGAGGTGAGGCCGATGAGTAGGCGGGCGAACAACTCGGTGCGCATGGGTCCGATCAGCCTCTTCACGCTGGTCGTGGTGCTGTGCATCGCGGTGATGAGCGTGCTGTGCTTCTCGCTGGCGCACTCGTCGCTCACCGTGGCGCAGCGCCAGGCGGATTTTGCGACCGACAGCTACGCCAACGAGTCCGCAGGCCAGGAGTTCGTGGCCGCGGTGGACGAGGTGCTCGCCGGGCTGCGGACGCAGGCTGGCAGCGGTGCTCCGAGCGCTGGGGGCGCTGCGGGATCCGGCGACGCTGCCGGCGCCGCGAGCGGCAAGGACGTGGTTATCGGCAAAAAGAGCGCCCTAGCGGTGCTCAAAGCGCGCGGGGCAGACCTGGCGCCCGGCGCGACGCTCAGCTTTGGCAGTGACAGCGTGACGGCGGACTTCCTCTTGCCGTCGAGCCGGCGCCTCTATGTGGAGCTCGCGATCGACGACGACGCGACGTACCGCGTGGTCCAGTGGAAGCAGACCACGCGTCAAGACAAGGTAGACAACAGCCAGCTGCTGGTTGTGGGCGAGTAAGGAGACCTGATGAAACTCGAGAAGCTCTTGCAGGAACTGGTCGCGCTCAAGGCGTCCGATGCTTTTATCGTGCCGGGCATGCCGTTTTCCTACGTGGTCGGCGGACAGCGCATCACGGAGGATATCTCGCGCTTTACGCCTGCGGATACCAAGGCGATCATCGAGGCCATCTACGAGTGCGCCGGGCGCGACGTCCAGCGCTTCTTTGGCAACGAGAACCACGACGACGACTTCTCCTTTGCGTTGAGCGGTATTGGGCGCTTCCGCGTCAACGTGTTCCGCCAGCGCGGCTCCTACGCCGCCGTCATCCGCGTGATCCCGTTCTCCCTGCCGGACGCGGCCGAGTGCCATATCCCGGAGGCCGTGCTCGAGACCGCGCGCCTCAACAAGGGCCTGGTGCTCGTGACCGGACCTGCCGGTGTGGGCAAGTCGACGACGCTGGCTTGCATCATCGACCGCCTCAACCACACGCGCAACGGCCACATCATTACGATGGAGGATCCGATCGAGTTCGTGCATAAGCACGGCACCTGTATCGTCACGCAGCGCGAGATCCCGACCGACGTCGCCACGTACACGGAGGCCCTGCGCAGCGCCATGCGCGAGCGCCCCGACGTCTTGTTGCTGGGCGAGATGCGCGACAGCGAGACCATGGCGACGGCGATCACCGCGGCCGAGATGGCGCAGCTTATCTTCTCCACGCTGCACACCACCGGCGCCGCCGGCACGATCGACCGCATCATCGACGCCTTCCCGCCCAACCAACAGCGCCAGATCCGCATGCAGCTCTCCATGGTGCTGCAGGCCGTCGTGTCGCAGCAGCTGGTGCCCGCAGTGGGCGGCGGCGTGGTGCCTGTGTTCGAGATCATGAAGTCCAACCCCGCCATCCGCAATCTTATCCGCGAGGGCAAGACGCACCAGATCGACAACGTCATCGCCGCCAACGTCGACAACGGCATGCGCACGATGGACCAAAACCTCTTCGACCTGGCTGCTGCCGGCACCATCACCAAGGAGGTCGCGCTGGCCTACAGCATCCACCAGGACGCCCTCGAGAAGCGCTTCGAGGTCGAGGGGGTCTAGGGGCGGCTGGTAGCGTAGGGGAGGGACCCTGTCCCTCCCCACAAACCTCGCATTAAACAGCGTTGCGTAGCCAATGTGTGCCAGTGACAAGTTGGCTATAGGCCCGCAAGCGGGCCATAGCCAACTTGTCACTGGCACACATTGGCTACGGCCTACGGCTTCCGCTCAACATGACGGATCAGGATAGGTCCGTCATTCTGCCGTGACACCAAATGTCACTGGTACAAATGGTGTCAAAGTGCGTCACAGCGAACGAGACCGGGTCGTTCAAAATACCCTCCTAACTGCGTCAAACATTGATGTTATATCGGCGTAAATATGCCCTCTGACCTGCGGTTTTGCATGGTATTATCTAGGTGTGGGCCGATAATCGGCATGGTGTTTTACGACGTAAAAAGGAGGGGTTCTATGAAGATCGTTAAGAACGTTGTTGCGGCTTTTGCGGCCGCCGCTCTGGCAGGTAGCATGGTGTGTGTTGCGCCCGCTGTGGCAATGGCGAAGTCTCACCCCGCCTCTGCGAGCACCGGCAGTGTCTACGTCGCCAAGGCAAAGGCCAAGAAGGCTAAGAAGGTCAGCCTCAAGGCAGGTTTCAGCACCACGCTCAAGGTCAAGGGCAAGAAGGTCACCAAGTGGGCCACCAGCAAGAAGTCTGTTGTCACCGTGAGCAAGAAGGGCAAGGTCACTGCTAAGAAGGCTGGCAAGGCGACTGTCACCGCGTATTACCGCGGCGGCAAGGCCGTCTTCAACGTGACCGTCAGCGATCCTGCGGCCAAGGAGCGCAAGAGGCTTGCCCGCGAGGTCATCGCCAACGACGTAGTCGATGGCTGGGGGAACTATGTCTATCAACTCACCCGCGATGACAGCTGCGTTGTCCGGTACGAGGCGGATGATGACACGAATCGCGAGACCCTCGATTTCATCTATACGTTCCTGGCGGCTCCTCCCGCCAGCGATGACGAGGAGGAGATCCCCGCTCCCTACTTCCTCATCTCGATGAAGAAGGGCAGCACCAAGGCTGAGCTCACTATGGTCAAGTACAGCGATCTCGACGACGTCACGTATCGCGCGACGGTTAACATGTCGACCTGCAATATTGCCAAGGTCAAGTGGCGCGGCTACATCATGGATGAGTTTGACGAGTACTACGACCTCCAGGACTACGTGCTCGCCGATGCCAGGGAGATGGGTCAGCAGGCCTATGACGAGTTCAACGCCCAGCTCAAAGAGCGCACCGGCCAGCAGTTTGCGGACCTCGGTTTCTACAGCATGCCCAGGATTTAAGGGCGCGGCTCCGCGTGACACACAATGTGCCAGTGACAAAGTGTGTCACGTAGTGGACCCGCATTAACCTGAGAGACTCAGGCGTGACACACTTTGTCACTGGCACATTGTGTGTCACGCCATCCAACAGGGGTGTCTCTCTTGGGACGCCCATTCTCTTCGCAAATCATGTTAATCAGTGAACCAAACACCTAGCAAATACACCTCCTGATCTGTGGCTATGTGTGGTACCATCATCCGTAGTGCCGATAATCGGCATAGTGATTACCGATGGTATTTGGAGGGGCTTATGCGTGTTGCGAAGAAGGCAGTTGCAGTTGTTGCCACGGCGGCTTTGGCGGGGAGCATGGTGTGCGCGGCGCCTGCGGCGATGGCCCAGGAGGCCCCGGCTGCTGCACAGGTTGGCAGCACTTATGCGGTGATGGCCAAGGCCAAGAAGGTTTCGCTTGTCGCTGGTACGAGTACCACGCTCAAGGTCAAGGGCAAGAAGGTCACCAAGTGGACCACCAGCAAGAAGTCTGTCGCCACCGTGAGCAAGAAGGGCAAGGTCACCGGCAAGAAGGCCGGTACCGCAACCATCACCGCCACCTACAAGGGCGGCAAGGCAACTTTCAAGGTCACCGTTGTCAAGAACCAGATGTCCGAGCTGGTTTCGCTGATCAAGAAGAAGGGCATTGAGCAGGAGAAGGGCGAGTGGGCCTATTCGCTTGGGGAAGACCTTACGGTCTACTACTCCAGCGATGGCGATCAGGTTGCCTTTTTCAACGAGGCTATCAGGGAGCCGGCTGGCCGCAGTTTCGACATGTACGTTGACTGCAACACCGAGTACGCGACTTTCAACTCCGTCAATATCGCGAGCAATTACGAGAACTACTCGGTAGAGGTGAAGAAGGCATCCGATAAGATCTCCTCTCTCAAGTGGGTTTTGATTGACCCTGTCACTTACAAGGAGATTCCCGTGAGTGCTGATGAGAACAAGGCTCTCAACAAGCATGCGGGTGAAGCCGTCGATCAGCTCAACAAGGCCCTCAAGGAGACCACCGGCCTGCAGTTTGCCGACATCGGCTTTGCTGCCTTCCCGAGGATCTAGGGAAGCGCTGATTAATGCGAGGTTTATGGGGAGGGACAGGGTCCCTCCCCTACGTAATCGGTGACACCATTTGTGCGTGACACACAATGTGCCAGTGACAAAGTGTGTCACGCAGTGGACCCGCGTTAACCTGAGAGACTCAGGCGTGACACGCTTTGTCACTGGCACATTGTGTGTCACGCGCGCGTCGTCTCTGCCTCACATCGCCATACCGGTCTTGAGGGCGTCGAGCAGGGTGCAGTTGCGGATGTTAAGCACGCGGTCCGCTGAGCCCTCGGCGCCGCCGATGCTCGCCAGCCGCGGGCCGATGTCGCCGGCGGCGTTGATGCGCAGGTAGCTCCGCTGCCCGGCGATGCTGCTGCCCGCGTACGCGCCGTCGTTTTGTTGGTCGATGATCAGCAGCGGCTTGATCGCACGCATCTCGTTGGTGAAGGCGTCCAGCTGCTGGCGTTGCTCGGCATTGAGCGCAAGCTCTGCCGGCGCGCCTTGGTCGAGGGGCACGTAGCTGAACATCCACATGAACAACGCCCCCGTGCCGACGAGCGAGTCGACGAACTCCTCGCGGCAGATGGCGCCGATATTGTCGCTCGTCACACAACATGACACGCCGTAGGGCAGGCCGTAGAGCCGTAGCTGCTCCATCGCGGCGAGTGCCTTGGCGTGTGTCCCCTTGCCGCGGCGCGCGTCGCATGTTTGCTCGTCTCCCTCGATGCTGATCGCGGGGATGAAATTCTTCATCGCAATCATCTCTTTGCAGAACTCCTTGTCCACGAGGGTGCCGTTGGTGAGGCACAAAAACGCGCAGTCGGCATGCTTCTTGGCGATTGCCACGAGGTCTTGCCTGCGCAGCAGCGGCTCGCCGCCATTGTAGATGTAGAAATGCACGCCCAGTTTCTTGCCTTGGGCGATGATTGAGTCGATTTCCTCGAAGCTGAGGTCGTGGTCGCAGTTGCGCTGCGACGTCCAGCAGCCCGTGCAGTGCAGGTTGCAGGTGTTTGTCGGGTCGAGCAGTATCGCCCAGGGAATCTCGCAGCTGTAGAGGGCGCGCGCCTGATCCTGCTTGCCCCAGGCCATGAGGTTGCAGTTGACGATGAGGTTTTTGAGGAAGGCGTCGCGCATGTCCGGCGTGAGCTGAAGGATGTGCATGAGCAGCTCGTAGAAGCTGTTCTGGCTCTCGATGGCGTTGCTCACTGATTGGCGCTGGGCGGGGGAGAGGTGCGTCGGCGCGGCTCTCTCGAACACGTCGAGGACCTTGTCGCTGTTGTGGTCGACGTCTGCCAGCAGGTAATCGATGGCCAGCATCAAAGCGGCGCGCTTGATTTCCTCTTTGGCTTTCATTGTCCATCCCTTTCGCTTAGAATAAACACTGTCGTTTACTCCACACTGTAGATTTTCTACATCGAGGAAGGTGTGGGCAATGGCCAAAAGGCCACAAGCGGGGAATAATCCGCTATTTGTTCTGATTGGGGATGAGGGAGATGAACATGAGGAACGAGTGCGAGCTCGCGCGCGGGACGCAGAAGAAAGACAAGCGCGCGCGCAGGAGCGACGCCGCGATTAGGAAGGCGTTCTACGAGCTGCTCGTCGAGCGCGACTACGACAAAATCACGGTGACGGAGCTCGCGCGCCGCGCGGACATCGACCGTAAGACCTTCTACCTCCACTACGCCTCTATCGATGACCTCTCCGACGCGCTCATGCACGAGGAGGTCTCCCAGTTGGCCGACAAGGTGCGCGCCTCGATCACCAAGAGTGGCGAGGCGATCGACATCCACCAGCTCTACGAGACTATCGGCGTCGAGACGATCGAGATGATCGGCAACAGGGCCGGCGTTCTCAAATACGCGCAGCTCGAGGGTGTGTTGACGCGCCTCAAGCCGGTCGTGGTGGAGACGATCATCAGCGAGGACTTGCTCGGCCTGAGCGAGGTCTTGGGCGAGCATTGGAAGATGGTGGCGTCGTCGTTTGTGGCCGGCATCTTCGAGCTTTACCTGCAGTGGTACGAGGGCAACTCCGAGCTCGAGCTCAAGGAGCTCGCCAAGATCGCCGTCGCAATAGTCACCGGTGGCGTTGCCGCGTTGACCAAGGCTGCAGACGGCGAGGAGTAGGGGAGCTGGCAACCGCGGGCGGCATGTGTTTGCTAGCCCGCTGCGACCTATGGCGCCGACTTCGTCTGGCGCCTACGTGGGGTTGGGGGCTCGATGATGCCAGCACGCGGCATCTCGATTCTTGCAGCGTTGGGGCAGACCGGCGGGCTTTGCGTTAGCGCCACTAGGTCGCGAGAGCGCGTAGGCGCCAGACGAAGTCGGCGCCAGTAGGTCGCAACGGGCACGCGAACCGCAGTGGCTTTGGATTCCCGTAGGGGAGGGACCCTGTCCCTCCCCATATACCGCACATCCTCTGGGGAGGGACAGGGTCCCTCCCCTACGTATTTTGGGGCCGCTATGTAGTATTCTCTCCACTGATTTATGTACGTTTGATGAAGCTGGCGCGCGGGAGGCGCTGGCTTGCAAGGAGAGAAACATGGCAGATAACCACAAGGCCGCAGCGCCGCGCGAGCAGTTCGCGTCGCGCCTCGGCTTCATCCTCGTCAGCGCAGGCTGCGCCGTCGGCCTGGGCAACGTGTGGCGCTTCCCCTACATTACCGGCGAGTACGGCGGTGCCGCCTTCGTCTTGATGTACATCGCCTTCTTGGCGATCTTTACGCTCCCCATCCTCGTCATGGAGTTCTCCGTGGGACGCGGAGCCCAGAAGGGCATGGCGCGCTGCTTCGACACCCTCGAGCCCCCCGGCTCCAAGTGGCACCTCTACAAGTACCTGGGCATCACCGGCAACTACCTGCTGATGATGTTCTACACCGTCGTCGCGGGTTGGATGCTCGCCTTCACGGTGAAGATGGCGACGGGTCAGCTCGTCGGCGTCTCCGTCGACCAGGCCGCAGCGGTCTTCACCGACATGCTCGCCAACCCGCTCGAGATGCTCGTCTACATGGTCATCGTTATCGCAATCGGCCTCATCGTCTGCCTGCGCGGCCTGCAAGGCGGCGTCGAGAAGGTCACGAAGGTGATGATGGCGCTGTTGTTCGTCATCCTGGCGATCTTGTGCGTCCGCGCCGTTACGCTGCCGGGTGCAGGCGAGGGCCTGGCGTTCTACCTCATCCCGGATTTTGACAAGATCTTTGGCAACGGCCTCATGGGCACGCTCGACGCGGTCTACGCCGCCATGGGCCAGGCGTTCTTCACGTTGTCCGTCGGCATCGGCGCCATGACGATCTTTGGCAGCTACCTTGAGCGCAGCCGCAGCATCACCGGCGAGGCTGTCCGCATCGCGGGCATCGACACCCTCGTCGCCGTCATGGCCGGCCTCATCATCTTCCCGGCTTGCTTTGCTTTTGGCGTCGAGCCCGGCGCCGGCCCCTCGCTCGTCTTCATCACGCTGCCCAACGTCTTCGCGATGATGCCGCTGGGCCAGCTGTGGGGAACTCTGTTCTTCCTGTTCATGAGCTTTGCGGCGCTGTCTACCATCATCGCCGTCTTCGAGAACATCATGAGCTTCTCCATCGACCTGTGGGGCACCTCCCGCAAGAAGGCCTGCGCGGTCAACGGTGCGCTTATCTTCGTGCTGAGCCTGCCCTGCTTGCTCGGCTTCAACGTGCTCTCCGGCGTGGTCGTTCCCGGCATCGGCGACATCCAGAGCCTCGAGGACTTCATCATCTCTAACAATATCCTGCCGATCGGCGGCCTGATCTTCCTGCTGTTTTGCACGCGCAAGAAGGGCTGGGGCTTCGACAAGTTCCTGGCCGAGACCGACACCGGCGAGGGCCTGCGCTTCCCCAAGTGGTCGCGCGCGTATCTGACCTATGTGCTGCCGATTTTGATCGTCATCGTCTTGATCGGCGGCTGGCTGCCTGTCATCCAGGTTTGGCTGGGCGTGGCGTAGGGCTGCGAGCTGCGAGCTGCGAGCTGCAGCGCTGCGGCGCTTGCGGGTATAAGCGAGTCGCTAGGGGCGAGACTTCGGTCTCGCCCTTTTTGTTGCCGGCGGGGGAGGGGTGCGTGGCGTCGGATGCTTACCGGCTCGCTGCGTGCCGATGGCGCCGACTTCGTCAGGCGCCTACGTGGGGTCTGGGACTCGCTGGTGCTGACGCGAGACGCTTTGTGCCCCGCGGCGTTTGGGACGGAATAAATTCCGCCCCTACGAGTTTTAAGGCTGCAATGCAAAGCGCCCAAAACGAGGTTTCACGGCATCAAATTACGAGGGCCGAATTCATTCGGCCCCAGGTGGCCGGGATCGGTGGGTGTCGCGCTAGCGTCGATGAGCCGCGTGCGCACGTAGGCGCCAGACGAAGTCGGCGCCATAGGTTGTAGCGAGCGGACAAGTCATGATGGCGCGCGGGCCAAGTCCGTAGGGGCCGAATTCATTCGGCCCCAAACGCGGCAAGATGCGGTTGGCAGTGCGGAAGCGCCGACGGGTATCGCGCCAACATGCGGCTGCTGTTGCTCTGATTGTCTGAACGATGAATCGTTCAGACAATCTGCCGCAGGGCCCGCAATCGGCATAATCGGCAATTGTCTGAATGCTCAATCGTTCAGATAATTCGTCGCTGGGCGCCAAATCCCCGTAATCGGCAATCTTGTGAATGATGAATCGTTCAGGCAATTGGGGAGGGCTGCGAATCGCCTGCAAAAGCTGTTGCGGATGAATCAAAATCCGGCGTTGCTCGGGGCAATTTGGGGGCGAGATTCGACCGAATTATAAATTTCTGATTTCCCTCGCGCAGCGAGCGTTTTTCGCGCGTATCATAGGCTCCCCAACCTCATATCAACACGCATAAAACACAACGAGAAACGGTACCCCCTATGCGTTTTCTAAAACTCGGCCGCAACGCCACGAGCGGCAAAGACACGTGGTGGATGATCAAAGGCGTCGACACGGACGGCTGCGCCCTTTTGATGAGCATCGAGGCCCGTGACCTGGGCTGGTACGAGATGCCCGGCGTCTTCTCTGCCACACAGCTCGCACAAGACAACTCCATGAGCATCCTCGAAGAACTCATTGCCGACGAGGCAGATCGCGACAAGCTCGCGCCGATTGACCTGCGCTTCGAGGTCAAGGGCGTGCACCACAGCTTCATCGACAGCCGTAAGGCGATCGTCTACGCCGGCGTGCGCAACTTCGATGAGTTCGAGGGCGAGGTCTACGCCTTCGACCCCGCGAAGGGAGCCTGGGACCACGTCAAGCAGACCGAGGCCGGCATGCTCAGCAGCAAGTGCGACCCGCAAAGCCAGGATCCCGCCAAGTCCTTTGGCAGCGATGCTTTGCCCCAGGGTATGCGCTTGGAGCTCTCCAACCCCGGCTCGAACAGCCGCCTGTGCGAGAGCGGCCTGCGCTTTACTTTTGACGGAGAGAAGCTTTCCGAGTGCTTCTACGTCACGCGCTACACCGGTGCCCCGCACATGGAGGTCAACCGCGTCGCTGTGCGCGTCGCCGTGCTCACGGCCCCCGGCACGCTGGGCAACCTGCGCACCTACACGGAGACCGAGTACGTGACCGCCCTCAAGCTGGCCCGTGCCCTCAAGGAGCTCGAGGCAGCAGAGGCTGCCGTCCACGATGCGGAAGACGAGGTCGAGCGTGTCCGCGTCGAGGTCATCGAGCGTGCCCGCGAGAATTCCGCTGCCAAGGTCGAGCGCGAGCAGCAACGCGCCCGCGATGAGATCGCCCGCGCCAAGGAGGACATCGACCGCGCCGGCATCTTTGGCTTTGGCAAGAAGCGCGCCCTCAGGGCAGAGATCGAGGAGCTTGAGGCCAAGATCGCCGCAGTGGGCGAGCAGGCCGAGCAGCGCGCGGAAGATGCTGTCGAGCATGCCGTCAACAACGCCGCAGAGCTCAAGGACGCCAAGCAGGCGCTGAGCGACAAGGTCTCCGCGCTCGACAAGATCCGCGAGACCGTCCACACCCTCGACCAGAAGCTGGGCCAGTAGGCAGACGCATGTGTCACGACATGACAAAGGACGTTGAGCGTTTGAGACCAAACGCTCATATCCCCAATTGCAGCTCAGTGTCGAGATGCAGCAGAGATGCGCTCGTGTCACGGTTTCTCCCTGCTGATTCCATGACACACAATGTGCCAGTGACAAAGTGTGTCACGCGGTTGGGGTCGGATTATCCCTAAGCATTCGGCGTGACACACTTTGTCACTGGCACATTGTGTGTCATGCCGATATGACCAGGTCTCAAACGTTCAGAACCCCTCGCTCCCCGCAACATTTAACGTGGCGGAAACCTCCTGGGCTGCCGCCTGGCGGATTGGCCCTCGCTCACCTCTCATGCCGAGTTTTAACTCCGTAAGATTGACGCATGACTGGAGAGTCTTCGAATGAAGAGAGAGCAACCAAAGGAGGTGCCCGTGAGCATTCTTTCCGTTAAGCCGTCGTGTGCTGCTGACGCCAAGATCGGCGCGCTGGCTGATTCCTTCAAGCGCAGGATCGAGGCGATCCCGCCGGGGACCTGCCCCGTCGTCTTGACCGCATCGCATTGCGATAACTGCGCGTCCCAGACCTGCGGCAAGTGCGTTCCCTGCCGCGATGGCCTGCCCCAGCTCGCGGCGATGCTGCATTCCATTGCAGACTGCGCCGCAAGCCAGCTGGAGCTCGAGGCAGCCAAGACCCTGGCGACCATGATTCGCGACACAAGCGACTGCGTCATCGGCTACCAGGCAGGCGCCGACGTCCTCGAGGCACTGGCGACCTTCGAGGCGGAGTTTGCCTCCCATGTCGAGAAGCGACGCTGCGCCGACGACATGGGCCAGAAGGTCCCCTGCGAGGCGCTGTGCCCCGCCCATGTGGACGTTCCCGGCTACATCGCCCTCACCGCTCAGGGTGACTACGCAGGCGCCATCAAGATGATCCGCAAGGACAACCCCTTCCCGACGGCGTGCGCGCTGGTGTGCGAGCACCCCTGCGAGGCCCGCTGCCGCCGCACGATGATCGACGCTCCCGTCAACATCCGCGGCATCAAGAAGTTCGCCGTCGACCAGGTCGCTGCGGATAAGGTCGCCGTGCCTGCGCGCTGTGTGGACTCCGGCAAGAGCGTCGCCGTCATCGGCGGCGGCCCGTCCGGCCTCACCTGCGCGTACTTTGCCGCCCTCATGGGCCACAAGGTCACCGTCTTCGAGGGCCGCAAGAAGCTCGGCGGCATGATGCGCTACGGCATCCCCGCCTACCGCTTCCCGCGCGAGCGCCTCGACGAGGACATCCGCGCCATCCTGTCCGTCGGCAACATCGAGGTCAAGTACGAGACCTCCGTTGACGCTGCCATGATGCGCGACATCGCCGCAAGCTACGACGCCGTCTACGTCGCCATCGGCGCCCAGGGCGGCAAGTCTTTGCGCCTGGACAACGTGGATGCCGAGGGTGTCTCCTCTGCGGTCGATTTGCTCTCCAAAATCGGCGATGGCGACTGGCTGCCTGACTTTACCGGCAAGAAGGTCGCCGTCATCGGCGGCGGCAACGTCGCCATGGACTGCTGCCGCACTTCTGTGCGTGCCGGCGCAGAAAGCGTCACCTGCGTCTACCGCCGCCGCATCGAGGACATGACCGCGCTGCCCATGGAGATCGAGTCTGCCATGCAGGAGGGCGTCGAGATGATGGTGCTGCAAAGCCCTGCCGGCATCGAGGTCGACGACAACGGCCACTGTACCGCCGTCATCACCCAGCCCCAGTACATCTCCGCTGTCAAGCGCGGCCGTCCCGCGCCCGCTGACGCCGCCAAGCCCCAGCAGCGCGTCGAGGCCGATATCATCTTGCTCGCCGTGGGCCAGGCCATCGTCTCCGCTCCCTTCGAGGAGTTTGGCATGGAGGCAGACCGCAGCTACCTCTCCGCAGACGAGAACCTGCGTGCCAATGGCTTCGAGAACGTCTTCGTCGGCGGCGACTGCCACACCGGCCCGGCTACCGTCATCAAGGCGATCGGCGCCGGCAAGGTCGCAGCACGCAACATCGACGCCTACCTGGGCTACAACCACACGCTCAATATCGACGTCACCGCTCCTGCAGCGGCGGCCAACGACCGCACGCCCTACGGCCGCGTCGAGATCCTCGAGCGCCCCGCGCGCGAGCGCAAGCACGACTTTGCGGGCGTCGAGTGCGAGATGAGCCTCGAGGAGGCTCGCCAGGAGTGCGGGCGCTGCCTGCGCTGCGATCATTGCGGATGCGGTTCCATGGAAGGAGGGAGGTTCCAGTATGTCTAGCTTCAAGATGCTCAACGTCACCATCGACGGCAAGAAGTTGCAGGTCGTCGAGGGTATGACGATTCTTTCTGCCGCCACCATGGCCGGCATCAAGATCCCCACGCTGTGCTACCTCGCCGGCGTGAACGAGATCGGCTCCTGCCGCGTGTGCGTGGTCGAGGTTGCCGGGCGCGAGAACCTCGTCGCCTCGTGCAACACCCAGTGCGAGGAGGGCATGGAGGTCCTCACTGACAGCGAGCGCGTCATCGACGCCCGCCGTATGGCGCTTGCCCTGCTGTTGTCCCAGCACGGCCTCGACACCACCAACTACTGCTTTAGCTGCAAGAAGAACGGCGCGTGCGAGCTGCAGGCCCTGTGCTTTGAGTACGACGTGCACGAGCCGCTGATGAAGCTGCACCCGCCGCACAAGCCGGTCTTCGACTCCAACCCCTTCTTGAGCTTCGATCCCAACCTGTGCATCAAGTGCCAGCGCTGCGTGTCGACTTGCAACAAGGAATCGCGCAACCACGTGCTGCAGACCGGCCGCAAGGGTTGCCGCCTCACCATCGAGGCACCCTTTGGCGAGGGTTGGGATGCGAGCATCTGCGAGTCCTGCGGTAACTGCGCCCAGGCGTGCCCCACCGGCGCCCTCATCGAGAAGCGCCGCGCCCACTACCGCGAGTGGGAGGTCGAGAAGGTCCTCACCACCTGCCCGCACTGCGCGACGGGTTGCCAGATGAACCTCGTCGTCAAGGACGGCCAGATCGTCGACGTCGAGGCGGCCGACGGCCCCTCCAACAAGGGCCTGCTCTGCGTCAAGGGCCGCAGCGCGAGCTTCGACTTCGTGACGAGCCCCGAGCGCCTTAAGACGCCGCTTGTCAAGAACCCCGCTACGGGCGAGTTCGAGGCGACCACCTGGGGCGAGGCACTCGACCTCGTCGCCGAGCGCATGGGCGATATCAAGAAGAAGCACGGCGGCGACGCGCTCGCGGCGTTTGCCTGCTCACGTTCGACAAACGAGGATGTCTACCTCCTCCAGAAGATGGCGCGCACGGCCTTCGGCACTAACAATGTCGATAACTGTGCCCGTGTTTGACACGCTCCCACGGTTGCCGGTCTGGCAACAACACTTGGTTCTGGCGCAATGACGAACACGATCACCGACATCACGACCGAAAGCGATGTCATCTTGCTGGTGGGGTCCAACCCCGAGGAAGCACATCCGGTCCTCGGCATGCAGATTCGCAAGGCGGTGGAGTCCGGCACGAAGCTCATCGTCGTCGATCCGCGCGACATCGGGCTGGCCGCGAAGGCGGACATCCACCTCAAGCTCAAGCCCGGCACGAACGTGGCCTTTGCCAACGGCATGGCCCATATCATCATCAACGAGGCGCTGATCGACTGGCCTTTCATCTCCTCGCGCACGCAGGGTTATGCACAGTTCGCCGACCTCGTCGCCGAGTACACGCCCGAGCGCGTGGCGGAGATCTGCGGCATCGACGTGGACGACCTCGTCGCTGCGGCGAAGATGTACGCGACGGCCAAGGCCGCGCCCATCATCTACTGCCTTGGCGTGACGGAGCACTCAACGGGCACGGAGGGCGTCATGAGCCTCTCCAACCTGGCGATGATCACGGGCAAGATCGGCCGCCCGGGCTGCGGTGTGAATCCCATCCGCGGTCAGAACAACGTCCAGGGAGCTTGCGATATGGGTGCCCAGCCCACGGACTTCACCGGCTACCAGAAGGTCGCAGACCCCGCGGTCGTCAAGAAGTTCGAGGAGGCTTGGGGCTGCGAGCTCAACCCCAACGTCGGCACGAAGGCGACGGAGTGCTTCCCCAAGATGATCGAGGGCGACATCAAGGGCCTGTTCATCTTTGGCGAGGACCCTGTTCGCACGGATCCCGACACGGGCCATGTGATCAAGGCGCTTGAGAGCTTGGACTTCCTCGTCGTGGACGACCTCTTCATGACGGAGACCGCCAAGTACGCCGACGTCATCCTCCCCGGTATCTCCTATGCGGAGAAGGAGGGCACCTTCTCGAACACCGAGCGCCGCGTCCAGCGCGTGCGCAAGGCCGTCGAGATTGTGGGCGACGCGCGCCCGGATACGTGGATCTTCACGCAGATCATGAACCGCATGGGCTATCCGCAACCGGAGCTCACGCCGGCCCAGATCATGGACGAGATCGCGAGCGTGACGCCGAGCTTTGGCGGCATCAGCCACGAGCGCCTCGACAGCGCTGCCGTTGGTGGACGCGGTCTGCAGTGGCCGTGCTTGGATGCCAGCCACCCGGGTACGCCGATCATGCACGTCGGGAAGTTCTCGAAGGGCGAGGGCACGTACTCGATTGCCCACTACCGCCCGAGTGCGGAGCTGCCTGACGACGAGTATCCGCTGATGCTCACGACGGGCCGCATCCTGTACCACTACAACGCGTGTGCGATGACGGACAAGACGCCTGGCATCAACGAGATCGCCAGCTCGTCCTTCATCGAGGTCAACACGCAGGATGCAGCGGCGCTTGGTATCGCAGACGGCGAGCGCGTCAGGGTCACGAGCCGCCGCGGTAGCATCGAGTCGACTGCGCGCGTGAGCGACAAGACCAATCCGGGCCAGACCTGGATGCCGTTCCACTTCCAGGACGGTAACTCCAACTGGCTCACCAACGCGGCGCTTGACAACATCGCCAAGGCGCCCGAGTACAAGGTCTGCGCGATCAAGATCGAGAAGGCGTAGGAGAGGGGCGAGCGCCCTCGTTGCTGGAGGAGGCCGGGGATGCCTGTCCCTGGCTTCCTTTTTTCTTGCTGTGTGTTTGAGTAGCCAATGTGTACCAGTGACAAGTTGCCTACTGGGCGAGATCGCCCAGTAGGCAACTTGTCACTGGTACACATTGGCTACTCATCTTCCCCGTGCGATAAGTGCGGGCCTTTTCCGCCCTAGTGTTCGGCAAACGACCGCACTTATTGCTCAATCGGGCGAAAAACACCGCACTTATCGGCATGACAGACATAAAAAGCCCGCACTTGTCCCATTCGGGGCCTGTTGGGACACGCCGCCGTCCGAAACACCACTCCCCATTCCACCAACGGCCGCATCAATCACCGAAAAATCGTATCGCCACAATAATCTCCAACGAGAATAATCCACTCACGCGCGCCAGCGGCCTTTAGACGCCTGCCCCACAAATCCTTTCGTATGTTGTCTTTTGAAGTCTGAGTCTTCCGCGCCGGGATGCGACGCCTGCGCTGCTGGCTTGGAGAAGTTTCGAGAGAGAGAAAGGAGAGTGAGCAAATGGAACTTTCACGTAGAGGCTTCCTTCAGGGCATCGCCGGCGCTACCGGTGCTGGCCTGGCCTACGGTCTGACGAGCGCTGCGCCCGCACTGGCCGTTGAGGCGTCCGAGGACTGGAAACTCGTCAATACGCAGGAATACACCAACATCTGCTGCTATTGCGCAGGCGGATGTGGCTCCGTCTGCTCCGTCCGCGATGGCGAGCTCATCAACCTTGAGGGCGACCCGGACCATCCCATCAACCAGGGTGGCCTGTGCCCCAAGGGCGCAACCATGTTCCAGTTGCGCAACGTCGTCGATCCCAAGACCCGCGAGATCGTGAAGTCCACGGTCCGCCAGACCAAGCCCTTGGTCCGTCGTCCGTTCTCCACCCAGTGGGAGGAGATCTCCTGGGAGGACGCCGTCAAGGAGATCGCACGTTGGACGAAGAAGTCCCGCGATGAGGACTTCGTCGAGACCGAGCAGGTCAACGGCAAGAAGCTCACCGTCAACCGCTGCGAGAGCATCGCCTCTCTGGGCGGCTCCCAGCAAAACTCCGAGGAAGAGTACCTCATCCTCAAGATGATGAGGGCGCTTGGTATCGTTGCAATCGATAACCAAGCCCGTGTTTGACACGGTCCCACCGTCGCCGGTCTGGCGGCATCATTCGGTCGCGGCTCAATGACTACTCATTGGTGCGACATGCAGAACACCGATGTCATCTTGAACATCGGCTCCAACTCCGTCGAGAACCACCCCGTCAGCGCCAAGTGGCTGCACAAGGCCCACGAGAAGGGCGCTAAGTGGGTTGTCGTCGACCCCCGCTACACCCGCACTGCAGAGCAGGCAGACATCTACTGCCCCCTGCGCAGCGGCACGGACATCGCTTTCTACGGCGGTCTGTACAACTACATCATCGAGCACTTGATCGAGCCTGGTCTGGACGCCTACCTCAAGAAGGGCACCATGACCGACTACAACTTCGAGTACCTGCTCAACTACACCAACGCCTCCTACATCCTCAACGAGCACTACGAGTTCGACCCCGAGACGGGTCTGTTCTCCGGCTGGAACGAGGACTCCGAGACCTACGACGCCCACTCTTGGCACTATGAGACCGAGAAGGAGATCCCCTGGGATACCTCCGAGGGCGGAGCCTACCATTGGTCCGTCGGCGCTGGCGTGCCCAAGTTCGACAAGCCCGTGCTCACCGTCCCCAAGAAGGACACCACCCTCAAGAACAAGCGCTGCGTCTACCAGCAGTTCAAGCAGCACTACAGCCGCTATGACCTCGACACCGTGTGCAAGGTCTGCGGTATGGACAAGGAAGACCTCGAGCTGGTCTACAGGATCTGGTGCGAGTCCTGCGCACCCGGCAAGTCCGGCACGATCCTCTACGCCCTGGGCCAGACCCAGCACACCTACGGCGCTCAGAACACCCGCGCCATGTCCATCCTGCAGCTGCTCTCCGGCAACGTCGGCGTCCCCGGCGGCGGCGTGTGCGCACTGCGCGGCGAGCCCAACGTCCAGGGTGCAACCGACATGGGCATGCTTGTCAACGAGCAGCCTGCATACCTGAAGTGGGCCAACACCACCGATCGCGACTCCCTCAAGCACTGGCTGGAGTCTCAGACCTACTCCGATGGTTACTACACCAACAAGCCCAAGTTCATGATCTCCCAGCTCAAGGAGTTCTACGGCGACAAGGCGACCATCGACAACGACTTTGGCTACGACTGGTGGCCCAAGGTCCCGTCTCACGACGGCAGCGACTGGTCCGAGATGTCCTCCTTCGAGAAGATGAAGGAAGGCGTCATCAAGGGCTACTACGCATGGGGCATGAACCCCTGCCACTCTGCGCCTAACTCCGGCAACGTGCGCCGCAGCATGGCCAACCTCGAGTGGAACGTCGTCGTCGACCAGGTCATCACCGAGACCGCGTCCTTCTGGGATGCTCCGGACATGAACGCAGAGGAAATCGGCACCACTTGCTACTTCCTGCCCTGCGCTCTCATCTACGAGAAGCCCGGCACCATCCTCAACTCCGGCCGCTGGATCCAGTGGCGCCAGCAGGCTGTGGAGCCCTGGGACGAGGCCAAGCCCGACTACGAGATCTGCGACCTGCTGTGGAAGGAGATCGTCAGCCTCTACAAGGAGGAGGGCGGCGCCAACCCCGCACCTATCCAGAACCTCAAGTGGGACTACTACATCGATGGCAAGATCGACCCGCGTGCCGTCTCTTGGGTCCTCAACGGCTACCGCACCAAGACTTCCGATTGGAAGAGCGGCTTTGAGTCCAAGAACGACAAGGTCCTGAAGTCCGGCAAGATCGACCTGCTCTCCGGCTACGGCGAGCTCGCTGCAGACGGCTCCACCGCCTGCGGCATGTGGATCTACTCCGGCTACTACTCCAACAACGAGGCTCCCCTGTGCGCCGAGGAGCAGCCCGTCTATCGTCGCAACAACGTCGACACCTCTGGTCTCGGCCTGTACTCCGACTGGGCGTTCTCCTGGCCTCAGAACCGCCGCGTCATCTACAACCGCGCGTCTGCCGACATGCAGGGCCAGCCCTGGAACCCGGACAAGGCGCTCGTCAAGTGGGACAAGGCGAAGAAGCAGTGGATCACCGGTTACGACAACGGCATGGACATCCCCGACTTCGTCGCGGCCAAGACGCTTGCCAACGGCACCGTCGAGCCCGTCGAGCCGAACAACAAGGCGTTCTTCATGCTCTGGGAGCAAAACGGTCGCCTCGAGTCCTACGGCATGGTCGACGGTCCTCTGCCCGAGCACTACGAGCCCTTCGAGACGCCGCTTGACAAGAACATCCTCAACGGCCGCCTGAACTCCCCTTGCTACCTGGGTCGTCCCGACACCGAGGGCAAGAAGGGCATGGGCACCAAGTACTCCGACGAGTCCACCTGCCGCGCAACCGTCGAGGAGTTCCCGATCGTTGCAACGACCTACTCCGTCACCGAGCACTGGCAGACCGGCGGTCAGACCCGTGCATGCCCGGCACTCGTCGAGGCAATGCCCGGCGATATGATCGAGATGTCTCGCGAGCTCGCCGAGGAGAAGGGCATCAAGCAGGGCGACAAGGTCCGCGTGTGGAACCGCCGCGCGTCCGTCGTCGTCACCGCTGTGGTCACCCCGCGTCTGCGTCCGCTGACCGTCGACGGCAAGACCCAGCACCTGATCGGCCTGACCCACCACTACAGCTGGGCCAAGCTCTACGGCAAGACGACCCACGGCGCGGTCAACGACCTGACGCCCAACGTCGGCGACCCGAACTCCCAGACGCCGGAGTACAAGGCGTTTTTGGTCAATATCGAGAAGACGAAGATGTAAGGAGGAGGTGACCTGAAATGACGGAAAAAGCTATCTTGTTTGATTCCTCTCGCTGCACCGGTTGCAGGGGTTGCCAGGTTGCCTGCAAGTGCTGGAACAACCTGCCCTCCTCCCTCGATTGCACCGAGAGCGTTGAGTGGAGCGGTTCTTACACGAACCCCGAGGACCTCAACTCCACGACCCGCCTGATCGTGACCTTCAACGACTTCGAGGACGAGACGTCCCAGAAGAGGGTCGGCTGGGCGATCTCCCGCCGTGCCTGCCAGCACTGCACCAACGCAGCCTGCATCGAGATCTGCCCCGCAGGCGCACTGTACAAGGACCCGGACACCGGTCTGGTCACCTACGACCAGAGCAAGTGCATCGGCTGCCAGTACTGCAGCTCCGTGTGCCCGTTCGACGTCCCCCGCTACGACAACCCCAACGGCACGCCCGATCCTCAGATCAACAAGTGCACCGGTTGCGTGGACCGTATCGCCAACGGCATGGCCCCGGCTTGCGTCACCACCTGCCAGCCCGAGGCGCTGCTCTTTGGCGACCGTGACGAGATGATCGAGCAGGCCCACAAGCAGCTCGACCGCCTGCACGAGCGCGGCTACGACGAGGCTTGCATCTACGGCGAGACCGAGATGGGTGGCCTGCATGTTATCCAGGTCCTCAAGCACGGCCTCGAGGCCCATGGCCAGGTTGCTAACCCCTCCGCGGGTGCTGTCCCGGTCATCCACAACATCGCCAAGCCCGTCACGGGTGTCCTCGCTGGCCTGGTCTTCGTCGGCCTTGCCGGCATGACCGCCCTGTCCGCTGGCTCCGAGAAGCACGACCAGGTCGTCTACAACCCGGAGACCCAGGACACGCTCGACATGAACACCGGCGAGGTCATCAAGCACGGCGACGGCCAGGGCACCAAGACCTGGAAGCAGTACATGAGCCAGGTGCCCATCTTCAAGAAGTGGGGGGAGGACAGCGATGAGTAATCTCGAAGGCTACACGGTCACTCCTGAGGAGGCCAAGAAGAACGAGGAGTTCATTGCCAAGCGCAAGGCTTCCGGCAAGCAGGTTCGCGTTCAGCGCACCAGCCTCCAGGCCCGTATCACCCACGGCACCGTCGCGATCTCCTGCATCCTGCTGGCGATCTCCGGCCTGTTCGTGTTCGTCCCGCCCCTGACTCAGGCGGCTGGTCCCGACGTCGTCTTCGTGGCGCGTATGTTCCACCGCTTCATCGGCCTGCTCTTCTGCATCGTGCCGATCGTCAGCCTCATCATGGCTCCCAAGGGTGCTCTCCACATCTGGAAGAAGAACACCGTCAAGTGGGACCACGATGACAAGATGTGGCTCGCACTGTTCCTGCCGTATCTGTTCACCTGCAAGTGGCTGCACATGCCGGATGCAAGCGAGACCAAGTCCGGTCAGCGCGTGTCCGACGGCCTGATCATCATCGTGGCCATCCTCATGGGCGTCACCGGTCTGGTGCTCACGGCTAACACCGTCGGCATCATCAACCTGGGCGTTACCGCCCACGGCGTCTGGCTGACCCTGCATGACATCGGGTTCTTCCTGATCGCCATCCTGGGCATGGCTCACATCCTGCTCGGCGGCGGCATCATCGGCCCCTACCGCGGTATGCATCGCGTCATGTTCGGCGATGGCTCCCTGTCTGAGGGCGAGGCCATCTACCACTGGGCTCACTGGGTTCGCAAGCTGCACAACACCGGCAGCGACGTTCTCTTTGAGGCCGATGCCAAGACCACCAAGCGCATCGAGAAATAACGCGCTGGCGTTGGGCCGCTCCTCTTTGCGGAGGGGTGGCCCAACCGGGCACGGCGAGTGGATTGGGGATTTGCCCGGCAGTCAGTGCTGCCAGCTAGATGGCGTGACACCAAATGTCACTGGTACAAAAGATGTCAGCGCAAGCTGCATAAACCGACAAGACAATCCGCACCATAATTGCGAATCCTCTCGCCGAGCCTGCCTGTCTCGATAGGTGGGCTTTGTGCATCGGCAGAAACGGGCATGCCAGTGCTCGAGGAGGGTTTCTGTGTGAGACGCCGCCGATGAAAAAGAAGGGGTTTCCAGCTGGACTTGATACCTCCACAGCTGAAAACCCCTTCGTCTATTATTTGCACCGCGCCGCCTGCGCTGCGCTGTGTTTTCGACAATAATCGCCAATGACGATTAACAGCATGCAAAAGGAGACCAGAGATGAACCTTCGACTCATCGACGCTGCGAGCGCTGCGTACAAGGACCTTCCCGCTGACGACCTCAACCGCCTCGTGTTCTTCCGCTCCATCTGGGGCGTCCAGGCTCAGGCTATCGAAGAAGCCGCCTGCGACTACGAGGCGCCGAGCGCCCATGACCTGGGTCTGTGCGCTGCCAAGGGCAGTGCGGCCTTCAAGATGGCGCCGGTGAGCGTGGACGCAGCACTGCTCGCCAAGACTGCTGCGGAAATCTCCGAGTGCATCACGATCAAGAAGATGCTCGGTGAGGAGGCTCAGGCCCTGCTCGAGCAGCTCGACTGGGAGGCTGTCATCTCCAGGCTCGACATCGCCAAGGCCGGCAGCGAGCCCATCGTCTTTCTCGACCTCGCCGCCCAGGCCTTCCTGGACGGCGGCGCGAGCGAGTTTGCCGCGCTCACTGCAGTCAACGTGCTTTCCCAGGCGCTGCGCTGCCAGCTCGAGAAGCCCGCGCAGGCCGTGGTCGCCGCTTATCGCGCAGCCGAGCTCTTCGAGGACCTGCATCCGCTGACCTGCCCTTGCTGCGGCGCTGTCCCCTCGCTGTCCCATGTGGGCGGTAAGACCTCCGGCCAGGGCCGCGGTCGCCTGCTTGTCTGCTCCCAGTGCGGCACGGCGTGGGAGTTCGAGCGCATCCGCTGCGCCCGCTGTGGTCAGCAGAATCCCAACCACCTGCACTACTTCAACATCGAGGGCGACGACGCGCATCGCATCGGTACTTGCGATGACTGCGGTGGCTACATGCGCACGTTGTTCTCCGAGGAAGGCGACCTCAACCCCGTGAGCTACGAGGTCGAAGACGTCGTCATGGCGCGCCTCGACGCCCTGGCCGCCGACCCCAAGTTCCATCAGGGGCAGTAGAGGAGCATCGAGGGCATGACACACTTTGTGCCAGTGACATTGTGTTTCACGCCGTCGAATCGCAGGTTAACGCGAGCTTTCTGCGTGATACACAATGTCACTGGCACAAAGTGTGTCATGTTCGCGTCTGCGGTCCTGCGCTCAGAATGACGAACCCGGAGTTCTTCTCGACCCTCATCGCGCAAAAGGCCCACTTGCGAGGTATTCCGTCAAGACCTGTTTCAATGCTGCGAGGACTGATACCATCGAACCGCGAATAATCCGCTGACCTTATTTCTCAAGCGCAACAGGGGTGATGGTGTGCGAATCCTATACGTGACGGCTGTGAAGCCGGCGCTGCCCAACGGTATGGCACGTTTTGAGAGCAAGCTCTCCGCCTACGTTGGGGCTGGGGCGCAGGTCGGCGTTGTCTGCGGGGTCGAGCCGGGGGATGCGCCGGCGCCTATCGACGGCGTCGAGTTCTTCCCGGTGGAGGTCAAGGCCTCCAGACTGCCTTTCAGCATTGTCGATGCCCTCGACGAGGCTCCCGTGGCCTCCGTCCACGATGCCAAACAGGTGGCAGACGTCCGTGCTGCGCTCGAGGAGCTTTTTGGCGAGCGCCTTGATGCGGTTATCGGCAGCTTCAGGCCCGATGTCATCATCTGCACGCACCTCACGCTCATGACCTCTGTCGTGCTCGACCATGCAGCGGGTATTCCCGTTGCGGCGCTCAACCACAGCATCTGCCTGCACAAGTTCCTCAACAACGAGCCCACGCGTCAGATCATCGTGGACAACGTGAGGCGCCTCGAGCTCATCTTCGCCTGCTACGGCGCGCAGCGAGACCTCCTTGTCGATGAGCTTGGCGCCGACGCATCCAAGGTCAAGGTGCTTACCGGCGGTTGCGATACCTCCGTGTTCACGATGGATGGCCACCGCGAATACCGCAGCTCGGATGCTCCGCAGATCGACCTTGTCTTCACCGGTAAGTACACCTACAAAAACGGGCTCGGCTCGCTCATGAACGCCGTCGCGTTGCTCCCATGCAGGCCGGACACCGTGAACTTGCGCCTGTGCGGTAAGGCAGAGAACTCCTTCCAGAAGGCGGCGCTCGAGCTCAGCATGAGGGAGAACCCGCAAAACATCATCGACTGCGGCTACTTGAGCCGCGATCGCGTCGCAGAGGAGTACCGCCGTGCGCAGGTCTTCGTGTCGCCTGCGTTCTACGACGAGTTGCCCCTCAAGATCCTCGAGGCGCTTGCCTGCGAGTGTAAGGTCGTGGTGGCCGAGGTCCCCGGCATGCGCCTGTGGATCGAGGAGAACGTCCCCGGTGCCTCCGTGTTCTACGTGGAGCCGCCGCGCATGCAGGGGCTTGACGAGCCGCTTAAGTGCGACCTCGCTGATTTCGAGCAGCGCATGAGCGACGCGATCAAGCAAGCTGTTCTCGCCCCGCTGCGCCCGGTCGATGTGAGCCGCCTGTCGTGGGGCAAGCGCATCGGCTGCATCGTCGCCGAATGCGCCAAGATTGTGGACAAGGAGTCCTGATGGAACTGACCGATCTCTTCGTGCCCGAGGAAGACACCGTCAAGCACCCCGTGCGCTACTGCTTCCCGGATGCGCCCGACATCATGGGCTTCGAGGAAGTCCTCGTCGAGCACACCATGGACGTCTACATCAACGAGATCCTCACCTTTCGCGTTGTCTGCAGTCCGGACCATCTGGTGGAGCTCGTGCTCGGCCGCCTCTATACGGAGGGGCTGATCAAGAGTGCCGACGAGGTGGAGAGCATCTACGTCTGCCAGTTTGGCACGCGTGCGCGCGTTTTCCTGTACGACCGTGTGGCCGACACGTCGCGTGGCAACGTCGAGCAAGTGCCCAGTTGCTGCACGGGTAACAAGACGCTCAACAGCTATTTTGCCGATGAGGAACTGCTGGATAAAGTCGTTCCCATCCACTGGAAGCGCAGCTGGATCGAGTCGCTGGCGCGCACGTTTTCCGAGGACACGCCCCTGCATGCTCGCACGCAGGGCACGCACAGCTGCTATCTGGCCCTAGGCGATGAGATCCTCTACCGCGCAGAGGACCTGGGACGCCACAACGCGTTTGACAAGGTGGTGGGCGAGGCCTTGCTCGACGAGGTCGACCTTACGCAGGCCATCGTCTTCTCGAGCGGCCGCATCCCAGTTGACATGGTCCAAAAGGCGATCCGCAGCCATATCCCCGTGCTCGTGACCAAAGCCGTTCCGACCAACACCACCATCGAGATGGCCGCGGCCTTCGACCTCACGCTCATCTGCCAGGCCCGCCCGGACCGTTTCAAGGTCATGAACGACCCGACAGCGCAGTAGGGGAGCATTTTGAACGTGACACACTTTGTGCCAGTGACATTGTGTGTCATGCAGAAGACTCGGGGATTTCCTGCGACTCTATGGCATGACACACAATGTCACTGGCACAAAGTGTGTCACGCGGTTGCCTTCCCGTTGAACGGCAGGCGTATCATCGGCTGCATACGTTCGCCAACTGGAAGGAACGCTTCCGCATGGACTTCATCTCGCTTGCCGTCATCGCACTTGTCGCGGTGCTCGCGCCGATCATCGTTCGCCTTATCCCCGGCAAGGTCGTGCCGGAGACCGTCATCCTCATCTTTGCTGGCGCGGTACTCGGCCCCTACATGCTCGGCATCATCGAGGTCGACGATGTCACCTCGTTTCTCTCGGAGCTCGGCCTGGCCTTCCTCTTCCTGCTCGCCGGCTACGAGATCGACCCCAAGAGCCTTATGGGTACGCAGGGCAAGGCCGGCCTTGCAGCCTGGGCGATCTCCTTTGTCGTCGGCTTGGGCATCATGCTTGCCGCAGCGCACTATGCCGACATCGAGACCATGGACGCCATCGCCGTCGCCATCGCGCTCACGACGACCGCCATCGGCACGCTCATGCCCATCCTCAAGGAGCGCAAGCTCATGGGCACGCCGGTGGGGGAGAGCGTGCTGTCCTTTGGCACCTGGGGCGAGCTTGCGCCCATCGTCGCCATCGCCTTGCTGCTGAGCGCGCGCTCGGCCTGGAAGAGCACACTCGTCTTGCTCGCCTTCATGTTCGTCGCGGTGCTCATCGGCATCTTTGGCGCGCGCGTCAAAAAGCACGCGGGACGTATCTACACCTATCTCGCGGAGGGCGCCGACACCCTCTCGCAGACGACCGTGCGCGTCGTCGTGCTCTTGCTCGTCACCTTGCTGGCTTTGGCTGAGGTCGCCAAGCTCGATATCGTCCTCGGTGCCTTTGCCGCGGGTTTCGTGCTGCGCTACGTGATGCCGCAGGCGACCGAGAGCTTCGAACACAAGATCGAGGGCATCGCCTACGGCTTCTTCATCCCGCTGTTCTTCATTGTGTCCGGCTGCAAGATCGACTTCGCTGCCGTCGCAAGCTACCCGCTGATGATGGTCGGCTTCATCGCCATGCTGCTGCTTGTGCGCGGCGTGCCTATCCTGGCGGCACTCGCCATCTGCAAGGAGACCAAGGCTATGAGCCGCGCATCGCGCGTGAGCGTGAGCCTGTATTGCGTGACCGCGCTGCCGCTCATCGTCGCGGTGACCTCCGTCACGGTCAAGGCGGGCGTCATGTCCCCGGAGATCGCCTCCGTGCTCGTCGCTGCCGGAGCGGTGACGGTGCTCGTCATGCCCTTCATGGCGATGATGGCGATGAACGTGGCCGATATGCACCCGATCCAAGCGGTCGAGGAGATCGCGGCCGCGCCCGCCGAGGCGCGCGATGTTATCGCCGACCACTGGGCCATGGGCCGCATGCTTTCCAAGCAAGATCGCGACCTGGTGTTTCGCAACGGTTTGTATGACGAGCATGTCGCCGAGGATATGACGCATGAGGACGCCCATCGTCTGGCGCAGCGCCATCATGCAGCGGATGCCGAGCGCGTGGCCAAGCACTTCGAGGAGGTGCGCGCGCAGCGCCTCGCCGATATCCGTCGTCGTCATGAGGCAGTGAGCCGCTTGCACGAGCACCACACGGAGATGGCCCGTCAGATGCACGAAGAGCGCGTCGAGCTCGCACGTCAGCTGCGCGAGGAGAAGAAGCGCTAAAGGCGCGGCGGCACGGGAATCTTGCCGAATGGGATGGGATGCCTGACGCGGTGACACACATTGTGCCAGTGACATTGTGTGTCATGGGGTGGGGGTACGGATATCCCAGGCGTATTGGCCATGACACACAATGTCACTGGCACAATGTGTGTCACCGCCTGAGCGCCGTTGGCTTGCTACCCCAAATCGCGCAGGTCGCCGTTGCGGCGGGTGAAGCCCTGGGCGTCCATCCACTCCAGCAGCGGCATCATGTACTTGCGGCTCGTGCCGCAGGCCTCCTTGAGGTCGGCGGCGGTGGCCGGACCGTTGGCCTTGATCGTGGCGGCGACGGCGTCCTTGCACTGCTGCATCGCCTTGGCGGAAAACGCCATGTCGTTGGTCACGCGCACCATGTCGCCGGCCTCGACGAGCTGGCGTACCGCCTTAGCCCCAAGCGCTGCGTTGAGCTTGAGCTCGGCGGTGATGCTGGCGATGGTCGGCGGTGTGGTGCCTCCGGCCTCGAGTGCGGCCAGGATGTCTTGCGCGGCCTTGGTGACCTGGGCCTTCGCGCCGGCGCCGGCCTTGGGGTGGCTCACCTCTCCGTCGACGACCACGGCAACGTTTTTAGCGACGGCGCGAGCGAGCAGTGCGTCGAAGACGGCAGGCGAGAGCTTCTCGTCCACGATCTGGCGCAGCTCGTCTTTGGCAACGCCGGTGCCTTGCGGGTTGGTGTTGTGGTAGCGCATGAGCTTGCCCTCGATGGCGCTCACGAGCTTTTGCACGCTGCCGGGGGCGCAGACCCACACCGCGCTGCCCTCGAGCTGGTCGAGCTCGCCGGCGGCGACCATCTTGGAGAGCATCTCGCCGGTGAGCTTTGCAGACAGACCGCATGCTCGCGCGACGTCGTCAGCTGTCTTGGGCTCGGCAAGGCTTGCCGCATAGGCGCGGATCGCTGCTGAGGTGTCGCCCTCGGCTAGTGCGCCGAGCATCTGGGCCTCTGCGTCGTCGAGGTTCGTGCGGCGCCTGGGGTGGGCAAGCGTCACGCTTCCGCCGCCGATGACGTGGACGGGGGAGAAGCTGCGGATGATGAAGCGGTCTTGGTAGCTCACGGGCAGCGGGGTGTCGAGGCGGATCTGCACCATGGCGCTGTTGCCGCTGTCGATCTGCGCGAGCCCGTCCATGCACAGCACGCGGCCGCAGACCTCGCGGGTGCCGTGCGCAACGTGCACGCGGCTGCCGCTGAGAAGGGGCTTTTCGCTGTGGAAGGGGTCGCTGTAGGTGAGCTGCGCGTCGAAGCGGTCGGTCGCGACGACGCTGCCGGGCGTTGCGGCGAAGTCACCGGGGCGCACCTCGTCTACGGAGAGGTCCGCGAGGCAGATGGCGACGCGGTTGCCCGCGCTTGCGGCATCCGTGTCCTTGCCGTGCACCTGGATTGAGCGCACCTTGCTGCGCTTGCCGCTCGGCAGTACCTCGAGCTCGTCGCCCACGTGCACGCTGCCGCTCCACAGCGTGCCGGTCGTCACCGTGCCAAAGCCCTTGACCGTGAAGACGCGGTCGATGGGATAGCGCACGCCACCGGCGGGTTTGGTGCGAGAAGCATGCGACACCGTGTCGTCCAAAACAGCCTTGAGCTCGTCGAGTCCCTGGCCGGTGACGCTGGAGACCGGTACGATCGGCGCGCCGGCAAAGGGCGTGCCTTCGAGGGTGGTCGAGACCTCGTCGGCTACGAACTCGACCCAGTCGGCGTCGACGGCGTCGACCTTGGTCAGCGCCACCACGACATCGTGCACGCCCAAGAGCTCGAGCACCGCCATGTGCTCGGTCGTCTGCGGCATGATGCCGTCGTCTGCCGCGATGACGAGCAAGGCGAGGTCCATGCCGCTTGCGCCGGCGACCATCTGGCGCACGAAGCGCTCATGGCCGGGGACGTCGACGACACCGAGCTTGCGGCCGCTTGGCAAGGTGAGCTGGGCAAAGCCGAGCGTGATCGTGATGCCGCGCTCCTTCTCCTCTGCAAGACGGTCCGGGTCCGTGCCGGTGAGCGCCTTGATGAGGGAGGACTTGCCGTGGTCGATGTGCCCGGCGGTGCCGAGTATGTAGTCGGTTTTGGCCATGGTGGCTCCTTGTCGAAAGCGGTTCTTCTGCGTCGAATATACTGCATCGATTGCGCAAAATGAGCCATTTGAGGGGCTCCAATAGGCGAAATGCCGTGCCAAGAGCGCGAGCAAGCTTTATACTCACTCGCGCTGTTTTGTTTACTAAATGGGAGTGGGAATACATGTCTCAAGAAGAAAAGAAGGAAAACGAGGTGAAGAAGAGCGCCGCCAAGCCCAAGAAGAAGGGCCTCGGCATGACCTCTTGGATCCTCATCGCGCTCGTCGCCGGCATCGTCGCCGGCCTTGCGTGCAATACGCTGGTCGCCTCGGGCTCTTGGTTTGACACCTACATGCTCGACGGCGTGTTCTACGTGCTCGGCAAGGGCTTCATTCGCCTGATGCAGATGATCGTCGCCCCGCTCGTCTTCTGCTCGATTGTCTGCGGCGCGGCCTCCATGTCCGACCCCAAGATGCTCGGCAAGGTCGGCGGCGGCACCATCATCATGTTCCTCGGCACCACGGCCATCGCGATCCTCATCGCCATCGGCCTGTCCCAGATCACCAACCCCGGTCTGGGCCTCGACATGGCCTCCGTCATCAAGGAGGAGCCCAAGGTCGCGGAAAGCCAGTCCTTTGCCGACGTTCTGCTCAACATCATCCCGACCAACATCTTCGCCGCGCTCTCCGACGGCACGATGCTGCAGATCATCTTCTTCGCCTTGCTGCTCGGCTTCTTGCTGGGTAACCTCGGCAAGAAGGTGGCGACGGTCAACCGCTTCTTCACCCAGTTCAACGCGATCATGATGACCATGATCTCCTGGATCTTGAAGGTCGCCCCCATCGGCATCTTCTGCCTGATCACCAACACCTTCGCGGGCCTTGGCATCTCCGGCATCCTGCCGATGATCAAGCTGATCGGTACTGTCTACCTGGGTCTCATCATCCAGCTGCTCGTCGTCTACAGCATCATCCTGTTCATCTTCACGCGCATGAACCCGCTCAAGTTCCTGAAGAAGGTATGGCCGGTTCTCGTCTTCGGCTTCTCCACGAGCTCCTCTAATGCGACCATTCCGCTGAACATGGAGACCCTCGAGAAGCGCGTCGGCGTCGATCCCAAGGTCGCGTCCTTCACCATCCCGCTGGGCGCCACCATCCACATGGACGGCACTGCCATCATGCAGGGCGCCGCAGTCGTCTTCGCAGCTCAGGCCTTTGGCATCGACCTGCCGACTTCCGCGCTGCTGTCCGTCGTCGTGACTGCGACCGCTGCTTCCATCGGCACCGCTGGCGTCCCCGGCGTCGGCACCATCATGCTCGCCATGGTCTTCAGCTCCGTCGGCCTGCCCGCCGAGGGCGTTGCCATGATCATGGGCGTCGACCGTATCCTTGACATGGGCCGCACCGCCATCAACGTCACCGGCGACGCCGTCGTCACCACCTGCATCGCAGGCGCCGTCGGCATGATCGACCGCGACACCTTCAACTCCAACGAGGCCGTCGAGGTCGGTGGCTCCATGAACCTGCCCGACCTCAACGAGCCCGAGGACTACGATGACTTCATCGAGCCCGGCGAGGCGACCGAGATCGGCGAGGACGGAAGCCCCGACAAGTTCGAGGACATGGACTATCCCGTCACCCGCGAGAAGTAAGACTCTCGGCTCTGGCAGATCGCATCGCGCGCCCTGCCATCGCAGCTCCCTATGTGTTTACGTCCCCTACCGTCTGCGAGGGGGATGGCAGCGGTGGGGGTATGCGATGGCGGGGCGCGTTTGGTTTAGGCGTACTGTGTAGCCTCAAGAAAGTGTGCCGCGAAGGGGAGATCGCGGCTTTGTAATGTTCGACCTTTCAATTTGGTCGAAAAGGGGAACCCAATGATCTATCTCGACAACGCTGCCACGACCATGACCAAGCCGCAGTCCGTCATCGACGCGGTTTGCGCTGCCATGACGTCGTTTGGCGGAGTGGGGCGCGGCGTGCATCCGGCCTCCTTGTCTGCGGCCATGTCCGTCTACGAGACCCGCGAGGCGATCGCGCAGCTCTTCAACGCCCCCGATGCCAGCCGCGTGAGCTTTGCCGCCAACGCCACCCAGGCGCTCAACACGGCGATCAACGGCCTCACCCTCCCTGGCAGCGACCACGTGATCACCACCTACGCGAGCCACAACTCCGTCCTGCGCCCGCTCTACCACCTCAACGAGATCTACGGCAACGGCATCGCCGCAGTCAAGATCGCCCCTGACGGCTCCCTCGACATCGGTGCCCTCGAGCGCGCCTTCGAGTCGCGCACCAGGCTCGTCGTCGTGACCCACGCCTCCAACCTCACTGGCGACATCTACGACGTCGCCGCCATCTCCGAGGTCGCCCATGCCTACGGCGCCCGCGTCGTCCTCGACGTCGCCCAGACCGCAGGCGTCGAGCCCATCGACATGCAGGCCATGGGCATCGACGCCCTATGCTTCACCGGCCACAAGGGCCTTTTTGGCCCGCAGGGCACCGGCGGCATCGTGCTCGCGGAGGGCGTCGAGTGCGAGCCCCTCATCGTGGGCGGCACCGGCACGCACAGCTTCGACATGGAGCATCCTACGGACATGCCCGAGCGTCTCGAGGCAGGCACGCTCAACAGCCACGGCATCGCCGGCTTGGGTGCGGGCGTGCGCTTCATCCAAGAGACCGGCGTCGACAAGATCGCCGCGCATGACCGCATGCTTGCCCAGCGCTTCTGTGACGGCCTTGAGTGCATCCCCGGCGCCAAGCACTACGGCGGCGCCATCGCGGACAGGACCGGCATCGTCGCGATGAACCTCGGCGATGTGGACTCCGCCATCGTGGCCGATGCGCTCGCCAACCAGTACGGCATCTGCACGCGCGCCGGCGCCCACTGCGCCCCGCTCATGCACAAGGCCATCGGCACGGAGGGCCAGGGTGCGGTGCGCTTCAGCTTTGGCTGGTTCAACACCACCGATGACGTCGATGCGGCCCTGCAAGCTCTGGAGCACATCGCCGCAAGCCTGCGCTAGTAGGTCGCGTGCTGCGCGCTGCATGCGCATTGGTACCGCGTCTGCATGCTCCGACGGCGACCCGGTCGCAGATTTATCGCACTTCAGAACAATCGCCGCCTGCACGGCTTTGGTATAACGAAGGCACCGTTTATTCAAGCGAGAAAGGACCCAACATGGTTGAGCTCGACGGTTTTGGCAAGGCATGTCCCATGCCCCTGGTCATGGTCAAGAAGGAGATCGACAAGGGTAATACCGATATCACCATCAAGGTCGACAACGAGACCGCGGTGAAGAACATCACCCGCCTCGCCAAGAAGAAGGGCCTGGGTTTCACGGTCGACACCATCGAGGGCGGCTTCAGCATCGTCATCGGCGGCGAGCTGTCCGCTGACGAGACCGAGCTCCCCGCTGCGGCGGCTGCCTGCTCCATCTCCGGCGGCGGATGCGGCTACAGCGTCTTCATCGGCAAGGACGTCGTTGGCGACGGCGACCACGAGCTAGGTTACAACCTGATGAAGATGGCCATCTACACCCTCAACCAGGCTGAGGTCGCTCCCATGAACCTGCTGTTCATGAACGCCGGCGTCAAGCTGCTGTGCGGCGACGAGGCCCAGATCATCGACTCCGTCAAGGAGATGATGGACAAGGGCACCGACGTCCTCGTCTGCGGTACCTGCCTCAACTACTACGGCATCACCGACGATCTCAAGGTCGGCGAGGTCTCCAACATGTACGACATCCTTGAGCGCATGCACGAGTCCGCCAAGGTCATCACCCTCTAAGGTCGAGCGAAGGGAGCGTTCATGGTTGTCATCGCCTTCGAGTCGACGCATGCGGCCATGGCTGCCCAAAAGCTGCTGGCTGGCATGCGCTTCGACGTGATCCCCACGCCGACGGACATCACGGCGAGCTGCGGCATCTCCTTGAGGATCGCTGACGAGTTCATGGAGGAGGCGTCCATGCGCCTCGAGACCAAGCCCGACGTCGCTGTCCAAGCCAGCTGGCACTACCTGTAGCGCCCGCTGCACTCCGCTTGCAAGCCCCCGAGCCCTACGCGCATCTGCGTTCAGGGTCCGGGGGCTTTTTTCTTGCCGATTATCGGCACCCTGCTGCTCGAGCTGGCGCGGCCCACTGCGAGCTGCGTCGTTTGCGGCATGCGATTTAGGGCTTGCTGCTGATTGTCTGAACGATTTTTCGTTCAGGGAATTGCGGATATTGGCGAAATGGCGGGAATTTGAGGATTCTCTGAACGATTCGTCATACACAGAAATCGCCTGAATGAAAATTCGTTCAGAGAATCTGGGCTTTGCGGTGAATCAGGCGATTTCAAGAATTGCCTGAACGATTCATCGTTCACGAGATTTCCCTGAACGAAAAACCGTTCAGAGAATCCGGGGTTTGGACTTAATTGGTTGATTCCAGGAATTCTCTGAACGATTCGTCATACACAGAAATCGCCTGAATGAAAATTCGTTCAGGGAATCTGGTTTTTGCGGTGAATCGGCCGCTTTCGAGGATTGTCTGAACGATTCATCGTTCAGACAATCGCGTTAGACGGGTGGCTACTTGGCGTTTATGGCTTTAGGACGCAATCGGCAGCGGCTGCAACGGGCTCGTCGTTTTATCATGCAAAGAGATACAAAGATAAACGCACGCGACGTTGGAGGGTTGATGGAGGGCAAAGCCGAAGACATTCGCATAGAGATCCCGCGCAAGGCGCAGCGAGTCCTTGCCGCGCTCGAGGGAGCGGGTTTCGAGGCCTTCGTGGTCGGCGGCTGCGTGCGCGACGCTCTCATGGGTCGCGTGGCCAACGACTGGGACATCACCACCAATGCGCTGCCGCCGCAGACGCGCGAGGCATGCGAGGCGGCGGGTTTTGCCGTCTTCGACACCGGCATCGAGCATGGCACCGTTACCGTGCACGTCGACCACGAGCCTTTCGAGGTCACGACCTACCGCGCCGATGGCAGCTACAGCGACGGCCGCCACCCTGACAGCGTCACCTTCCTGCCGAGCATCGACGGCGACCTCGCCCGACGCGACTTCACCGTCAACGCCCTGGCCTACGGCGAGCGCACGGGATTGGTCGACCTCTACGGCGGCCTCGAGGACCTTGCTGCCCGCCGCCTGCGCAGCGTCGGCGACGCCCACAAGCGCTTTGCGGAAGACGGCCTGCGCATCATTCGCGGCATCCGTTTCTCGAGCGTGCTCGGCTTTTCGATCGAGGATGCCACCGCGCGCGCCATCCACGAGGACCGCGAGCTGCTGCTCCCGGTTGCGATGGAGCGCATTTCCGCGGAGTTCATGAAGCTCGTCTGCGGCGAGGGCGCGGTGCGCGTGCTGCTCGAGTACCGCGACGTCATCGCGACCTTCCTGCCTCAGCTCGAGCCGGAGTTCGACTTCGACCAGCGTAGCCCCTACCACGTCTACGACGTGTGGGAGCACAGCGTGCGCAGCTGCGGCTGCATAGAGCCCGACCCTGCCTTGCGCCTTGCCGCCCTCATCCACGACATCGGCAAGCCGAGCACCTTCACCGTCGACGAGACCGGGCGCGGTCACTTCTACGGCCATGCGGAGGCAGGTGCAGCCATTGCGGAGGGCGTTTGCCGCACCCTCAAGCTCTCCAACGTCATGCGCAAGCAGGTCGTGACCCTCGTCAAGTGCCACGACCGCACCTTGCCCATGACCGCCAAGAGCATGCGCCGCATGATCGCCAAGCTGGGCGAGCAGACCTGCCGCGATCTCTACAAGCTCTTTGCTGCCGATAAAATCACCCACTCCGGCTTGAAGCAGGTCGAAAACCTCCAGGCACTCGAGTACTCCAAGCAGCTCTTCGAGGAGACCCTGGCGACTATGACGGCCTTCTCCGAGCGCGACCTCGCCATCGACGGCCGCGACCTCATCGCCCTGGGCTTCGAGAAGGGACCCATACTCGGCGAGCTCAAGTCCGAGCTCTTCGCCAAGGTCATCGACCAAGAGCTCCCCAACACCCGCGAGTCTCTGTTGGCCTACGCGCGAGCCAAGCTGGCCGATAGCGAGTAGCGACTCTCTGCCACCTGCGGCCGCCGGAGGGGACCAGGGGGTCTCAGAGCTGGCCGCTTCGCTGCTCGCATACGGAAAATCCCCTGGACAAGCCTTCGCACGATGCGCGGTCTTGCCCAGGGGATTTTCCGTATGCTCGTGCGCTCCGCTTCGCGCAACTAAGGCAGGGGCGGTTGCGCGGGCGCAGCTCTGAGACCCCCCGGCCCCCTCCGACGGCAAGCCCTCAAAACGCCCCGCGTCAGCCCAATGCGTTGCAGCTGTTGCTCTTCCCAGTCTAGGGCGCGCGAAGCGCGCATCCATCTTCCTTCCCGCCTCTCTGAGACGGAAAGCTGAAGTTCCCCCTCGCATGGTCATCGGCCCCGGGGACAGCCCCCGGAGCCGATGACCCCAGGGCCTCAGCATTCCCTCCCACAACCTCTCCGCATTGCGCTACAATTTCGAGCATATGTACACACTCCTTTTGGAAAGGAAAGAACTGTGGACGAACTTCAGCTTTCCGTCGAGGCTTCTCCTGAGAAGCTTTGCGGCAACTATGCAAACGCATCTATCGTCTCCACCACCGGCGCAGAGAGCCGTGTCGATTTCCTCTACATCGACCATGCCAACGCCGATGATGAGGGCGTTCCCGCTTATCTCGTCAGCCGCGTCATCATGCCGACTACCGAGCTTGCGCATCTGGCTGAGACCTTGAACGACCATATTGCCAAGCACCTCGAGCAGGGCATGTAGGACACGGCCTGCCGAGGGAAGGCGAGGGGCTGCGAATCGCAGCCCCTTTCCATCTGCTTGCGCAAACTGTGTAGGGACGGCCTTGCTGGCCGCAGCTTCAAGCAGGCGTCGCGCGACAGCATGTCGCCCCTACATAGGTTTGCACGAGTGCGATGGGCAGCCGTGCCCGCAGCAAATCAAGCGCTTACGACAAAGGTAGAAACAACATGGCAGACAAACCCAATTACAAGCACACGATGAATCTCCCCAAGACCTCCTTCAAGATGAAGGCGGGCCTGCCCCAGCGCGAGCCCGAGCGTCTTAAGAAGTGGGAGGAGATGGACCTCTACGCCAAGGTGCTCGAGGCCAATAAGGACAACGAGCCCTTCATCCTGCATGACGGCCCCCCGTATGCAAACGGCCCCATCCACATCGGTCACGCCTTCAACAAGATCCTCAAGGACGTCATCGTCAAGTACAAGTCCATGCGCGGCTACTATGCCCCCTACGTTCCCGGTTGGGACTGCCATGGCCTGCCCATTGAGAACAAGGTCGAAGACCAGCTCGGCCCTGAGAAGATGAAGAAGGTCGACACCCCGACCTTCCGCCGTATCTGCCGCGACTACGCCACCAAGCAGCTCGACGGCCAGCGCGAGGGCTTCAAGCGCCTTGGTGTCGGCGGCGAGTGGGATCATCCCTATCTCACCTACCTGCCCGAGTACGAGGCAGGCAACATCGAGATCTTCAAGAAGCTCTACCTCGACGGCAGCGTCTATCGCGGCCGTAAGCCCATCCACTGGTGCTCCCACTGCCACACCGCTCTGGCTGAGGCAGAGATCGAGTACTCCGACGAGACCAGCCCCTCCATCTACGTGAAGTTCTTCTTCACGCAGACCCCGGCTGTCATCGAGGATGCAGCGGCAGCTGCCGGCATGTCCGACGCCAAGACCGGTGTCGTCATCTGGACGACCACTCCCTGGACGCTTCCCGCGAACCAGGCTGTCTGCGTTTCCCCGACTGCCGAGTACTGCGTCGCCATCGTCGACGGCCAGCTGCTCGTCATGGCCGACGAGCTCGCTGCCTCCCTCGCCGAGACCGCAGGCTGGGGCGAGCTGAGCTTCCTCGAGAAGGACGGCTCCAAGCTGCTCTTTGCAGGCGAGGAGCTTGCAGGCACCACCTACGCACATCCCATCTACGCCGACGAGATCGGCGTCGTCCTCACCGGCACCCATGTCACCATGGACTCCGGTACCGGTTGCGTCCATACCGCTCCCGGTCATGGCGTCGACGACTACAACGCCTGCCAGGCAGCTGGCATCAAGGATGTCAAGATGCCCGTCGACGACGAGGGCCGCTTCTATGCAGGTTCCTGCCTGTGGGAGGGCATGACCACCGACGAGGCTAACCCCAAGATCATCGAGTGGCTGCGCGAGCAGGGCACTCTGGTCGCCCACGTGGACATCTCCCACAGCTACCCGCACTGCTGGCGCTGCCATGAGCCGGTCATCTTCCGCGCCACCACGCAGTGGTTTGTCTCTATGGACGACACGAACATCCGCGCCAACGCCACCAAGGCCATCAACGAGGATGTCACCTGGTACCCGGCTTGGGCTTCCAACCGCATCGGCGCCATGGTCGCCGACCGCCCGGACTGGTGCATCTCCCGCCAGCGCTTCTGGGGCGTGCCCATCCCCGTCTTCAAGTGCGAGAACTGCGGCGAGACCGTAGCCGACGAGGCCACCTTCGACGCCGTCATCGAGCTCTTCAAGACCGAGGGCGCAGATGCCTGGTATACCCACGCACCGGCTGACTTCCTGCCGGCAGACACCAAGTGCCCGCATTGCGGCGCTGGCGTGGAGTCCCTCTCCAGCGAGAAGGACGTCCTCGACGTCTGGTGGGAGTCCGGCGTGAGCCACACCTCCGTCTGCGAGGCTCGCGACTACCTGCGCCGCCCCGCAGACGTCTACCTCGAGGGCAGCGACCAGCATCGCGGTTGGTTCCAGTCCTCCCTGCTCACCAGCGTGGCAGCCTACGGTATCCCGCCCTACAAAAACGTCATCTCCTGCGGCTTTACCCTCGACAAGGACGGTCGCAAGATGTCCAAGTCCCTGGGCAACACGGTTGACCCGGCCGATGTCACCTCCACCCTGGGTGCCGATGTCTTGCGCCTGTGGGTCGGTTCCATCGACTACAGCCAGGATGTCTGCATCGGCGACGAGATCCTCCAGCGTACTTCCGAGGCCTATCGCCGCATCCGCAACACCTACCGCTACCTGCTGTCCAACCTCTACGACTTCACGGCGGATGATTTCGTCAGCGCTGATGAGATGCTCGAGGCCGACAAGTGGGCGCTTGCTCGCCTGATGGAGCTGACCGCAAAGGTCACCGCTGCCTACGACAAGTACAGCTTCCATACTGCCTACCATGCTTGGTACGACTTCATCGTCGCCATCAGCTCCGAGTACTTCGACGCCATTAAGGACCGTCTGTACTCCGACGCCGCCAAGAGCGTTGTACGCCGCAGCGCCCAGACGGTGCTCGCCAACATGCTCGAGGTCATGGTGCGCCAGCTCGCCCCGGTTCTCACCTTCACGGCCGACGAGGTCTGGGAGGACTACCCCGAGGGTCTGCGCGGCGACGACCACGCTGTGAGCGTCCAGCTTGCCGGTTGGCCGGCTGAGGAGGACTTCGTCCCGCAGCTTGGCGCCGACGAGCGCAAGCAGCTGCTTGCAGACTACGAGGTCGTCATGGCCGCCCGCGCCGCCGCCACCAAGGCGATGGAGGATAACAAGGCCGATCTGGGCATCACCAAGACCCAGGAGGCATGCGTCACGATCGCTGCCCCGGCGCAGCAGCTTGCCGTCCTCGAGACGCGCGGTGTCGAGCAGCTCGCAGAGCTCCTCATCGTCTCCAAGGTCGAGCTTGTCGCCGCAGGCGAGCTCTCCGCCACCGTGTCTGTCGCGCAGGGCGAGAAGTGCCCGCGCTGCTGGAATGTCCGCGAGCTGGGTGCAGACGGTCTGTGCCCCCGTTGCCACGAGGTCGTAGATGCATTTGAGCCGCAAGCTTAGTCTCGCGATCTTCACCGCGCTCGCTGTTGTCGGCGTCATCGTCGATCGCGTCGTCAAGAACTGGGCTGCAAGCTCCCTGGTTCTCAACGATGCGACCGGCGGGCCCGACTTCGGGCTTTTCAAGATGATGCTCGTCCACAACGAGGGCGCGGCGTTCTCGATGGGGGAGGGCCATACGGCCGTCTTCATCGGGCTTGCCGTCGTCATCGTGGGAGCCATCGTCTTCGGGATGCTGGCCATCAAGGAGCACAACGCGCTTGACGTTGTGGCGCTCGGTCTCATCGCCGCAGGCGCCGTCGGCAACGTCATTGACCGCGTCTTCGACGGCTACGTGACCGATATGATATGCGTCACGTTCATCGACTTCCCGGTCTTCAACGTGGCCGACATCTGCGTTGTCGTCGGTGTCATCCTCTTCATCGTCTACGTCTTGATCTTCATGGACTTCGAGGAAGAGGAAGCGGTGGTCGCCGCCAAGACGCGCACGTCCAAGAAGGGGCGCAGCGGTCAGATGAACAAGAAGCTCATCGCCCAGCGCGAGGCATACGCTGACAAGCGCAAGAAGGACCTCCGCGATGCTCGCAAGGCTATGGAGGCTAAGGAGAAGGAAGAGAAGGCCAAGCGCATGGCCAAGTTGGAAGCAAAGCAAGGCAAAAAGGCAAGGAAGTAGTGACTGAGTCGTTTACCCACATCGTTACCGCAGACCAGCAGGGCATCCGCCTGGACACGCTGGTCGCCAACCTCGGGATCGAGGCCATCGCCAGCCGCAGCGCCGTCGTGCGCCTGATCGAGGGCGGCCGTATCCTGGTAAACGACAAGTCTGCCTCCAAGAAGCAGCTCGTGGTGGCCGGCGACGTGCTCCACATCGAGGTCCCGCCTCGCAGCGGGGAGCCCGCTGCCATCGAGCCTGCCTACAACATCCCCTTGGACATCCGCTATGAGGACGAGCACATCATCGTGCTCTCCAAGCAGGCGGGCTTGGTCTGCCATCCCGCCCGCGGTCATTACGATGACACGCTCGCCAATGCGCTGGTCGCCCACTGCGGCATCTCGAACCTCGGCGTGGTCCAGGGCGAGGACCGCCCCGGCATCGTCCATCGCCTCGATCGCGACACAAGCGGCCTCATGCTCGCCGCCAAGACGGACCTTGCCGCCGCCAAGCTGCAAGACGATATCCGCCTGCGCCAGGTCGACCGCCGCTACTGTACGCTCGTGCACGGCAGCTTTGCCGCGGACAACGGCATGGTCGACGCACCCATCGGCCGCGACGACCGCGACCGCACACGCATGGCCGTGAGCATCGAGACCGGCAGCCGCAGCTCCATCACCACCTTCAACGTGCTCGAACGCTTCGAGGCCGGCCGCCACGACGACGGCTACAACCTCCTCGAGTGCAAGCTCTACACTGGTCGCACGCACCAGATCCGCGTGCACATGTCCTATACCCGCCACCCCGTTGTGGGCGACCCCGTCTACGGCCGTGCCGCTAACGTCAAGGCGCGCAACCGTGACAACGCCCTGCGCACGGAGCTTGGTTTGGACAGGCAGTTCCTCCACAGCTATAAGCTCAGCTTCACCCATCCGATCACCGGTGAGGCCATGAGCTTCACGGATACCTTGCCGTGGGACCTCGTCAACGTGCTCGACCAGATCGCGGATCGCAGCGAGGGCCTGACCGATTACGGTCGCACCTGCTTTGGGGAGCAGGGCTACTGATGAGCCAGCCGAACATTCACATCACGGCTGCGCTGCGCGACCACATGGCCGCCAAGAACGAGACGGTCATCGCCGTCGACATCATCGACTGCGTGAGTTGAGGCCGCCACTTGAGCGAGGTCTTCGCTTACGAGCCCAAGGGGATGCTTGCCAAGCGCCTGCGCGCCAAGGCGGTCGCCGTCTGGGATGTCGATGGCATCGAGGTCATCCTCACCAGCCCTGCCATCAAGGTCGCCGCCGAGGTCAGCTTCGACCTCAACACCAACCGCCATATCGGCAACATCGACGTTGAGGGCCTGTCGAGCTAGCGGGCGGTGACACACTTTGTGCCAGTGACATTGTGTGTCACCGTATCTTTCATCGCCCTCTTCATGACACCAGATGTACCAGTGACAAAAGGTGTCACGCCGCAGACTCGTCGGTTTCGAGAGCCGTCTGCGTGACACCTTTTGTCACTGGTACATCTGGTGTCATGTGACCTGAACCCCCTCTCAGCGCCCTCCTTTCATGCTCTCTTAACTACCCGCGGGTATCCTTGTGTGCATGCTCTGATGATTCGTGCGCGCGCTTGAGGGGCTTGCTATGATAGGTCTTCAAACGCGCTCTTCCCTCCAAGGAGAAAACACACTCATGAAACGCACCACCTCCGTTATCGCCGCCGTTGCTGCAACAGCTCTCGTTGCCGGTATCGGCTTTTCCTCCACTGCATTCGCTGCGACCAAGGAGCCTATCGCCGTCGCCGGAGCCGAAGACGGCTGCCCCACGACCTGGCACTACAGCTACGGCGACAATCGTTTCTACAAGGGCAAGCTCAAGGTGAAGACTGCCGGCGTCAAGGGCGTGTGCATCGACGTCTCCGAGCACAACGGCAAGATCGACTGGAAGAAGATCAAGAAGGATGGCATCAAGTACGCCATCATTCGCGTCGGCTACGGTCAAGACCATGACTACCAAGACGACAAGCAGTGGGCCAACAACGCCAAGTTCATCAAGGAGAAGGCCAAGGACTACGGCATCAAGGTCGGCCTCTACATCTACTCCTATGCAAGCAACGAGGTCGGCGCCTATGGCGAGGCCCAGCATGTGCTGCGCTGCCTCAAGGACCAGGGCCTCACCCCGGATGACATCGAGCTGCCGATTTACTACGACCTCGAGCACGAGAGCGTGCGTCCCTCCAACACCATGCTCGCCCGCATGACTGCGGTCTGGTGCAACGCCATTGCGGCCGAGGGCTACAAGGTAGGCGTGTACTCCGGTGCCTACTGGTTTATGAGCTATCTGACCAACGGTGTCTTCAACACCGAGGGCGTTAGCAAATGGGTCGCCAACTACAACTCTGCCTGCACGTACTGCCGCGACGAGTCCGGCAACGTCGTCAGGATGTCTTTGTACGGTGATTACCTCGACATGTGGCAGTTCACGAGCCGCGGCTGGTCCAAGGGCGCGACCAAGGGCATCAATCGCCTCGACACCAACTTCATCTTCACCGACGAGTTCAAGAAGCTTGATGAGAAGCTCAAGATCCCCGGCAACCAGATCCGCTACGTGCTCGACGGTGGTAAGAACAGCAAGAGCAATCCCAAGAAGTTCTCCTCGAGTTCTCAGACGGTCACGCTCGCCAAGCCGACCAAGACCAACTACACCTTCAGCGGATGGTATGCCAACGGCACCAAGGTGAAGAGCATCTCTGCAAAGGACTATCCTGCGGTGACGCTTACGGCCAGCTGGACGCCCAAGAAGTTCTACATCGACTACGACCTCAATGGAGGCAAGAACAGCGCAGCTAATGTGACGGCGCAAAAGCTTGCGGACGGCGCGTTGAAGCTCTCCAACCCCACGAGGACCGGTTACACCTTCAAGGGCTGGTACACGAGCGCGGACTTTGCGGAAGGCAGCAAGGTGACTAGCGTTCTGGGCAAGAGCAAGCAGACCATCAAGCTCTATGCCAAGTGGTCGGCCAAGAACTACAAGCTCAAATACGTATTGGCCGATGGCGATCTGCCTGTCTCCTACACGACGAAGTACAAGATTACCAAGCGCGTTCAGCTGCCGCTGCCCACGCGCGAGGGCTACACCTTCTACGGCTGGTACGACAACAAGGAACTCTCCGGTATGCCCGTCTTCACCCTTGAGAAGGGTACGTACGGCTCCAAGACCCTTTACGGCAAATGGACGACCAAGTACCAAAACGCCACGGTAGCCGATGCAGAGGTCATCGCCTACGCCAACACCAGGCAAGGTGCTGCCCAGAAGGCCGTCTTCAAGAAGGGTGATACCCTGTGCATCACCAAGTTCAACAAGGCCCACACTTGGGCCAAGGTCTACAAGATCGGCTGGGTGAAGACCGAGCAGATCAAGCTGCCGAGCACGAGCACCATGTCCGCTTCTGCGGAGGAAGTCGCTCTGTAGCTGCCGAGCATAGCCATGTTGATGCGCGCCCCGTTTGGGGCGCGCTGCGTTTTTACAGGATTTTGAGGGGTACGTGACACACTTTGTGCCAGTGACATTGTGTGTCATGCAAAAGACTCGGGGGGATCCTGCGACTCTATGGCATGACACACAATGTCACTGGCACAAAGTGTGTCACGGGTCACTGTTGCTCTTCGACTCCTCTCCTCAAAACCCTGCATCTGTGGGGATGAGCTGGAGAATCGGTGTAGCGTTGCCGCCGATGGCGGTTCTTGTGCCGATGCATGCCCCGCTTCGTGCTACCATCGTCAACGTTAATCAACCCACGGGAGCTGCCGGCAGGTGGCTGAGAGGGGGCTGGCGCCTGCCCCGACCGTACAAACGGCCCTGGTAATGCAGGGTTTGGAGGTGATGGAACACTTGAACCCATGCATCTTGTCCATTGGGGGATCTGACAGCAGCGCCGGCGCTGGCATCCAGGCCGACGTCAAGACCGCTGCCGCCCTCGGCGTACATGCTGCGAGCGCTGTGACCTGCATCACGGCGCAAAACACCACGCGCTTTGGCAAGTCCCAGCTCGTGGAGCCCCAAGTCGTCCAAGACCAAATCGACGCTGCCTTCGAGGACCTGCCCATCGGGGCGGTCAAGATCGGCATGCTCGGCAGCCCGGAGATCGCGCTCGCCGTCGCACATGCTCTGCAGCGCCACCGCAAGGACAACCCCGATCTGGCGATCGTCGTCGATCCGGTGCTCGCTGCCACGACGGACGTCCGCGGGGCACGCGAGGTCGTCGCCCGCGCGGTGAGCCGCCATCTGGTCCCGCTCGCGACGCTCGTCACGCCCAATCTCCCTGAGGCACGCATGCTCGCCAATTGCTGCCAGCAGATCCTGTCTGGCTCCACGACGGCGGACAACAAGGCCAATGCCGCACCCGAGCATGCAGCCGACGATGTCATCGCCGCTTGGGCCGCCCGCACGCTCATCGCCTGCGGCGCCAAGAGCGTGCTTGTCAAGGGAGGCCACGGCAAGGACCCGGACACCGTGACGGACCTGCTCTTTGGCAAGGCCGCCGACATCTCCCTCGCCGTCGCATCGCGTGTGCTGCCTGGAGACGGCGACCTCGTCCCTGCAACACGCGTCTTCGTCGGACCCGGCGAGCGCGACGCCTACCTGAGCCGCCCCATTGCCTATTCCAGTGAGCGCCTGCAAGGCGAGTTCCACGGCACCGGATGCGTGCTTTCCACGGCTGCTGCTTGCGGTCTGGCCTGCGGGCTCGAACTGCCGCGTGCCGTCGGAGAGGCCCGCGCCCTGCTGCGCCGCGCCCTCGAGGTCCCGACCGGCTTGGGCCACGGCTCCAAGATTATCGATCCCACAACTGCAATGTAATCCCATGGCGAGGGGGCAGAGGGCCCCTTGGCTCGCCATATCTGCTCAAAGGAGGACCACATGACACAGACGTACTCCACCCAGATGGAGGCCGCGAAGAAGGGCATCGTCACGCCGCAGATGGAGCGCGTTGCCGCCAAGGAGGGCCGCGACGTCGAATTCATCCGCGCAGGCGTCGCCGCCGGCCGCATCTGCATCCCTGCCAACCACAACCACACCGCGCTCGACGCACACGGCGTGGGCGAGGGCCTGTCCACCAAGGTCAACGTCAACCTCGGCGTGTCCGGTGACATGCACGATTACGACGTCGAGATGCAAAAGGTCGACATGGCGCTCAACTTTGGCGTCGAGGGCATCATGGACCTCTCCAACTGCGGCAAGACCCACAAGTTCCGCAGCGATCTCATCGCCAAGTCCACGGCCATGGTCGGCACCGTGCCCATGTACGATGCCATCGGCTACCTGGAAAAGCCACTCAAGGACATGACCTGGGAGGACCTCTTCGAGGTCGTGGAGGCACATGCCAAAGACGGCGTCGACTTCGTCACCATCCACGCCGGCATCAACCGCCGCACGGTCGAGGCCTTCATGCGCGAGGGGCGCAGGATGAACATCGTCAGCCGCGGTGGCAGCCTGCTCTTTGCCTGGATGCGCATCACCGGCAACGAGAATCCCTTCTACGAGCACTACGACGAGCTCATGGACCTGCTCTACAAGTACGACATGACCATCTCGCTCGGCGATGCCTGCCGCCCCGGCTGCATCGACGACTCGAGCGACGCTGCCCAGATCCAGGAGCTCATCGAGCTCGGTGCGCTGACCAAGCGCGCTTGGGAGAAAAACGTCCAGGTCATGATCGAGGGCCCCGGCCATATGGCGATCGATGAGATCGTCTCCAACATGAAGATGGAGAAGCGTCTGTGCCACAACGCGCCCTTCTACGTCCTCGGCCCGCTGGTCACCGACGTCGCCGCCGGCTATGACCACATCGCCTGCGCCATCGGCGGTGCCATCGCGGCGAGCAACGGCGCTGACTTCCTCTGCTACGTCACGCCGGCCGAGCATTTGCGCCTGCCGGATGTCCACGACGTCCACGAGGGCATCGTCGCTGCGCGCATCGCGGCACACGCCGCCGACATCGCCAAGGGCATCCCGGGTGCCCGCGAGCGCGACAACAAGATGGCCGACGCCCGCCACTCCTTCGATTGGGACGGCATGTTCGAGCTCGCCATCGACGGCGAGACCGCACGTCAGATCTTCGAGAGCGCACCGCCTTCCGAGGAGGGCACCTGCTCCATGTGCGGCAAGATGTGCGCCGTCAAGACCGTCAACGACGCGCTGTCCGACCTGCCTGCCAACTTCATCTAGGGATTACCGAGCATCGCGTCTCCGCAGACTGGGGTGGTGACACACTTTGTGCCAGTGACATTGTGTATCACGCCGTAGGCCCACTGGATAAGGCGGGGTTTCCGCGTGACACACAATGTCACTGGCACAAAGTGTGTCACTCGCGCCGTTGCTGCAATCCTTCGTCCCCATGAAAGGACATCATGAAACCTGAGATCGACTACACGCTCTACCTGGTCACCGACCAGGGTCTCATGAGCACCGATACGCTGGAGGAGGCTGTTGAGGCCGCTTGCAAGGGCGGCGTCACCCTCGTCCAGATCCGCGAGAAGCACGCCAGCGACGACGACTTCCTCGATGTCGCGCGCCGCTGCAAGGAAGTGACCGACAAGTACGGCGTCGGCCTCATCATCAACGACAACCCCCACGTCGCCGCTGCCATCGGCGCTACCGGCGTCCATGTGGGTCAAGACGACACCCCCGTGCCCCAGGTGCGCGAGATCGTCGGCCCCGATGCCATCATCGGCGTGAGCGCCCACACCGTGGAAGAAGTGCTCGTCGCCAAGGAGCAGGGTGCTGATTACCTCGGCATCGGCGGCATCACGCCGACGGCGACCAAGCCCGAGGCTGCGGCTCTCAGCTTCGAGGAGCTCGACAAGCTCATGGCCGCCTTCGAGGGCCCGTGCGTTGCCATCGGCGGCGTCAACGCCAAGACCATCCCGTCTTGCAAGAGCCATCCCTTTGCCGGTTACGCCGTGGTGAGCGCCATCATCGCCCAGCCCGACATCGAGCAAGCCGCCCGTGACCTGCTCGCCGTCATCAAGGAGTAGGGGGTTTAGGCTCCCCCCCCCTCGTAGGGGAGGGACCCTGTCGACGAAGCTCTGGAACTCGTCCAAAGACCCTCGCACCCCCCCCTCGTAGGGGAGGGACCCTGTCGACGAAGCTCTGGAACTCGTCCAAAGACCCTCGCACCCCCCCCTCGTAGGGGAGGGACCCTGTCCCTCCCCATATCCCACGCTTTGTCCATAAAGCCACGACTCAACTTAACTTAACTCAACTCCAAAGGAGACCCTCATGATCAGCGAGAACACCCTGCGCGACCAGCTCACCGCCTGTGTGAGCGAGGTCAAAGCCACCAATCCCATGGCACCTTCCATCACGAACTTCGTCACCATCGACTTTGTCGCCAACGCACAGCTTGCCGTGGGCGGCAGCGCCGCGATGGTCTACATGCCCGACGAGGGCCCGCAGCTGGCCGGCAGCCAGGCGATGTACCTCAACATGGGTACGCTCATGCCCGTCTACGAGCAGACCATCCCCGCCACGATGACCGCATTGCACGAGGCTGGCACGCCGTGGGTCGTCGACCCCGTCGGCTTGGGCATCGGCAGCCTGCGCACGCAGCTGCTCGAGCACTGCAAGGGTTGTAAGCCGACCATCATCCGCTGCAACGCCAGCGAGGCCATTGCCCTGGCAAACCTCTGGGGCCTTGAGGCCGCTGCAGCTGACGGCGTGCGCGGCGTTGACTCCACCGATTCCGTCGCCGATGCCCGCGCGGCTGCCATCGCACTGGCCCGCTACACCGGCGGCGCCGTTGCCGTCAGTGGCGAGGAGGACCTCGTGACCGACGGCGAGACCGTCGTCATGGTCCAGGGCGGCAGCACCTTCATGCCGATGGTCACCGGCTGCGGCTGCAGCCTGGGCGGCGTCATGGCCATCTACGCCGCATGTGGCGATGCCCTGACTGCGGCACTTGCGGGCACCATCGTCTACGACCTCGCCGGCGTCGACGCCGAGTGCGACGCACACGGACCCGCGAGCTTCAAGGTCGCCTTCATCGACGCACTCTACAACGCGTCTGCATCCGATATCGCTGCCTACCCCTTCACCGTCGAGGAGGCCTAAGGGCTATGAACACCCTGGTCGCCGTCGCCATCGCCCCCTTTGGCCAGGGAGAGGAGCTCGCCGAGTACGTGGCCGAGTGCGTGCGCATCATCCGCGAAAGCGGTCTTTCCTGCGAGACGCACTCGATGTTCACAGAGATCGAGGGCGAGTACGACGAGGTCATGGACGTCGTCAAGCGCGCCACCTTCGCGTTGGCCGAGAAGGGCATCCGTACCGAGGTCGTCCTCAAGGCCGACATCCGCCCCGGCTTCGACGACACCATGCACTCCAAGGTCGCCAAAGTCGAGGCCATCCTCGAAGGCTAGCCTCGAGCGCTGTCGGCGTGACACACAATGTGCCAGTGACAAAGTGTGTCACGCCGATTGTTTGGGGAGAACGCCAGCCCCACTGCGTGACACACTTTGTCACTGGCACATTGTGTGTCACGTTTGTCCGCTTTGCAGACTGATGTTTGACCTATCGTCCCATTCGGTGTCACCTATCAATCCATTGCCTACTCACCCCTCCCAAGGAGCATTCATGGAGCAGAAGACCTGCCATATTGTCGCGGCGGCGCCAGTGCGCTTCGAGGTGCCGCAGATCGCAGAGGGCGACTTGCTCATCGCGGCTGACGGCGGCTTCGCCAAGTGCCTTGAAGCCGGTCTTGAGCCCGACCTCGTCATCGGCGACTTCGACTCCTTCGAGGGCGCGCTGCCGCAGGACCTGGCGACTCCCGTCATCGAGCTGCCATGCGCCAAAGACGATACCGACCTGCTCGCCGCTATCCGCATCGGTCTCGAACGCGGGTATCGCTCGTTTGCGCTGCACTGCGCGCTCGGCGGCGACCTCGGGCACACGGCGGCGGTCATCCGCAACCTCGCCTGGCTGCGCGAGCAAGGCTGCGCGGCCTGCGCTGTTGGTGCGGGTCAGCTTGCGATCATCGTCGTCCCCGCTGACGGGCTTGTCTCGCTGTCGCAGTGGGCAGGCGAGCTACCGCTTGGCTGTCGCGTTAGCGTCTTTGCCTTTGGCGGCGACGCGGCAGGCGTCGTCGAGCGCGGCCTTGCCTGGGAGCTCGAGGATGCGACCCTTACGGCGAGCGATTCCATCGGCGTGAGCAACGAGGTCGCCAGCGATCATCCCGCCGTGGCCGTGGGGGAGGGCTCCCTCCTCGTCGTCATCGGCTAGGTTGAAGCCGCGGCCAACACTTCAGTCAGACGGTTTTGTTGACCATGTCGCCATCTCGGCTTGGTCAACAAAACCGTCTGACTGAAGTGTTGACTGTAAGCGCTTGCAGCCTTAACCGTCGCTTAACTGCACCGTGGTTTCATGTACCTCGATTTGTACAGCAAGAGTCAATCGGCTATTGTTGACAGCTGTACCTCTCAAACACACCGTCAACACGCTAAGCAGGTACCGATGAACACAACAACACGCTCGCTTCTTCCGCGTATCGCCCTTGTGGCTTTCCTCGCGCTGATGTTCGGCGCCTTTTTCGCATTGCTCCCCAACGTCACCCAGGCCCACGCCGCTCGCGACTACGGCCAGCTGTGCTCCAAGTACGAGACCGGCAACGATCCGGCAGAGATCGACCCGGACTGCGCTTACGGCGCCTACCAGATGAGCCCCGGGCATGCCTACACCTTCTCCAAGGAGCTCAAGAACGGGACAATTAGGGCGTCATCTGATGACAAGCAGAAGCTGCTCGCCACATGGGGCAAGGCGCTCGTCAAGGCCTACGGCAAAGACAACGACAACACCGGTAGCAACTTCGACAAGGCGTGGAAGGCCTGCGCCAAGGAGAACAGCACCCTCTTCTTCAACGCCCAGTACGACTACTGCGAGCGCCATTACTATGACGAGGCCCTCAAGTACGTCAAGATCGCCATCCCTGGGCTCGACGTGGGCAAGTACAGCTCCGCGCTCAAGAACGCCATCTTCTCGACCGCTATCCAGCACGGCCCCTACGGCTGCGTCTACTACATCATGAAGCCCGCGCTTGAGGAGGTGGGCGGCTGGCAGGCTAACCTGGCGGAAAGCGTCCTCATTGACCTCATCTACTACGAGCGCTCGCGCGTCGAGGCCAAGGCGCCGGCCGCCAGCGCCACGCAGATCTCTGCAAGCGACGCTACGGCGAAGTCTTACGGCATCGCCGGCAAGTACCTCGTGCACTTCTACTCCTGCTCATCTTCCGTCCAGGTCTCCGTCTACAACCGCCTCCACAACAACGAGCGCGCGGATGCCCAGGCGCTGCTCGTGAAAAACGGCGTCACCTGCACGCACTCCAAGACAAAAGGCGGCAGCGTCAAGTACTCCAGTCAGACAGACGCTACCCATACAGAGAAGATCACCAAGAAGACCTGCGCCAGCTGCAAGGCGGTGCTCTGCGGCGCCATCACCAAGAAGGGCGTGAGCCACAAGTGGGTCTACGAGGGCACCAAGTGGCACTGCGCCTGCGGGCATGTCGGCGTCGTCCACAGCATCGGCGTCTACAAGGCCTCCTCCAAGCTCACCGTGCATTCCAAGGCGAGCAGCTCCGCCTCCAAGGTTGCCACGATGATCAAGGGTGGCCTCTACAAGCCCTCCAAGGTCAAGCTCGGCTCCGACGGTTGCTACTGGGGCAAGTTCTCCGTCGGCGGCAAGAGCGGTTGGGCCAAGATGAGCGGGCTTTCCGCCCATGGCGACGGCTGCCTCAAGGACCATGCCTACCTCGACGATAAATGCGTCCACTGCGGTGTCACGCGCACGCAGGCGCAGGGTGTGAAAGCCGGCAGCCACAAGCTCCTCAAGAAGACGGTACTGCGCAAGGCCGCTTACAGTGCCTCCGGCAAGGTGGCAACTATCGCCGCCGGCAAGAGCGTCAAGGTCAGCAAGCTCGTCACCAACGCCTATGGCAGCTGCTTTGCCAAGGTGAGCTACGGCAAGAAGAGCGGCTATGTCTACATCGGCTCACTCGTAAAGTAGACAGCCCGCTGGACAACCGCGCTGCGTGCGGAAAAGTTTGGCGTAGAATCTCAATATTTCCCTTGCTCGCTTGCCCAAACGCCCATATACTGGTAAGGCTTGTGTTAAATCAAGTACCCGATTAGCTCACAGGAAAGGGGAGCTGCCCCGCTAGTGGCCGCGTGTGCGGTTGCGGGCTACAGCGATGATCCGGACCAAGGAACAACGAATGAAGGAGGTATGGATCATGGCAACAACCGTGTCCATCAAGTCCCTGCTGGAGGCCGGCGTTCACTTCGGCCATCAGACCCGCCGCTGGAACCCCAAGATGAAGCCCTACATCTTCGGCGAGCGCAACGGCATCTACATCCTCGACCTCAAGCAGACCCTGCTTGCAGTCGACGAGGCCTACACCTTCCTGAACAACCTCGCTGCACAGGGCAAGAAGGTCCTGTTCGTCGGCACCAAGAAGCAGGCTCAGGAGCCCGTCAAGGTCCAGGCAGAGCGCGCAGGCATGCCCTACGTCAACTACCGCTGGATGGGTGGCATGCTCACCAACTTCCAGACCATCCGCACTCGCGTCCGCCGCATGGAGGAGATCGAGGGCATGATCGAGTCTGGCGTCATGGCAACCCTGCCCAAGAAGGAGCAGGCTGTCCTGAACAAGGAGCTCGCTAAGCTGCAGGCTGCCCTGGGTGGCATCCGCGACATGGGCGATCTGCCCGCAGCGATCTTCGTCGTCGACACCAAGCACGAGGAGAACGCAATCAAGGAGGCAATCCGCCTGCACATCCCCGTCATCGGTCTGATCGACACCAACGCAGACCCCGACGAGGTCGACTTCGGCATCCCCGCTAACGACGATGCCATCCGCTCCGTCAACCTGCTGTGCACCGTCGCCGCTGACGCCATCATCGCTGGCACCGGCGTCGAGGTCACTGAGGCTGAGATGACTGCAGAGGCTACTACCGAGGAGGCTGCTGAGTAATGGCAAACGTTACTGCTGCAATGGTTAAGGAGCTGCGCGAGGCTACTGGCGCAGGCATGATGGAGTGCAAGAAGGCACTGACCGAGGCTGACGGCGATCTGGCCGCCGCTACTGACATCCTTCGCACCCGTGGTCTGGCTGCTGCCGCCAAGAAGGCTGGCCGTGCCACCAACGAGGGTCGCGTCGTCGCTGCCGTGTGCCCCGAGTGCGGCAACGCTGCAGTCGTCGAGGTCAACTGCGAGACTGACTTCGTCGCCATCAACGAGAAGTTCGGCGAGTACTGCGACAAGTTCGCCAAGGCCGTCATTCTCAACAACCCCGCCGACCTCGATGCTCTCAAGGCTTCCGAGCTCGACGGCACCAAGGTTGAGGACGTCGTTACCGACGCAATCCACATCCTGGGCGAGAACATCCAGGTCGCTCGCTTCGAGCGCATGGAGGCTCCTGCAAACGGCGCTATCGTCTCCTACAACCACATGAACAACAAGATCGGTGTTCTGGTTGCCTTCGAGTGCGGCAACGCTGAGACCGCTAAGGCCGACGCCTTCCAGGCAATGGGCAAGGACGTTGCAATGCAGATTGCAGCTACCAACCCCGTCTCCCTGGACGAGTCCTCTGTCCCTGCAGAGGTCGTCGAGCACGAGATGAGCATCTACAAGGCTCAGGCTGCCGAGTCCGGCAAGCCCGAGGCTATCCAGGAGAAGATTGCTACTGGTCGTATGCAGAAGTTCTACAAGGAGAACTGCCTGGTCGACCAGGACTTCGTCAAGGACCCCGACAAGAGCGTCAAGCAGTACGTTGACGGCGTTGCCAAGGAGCTCGGCGACACCATCAAGATCACTGGCTTCGTTCGCGTTGCGCTGGGTGCCTAAGCTTTACGCTTGAACCCAACCCATAGGGCCTGAGAGGCGGCTGCTGGAAACGGCAGCCGCCTTTTTTTGTTGCTCGAGGCATCCCTTTTGGGACAGGTGAGCGTTGCTGGATAAGTGCGGTCGATTTTTGTCGTGTAGCAGCGAAAACAGCCGCACTTAGCTGCAGATGAGGCCCAATCAACCGCACTTAGACGGTATTTGGGTCCAAATCGACCGCACTTATCGTACGCAGCAGACCAGGTCTCATCCGTTCAAAGCACAGCTGTTGAACGGATGAGACCTGGTCTGCTGCGTACGGGCACCACTTGGTCTATGCTTGTCTGCATGGATAAGAGAATCGCTTTCATATGCACAAACGACATTCACTGCGCCATAGAGTCAGGGCCTGGGTGTCTTGGCCTTGAGGGGGTTGCGGCTATTGCCCAGGAGGCGCGCGGGGTTTACGGCGCTGACGGCGTCTGCCTGCTCGAAGCGGGCGATGCGACGGGCGCTGGCGCGCTCGGTTGCGTAAGCGCGGGTGAGATTCCCTTGCGTGCTTTAAACGAGTGCGGCTACGCTGCCTACTGCCCGGGAAACGCCGATGTCACCTTTGGTATCAAGCGCCTGAGGCAGCTGGCGGATATGGCGGAGTTTCCCCTCGTCTGCTGCAACCTGCTCGAGGCTGCGACTGGTGAGCCGCTTTTTGCACCTTATACCCTGCGAGAGGTCGGTGAGGTGATGATCGGCATCGTCGGCGTCACGACGCCGCTTGCAGACATGGCTCTCGAGACAACGAATTACCGTGCACCTCAAGACGCCGTTGCCATCGATTGCTGCGGCGATGCAGGGGGCGAGAGGCTCTACAAGGCCGTGCAAAGCGCTGTGGACGCCGCGCGCTCTCGGGGTGCGCGGTTTGTCGTGCTGCTGTGCCATCTTGGCCAGAAAGACGAGCAGACGTGCTTTTGGAGCGATGCCGTCGTGGCCAACACGGCTGGCATCGATTTGGTTGTCGACGGCCACTCGCATGAGGTCTATCAACAGCGCGTGCCCAATCGCGATGGGCGCGAGGTTCTTGTCGTACAGGGTGGCACGCGTCTGTCGCATGTCACGGTCGTTGAGACAGATCTCGCCTCAGGTTCCGTGCATGCTCGCCTGCTAGCAGCGGGGGAGGGCTATCGAGACGACACTATGTCGCGTAAGATCGCAGCCATAGTGAATACGTGCGGGGAGGAGCTTGCGCGCCCTGTGGCGAGCTTGCCCGTGGCTCTTGTCGCCAAGGATGAAGACGGCGCGTGGCTCGTGAGAAACGCCGAGACCAATCTCGGCGACCTCGTCGCAGACGCCTGGTGTGCTGCCTTTGATGCTGACCTCGCCTTCGTCCCGTGCTGGGTGCTCCGCAACAATATCCCCGCGGGCAAGCTGACCATGCGGCACTTGTACGACGCGCTTCCCATGGGGCACCAGCTTGCCTGCGTGCGCGTGAAGGGCCGTGTGATTCTCGAGGCGCTGCGGGTGGCGATCACCCAGTATCCCAAGGGCTACCGTTACTGGCTGCAGGTCTCCTCTTCTATGCACTTTGCTTTCTGCACATCGGCGCGCAGAGGCATGGAGGTGCTCGTCAACGGCGAGGAGCTCGATGAGGAACGCGAGTACCTGCTTGCTGGCATCGACTACATGGTTGCGGGAGCCGATGGCGGCTTTCCGATGTTTGCAGGCAGCAAACCGGTTGACGAGCGCCGTGTGAGGGACGTCGACGCCCTTGCCTCATGGCTGTGCTACCTTGCCGAGCACGACGGTTTAGGGGCTTACGAGGATGCGCGCGGTCAGGGCCGCATCGAAGTCGATTAACCGGCGAACTGTACGGATGTGACCAGGTCTCTTTCGTACAGCAAACGTGGCTCAAACCCACCGCTTCGCGAAGACCTCTGCTGGATTTTGCCTATAACCTGCGCCGCGCGCTATAATCATTGGGTTTGAGATTCAATCATTTCACCTATCGAGGAGACATTGATGTCTGAAGTTCGCGTACGCTTCGCTCCGTCCCCAACGGGCAAGCTGCACATCGGCGGTGCGCGTACCGCCATCTACAACTGGGCCTATGCTCGCGCTACCGGCGGCAAGTTCATCCTGCGCATCGAGGATACGGACCCCGAGCGCTCCACCCAGGAAAACATCGACCTCATCGTCCGCGCTATGCGTTGGCTGGGCTTGGACTGGGACGAGGGTCCCGAGGTCGGCGGTGAGTACGGTCCCTACCTGCAGACCGCACGCTTCGACACCTACACCGCAGCCCTCGAGAAGATGGTTGCCAACGACACCGCGTATCCGTGCTTTTGCACGGCCGAGCAAAACGAGATGCGCCGCGAGGCCATCCAGGCCGATGGCCTGGCCGCTCATCCGGACCCCTGCCGTTGCCTGAGCTGCGAGGAGCGCGAGGCACGCAAGGCTGCTGGCGAGACCTATGTCTGGCGCCTCAAGGTACCCGAGGATCGCGGCATGATCACGGTTCATGATGCCGTCCACGGCGATGTCGACTTCGACGCCGCTCTGCAGGACGACATGATCATCGTCCGCAGCGATGGCAGCCCCACCTACAACTTCGCCGTCGTCTGCGATGACGTGAACATGAAGATGACCCACATCATCCGCGGCGACGACCACTTCTCCAATACCCCGCGTCAGATCCTCGTCTACGAGGCGCTGGGCTACCCCACGCCCATCTTCGCGCATATCCCGATGATCTGCGGCCCGGACGGCAAGAAGCTCTCCAAGCGCCATGGCGCGGCCAGTGTCGAGGAGTACCGCGACATGGGCTACCTCAAGGATGGCCTCTTCAACTACCTGGCCCTGCTGGGTTGGGCGCCTGACGGCGAGACCACCATCTTCTCCCGCGAGGAGATGGCCAAGTGTTTCACGCTTGAGCGCCTGAGCAAGAACCCTGCGAGCATGGACCCGGAGAAGCTCGACTGGATGAACGGCCAGTACATCCAGATGATGGGTGCGGACAAGTTCGCCGAGCTGCTGCTCCCGCTGCTCGAGGAAGCTGGCTGGGATGTCAGCGACGTCGAGCGCATCAAGAAGATGTACCCGCTGGTCATGGAGCGCATCAAGCTCGTGAACCAGGCAGTCCCCATGCTGGCCTACCTGTTCACGGACGAGCTCGTCTACGATGAGAAGTCCGTCAACAAGAACCTCAAGAAGGAGGGCGCGGGCGCTAAGAGCAATCTGCTCAAGGTCGCCACATCGCTCGAGACCTGCGATTGGGATGCCGCCTCCATCGAGGCCGCCATGCGCGCTGTCGTCGAGGAACTCGACGTCAAGGTGAAGTTCGTCTTCCAGCCGGTGCGCATCGCCGTCACTGGCAGCCAGGTGAGCCCCCCGCTGTGCGAGTCCATGGAGCTGCTTACTCGCGAGCAGGTCATCGACCGCATCAACAAGGCTGCGGAGATGGCAGTCGACTAAGTCGCACGTTGGCTCGCAAACCGTATGCAACAAGAAAAGGTCCTCGTCAGAGGGCCTTTTCTTGTGGTGCTTGCATGAGATGGGGACAAGGTTGCTGCGGTGTTATTGATTGTCAACTGTTTTGCTGACACCGTCTTCTGAGTTGGCCTTTTTTCTTCCTGTTGCCCACAGTGGGATACAGATGAGATAGGCCAAAAACAGGATGCGTATGCCGGTCAGACCGCCGCCAAGCTCCCTGAGCCAATCGAACGCGATGGCAATCGACAAAGAGCAAATGGCACCCAGCACAAGCGCAGCAAGTACCCAGGCCGAGGTTTTGCGGGAAAGACGTGTGATCGCAATTACGCAGAGCGTGACGACTAAAGCGGCAAGCCATTGGCAAACAGAGAGTGCCGCAAGTGGTAGCTCCGCCTTCTGGCAAAGGGGCAAGAGGAGATAGTAGGGCTTGGAGGATGCGTACGCGATAATCGGCATAAGCAGTCCACATAGGGTAATCTTGCCAACATCCTTGATACTAGGTGTGTTCATTACGCGTAACAGCCGTACGTAAGTTTGCATGAAATATCAGTTGTGCTACCACTCATTCCAGAGGGGGTTGCTTTTCCCCAGGCGGTAATCTGGTGAGATATCCCCTCATTTCCGGCGTAGTAAGGCAGATAACCCCATGTTGGCTCTATTGTGCATTTAAGGCCGGCGGGATCTCTTTTGATGAACAAATCGTTGTTCCAGGCAATTACGCCACGCTTGGTAATTTCTCCGCCTTTTTGAGTGAAAGTAACAATAACCTTGCTTAGATTGACCTTTTTCTTATTTGTGCTCATTGTCCATGTTGCTTTGATTGTGATTTTCGCAACTGGATCAGAATAGCTGCTAGAGGTAGTTCTTCGTGCGCCATTTGAAGAAGCTCTAGAAGGAGGGAGAATTTCAACGGTCAATTCGCTTTCTCCGGACATTCGAAGTTGGTCGAATGTCGTTGAGTGCTCTTTGATCCGAGTTAGACACGGTTCTGCGTTTTCGTTGCAAGGCGTGGCTTCAACTGTCAACTCTATTGATGGTTCGAATTGATGTGAACCATCGGCAAGAGCTGCGGTAGGTGTGTTGATGATGCCTGCTGCCCCTGCTGCTGCGGCGGCCAAAAGAAAGCTTCTTCTTGAGATAACTGCTCTATCCATTATGTGCTCCAATCAGAGTAATGAATGAGAACCTATAGGCCTATACTAGGATTATAACAGTTAGTTAATGTAATGCAATAGTAATATGTGAGAACAAATTACGAATATATTGACAGCTGAAGCGAAGATAGGATTCATGAGGGATTGCGTGCTTGCTCTGCCAATCAAGCTATTTTCGCTTATAGTTGACATTATTGAAGGAAAAGGCCCTCGTCAGAGGGCCTTTTTGCGGTTCTAGGTACTATGTAGGCGCCTGACGAAGTCGGCGCCATCTGGGTGAGAGGAGATGGCGGGTGCCTGCGTCTTGCAGGCACCGCGGTGCCCAGTGCCCCCTAGCAATCGACCTTGAAGCTGTTGGCGATGATGCCGCCGTGGTCGAGGGCGATAACCCCTTCCTGGCCCAGGCGCACGTAGAAGCCGCAGATCTTGCCGTTGTACTGGTAGAAGCCGGGCATCTGCTGCCAGCTCTCCACCTTGCACTCGTCGTCGCTAGGCAGGATGACGTCGACCTTGCGCGGCGTATAGAACTCCTGGGCGATGTAGCAGGTGTCGGTGTTCTCGTTGACGAGGCGCTCCCATTGCTCTTGGGTATGGTCCACGCCGGGGAAGACGCCGCTTGCGCCGTAGTCGTCTTCCGGCTTGATGATCCACGCGTCCTTGTTCGCTTTGACGGCCTCGATGTCGAGGCCTGCTGTGTCGCGGCGCAGGCGATAGGTGGCGGGCACGTGGCGCTGCACGAACTCCCACTCCTCGTCCGTGAGGAACTCGCGAGTGCGGGGGTCAAAGAGGGCGACGTTGACCATCTTGGAGTGCACGACCGTGGTGCGGAAGTGGCCGATCAGGCACACTTTGCCGGCGGCGACCGCGTCGATCAGGGCATCGCACTCGCCGGGATGCTGCAAGATCTCGCTCGTGACGCTGCGGCGGTAGATGGCGTTGATGATGGTGCCGTCGCTCGGGTCGATGAGGTGCTCGCCGTCGAACTCAAAACTGCGCACGTCCGCAAAGCGCGCGTTGATGCCGGCACGCTTAAAGGCGGCGATGAAGCGGTTGAAGTCGCTGAAGACACCGCTCTCCTTGAAGTCCGTCACGCAGACGGTGGGGTTGTCAACATAGCAGGGGTCCTCCTTGAAGCTCTTCATGAAGGCCTCGACCCAGCTGTCAAAGAGCTCGAAGCGCTCGACCTTGTGGTTTTGGGAGAAGCGCTCGAAGGTCTTTGTGCCCATGAGGGCCTCGCTCACGAGCAGGTCGCGGCTCATGGCGCCGGAGCCGTCCGTGTTGAACTCGCAGAACTTGAAGGAGTTGTCGGCCTCATCCAAGAAGATGTCGAACCTGCCCATGGGGAGTTTCTCGCTGTAGCCGCACGGCAGCAGGATGAGGCGCTCGACCTCTGCGGGGAAGTGGAAGATCTCGCGGTAGGAGGGATCCTCGATGAAGCGGTCGATGACCTTGGTGAGGATGCGGTGCGTGGTCGCGCACACACCTTGCAGGTAGTCCATGTCCTGCTTGTTGAAGAGGTTGGGGACATAGGAGAAGGCGACCGGTGCGCCGTGAACCCAGGCGTCTGACTTCTCTATGGCGTCAAGAGCGTGCTGCCTTCCCTCGGGGTCTCCGCCAAGGGATTTGACGGCTTCGATCCATTCACAGCGCTCATCTAGCATAGGGTATAGCCTCTCTGTCGGGTGTTTTTGCGCAGGCGCGCGACCTGCGAGAACGTGATTTAAGAGAGTATACCGCCCAAAATCACTCGTACCATGTGGGGAAACGCAGTCTTAACTGGGTCTTATTTCAGTCGTATCTGGGTCTTGGTTTGGTCTGAGGTCTGCTTAGATTTGCCTGCAATCATCTTTCCTATCCCCCAGCAGGGGCGGCCGATGAATCCGCCTTGGGGTTTACGCGATCACCTTCGACGGGATGGAGACGAGATGAACTGCATGGAGACGCTTCAGATGATCATTACCCTTGACGACGAGAAACCCGAGATGGACTTGCCCGATTGCCTTTCCGGGGACGAGCTACTCGAGTCGGCGTTTGTCCGGGGGTGGGTTGCGGCGGCTGCTATGGCGGTGAGAAACGGCGCGACGGTGTTCGACGACCCGAGGGATGCGGCGGAGCTGCTCTTCGACGAGTTCGCGTGCAGCGAGGAAGGCGAGGAGTTCGTCGAGAGCCTGCTGGGGGTGGTATTCGACAAGGACGACCCAGACTCCCAGCTCGACTGGGAGCCTGGCTACGACAAGAGCGCCTACGAGGAGACGACGCGCTCGTTGGGCAAGCGCGGTGAGGACGCTGCGGTGCGCTGTCTTGAGAGTAAGGGCTATGAGGTCTTGGAGCGCAACTGGAAGTGTCGCTACGGCGAGGCGGACATCATCGCCTTGGACGAGGCCGGTACCATCGTCTTCGTGGAGGTCAAGACGCGCCGCAGCGTCCATGCCGGCATCCCGGAGGAGGCGGTGAGCCGCGCCAAGAGGCGCCGCTATGAGAACATCGCGCTTGAGTACCTGAGCTATGCGGATTGGGAGGATGGCACCCCGGTGCGCTTCGACGCCATCTGCATCTGCGTGAAGGACCATAACCGCGCCATGCTGCGCCACCACCTGGGATTTTTCGATGCCTGCAACTAGGGCAGCGCGGGCCTGCATGCGCACCTGCGCCCTGAGAGGTGTCGAGGCGGTGCCCGTGACGGTCGAGATCGAGGTGACGGGCGGCTTGCCCGGCATGTTCATCGTCGGAATGGTCGACACTGCCGTGCAGGAGGCGCGCCATCGCGTGCGCTCGGCGATCAAAGCTGCGGGCTTTGACATGCCCTCAGATCGCATCGTGGTGAACCTCGCCCCAGCGAATCTGCGCAAGAGCGGCTCTGCCTTCGACTTGCCCATCGCCATGGCCTATCTCATCGCCACAGGGCAGGTGCCCCGCGCGGCCTTCGAATCGATGATCGCTGTGGGCGAGCTCGGGCTCGAGGGGAGCGTACATGCCGTCGACGGGCTCATCGCCTATGCACAGTGCGCGCGCCAGCATGGTCTGGGCTTGCTGAGCGCGCCGGTGGGCATGGGACTTGTGACGCTCGAGGGTCTCGGGCACAGCTGCATCTCCCATCTGGGCCGGCTGCACACCGGCGAGCTGGATGTACCTGATGCCGGTGTCGCTGTTGAGAGCACGGGACGCCTGATGGACTATTGCGACGTGGTGGGCCAGGACAACGCCGTGAGGGCGATGCTGATAGCGGCGGCAGGCGGTCACGGCGCGATGCTCGTGGGGCCGCCGGGCTCTGGGAAGAGCATGCTCGCCAGGAGGCTGCCCTCGATCCTTCCGCCGCTGTCGCCCGAGGAACAAGTCGAGTCCGCCATCGTGCACTCGGTTGCAGGCTACGACGTCAGCGACATTGCGGCCGGTGTCAGGCCGTTTCGCAGCCCTCACCACAGCGCAACCATCGCGTCGCTGGTGGGCGGCGGCAATCCGCTCAGGCCCGGCGAGGCCTCCCTTGCACACAACGGGGTCTTGTTCCTCGACGAGCTCGGAGAGTTCTCGGCCGCGGCGCTCCAAGGCTTGAGGCAACCCTTGGAAGACGGGGAGATCGCCTTGTGCCGTGCCGACGGCCGCTGCGTGTTCCCCGCGCGCTTCCAGCTGATCGCCGCATCCAACCCCTGTCCGTGCGGGTACTTGGGGGACCGCGACATCGCCTGCAAGTGTTCGGATGCGCAGGTAAACCGCTATCAGTCCAAGCTCGGCGGCCCCTTGAGGGACAGGATCGACCTCACCTGCGAGGTCTGCCGCGTCGACCCGTCCAAGGTCATGGGGACGGGCCACGGAGAGAGCTCTACGACGCTGCGGGAAAAGGTTCTGGCGGCTCGGGAGCGCTCCTCGTGGCGCGACACAACGGGCAAGGCGCTTTCTGCGACTGTTCCGGCGGCCGTTATCGAGGCCTGCGGGCTCAGCGACAAGCAACGGCTGCTGCTCGAGGACATCGCCCGCAAGCACCATCTCTCCGGCCGCGGCATCATACGCACGCTGCGCGTCTCGCGCACTATCGCGGACATCGAGCAAAGCGACGACGTCGAAGACGAGCATCTCCTCGAGGCGCTGATGTTTCGAGGGGTCGGGGGAGGTGAGTGACATGGCAAGCCAGCCGGTTCTTCACGGTCCGCGCTTCGAGATCGCCTTGGGCGATGAGGCCTACCCGTGGCTGCTTGCCACGATGCAAGATGCCCCCAAGCGCATCTACGGCATCGGCAACCCGGAGGCCCTCACACCCGGGATTGCCGTGATCGGCGCGCGCAAGGCGACTCCTTATGGTTTGGCGGCTGCCAAGCGCTTTGCCGAGCACGCGGCCAAGCGGGGCGTGCCCATCATCTCCGGGGGCGCGCGGGGCTGCGATCAAGAGGCCCACCGGGCGGCGCTCAAGATAGGCGCCCCGACGGTAGTGGTCTTTGGCTCTGGGGCAGACGTCGTCTACCCGCGCATGGGCGCCAGGCTCTTCCAGCAGGTGATCGATGCGCGGGGCGCCGTCATCTCGGAAAACCCCTGGGGGACGCCGCCGCTCGGTCACACCTTCTTGCGTCGAAACCGCATCATCGCCGGCCTCTCGATGCTGCTTGTCATCGCAGAGGCGGGCATGCCGAGCGGCACTTTCTCCACCGCAGACGCCGCTTTGGCCGCCGATAGAAGCGTTGCCGCTGTCCCGGGTTCCATCACCTCGCCGTACTCGAAGGGCTCGAACTTCCTCATCTCCCAAGGCGCGGTCCCCCTCGTGGATGAGACGGCGCTGGACTTGGCGATAGACGGTGCCTTTGCCCATTTGCCTTTGAGTGTCATGGAGAAGCCGGCACCTGATGACGGGGTGCCCAAATGGGATGAGATGCTCGAGGGAGACCCGCTTTTGGCGGCGCTGGCCGCAGAGAGCTACACCCCAGGCGAGCTCACCGCTTACTTTGGCTTCAGTGCAGCGGAGCTTGGCAGCAGGCTTTCGCAGTACGAGATGGCGGGTCTTGTCGAGAAGGGCCGTGACGGACGCTACCAAGCAGTAAGGGGAAGCTTATGATCGAGCCTGTATACTTTCAAGAATTCGAAAAAGCACGACAGGGAGAGATACATGACGTTTCCAGAGGTGATGGTTGTAGGAGCGGGTCTCGCGGGTTGCGAGGCGGCGCTGCAGCTTGCGCGCAGGGGCGTACCGGTGAGGCTCGTCGAGATGCGCCCGCAGGTGCAGACAGCCGTCCACCGTACTGCAGACGTCGCAGAGCTCGTCTGCTCTAACTCGCTCAAGGGCACCACCCCCGGCTCTGCCGCCAACGGCATCAAGGAGGAGCTCGCCTGCATGGGTTCCTTCCTCCTCGATGCCGCCAAACAGACCGCCATCCCCGCCGGCGGCGCGCTTGCCGTCGACAGGGAGAAGTTTTCTGCGCGCGTTCAAGAGCTCCTCGACGCGAGCCCCCTCATCACCATCGAACGCAGGGAAGTGACCCAGATTCCGGATTGTCCGGCGATTCTTGCCACCGGTCCGCTTACCTCCGACACACTGGCCGACGTGCTGGCTCAGGAACTGGGCAGCGAGGGCCTGGCGTTTTACGACGCGGCTGCTCCCATCGTCGAGGCGGACTCCATCGACCGCGACGTCGTCTTCGCCCAGTCGCGCTACGACAAAGGTGGTGAGGCGGACTACCTCAACGCGCCCTTCGACAAGGAGAGCTACGAGGCCTTCGTTACGGAGCTCGTCGCAGCCAACCGCGTCATCGACAAGCACTTCAAGAGGCGTGAGCTCTTTGCCGCTTGCCAGCCGGTGGAGGAGGTCGCCCGCACGGGCATGGACGCGCTGCGCTACGGCGCCCTCAAGCCGGTGGGTCTCACGGACCCGCGTACAGACCGCCGTCCCTGGGCGGCAGTCCAGCTCAGGGCGGAAAACGCCCAGGCCACTGCCTACAACCTCGTGGGTTTTCAGACCAATCTGCGCTTTGGCGAGCAAGAGCGCGTCTTCAGGATGATTCCGGGTCTCGAACATGCGGAGTTCTCGCGCTTTGGCGTCATGCACCGCAACACCTTCGTTGATACGCCCCATGTCCTGACCAGGACCCTTGCCCTGCCCAAGCACCCCCAGGTCCACCTTGCCGGCCAGGTGACGGGCACGGAGGGCTACCTGGAGGCCGTTGCCTCGGGTCTCTTCGTCGCGCTTGCCGTGTATGCGGAGCTCGCTGGACTTGAGGCTCCCTGCCTGCCCAAGCACTCCTTCATCGGTGCGCTGTTCGACTACGCGACCGATCCCGCGACGCAAGACTACCAGCCCATGCACGTCAACCATGGCATCCTCGAGCCCATCGAGCCCAAGATCAAGAACAAGGTGCAGCGCCAGGCGGCAAATGCCAAGCGCGGTCTGGACGCCCTCGAGGGCTACGTTGCCCAGCGCTCCGATCTCTTTGAGGAATCTCGTGTTGCAGCGCCTGCGGATGGCCGCGGGCAGTAGGCGGGGATGGCGAGTCTATGTCGGGTTCTGCAAACATGGCGGAGCGCTTCGACAACCCGTCGCTTGACGCGGATGCCGCGCGCTGGGCCAAGGAGTTCTTGCGTTACTTGCGTGTGGAGAGGGGCTATTCGCCCAACACGCTGCGTGCCTACGCCATCGACATCGAGGCCTACCTGCTGTGGGCGCAGCGGACAGGGGAGGATGCACTGCACCTCGACCACCGCGCCTTCAGGCGCTACCTCGTCTACATGGAGAAGTCTGGTTACGTGCGCAAGACGGCAAGCCGGCGCCTCTCCGCCGTCAGGACCTTCTTCTCCTATCTCAATGCCCGCGAGGTCGTCTTGGGTAATCCCGCTGCAGCTGCCGCGACTCCCAAGGCTTCCAAGGCCCTGCCCCGCCGCGTGCTGCTGCGTGACGTCGAGCGTCTGCTGGCGGTCTGCAACGGCTCCGACGAGCCCGTGGATTTACGAGACGCGGCTTTTCTCGAGCTGCTCTTTGCGACAGGCGCGCGTATCTCGGAGATGGCGGGCTTGGCGCCGTGCGACGTGAGCTTCACCGCAAAAAGCGTGCGCCTCTTTGGCAAAGGCTCCAAAGAACGCGATGTCCCGCTGTATCCTCGCGCCCTTGAGGCTACGAGCCGCTACCTGTCCTTTGGCAGGCCAAAGCTCATCGGCTCAAGGCCCTGCGCCAAGCTCTTCGTCTCCACGCGGGGCAACCCCATGAGCGCTGATGCACTGCGCAAGGCGTTCAAGGCGCGCGCAGCGCAAGCCGGGCTCGATCCCTCGCTTCATCCGCACGATCTGCGCCACAGCTTTGCCACCGAGCTGCTCGAGGGCGGCGCTGACCTAAGGAGCGTGCAAGAGATGCTCGGTCACGCCAGTTTGTCGACGACTCAGGTGTATACTCACCTTTCGCTCGAACATATGCGGGAAACAATGAAACAAGCTCACCCACGCGCGTAAATAGTGTGTTATACTTCTGAATCCGCGTGGCAGGAACTGCGCGCATATCTGGTAATCGACGGCGTAGAGCCGTTTATTGAAGCAAGGAGATCGAGAAATGTCTAAGGTTTGCTCTGTTTGTGGTAAGCACCCCGTCGCTGGTCGTAGCATCAGCCACTCCCACCGTGTTTCCAACCGTACTTTCCGCCCCAACATCCAGCGCGTCACTGTTGTGGAGCCCAACGGTCATAAGCACAAGGCCAACGTCTGCACCAAGTGCCTGAAGGCCGGCAAGGTCGTCCGCGGCTAATTTCTCGCGTCATACCTGTTAGTTGCAAGGGGCCTGTAAGGGCCTCTTGTTGTTTTGAGAGGTAAACCATGGCTTACAAAGCACCCAAGGGAACCCAAGACCTGCTGCCCTCCCAGGCCCGCGCCTGGAACGCGTTCACCGCCAAGGCCGCAGATGTCTTCTCGCTCTACGGCTACGAGCCGATCGAGACCCCTGCCTTCGAGAAGTCCGAGCTCTTCTTGCGCGGCTGCGGTGAGACCTGCGACGCTGCCACCAAGGAGATCTTCTCCGTCTTCTCCGTCGGCGCTGTCTCTCGCCTGAAGGAGGGCACTGCCCTCAAGTCGGACCAGAAGCTCGCGCTGCGCCCGGAGGGCACGGCAAGCGTCGTCCGCGCCATCGCAGAGCACAACCTCGTCCCGCAGGGTGCCGCTCCGGTCAAGCTCTTCTACGCCGGCCCCATGTATCGCTGCGAGCGTCCCCAGAAGGGCCGCCTGCGCGAGTTCCACCAGGTTGGCGTCGAGTGCCTCGGCGCGACGGATGCTTGCGCTGACGCAGAGATGATCATCATGTGCATGCGCTTCTTCGAGGCGCTGGGCATCAAGCGCGAGTCCATGACGCTGCTCATCAACTCCATGGGCGACGATAAGTGCCGCCCGGCCTACACCCAGGCGGTCAAGGATTACATGGTCGAGCACCAAGACGGCTTGTGCGAGGAGTGCCGCCGCCGCATCGAGACCAATCCGCTGCGCGCCTTCGACTGCAAGAACCCCGCCTGCTTCGAGGTCATGGAGGGCGCACCGCGCTTCTCCGACCACCTGTGCGACGAGTGCAACGAGCGCCATGTTCAGGTCAAGGGCTACCTTGAGGCCGCTGGTATCTCCTACGTCGAGGATCCCCGCCTTGTTCGCGGCTTCGACTACTACACCGGCACGGTCTTCGAGGTCCAGGTGACCGAGGGCCTCGGTTCCCAGAGCGCTATCGGCGGCGGTGGCCGCTACGACGGCCTCATGGGCGAGGTTGGCGGAACGGACCTGCCCGGCCTTGGCTTTGCCGTCGGCTTCGAGCGCATCATGCTCGCGCTTGAGGCCCAGGGCATCAGCCTCGACCCCGGCGCCCCCAAGAGTGTTTACGTCGCTTGCGTCGACGACTCCGCCCGTCCGCAGGCATTTGGCATCCTCCAGCAGCTGCGTGATGCCGGTATCGCCGCCTTGAGCGACACCCAGGGTCGCAGCCTCAAGAGCCAGTTCAAGGTCGCTGGCAAGATGGACGCGGCGCTCGCCGTCGTCATCGGCCCGGACGAGCTTGCCGCAGGCCAGGTCAAGGTCCGCGACTTTTCCTCCCACGAGGAGACCCTCGTCGCTGTGGCAGACGTCGCTGCAACCGTTGCCAAGATGCTCGGCTAGCTGCCCTGCCGCTAGCAGATTAAGAGCCCCTGCCAGTCTCGTACGAGGCTGGCAGGGGCTCTTCACGTTGTGCCAGGGGAGGTATCGCGCGAGCACCTGCCGACCCGTTGCAACCAGATGGCGCCGACTTCGTCTGGCGCCTACGCGGGGTCTGGGCCCCAATGATGCTGACGCACAACACATCGCGAGCTGCAGCGATAAAACGAGTGAAACGACGTCAAGAGCCAGCGGGTCGCAACTGACTTGCAAGATGCAAACCATCATAAGTGTTACGTTATCTGCAATGACTGTATTGTAATTCGATACAGAACTCTGTATTCTCGTTTGTAGGTTATTGCTGTATGTCTCATACAGAAAGGCAGGCAAACCGATGAAAGCTCTCAAAGCTGCACTACCTGCAATCACTCTTGCTCTTCTCATCCCCCTTATCGCATATGCGCTGTATCCGCTTGAGCACTGGGTGACGGTATATCTGTTCCAGCGCGGAGAGATCGGTGATGCAGGATACTGTGCGCTCAGGTTCGCAGAGATGGCTCTGTTCGTCCTTGCCACATTTATCCTCATGCGCGAGGTTTTGGAGCCAAAGCGCTGGTCGACAACATGCCTTGGCATCGGCTTTCTCGTATCCGCTTTGCTGCTCACGCAAGTCGTCTCTGCGCCGTTCTTCACCGACTTCGATATTCTCCGCGCATTTCTCACAACTGCTTACGGAGTGTCCTTTTTGCTAGCATTGTCGGGAAAGGTCAGCGCATAGAAAGGCAACAATATTCCGATCAAGCTTCACATAGACAAACTCGCTGCAGAGCGAGGGATAACTGTCACATACCTTGCGAAAGCTGTTGGAATCAGCCGCGTCAACATGTCGAACCTCAAAACAGGCAAGGTGAGGGCGATCAGGTTCTCCACGCTTGAGGCAATCTGCCGGGAACTGAACTGCCAACCAGGAGATATCTTGGAGTACGTGCCAGACGAGCAAATAGATCGCAACTGAGCAGCAACAAAGGGAGTCAAGCACGCGAAACTTGCCTCCCTTTTCTTGTCGCATTGAGATGCAGAGACAGCAGGGTCCATCTGTCAGAGCAACCCCGCGCAAGCGAACAGAGGTACCTATCGCGCATTAAATGAACTGTCGAATCTGAGGAGGGGGAGCTCAGGCGAAAGGCTTACCGCGCTCCGTTGGAGCTTTGCTCCCAAAAAGTGCATGAAGTGTTAAGGGTTGAAGCGAGTTGTCAAGTAGCCGCAAATCGACAACGCTGTGACCTGCGGCTTTGCAAGCGTCAACTGCCGGCTACTCAGCAAATCGTGCCAACCCTTAACACTTCATGCACTTTTTGAATCCGGCACGCACTTGTGAGCTGCCGGCCCGCTGCAAGCAGATGGCGCCGACTTCGTCTGGCGCCTACGCGGGGTCTGGGCCCCACTGGCACATTGTGTGTCATCCGGCGCTGCGGTCCGCGTCGTCCAAAATGGGACGCTGTGCGGCATGTCGCTAAGTGCGGTCGATTCTGCCTGCTTGCTTGCAAGATCAACCGCACTTAGCGGTCCACAAGCCCCAATCGACCGCACTTAAGCGGGTTTGGGGCTTCGATTAACCGCACTTGCGTCGCTTGAGTCGCCCCCGTCGGCAATCGACGAACCTCGCAGCCCGCATCCACCGCGCGGCCTTGGCCCTTTGCTCCCTCGACTGAAGTTCTGCCCGCTGCCATCGTGCGATGGGGGTATCCTATACGGACGTGTTTTTGTTGGAAGGGCGGTCCACTGTCTATGGTCTCGCCCAAGATTTGAGGAGGGCATACAGTGCCTACTGATTTTCTGAACGCTTACTCCATGCATACCCACACCTGCGGGCAGCTCACCGCTGCAGACGTCGACTCCACCGTCACGCTGTGCGGCTGGGTTGGCAAGCGCCGCGATCACGGCGGACTGATCTTCGTGGACCTGCGCGACCGCGCCGGCATCACGCAGTGTGTCTTCGATCCCGACCACGCTGCTGACGTCTTCGCCCTGGGTGAGAAGATGCGCCCCGAGTGGTCCATCAAGATCACCGGCTTCGTGCGCCTGCGTCCGGAAGACACCGCCAACCCCAACCTGCCCACCGGCGAGATTGAGGTCGTGGTGACCAACTGCGAGATCTTGAACGAGTCCGTCACGCCTCCCTTCCCCCTGGAAGACGGCGTCGAGACCGATGAGCTCACCCGTATGAAGTGGCGCTACCTCGACATCCGCCGCCCGGAGGTCGCCAATGCCCTGCGCCTGCGCGACAGCGTCACCTGGTCGCTGCGCAGCGCCTTGCACAAGCGCGGCTTCACGGAGGTCGAGACCCCGATCCTCGGCAAGTCCACCCCCGAGGGCGCCCGCGACTTCATCGTCCCCTCCCGCCTCAACGCTGGCGACTTCTACGCCCTGCCCCAGTCCCCGCAGCTGTTCAAGCAGCTGCTGATGGTCGGTGGCATGGAGCGCTACTACCAGGTTGCCAAGTGCTTCCGCGACGAGGACCTGCGCGCTGATCGCCAGCCCGAGTTCACCCAGATCGACATCGAGATGTCCTACATCACAGAAGACGACGTCATGCAGATGATGGAGGACGTCATGGCAGAGGTCCTCGCAGAGGAGGGCATCACCGACATCAGCTTCCCGCTGGACCGCGTCCAGTACTCCGACGCCATGAACGAGTACGGCATCGACCGCCCGGACCGCCGCTTTGGCATGAAGCTCGTCGACCTGTCCGAGATCGTCAAGGACTGCGGCTTCAAGGTCTTCGCCTCCGCCCTTAAGAGCGGCGGCGTCGTCAAGGCCATCAACGCCAAGGGTGCCGGCGACATGCCCCGCGCCCAGATCGACAAGATCGGCGAGCTCGCCGTCAAGAGCGGTGCCAAGGGCATGGCCTGGATCGCTTACCGCGGCGACGGCTCTGTCACCAGCCCCATCCTCAAGTTCTTCACGGACGAGGAGATCGAGGCCATGAAGGCCGCCCTCGACGTCGAGGCGGGCGACCTCGTCATGTTCGGCGCCGACAGCACCAAGGTCGTCAACGAGGTCCTGGGTGTCATCCGCCTGCACATGGCCAAGAAGCTCGGCCTCATCCCCGAGGGCACCCACGACATGCACTGGGTCGTCAACTTCCCCATGTTCCACTACGACGAGGAAGAGAACCGCTACGTCGCCGAGCACCACCCGTTCACCCGCGTGCGCGACGAGGACCTCGACAAGATCGAGGACGATCCCATGGCATGCGGCTCCTACTCCTACGACCTGGTCATGGACGGCTTCGAGGTCGGCGGCGGCACCGTGCGTATCCACACCCCGGAGCTGCAGCGCCGCATCCTGCGCCGTATCGGCATGACCGACGCGGAGATCGACGAGCAGTTTGGCTTCCTGGTCAAGGCCCTGTCCTTTGGCGCGCCCCCTCATGGCGGCATCGCCTTGGGTCTCGACCGCCTTGTCATGCTGATCGGCGGCTTCGACTCCATCCGCGACGTCATCGCCTTCCCCAAGACCTCCTCTGGCTCCGATGCCATGACCGGCGCACCTGCTGCCGTCACCCGTCGTCAGCTCAAGGAAGTCTCCCTTACCCTCGACCTGTAGGAGAGCCGTCAGATGACAGTCCTCAAGCTCAGCAAAACCTACTGCCCGACCCTTAAGGAGGATCCCGCAGACGCCGACATCGCGAGCCACAAGCTCCTGATGCGCGCCGGCATGATCCGCAAGATGGGCTCCGGCATCTACACCTTCCTGCCTCTGGGCCAGCGCGTGCTCGCCAAGGTCAAGCAGATTATCCGCGAGGAGATGAACGCCGCAGGCTGCCAGGAGATCCTCATGCCGATGCTCCAGCCGGCAGAGCTGTGGCACGAGTCCGGACGCTGGGATGACTACGGCCCCGAGATGATGCGCCTGACCGACCGCCACGAGGTCGAGTTCTGCCTTGGCCCCACGCACGAGGAGCTCATCACGGACCTGGTCCGCAACGAGCTGCGCTCTTACAAGGAGCTGCCCGTCAACCTGTACCAGATGCAGGACAAGTTCCGCGACGAGCGCAGGCCCCGCTTTGGCCTGCTGCGCACCCGCGAGTTCATCATGAAGGACGCCTACAGCTTCTCTGCCACGCAGGAGTCCCTCGATGAGATCTACGACGAGATGTCCGTGGCCTACGCACGCGTCTGCGAGAGGCTCGGCATGGAGTACCGCATGGTCGAGGCCGACTCCGGCCAGATCGGCGGCAGCGAGACCTGCGAGTTCATGGCGCTTGCCGATGCCGGCGAGTCCGATCTGGTCCACTGCACCTGCGGCTACGCTGCAGATGCGGAGGCCGCCAAGGTCGGCGTGAAGGTCGTCATGAACCCCGAGCGCGAGCTCGAGAAGATCTCCACCCCCGGCGTTCACAGCATCGAGGAGCTCGCAGCCTTCCTCGACGTGCCGCAAAACGCACTCGTCAAGGCGCTTTCCGCCACCGACGGCGAGGGCGTCACCTACGTGATGTTCGTCCCCGGTGACCACGAGGCCAACGACATCAAGTACGAGGCCATCGCAGAGGGCTTCCGCCTGCTCACCGACGAGGAGATGATTGAGCGCGGCCTGGTCAAGGGCTCCATGGGCCCGGTCGGTCTGCCCGCCGGCACCAAGGTCATCGCCGACTCCTCTCTCGAGGGCCTCTCAGCTTGGACCGTCGGTGCCAACGAGGACGGCTTCCACCTGCTCGGTGCCAAGCCTGGCCGCGACTTCGAGGTCGACGAGTACCGCGACCTCGTCCTCGCCAAGCCCGGCGACATCTGCCCCGAGTGCGGCAAGGAGCTCTCCGGCGACCGCGGCATCGAGGTCTCCCAGGTCTTCAAGCTGGGTACCAAGTACTCCGAGGCCATGAACGCGACCTTCATGGACGAGAACGGCAAGGAGAAGCCCTTCATCATGGGTTGCTACGGCATCGGCGTCACCCGCTCTCTGGCGGCAGTCGTCGAGCAGCGCAACGACGAGGCTGGCATCGCCGGCTGGCCGGTGAGCATTGCTCCGGCTGAGGTCATCGTGCTGCCCCTCATCAAGGGCGATGACCTGGTCGAGCCTCTGGCAGACCGCCTTGCCGATGAGCTGGCAGCTGCCGGCGTCGAGGTTGCCCTCGACGACCGCAAGGAGCGCGCCGGCGTCAAGTTCGCGGACGCGGACCTGGTTGGCTGGCCCTTCCAGCTGACTATCGGCAAGAAGGGTGCTGCCAACGGCATCGTCGAGTTCAAGGACCGCGCAACTGGCGAGAAGTCCGAGTTCGCGGTCGACGAGGCCGTGGCCAAGGTCGTCGAAGCCGTCGAGGCTGCCCGCAAGGCAGTCGAGGCCAAGACCGTCGAGCTCTAGGCGACAGTCTCATGTGAGTTACCCAACCGGCGGATAGGGCGACCCCCTTGTCCGCCGGTTTTCGTTTCGTCTTGAAAGAAGAACCCCATGCTCCTCAATGTACTTGCCGTCGGCTGCGGCGGATTCATCGGCGCGGTGTGCCGCTATCTGTGCACGACGCTCACCAACAAGATCGCCTACCTCACCATCAACGCGCCGTCCTTTGGGTTTCCCATCGGCATCCTGGTGATCAACTTCGTCGGCTGCTTCTTGATGGGACTGCTGGCCATGGTCTTGCCGGCGCACTTCTCCGGCAACACGCGCCTGCTTGGCTTTGCGACCACGGGCTGCATCGGCGGCTTCACCACCATGTCGACCTTCTGCCTCGATTCCTTGAAGCTCTTCGTCGGCGGCGACTACGTGCTCTGCATCCTCAACGTCACCCTTACCTTCGTCCTCTGCATGGTGGGCGTGGCAGCGGGCGTTGCCTGTGGGAAGGCCCTGTCATAGCCTAGAAAAATTTGTAGTGATAGAATTGTGTGCGATTTGAGTTGATTCAGGGAGGGCTTGTTCCCTATGCAAGACGCACACGACATTGCATCTATCCTCGCCAAGCAGCTAAAGGTCCTCCTTTGCCTGGTCTTGGCGTTTTTGCTGTTTCCCATTCAACCTATGCAGGCACAGGCCAGCCAACAAGACGAGAAAGTCATCCGCGTTGGCTGGCTGGTCAACAACCAAGGCTTTCAGACCGGCACGCCCGGTAGCTATCTGTCTGGCTGGGGCTACGAGTACCTGCAGACGCTTTCCTACTACACGCCCGGGCGCTGGAAGTACGAGTACGTGAGTGGCACCTTCTCGGAGCTCATGGACAAGCTCGAGAGCGGCCAGATCGACCTCATGCCCAATATCTCCTATACCAAGGAGCGTGACAAGACGCTGCTGTTCTCCTCCAATCCCCAGGGAACGGAGCGCTACTACATCTACGCCAAGCCCAACAGGGGCGACCTTGCATCTGGCGACCCCGAGACCCTCGACGGTCTGACTATCGGTGCCAACAGCCCGGACATCGTGCAGACGAAGGTTGGCATGCAGTGGCTCGAGGACAACGATGTCAGCTGCGACTTCCGATTCTACAGCGGTGGCGACAACCTCTTCGACGCCCTTGCGAGAGACGAGGTCGACGCCATCATCATGAACGACACCATCACGTCCGACGATGCCGTTCCCGTCTTCGAGATCGGCCAGAGCAACTACTACTTCGCCGTGCCCAAGGGCCGCGAGGACCTCATGGACGACATCAACGCCGCCATGCAGAAGATCAAAAGCGCCAACCCCCGCTACAACGAGGAGGTGAAGGCGCACTACTCCGCGAGCAACTGCGGCTCGACCTCTCTGACGGAAGACGAGGTGGCTTGGCTCGAGAAGCACCGCAGCACCATCGTCTTCGGTTACCCCGACGGCTTGCTTCCGTATTGCAGCCAAGGTGCGGACGGTGAGCTCGACGGGGTGCTGGCGGAGTTCACGCGCTCTCTTGGGGAGACCTTTGGCATCACGGTCAAGACGCGCTCCTTCGCCTCGAACAGCGAGCTGCGTGGCGCCCTCGACAACGGGGACGTCGATGTTGCCATGCCCGTGGCGAGGGACTACTGGTTTGCAGAGCAAGACGGCTGCATGCAGTCGAGTGCGCTTGCCTCGACAGCTCTGTTGGCCGTTTACAGGGGCGATGACCTCGAGTCCTCGCTCGGGCGCATCGCTTATTACGGCAACGGGCTCTTCAACGCCAATCGCCTGAAGACGAGGTTTCCCGATGCGGCTTTGGTGGAGTGCGATGATGCCGTGGAGGCTGTCAACACTCTCAAGTCCGGCGCTGCAGATGCCCTGATCATCTCCGTGACAGGCGTCAACACCCTGCGCGACCAGGTGGACTTTGGCAACCTGAAGACAGCGGAGCTCGGGCAGAACCTCGAGCTGTCCTGTTGGATGCCCCAAGGCAACCCGGAGCTCCTCTCCATCGTCGACAAGGGCATCAACAACTCCAAAGACCAGATCACCGCCGCTGCCTATGCCCACTATTCTTACTCTGCTTCCGATGAAGGTCTTGGAGCCTTCGTCGAGCGTAACAAGGGCACCCTCATGGCTGGCTTCATGGTCTTGCTGATGATGGCTGTTGCGGTGCTCGCCTGGGCTTTGCATACGGCGCGCAAGGCCAAGGAGGAGGCAGTCGCCGCCAACGCGGCCAAGTCCGCCTTCTTGTCGCGCATGAGCCACGATATCCGCACACCCCTCAACGGCATCGTTGGCCTCATCGAGGTCAACGACCTGCATGCGGACGACGTGGAGCTGACGAAGAAAAACCGCGCCAAGGCCAAGGTCGCCGCCGACCATTTGCTTACGCTCATCAACGACATCCTCGAGATGGGCAAGATCGAAGACCAGGATATCGAGCTCGAGAGCAGGCCCTTCAACCTCGTTGAGATGTCGGAGGAGATCGCCGACATAGTCCAGATCCGTGCCTCGGCGCGTGGGGTGACAGTGGAGATGGACGGGGCTGCGGGCTTCGAGTATCCCGATGTGATTGGCAGCCCCTTGCATGTGCGCCGCGTCTTCGTGAACCTCGTCGACAACTGTATCAAGTACAACAAGCCCCATGGCAAGGTGGTGTGCAAGTCCTACACTGACCGCGTCGAGGGCGACACCGTCATCTACCGCATTGTCATCGCTGATACCGGTATCGGCATGAAGCCGGAGTTTGTAGAGCACATCTTCGAGCCCTTCACGCAGGAGGGGACCGACGCGCGCAGCAGCTTCCAAGGCACCGGCATGGGCATGCCCATCGTCAAGGGTCTGGTGGACAAGATGGGCGGCACGATCGAGGTCGAAAGCGAGCTGGGCAAGGGTACGACCTTCACCATCACGCTGCCGTTTACGATTGATCGCGACCCCGCCGCGTATGCCGAGGCCGCCTCCAACAAGGCTGCCTCCATCGACGGCTTGAGCATCTTGCTCGTTGAAGACAATGAGCTCAATTTGGAGATCGCCAAGGAGCTGCTCCAAAGCGAGGGCGTCTTCGTAACCTGCGCGCGCGACGGCAGCGAGGCACTCGAGCTCTACTGCACGCGCCCCGTGGGCTCCTTCGACGTTGTCCTCATGGACATCATGATGCCGATCATGAACGGCTATGACGCGACGCGCGCCATCAGGCTGAGCGAGCGGGTCGACGCCGCGACAATCCCCATCATCGCCATGACGGCCAACGCCTTTGTGGAGGATGCCAGGGCCGCCAGGGAGGCGGGCATGAGCGACCACGTCTCCAAGCCCTTCGACATCGAGGAGCTCAAGTCCGTTATCGTGGCTTGCCGCGAGAGAAGCGCGCTTGCCTAACCGCTCCCAAAACCTGCAGATATGCTCTTTCTAAGCGATAGAAAATGCTGTATGATATCGAATTGCTGTGTGGCCCGTCACCACACATAGGTCTCAAATAAGCGCCTGCACAAAGGGTGCAGGGTTAATTTGAATGGAGTTTTATTAATGGTCGTCATCCGTCTTGCACGTCATGGTGCACACAAGGCCCCCTTCTACCGCGTCGTTGTCGCTGATCAGCGCAAGCGCCGCGACGGCAGCTACATCGAGCTCGTCGGTACCTACGATCCCCGTCTCGAGCCCTCCGGCATCAAGCTGGACATGGACAAGATCAATGAGTGGATCTCCAAGGGTGCTCAGCCTTCCGAGCGCGTTGCCAAGCTCATCGCCATCGTCAACGGCACCGAGAAGCCCGCTAAGGTCCAGGCTCGCGCCGCTCTGAAGGCCGCCGAGAAGGCAGCAGCAGAGAAGGCCGCCGCTGAGAAGGCAGCTGCAGAGGCCGCCGCAGCAGCAGAGGCTGAGGAAGAGTAGAAACCATGAGCAAGAACCCGACTGATGTAGCCGAGCTGGTTCGTTGCCTGGTCGAGCAGATCGTCGACGAGCCCGAGGCCGTCGAGGTCGAGTGCATCGACCGCACCAACGGCGAGATTGAAGTTCAGATTACCGTGGCCGAAGGCGATATCGGCCATGTGATCGGCCGCCAGGGCCGCATCATCAAGTCTATCCGCACCCTTGCGCGTGCGGCTGCCTCCCAGTGCGGCCTGCATGCGGAAGTCGAGCTGGCAGACTAAGTTGTCGGGTACGCCTTATCGCAACATCGCCCGCGTCGTAAAGGCACGCGGGCTTGAGGGGAAGGTCCTGGTGCGCTGCACCGAGGGCCTTCCTTTCTGTATCTACGAGGGCCTCGAGGTGCATATCGTCCCCCCGACGCTCTCCGGTGTCCGCTGCGGGCACATCACCGCCGTCGAGTCCGTCGGCGAGGACAGCTGCGTTGCCGCCATCGAGGGCCTCGACACCATCGACGCCGCCGAGGAGATCTGCGGCCGCTACCTGCTCGCCCTGGAGGGAGACCTCGACCTCGACCCCGAGGAGGACATGATCCTCGTCGTCGGTCGTCAGGTCGCTTCTGACGACGGCCGCATGCTCGGCATTGTTACCGAGTACCTCACCACCAAGGCAAACGACGTTCTCGTGATCGAGCGTGAGGACGGCTCGGAGCTCTTGGTCCCCATCATCGAAGAGACGATCGTGTCCGTCCCGGAGTCTGAGGACGAGCCCCTCGTCGTGCACCTCCTGGAAGGATTGGAAGAGCTTTGATCGTAGACGTCCTCTCTGTGTTTCCCCAGATGTTCGAAGACTACATGTCGCTGTCGATCATGGGGCGCGCGGCCAAGAAGGGCGCCTTGCAGTTTCAAGCCCATGACCTGCGCGACTGGACACACGATCGCCATCGCTCCACTGACGACGAGCCCTACGGCGGCGGCCAGGGTCTTCTCATGACTTGCCCGCCCGTCTTCGAGGCCCTCGACGAGCTCTCCGCATCCGGTCCCAAGCCGACAGTTATCTTCTTCACTCCCACAGGCGAGCCCTTTACCCAGGCAGCTGCACAGGAGCTGGCAGAACACGAGCGCCTGCTCATGGTCTGTGGCCGCTACGAGGGTTTCGACGAGCGCGTCTACACGCTCGCAGATAAGTGCTACTCGCTCGGCGACTACGTGCTCACCGGCGGCGAGCTTCCCGCCATGGTCGTCACGGACGCCGTCGTGCGCCTGCTGCCCGGTGTCTTGGGCGATGACGCCAGCGCCGTGGACGAGTCCTTTGCCGGAAGCCTCCTCGAATACCCCCAGTACACGCGCCCTGCGAGCTATCGCGGCATGGACGTGCCGGAGGTCTTGCTCTCGGGCGATCACGGCAAGGTTGGCGCGTGGCGCCGCGAGCAGTCGGTTATCCGCACGGCCCAGATGCGCCCGGACCTGCTCGCCCAAGCAGAGCTCTCTGCTGCCGAGCAAGACCTCGTTGAGGGAATCATCTCCAAAAACATGCAATAGGCGCCCTCATTGCGCGTTATCATGGTGGTTCATATGTAACCGCCCTAGATTTGCATACGCAGGATTGAGACATGCCCAACAACCAACCTCAAAACGACGCACAGCAGCCCAAGAAAGCGGGCTCGAGTCTGCGCAGCAGCGTCATCGAGTTCCTGGTTATCATCATCGTCGCCCTGGTGATGGCGTGGGGTCTGACCAACTTCGTGGTGAAGCCCTACCGCATCCCCTCCGGGTCCATGCTTGAGACCATCCAGCTCGAGGACCGCGTTCTCTCGGAGAAGATCAGCTACTACACCGGCACCCCCCAGTACGGCGACATCGTCACCTTCGTGGACCCGCAAGACCCCGACCGCGTCCTCATCAAGCGCGTGATCGCCACGGCAGGCCAGACGGTCGACCTCAAGGACGGCACCGTCTACGTCGACGGCCAGCCTCTGGACGAGTTCGCCTACACGCTCGGCAAGCCGAGCTACGAGCTCGACTCGATTGCGGGCGTCAGCTATCCCTATACCGTCCCTGACGACTGTATCTGGGTAATGGGCGACAACCGCACGGATTCTGCGGACAGTCGCTACTTTGGCGCCGTACCCATCTCCAATGTCACCGGTCACGCGTTCTTCACGTACTGGCCCATCAGCTCCATCGGACCGCTCAAGTAATAACAGGCCTTTCGCAACCTACACAAAAGGGGAGAGACATGCTCACATTCCAAGACATCATCCTCACGCTGCAGCGCTACTGGGCAGACCAGGGCTGCATCGTCTTGCAGCCGTATGACTCGGAGGTCGGCGCCGGCACCTACCATACCGCCACCACCCTGCGCGCCATCGGTCCTGACACCTGGCGCACTGCCTACGTGCAGCCCTGCCGCCGCCCGGCAGACGGCCGCTACGCGTCCAACCCCAACCGCATGCAGCACTACTACCAGTTCCAGGTCATCATGAAGCCGTCCCCGGACAACATCCAGGACCTGTACCTGGGCTCCCTCGAGGCCATCGGCATCGACCCCAAGAAGCATGACATCCGCTTTGTCGAGGACGACTGGGAGAGCCCCACGCTCGGCGCCTGGGGTCTTGGCTGGGAGGTCTGGCTCAACGGCATGGAGGTCACCCAGTTCACCTACTTCCAGCAGGTGGGCGGCATCGAGTGCGATCCCATCCCTGCAGAGGTCACCTACGGCTTGGAGCGCCTCGCCATGTACATCCAGGGCGTCGACAGCGTCTACGACCTCATCTGGACCAAGTGCCCCGACGGCACCACCTTCACCTACGGCGATGTCTTCTACGAGAACGAGCGCGAACAGTCCGCTTACAACTTCGAGCACGCTGACGTCGACATGCTCTTCAAGCGCTTCGAGGCTTGCGAGAAAGAGTGCCACCGCCTGCTCGACTTGGGCCTGCCCCTGCCCGCGTATGATTGCGTCATGAAGTGCTCCCATGCCTTCAACATCCTCGACGCGCGCGGCGCAATCTCTGCAACCGAGCGCATGGCCTATATCCTGCGCGTGCGCGACGTCGCCAAGGCCTGCTGCGTGAGCTACCTGGAGGAGGTCGTCGAGCGAGGCGGCTCCTACATCCCGTCCCAGGACGGCCCTGTCGACAACCGCACCAGCAAGGCTGAGGAGGAGTAAGCCATGACCAAGAACCTCATCTTCGAGATCGGCACCGAGGAGATTCCCTCCGCCGCGCTTTACAAGGCAACCGACCAGCTCAAGGCGCTGGCCACCAAGGCGCTCGACGCCGCTGGCCTCGCTCACGGGGAGGTCGAGAGCTGCTCCACCCCGCGCCGCATGATCTTGTCCGTCAAGGAGCTGGCAGAGGCGACCGAGGCCATCGAGCGTAAGGACAAGGGCCCCGCTGCCAAGATCGCGTTCGACGCCGACGGCAACCCCACCAAGGCAGCCGAGGGCTTTGCCCGCGGCAAGGGCCTGACTGCGGCCGACCTCACCGTCGAGGCTGACGAGAACGGCGCCGAGTACGTCTACGCCGTCGTCTCCAAGCCCGCTGTTGCTGCAACCGGCCTTCTCTGCGACATCCTCTCCGGCCTGATTCGCGGTCTTTCCTGGCCGCGCAGCCAGCGCTGGGGCAGCGGCCGCGACACCTTCTCCCGCCCCGTTCGCTGGCTTGTCGCCTTGTTCGGCGACGAGGTGGTCCCCGTCCAGTTCGCAGGCCTCACTGCAGGCCGCACGACCTACGGCCATCGCTTCCTCGCCCCCGAGGCCGTCGAGGTCGCTTGTGCCGACGAGTTCTTCTCTCATTTCAATGCGATGAAGGTCATCCCTTCCGCCGATGCGCGCGCTGCTTCCATCCGCGAGCAGATCGCCAAGGTCGAGGAGCAGACGGGTCTTAAGGCCGATACCCCTGCCGGCACCTTCGCAGAGGTCGTGAACCTGGTCGAGTGGCCGACGGTCATCGTCGCTCACTTTGACGAGGAGTTCCTCTCCGTCCCGCCGGAAATCATCACCGACGCCATGCTCGAGCACCAGCGCTACTTCCCGATGTATCGCGCTGACGGCTCCCTCGACAACGCGTTCATCGTCACCGGCAACGGTGACCCCGCATGCACCGACACCATCCGCGACGGCAACGAGCGCGTCGTTCGCGCACGCCTGGCCGACGCCGCCTTCTTCGTCCGCGAGGACCGCGCAAAGCCGCTGGCTGACTACGTCGAGGGCCTCAAGGCCGTCGTCTTCCAGGAGAAGCTCGGCACCGTCTTCTCCAAGACCGAGCGCATCGAGACCAGCGCCAAGAGCGTCTGCGAGCAGGCCGGCGTTGCCGGTCAGGACGAGGCCGACTCCCTGCGCGCCGCCCACCTGTGCAAGGCCGACCTCATCACCGGCGCCGTCGTGGAGTTCACCTCCCTGCAAGGCGTCATGGGCGGTCACTACGCGCGCTACAGCGGCGAGACCGAGCAGGTTGCCGAGGCGATCACGGACCACTACCGTCCCCGCTTCTCCGGCGACGAGGTTCCCTCCAACATCGCCGGCAAGGTGGTCGCTCTGTCCGACAAGATGGACACGATCTGCGGCATCTTCGCCGCTGGCATGGGCCCCACTGGCTCCTCTGACCCCTATGCGCTGCGCCGTGCCGCGCTGGGCATCCTGAGCATCCTCGAGTCCGGTGTCCGCGTCTCCATCCCCGCGCTGATCGACGTCGCGCTTGACGCATACGCCGCTCAGGGCATCGAGTTCGACCGCGCTGCCATCCGCAGCCAGGTGGTGGACTTCTTCATCACCCGCACCAAGGTCATGCTCAAGGACGCAGGCAACGGTGCCGACGCCATCGACGCTGTGCTGGCTGCTGGCATCGAGGAGCCCATGGAGCTCGTCTCCCGCGTCGAGGCTCTCGAGAAGGCCCGCAAGGAGGACTCCGAGTCCTTTACCAACCTGGCCATCGCCTTTGCCCGCGCCAACAACCTGCGCGATGAGGCCGAGGGTGCAGACTACGACGACGCCTCTCTCACGGAGGTCCAGCACGCCCTGTCCACTGCCGTCGTTGAGGCTGAGTTCAAGGTCGCCGCTGCCCTTGCAGCCGATGATTACGCCGCAGCACTCGCGAGCCTGGCTGCCCTGCGCGCACCGATCGACGAGTTCTTCGACAAGGTCATGGTCAAAGACGAGGACCTGGCTGTCCGCGCAGCCAACATGAAGCTGCTCAACCGCTTTGCCAACGTCTTCGCGCACGTCGCAGACATCTCCAAGCTGGCCACCAAGTAGCAGCCAGTCCATAAAGCGACATCAAGGGATCCGCACAAGCTGCGGGTCCCTTTTTTGTGCTGAGGAGAGGCCGATGACACACTTTGTGCCAGTGACAATGTGTGTCACGCAGAAGGCATGGGGACACCTGCGGCTCTATGGCGTGACACACATTGTCACTGGCACAAAGTGTGTCATCCGTTTTGCAGAGGGGTTCGTGACGCTTTTTGTCGCTGCTGCATTTGGTGTCACGTCAAATCCCTGTAGCCTTTCGTCCAAACCCGACAGCAACCGGTTGAGGAATGCGTATCATGTTGGGGATTGAAACCGAGCAGGGGAGAGGCACATGAAGAACTGGATCAGGCAAGGCGATCGCGTCGAGGGCTTCCCGACCATCCACATCGTCTCCGACGGCGCAGGCACGACGGCGGTCACCGCTGCGCGCGCAGCTGCGGCCAACTACTCGGTTACCAACCCCACGATTGAGCTTTTGCCGGATGTCTCGGATGCAGAGATGGTCACGAGAGAGCTGACAGAACACCTCGAGCATCACCGCAAGTATTACGGTGTCGAGCCCTTTATCCTCTTCTACACCTCGGCTGGCAAGGAGATCTCCACAGCGATCGACAAGTTTGGCGAGGACAACGAGGAGGTCATCGTCGTCGACATCCTGCGTGCCCCGACCCAGGCGCTCGTCCAGGCGACCGGCATCGTCCCGCACGCCAAGGCAGGCGCCCTGCGCGCGCTCAACGATACCTACTTCAAGCGCATTGAGGCTATCGAGTTCACCATCGCCCACGACGACGGCTGCATGCCCGAGGAACTCACTATGGCCGACATCGTGCTCATCGGCGTGTCGCGCACTTCCAAGACCCCGACGTCGATCTACCTCTCCCAGCAGGGCTACAAGGTGGCCAACGTTCCTCTGGATCCGCTGACCGAGCCGCCTTCCCAGCTCTTCGACGTCGAGCCGAGCCGCATCTTCGGCCTCATGACGGTGCCGGAGGTCCTCGTCGACATTCGCAAACGCCGCTTGGGCGAGGCGGGCAACATCGCGAGCTCCTATGCAGATTACGAGCAGGTCTGCCGCGACCTCGACAAGGCGCGCGCCCTGATGCGCAAGCTCGGCTGCATCGTTGTGCGCACCGACAACCGCGCCATCGAGGAGACCTCCCAAGAGATTTTGCGCTACTTCACCAACCTTCACCCTAACGAGCATTTCTCCGCGAAGACAACGCCTGTGAACCGTATCTCGGCCTCCGAGGGTGCGTAGAACCGCAGCTCAACCACCCCGTTGCATCCGCTTAGGGGTTTACACGGCATCAATACGACCTTTCTCATTCGAACGGGTTACTATTCGAACTATCGCGCAGAATCCGTCGCGCGTATATGCAACCTATGTTTAAAGGAGCAACAAGTGTCTGAGAACGTTCAGCGCGTGTTTGCGTTTGGCAAAGACGCTCAGGGCAACAACGTCACCGAGGGTGACAAGTCCATGAACTACACCCTCGGCGGCAAGGGCGCCAACCTGGCCGAGATGGCCAACATCGGCCTGCCCGTCCCTCCGGGATTCACCATCTCTTGCCAGACCTGCGTCGAGTACTCTTCCAACAACAACACCTTCCCCGAGGGTGTCGTTGAGGATATCCAGAAGTACCGCGAGGACCTCGAGGCACGCATGGGCAAGAAGCTCGGCGACCCCAAGGACCCCCTGCTGGTCTCCGTTCGCTCTGGTGCTCCTTTCTCCATGCCCGGCATGATGGACACTGTCCTCAACCTCGGCATGAACGACGAGTCCGTCATCGGCATCGCCGAGCAGACCGGTAACCCCCGCTTTGCCTGGGACTCCTACCGCCGCTTCATCCAGATGTTCTCCAACGTCGTCATGGGTGTTGACGGCGACTACTTCGAGAACGCCATCATCGCCAAGAAGGCCGAGAAGGGCGTCAAGCAGGACACCGACCTCACCGCTGAGGACCTCGAGGACCTGGTTGCCACCTTCAAGGGCATCTTCTCTCAAAACGTCGACGCAACCGAGCACGCCGACCTCGTCGTCGACGGCAAGGTCGCCTTCCCGCAGGACCCCGACGTCCAGCTGATGCTCGCCATCAAGGCCGTCTTCGGCTCCTGGATGAACGAGCGTGCCATCATCTACCGCAAGCAGAACAAGATCGCCGATGACCTCGGCACCGCCGTCAACGTCCAGACCATGGTCTTTGGCAACAAGGGCGAGACCTCCGCTACCGGCGTTGCCTTCACCCGCGACGCTGCGACCGGCAAGAAGGTCTTCTACGGTGACTTCCTGGTCAACGCCCAGGGCGAGGACGTCGTCGCCGGCATCCGCAACACCAGCCCCATCGCCGAGCTCAAGACCACCCCGGGTCTCGAGGAGGCAGGCCAGGAGCTCGAGGACATCTTCACGCTTCTCGAGGACCACTACCGCGACATGATGGATATCGAGTTCACCATCGAGCAGGGCAAGCTCTACATGCTGCAGACCCGCGTCGGCAAGCGCACCGCTGCCGCCGCACTGCGCATCGCCATCGAGATGGTCGACGAGGGCATGATCGACGAGAAGACCGCGGTCCTGCGCGTCGCCCCCGAGCAGCTCGACCAGCTCCTGCATCCCCAGATCGCCAAGGGCGCCAAGAAGGATGTCGTGGCCAAGGGCCTCAACGCATCCCCCGGCGCCGCCGTCGGCGCAGCCGTGTTCTCCGCTAAGGACGCTGTCGCCGCAGCCGAGGAAGGCCGCAAGACCGTCCTGGTCCGCTGGGAGACCACTCCCGACGACCTCTCCGGTATGATCGCCGCAGAGGGCATCCTCACCTCCCACGGCGGCAAGACCTCTCACGCTGCCGTTATCGCACGCGGCATGGGCGCTCCCTGCGTCTGCGGCGTCGAAGCCCTCAAGATCGATGCAGAGAAGAAGGAAGCCGCTATCGCCGGCACCGACATCGTCATCAAGGAAGGCGACGTCATCTCCATCGACGGTATGACCGGCGAGGTCATGCTCGGCGCAGTCGAGCTCGAAGAGCCGGAGATGACCGGCGACTTGGGCAAGCTGCTCGAGTGGGCTGACAAGTACCGCAAGCTGGGTGTTCGCGCCAACGCCGACAACCCCGACGACGCAAAGCTGTCTCGTGACATGGGTGCCGAGGGCATCGGCCTGTGCCGCACCGAGCACATGTTCCTGGGTGATCGCAAGCAGATCGTCGCCGACATGATCCTGGCCGAGAAGGGCGGCGAGGCCTACAACGAGGCTCTCGACAAGCTCTATGAGCTGCAGCAGGGCGACTACTACGAGATGCTCAAGGCGATGGACGGCCTGCCCGTCATCATCCGCCTGCTCGACCCGCCCCTGCACGAGTTCCTGCCTGCTCCGCGCGACCTGGCCATCAAGGCCGCTGTTGCCGAGGCCAAGGGCGAGGGCGCAGCAGAGACCCTCAAGCTGCTCGCTGCCGCCGACAACATGGCCGAGATGAACCCTATGCTGGGTCTGCGCGGCTGCCGTCTGGGAATCGTCATGCCCGGCCTGTCCGCAATGCAGGTCCGCGCCATCGCAACTGCTTGCGCCAAGCTGCTCAAGGAGGGCTTCGCACCCAAGCCCGAGGTCATGATCCCGCTGGTCTCCATGGAAAACGAGCTCACCTACGTCCGCGGTGAGGCCGAGAAGGCCATCGCCGAGGTCGCCGAGCGCGAGGGCGTCGATCTGTCCTTCATCGAGATCGGCACCATGATCGAGCTGCCTCGCGCAGCCGTCACCGCCGACGAGATCGCAAAGCACGCCGACTTCTTCTCCTTTGGTACCAACGACCTGACCCAGACCACGTTCGGCTTTAGCCGCGACGACGTCGAGGGCAAGTTCTTCAAGGACTACGAGGAGCTCGGCATCATGAAGGTCAACCCCTTCGCAACTGTCGACGATGGTGTTGTGAAGCTGGTCGACATCGCTGCCAAGGGCGGCCGCTCCACCAACCCGGACATCTGCCTGGGCGTCTGCGGCGAGCACGGCGGCGATCCGGACTCCATCGCGAAGTTCCACAAGGTCGGCCTGAACTACGTCAGCTGCTCTCCCTACCGCGTGCCCGTCGCACGCCTGGCTGCAGCTCACGCCGCTCTCAAAGAGCAGGCCTAAGGTTCGCCTGGCTGACTGAACAGCTGTGAAGAAGGGGTGCTCCTCGGAGCGCCCCTTTTCTTGTGCCGGAGCGGATGAATCGGCCTCACGTAAGCTTGAACGTTTGAGACCAGTCGTCAGCTGCCCGTAACGCGCTTGCCATCCGATGCGCTTCACCTTGCTGTTAGTTTGTGTAAAAATCTATTGAAGCTATGCGCTTCGTGCTGTGGGCTGTAGAATTTAACGGTTTCGATATTGGCTAAAACAAACGTGAGGAGCCGATCATGGACAAGACCATTCCCGGCGGTTTGACCGTCGCTAACGATGTCATCGCCGACATGGCTGGTTATGCCGCTTTGGAGAGCTACGGCGTTGTGGGCATGGCCGCCCCCAACCTGAGCGACGGCATTGCCAAGCTCCTTCCCAACAACCGCCTCCGCAAGGGCATCATCATCAAGATGACCGAGGAGGGCAAGGTCCACGCAGACCTCTATGTCATCATCGAGCACGGCGTCAACCTCACCGAGGCCAGCCGCATGCTCGCCGAGAAAGTCACCTACGTTCTCGAAGACTCCGCCCAGCTGCCTGTCGACGCCGTCGAGGTGCACGTTCAGGGCGTAAGGGTACGCTCCTAAGGCCGCTTCGCGCTGCCGAGCATTTCGCGAAACCGACGCAAAGGGATCAATCAAGCTATGAATATTTCCGAACTTCGACTCTGCATCATCTCTGCGGCCACTGCGCTGTCTGACCGCAAGGAGGAGGTGAACCGCCTCAACGTCTTCCCCGTCCCCGACGGCGACACCGGCACCAACATGTCGCTGACTATCGAGTCCGTCGTCAAGGAGGTCAAGGCACTTCCCGTCGACGCCGACGGCAAGGCGCTGCGCAAGGCGGTGACACACGGCTCCCTCATGGGTGCGCGCGGTAACTCCGGCGTCATCACGAGCCAGATCCTGCGCGGTCTGTGCGAGGGCCTCGAGAAGGTCGAAGACATCGACGCCATCACCCCGGACCAGATCGCCGACGCCATGCAGACGGCCGTTACGGTCGCCTTCCAGGCTGTTCGCAAGCCCGTTAAGGGCACTATCCTCACCGTTCTCGAGGATGCGGCCGCTGCTGCTGTCAAAGCGGCAGAAGATGGCCTCAACAGGCACGACCAGCTGCGTGCCGTCGCCGACGAGGCCCTGGCCTCCGTCAAGCGCACCCCGGAGTTTCTGCCCGTTCTCAAGGAGAACGGCGTCGTGGACTCCGGCGGCTTTGGCCTGACCATCCTCATCCAGGCATTCGTCGCAGCTGTCACCGGCGACGGCAGCGAGCTGCCGGATTCCTCTGAGTTCTCCCGCCCCGAGCCCAAGGTGGCTATCGAGCAGGTCAACGACTGGGCTGGCTCCGACTACATGTACTGCACCGAGTTCCTCTTCAAGAGCGATGACGTCGATGTCCCCGCCACCCTGGAGTTCCTCGGTGGCTTGGGCGACTGCGAGCTCATGGTCGGCGCGCACCCGGACTTCAAGGTCCACGTCCACACGGACACCCCGGGCGTCGTCCTCAACTACATGACCGACCGCGGCCAGGTGGCCGAGGTCTTCATCCACAACATGCTGCTCGAGTCCGAAGAGCGCAACGATGCCATCAAGGCCGACGCTGCACAGGAGCAAGCCGAGCGCAAGCCGCTGGGCTTTGTCGCCGTCGCTGCCGGTGACGGCATGACGGAGATCCTCAAGTCCCTCGGCGTCGACTACGTCGTCTCCGGTGGTCAGACGATGAACCCCTCCACGGCAGACCTGCTCGACGCAATCGACAAGGTCAACGCGGATAGCGTCATCATCCTGCCCAACAACAAGAACATCATCATGGCCGCACAGGCTGCCGCAGATTGCTCTGACAAGCCCGCAGCCGTCGTCGCGACCAAGTCCGTGCCTGTGTCCTTCTCTGCGCTCTTCGCCGCCAACCCCGAGGCCAGCCTCGAGGACAACGTCGAGACCATGGAAGAGGCCCTCGAGGACGTCGCCTGGGGCGAGGTCACCGTGGCCATCAAGGACTCCAAGACCTCCGAGGGCGAGCCCATCGTTCCGGATGACTTCATCGGCATCGCCAACGGCTCCCTCGACGTCGTCGGCAAGTCCGTCGAGGAGGTCACCCTCGAGCTCATCGAGCGTCTCAACGACGACATGGACACCATCACCATCCTCGCAGGTGAGGACTACAGCGACGAGCAGCTCGACGCACTCGCAGAGCTCATCGAGGACAAGTTCGACGAGCTCGAGGTCGACGCCCAGCGCGGCGGCCAGCCCCTTTACCCGGTCGTGTTCTCCATCGAGTAGGCAGCGAGGTTCGGTTCTATGTCTGCCCAACGCTATGCCATCGTCACCGACTCTGCCTGCGATATCTCCCGGGCAGAGCTCGCGAGCTGGGGCGTGGAGTGCGTCAACCTGCGTGTCCTGGACAAGTGTGGCAACGACCTCATCGCCGACAACGACGATGCGAGCATCGAGGCCTTCTACGACTACCTCGAGACGCATGAGGACCTGCCCACCACCTCCATGCCCGCTCCCGCGCTCTTTGGTGATATGTACGCCAAGCTGGCAGGGGAGGGCTACAGCGCCGTCTTGTCGCTTCACATGTCCGAGGAGATGAGCGGTACGGTCAACTCTGCGCGCCTTGCTGCGCAAAGCGCACCTATCCCCGTCACCTGTGTCAACCTCCGCCGCAACACGCTCACGGAGGCTTTGCTCGTCAAGCGCGCGGCGCAGCTGCGTGACGAGGGCCGCACGCTCGAGGAGGTCGTCGAGCACCTTGAGGAGATCATCCCCAAGAGCAGCGTCGTCTTCGCGCTCGACACGTTGGAAAACCTCGTCAAAGGCGGACGCATGGGCAAGGCAGCCAACCTCGTGGCAAGCGTGCTCGACATCAAGCCCATCCTCATGGTCGGCCAGGAGGGCATGGTCAACCCCGTCTCCATGACCAAGTCCATGAAGCGCGCTATCTCCAAGCTGACCAAGAAACTCGACGAGCTCGTGGCGGAGATCGGCCCGCTTGAGGGCTGCATGATGCACGTGCGCAACCCCAAGGCCTGCGAGGCCCTGCGCGAGTCCATCCAGGGCAAGGGCATCGACTACACGGAGGTCTCCGAGCGACAGGTCGGCCCGATCATCGCCACGCATGTTGGCTTGGGCTGCGTGGGCTTCTCCTACATTCCCGCCCGCAGGTAGCATGAGTAGCGCGTCAAAAGAGTATATGGCGCTTGAGAGCCCCGTCACCGCCGTCTCTGGCTGTGCCGGGGCTCGTGCTAAGCGCCTCGAGAAGCTCGGCATTCACACCGTGCGCGACCTGGTCACCTGGTATCCGCACCGCTATATCGATATGTCCCACATTACCCCGTGCGCACAGGCGCCCATCGGCGAGGTCGTGACCGTCATGGGCAGGCTCGAGGGCGTCAAGCAAAAGCAGCCGCGCCCCAACCTCCACATCATCGAGGCCGCTGTCGTCGACGACACAGGCGCCGTCGCAGCCGTCTGGTTCAAGCAGCCCTGGCTCATCAACAAACTCCATCCTGGCGACACCGTCTCCATGACAGGCAAGGTAGCCTTCAACTACGGCATGAAGCAGATGACCTCGCCGATGTTCGAGGCCGTGGGCAAGGAGGACTCCTCTCCCAAGCTTGCCATGATCCCCGTGCACAAGGCCACCGAGGGCCTCGCCCCGTCGTGGATGAGGCGATTGGTCGCCAATGCGCTGACGCAGCTTGGGGATATCGAGGACCCGCTTCCCGCCGCCTTGAGAGCCGAGCGCGCGCTCATGGGCCGCAAGGCAGCGCTCAGGGCGATTCACTTCCCGACAAGCGCGCAGGCACAAGAGGAAGCGCGAGCCCGTCTCGCCTACGAGGAGCTCTTGCGTCTGCAGTTGGTGATGATGGTGCGCCGCAACGCGGAGGTCTCCTCCGGCGGCTGCGTCGGGCACCGCGTCGGCGCCGCCGTGGCTGCTTTCAGGGCGCAGTTGCCCTTTGAGCTTACGAGCGAGCAAAGCGCCGCCGTGGCAGACATCGAGCGCGACATGTGCGCCGCGTGCGCCATGAACCGCATGCTGCTCGGCGATGTTGGCACGGGCAAGACAGTCGTTGCCGGCTTTGCCTTGTGCATGGCGGCAGATAGCGGCTGCCAGGCTGCGATGATGGCCCCCACGGAGGTCCTTGCGCGCCAGTACGAGTCCAAGCTCGGCCCCATGCTCGACGCTTGCCAGGTGAGCTGGGCGTCGCTCACGGGATCGACTCCCGCGGCAGAGCGCGCACGGATACTCGAGGACCTTGCCAGCGGCGCATTGCAGGTGGTCTTTGGCACGCATGCTCTCATCGAGCCCGATGTGGTCTTCAAGCGCTGCAGCCTCGTCGTCATCGACGAGCAGCATCGCTTTGGCGTCGGCCAGCGCGCGGCGCTCAGGGCCAAGGGCGATGCGGCAGACCTCCTGGTCATGACGGCCACGCCCATTCCGCGCACGCTCGCCTTGACGCTGTACGGAGACCTTGACACGAGCTATATCCGCCAGCGTCCTGCCGGACGGCCCCCAGTCACCACGCGCGTTATCTCCCGCGAGAACCGGCGCGCCGCCTACGAGGCCATACGCAAGCAGCTCTCCCAGGGCCGCCAGGCCTACATCGTCTGCCCGCTCGTCGGGCTCACACGCGAGCAGCGCGCTGCCGCCGCAGAGGACGGCAGCATGGGCGGCGCCCTGCGCGGCGAGGGCGAGGTGGCCAACCTCAAGGCCGCCCAAGACGAGGCCGCTTTCCTTGCGGCCAAGGTCTTTCCGCAGTGGGAGGTGGGCTTGCTCACCGGACGTATGCCCGCTGTCCAAAAGCAGCAGGTGATGGCGGATTTCGCCGCAGGCAAGATTCAGCTGCTCGTTGCCACGACGGTCATCGAGGTCGGCATCGACGTACCAAACGCCACGGTGATGATGATCGAGGATGCCGACCGCTTTGGCCTGTCGCAGCTGCACCAGCTGCGCGGACGCGTCGGTCGCGGCGAGCATCCGGGCGAGGTCTTCCTTGTCGCGGACCCAGGCAAGGACGACGAGCTTTTGCAGGCGCGCATGGAGGCTATGCTCACCACCGACGACGGCTTCAAGCTCGCCCAGGCAGACCTCGCTGCACGTCGCGAGGGCGATGTACTCGGCAGCCGACAGCACGGCATGGCGCATCTCAAGCTCGCCAACGTCGTTGACGACGCCGAGCTCGTCGCGACAGCGCATGCGGATGCCCGTGCTATCCTCGAGCACGACCCGTTCCTCACATCCACGGAGCACGAGCTCCTCGCTGCGGATATCGCAGCGGTATTCAAAGACACATTGCCAGACCCACTCGAAAGGGGCTTGAATTGAGAATCGTTGCCGGTGAGTTCAAGGGCAGGTCGATCGACTCTCCCAGCGAGAAGACGACCCGACCCACCACGGACCGCGTTCGCGAGTCTATGTTCTCCTCCATCCTCTCGCGAACCAGCGACCTGTCGCTTGCGGGCGTAAGCGTGCTCGACGCCTTTGGCGGCAGCGGCGCTTTGGGCTTCGAGGCCCTCTCGCGCGGGGCTTCGCGCTGCCAGTTCTGGGAGCAGGACTCCGATGCACGTGCCATCCTCGAGGCAAACGGCCGCTCCCTTGGCCTCGACAGCCGCCGCTTCTCCTGCAAGTCCGGCGACGTGCTCGAGTCTGCCAAGCGCCCCTTGAGCTTTGGGGCGCCCTACGGCTTGGTGCTGCTCGACCCGCCCTATGCGCTTGAGCCGAGCGCGGTTGTGTCGTTTGTCGAACAGCTTGTGTCCAATGGCGATGTCGCCAGTGGCTCCATCGTCGTCTACGAGCACGTTAAGGCTAATATGGATGCCGCTGCCGCGGCCTTCGGGGGCCTCGGGGGCGTTGAGATAACTGGACACAAGAAGTACGGCAAGATCGCCGTGCTCTACCTGGAGGTTCTGTAACGATGCGCAAGGTCCTTATACCTGGCACTTTCGATCCCATCACCGCCGGTCACCTCGAGGTGATCGAGCGCTCGAGCCGTCTGTTCGACCAGGTGGTCGTCGGCATCGCCTTGTCCGAGATGAAGGGCGCAGGCCCGCTGTTCTCGCTTGAGGAGCGCCTGTCGCTTGCCAAGCGTGCCGTCGCGCACCTCGACAACGTCGAGGTCCTCACCTTCAGCAACCTGCTCGTCGACTTCGCGCGCGAGATCGGCGCCGTCGCCGTCGTCAAGGGCCTGCGCGCCACGACGGACTTCGAGTACGAGTTCCAGATGGCGGCTCTCAACTACCGCCTCGACTCCGAGCTCGAGACCCTCTTCGTCACCGCGAGTCCGGACTACACCTACATCTCCTCGAGCATCGTCAAGGAGCTGGCGAGCATGGGCGGCAACATCACCGGTATGGTGCCTCCTTGCGTTGAGCTCGCCTTGCGCGAACGCTTCAAGCGCTAGGAGAGAGCAAGGCCGCCTCGTGCGGCGCCTTGTCGACGGGGCCGGCTTTAGTCCGGCCCCGTTTTGCGTCAAGGGGCAAACCCCAAGCCTGCAGGGGAGGGGCACAGGCACCTTGTGCCCGCACTGCCGCGTGCCGTCTGGCTGCTGCATACCGCATGTAATCGAGATGTAACAGCCCGATTGTCCGCGCTCGAGCCGGCTCGGGTATAATTTTCGGTCTACTACTCCACAGTGGTAAACGCTGAGAGAACATTGAATTTGCTAAACCTCGAGAAGGGGGTATGACTGCGATGAAGCCGATGTGCATCATGGACACCACGCTGCGTGACGCCCATCAGTCCCTTTGGGCTACGCGCATGGAAACAAGCGATATGCTGCCCATCTTGCCTAAGATGGACAAGGTCGGTTACTGGGCGCTTGAAGTTTGGGGAGGCGCGACCTTCGACACGTGCCTGAGGTTCCTCGATGAGAACCCCTGGGAGCGCCTGCGCGTCATCAAGCAGCACTGCCCTAATACCCCGCTCTCGATGCTCACCCGTGGTCAGAACCTCGTCGGGTACCACCACTACTCCAAAGACATCGTCAGCCGCTTCATCAAGGCCGCGCATCGCAACGGCATGGACGTCTTCCGCGTCTTCGACGCCCTCAACGACATCCGCAACGTCGTCGACACCGCAGAGGCCCTCAACGAGTGCGGTGCTCACTTCGAGGGCGCTATCTCCTACACGATGAGCCCGGTTCACACCCTCGACTCCTATATCGAGTACGCCAACCAGCTCAAGGAGCTCGGCGCAGACTCCATCTGCATCAAGGACATGGCGGGCATGCTCGCGCCGTACCGTACCGAGCGCCTCGTCTCCGCCCTGCGCAAGGAAGTCGGCCTGCCCATTCACCTGCACTGCCACTACGTCGGCGGCATGGCTCCTGCCAACTACATCAAGGCCGCAGAGGCCGGCGCGGCCATCGTCGACACCGCAACCGCACCTCTTGCCTTTGGCAACTCCCAGCCTGCCGTCGAGATGATCGTTGCCGCCCTCAAGGAGTCCGGCTACGACACCGGCCTCGACCTCGATCTGCTCTTCGAGATTGCAGAGTACTGGGAGGAGGTCCGCAAGCGCGGTAAGTACCGCCGCGGCATCTCCACGCTGGACCACATGAAGGTCTACACGCATCAGGTCCCCGGCGGCATGATGTCCAACCTCGTCTCCCAGCTCGAGATCCAGAAGGCCTCCGATCGCCTCGGCGAGGTCCTCGAGGAGATCCCGCGCGTGCGCGCCGAGGTCGGCTACCCGCCGCTGGTCACCCCGCTGTCCCAGATCGTGGGCACCCAGTCCGTCTTCAACGTCCTCACCGGCAAGCGCTGGTCGGTCGTCTCCAAGGAGATGAAGGACTACGTGGGCGGCTACTACGGCAAGGCCCCCGGCCCTATGGAGGACTCCGTCGTCGAGAAGGTCCTGGGCGGCGACAAGCCCCTCGACCCGAGCATCGCACCGGGTTCCCTGGTCACCACCACCTACGCCGAGCTCGAAGAGGAGATCGGCGACCTCGCAACGAGCGAGGAAGACGTCTTGATGTACGCGCTGTTCCCCAACGAGGCACGCACGTACCTTGAGAAGCACCGTAAAGTACCTACCGTCAACTTCCGCATGGACGAGGCAGTCAAGAGCACGAAAGAGGAGGACTACGTGGATATCGCACAGATTCGAGAGCTCGTTAAGATGGTCGAGGAGGCCGGTATCGGCGAGATTACCGTCGAGGAGGCTGGCACCAAGATCGTCGTGCGCAACCCCAACATGCCCGCAGCTGCCGCAGCTCCCGTCGCAGTCGCCGCAGCAGCACCCGCTGCCGCAGCTGCCCCTGCTGCAGCGCCTGCAAGCGATCGTCCCGCTGGCTGGAAGGCCGTCAAGGCCCCGATGGTCGGCACCTTCTACGCCGCACCCGCACCCGGCGCCGACCCCTTCGTCAAGGTCGATGACAAGGTCTCTGCCGGCGATTCCATGTGCATCGTCGAGGCTATGAAGCTTATGAACGAGATCCCCGCAGAGGAGATGTGCATCGTGCGCGAGGTCTGCGTCGAAGACGGCGACCCCGTCGAGTACGGCACCGTCCTCTTCTACGTCGAGCCTATCTCCGAGTAGGGGCTGCATGATGTTTGACAAGATCCTTATCGCGAACCGCGGCGAGGTCGCGGTTCGCATCATCCGCGCTGCGCATGAGCTCGGCGTGAAGACCGTCGTCGTCTACTCCGAGGCCGACGCGGACTCTTTGCCCGTCAAGCTCTCCGACGAGGCCGTCTGCATCGGCCCGGCACCCTCTGCCAAGTCCTATCTGGTGATCCAAAACATCATCGGTGCGGCTCAGATCACCGGTGCACAGGCCATCCACCCCGGCTACGGTTTCCTCTCTGAGAGCGCGGAGTTCGCGCGCGCCTGTGCCGACAACGACATCGTCTTCATCGGCCCGAGCCCCGAGGCCATCGAGCAACTCGGCGACAAGGCCCATGCCAAGGCGACCATGACCAAGCTCGGCGTTCCCACGGTCCCCGGCTCCGACGGCGCCGTCGAGACCGCAGAGGAAGCGGCCCGCTTCGCCGAAGAGGTTGGCTACCCTGTGCTCATCAAGGCTTCCGCCGGTGGCGGTGGCAAGGGCATGCGCGTGGCAGAGAGCGCAGACGAGCTCGAGAAGATGTTCACCGCTGCCAAGACGGAGGCTGCCGTCTCCTTTGGCAACGACGAGGTCTACCTCGAGAAGTACCTCTCGCATCCCCGCCACGTCGAGGTTCAGCTGCTTGCAGACACCTGCGGCAACGCCATGCACCTCTGCGAGCGCGACTGCTCTATCCAGCGCCGTCACCAAAAGCTCCTCGAGGAGGCGCCTAGCCCCGCTTTGGACGAGGCTACCCGTCAGGCGATGGGCGAGGCCGCCCTCAAGGCAGTCCGCGGCGTCGGCTACGTCAACGCCGGCACCATCGAGTTCTTGCTCGATACGGACGGGCGCTTCTACTTCATGGAGATGAACACCCGCGTTCAGGTCGAGCACCCGGTCTCCGAGCAGATCACCGGCACGGACATCATCAAGGAGCAGCTGCGCATCGCCGCAGGTGAGCCCATCTCCATCGCCGACAGGGCCCCTCTGTCCCCGCTGGCCCATGCCATCGAGTTCCGCATCAACGCGGAGGACCCCTCCAAGGGCTTCATGCCCTGCCCGGGCACTATCACGCGCTTCGACCTCCCCGGCGGCCCCGGTGTGCGCGTCGACACGCACATCCGCGCCGGTTACAAGGTCCCGCCGACCTACGACTCGCTGCTCGCCAAGCTCATCGTGTGGGGCGATACCCGCGAGGAGGCCATCGCACGCGGCAAGCGCGCACTCGACGAGTTCGTCATCGAGGGCATTGCCACGACGATCCCGTTCCACAAAGCGGTGCTCGAAAACGATGCATTCCTGTCCGGTGAGGTTTACACTGACTTTATCGAAACTCACATGAACGGAGGAGAGCTGTGAAAGACAAGAACACCACGCAGGGCATCTGCGTAAACGGCATCACCATCGCCCCCGGCGTTGTCGAGACCATCGTGTCTTTGGCTGCCGCCGAGGTCCCTGGCATTGCAAGCGTCGGCAGCGCTGGCGCCTTCTCTGCCATCACCGCTGCCCTCAACGCAGGGCGCTCCGTGCCCACTGCGGGCATCAAGCTGACGGTTGCGGAGGACAACTCCATCGCCGTCGACATCACTGTTCAGGCATACTACGGCTACCGTCTGTCCGACGTCGCCGAGCAGGTTCGCAGCGCCATCGCAGACGCCCTCAAGGCTCAGATCGGCGCAGAGACCTCCTCTGTGGACGTCCATGTCGATGCGTTGGCCTTCGAGGAGAACTAGCACATGGGTTCCAAGTCCAAGACTCTCACCAACACCGCGTCGCGCCGCCAGGCCCTGCAGGCCATGTTCCAGCAGGAGTTCTGCGGCCTTGACCTCTCTGCACTCGATGCTGGTTCCAAGGACCTGCTCGTCGTCTCCTTCTGCCCCAAGGGCGTTCAGGATACGGAGCTCGTCGGCGAGCCTCTCAACGACTATGCCAAGGAGCTCATCTCCGGCATCATCGCCAACCAGGAGGAGATCGATTCCTGGATCTCTGCAGCGGCTGACAACTGGGCGATCGAGCGCATGCAAAACGTCGACCGCAACATCATCCGCCTCGCATGCTATGAGCTCGCCTTCGTCGGCGAGATCCCCACGCCCGTTGCCATCAACGAGGCCGTCGAGGTTGCCAAGGTCTTCGGTGGCGACGAGAGCCCCAAGTTCGTCAACGGCGTGCTCGGCCGCATCGCCAAGAAGCTGGCAGAGGACGGCCGTATCCTCGACAACGAGCTCACTCAGGCCCAGCAGTCCGCAGATCAGGATGCTGATGCTGTCGATCAGACCGACGCTGACGCTGCCGACCAGGCTGACGCTGCAGTCGCTTCTGAGGTCGAGGACGCCGAGTAATGGCCGAATACGGCACATTTTCCGAGGTCCGTGCCCGCTTGGACGAGATCGTTGCGGAGGTCCGCAAAAAGGACCTCTCCCTTGAGAAGAGCCTCGACCTCTACGAGGAGGCCATCAAGCTCGGCAACAGGGCCGCAGAGCTCGTCGACAAGCCCGATTTCTCCGATGAGGAGCTTCTGGCTGCCTCGGAGGGGGAGGGCGCGTCTGGGCAGGAAGATGGAGATGCTGCGCTTAATGACGGCGCAGAGCTTGACGAATCCGCCCATCAAGTAGAGACTTCGGATAACTGACAGTACCCGAGTAGTAAGAGAACTTAAAAGCCTATGGCATCTATACTCGAGACAATTCAAGGCCCTTCCGATCTGAAGGGCCTCTCTTTCGCAGAGCTCAATCAGCTCGCTGGCGAGCTGCGCCGCGAGATGGTTGAGGCTACCTCCGTTCACGGCGGTCACCTCGCCTCCTCGCTCGGCTCTGTGGAGACCATCCTCGCCCTGCACCGCGTGCTGGACTGCCCCAAGGACCGCATCGTCTTCGATGTGGGTCACCAGGCATACGCGCACAAGCTCCTCACGGGGCGTCGCGAGCAGTTCAAGGACCTGCGCTCGCTTGGTGGCATCTCGGGCTTTCCCAAGATCACGGAGAGCCCTTACGACTCCCATGACTCCGGCCATGCCTCAGACGCCCTTTCGACCGCCCTGGGCTACGCGTTGGCGCGCGATCTGGACGGCGGCGACGAGACCATCGCGGTCGTCGTCGGCGACGCGTCGTTTTCTGGCGGCATGTCGCTTGAGGCCCTCAACCAGATTGGTCAGAGCAAGACGCGCCTCATCATCATCCTCAATGACAACGGCATGTCCATCTCCGTCAACGTCGGTGGCTTCTCCAACTTCCTCGGCCGCGTGCGCCTCTCAGACGCCTACCAGGAGGTTAAGGAGCGCTATGAGTCCACGTGGGAGAACCGTGGCAAGATCGGCCAGTTCGTCAAGTACTCGAGCTCTGTCTTGCGCGGCGGCATCAAGCAGATGGTCACCCCGGAGGGCGAGATGTTCTTCGAGGGCTTCGGCGTTACCTACGTCGGTCCCTTCGACGGCCACGACGAGGCAAACCTCGAGGAAGTCATCAGGGATGCGAAGGAGTTCGACGGGCCTGTCCTCATTCACGTGGTCACTAAGAAGGGCAAAGGCTACCTGCCTGCAGAGGAGCATCCCGATACCTTCCACGGCGTGAGCCCCTTCGACATCGACACGGGCATCGTCAAGAAGAAGGCGGGCGCGCCCTCTTGGACCTCGGTCTTTGCCGACGAGCTGTGCAAGCTCGGCGCGCAGGACGAAAACGTCGTTGCTATTACTGCGGCCATGCCCTCCGGTACCGGCCTCAACAAGTTCGAGGAGCTCTACCCGAAGCGCTTCTTCGATGTCGGCATCGCAGAGGAGAATGCGGTGGGCATCTCCTCCTCGCTCGCGATGGCGGGCAAGCTGCCCTTCGTCGCCATCTACTCGACCTTCATCCAGCGCGCGTTCGACCAGATGATCATCAACGTTGCGCTGCAAAAACAGCATGTGGTGTTCTGCCTCGACCGCGCTGGTTTGGTGGGCGAGGACGGCCCCACCCATCACGGCTCATTCGACCTGTCCTTCATGCGCCTCATTCCCGGCATGACGGTTTTGGCGCCTTCCTCCGATATGGAGCTGCGTCGCGCTATCCGCTGCGCTTACGAGGCCACAGGCCCCGTCTGCATCCGCTACGGCAGGGGATCTGCCGTTGTCGAGGATGGCGACGAGGTCACCGCATGGGAGTACGGCAAGGCTCGCATCCTGCATGACGGCGGCAAGGACGTTGCCTTCCTCTCCGTTGGCAGCATGGTTAAGTCCGCCATGCAGGCCTCCCGTATCCTCGAGGCCCAGGGCATCGGCTGCACGGTGTGGGATATGCGCTTCGTGAAGCCTGTCGACGCTGCGGCGGTGGCTGCAGCGGCAGAGTGCGACTGCGTGGTCACCATCGAGGAGAACACGGTCGTCGGCGGCTTTGGCAGCGCCGTTTTGGAGGAGGCCATGAGGCTTGGGCTCAACAAGAAGATCCACCGCCTTGCGCTCCCGGATGCTTTTGTCGAGCAGGGTCCCGTTGACGACTTGCGCCGCATCTGCGGGCTCGACCCGGAGGGCGTGGCCAACTACGTCTTGGAGGTTCGTCGCTGATGGCGCAGTCAAAACCGCGTCTGGACGAGCTTTTGGTTGAGCGCGGTTTCTTCCCCAATGTCCACGACGCCCAAGTGGCGGTCTTGGCGGGGGAGGTCATCGTCGGCGAGCACAGGGAGACTTCTGCCGGCAAGCGCCTCAAGCCGGATGTCGCCATTCGCCTCAAATCCCAGTCGCGATTTGTCTCGCGTGGTGGAGAGAAGCTCACCGGCGCCCTCAAGGCCTTCAACCTCGATGTCACGGGCTTGCATGCGGCAGACCTTGGTTGCTCCACTGGTGGTTTCACCGATTGCCTGCTCAAGGCAGGTGCCGCGAGCGTGAGCTCTATCGATGTCGGTTACGGCCAGTTCTCGTGGATGCTGAGAAACGACGAGCGTGTGAGCCTCTTCGAGCGCACCAACGTTCGCGGCATCGATGTCCAGGCTGTTGGGGGTCCCTTCGAGCTCGTTGTCGGAGATCTCTCCTTTGTCAGCCTCAAGAGCCTCATGCCGGATATCGCGCGCATGCTCGCGCCGGAGGCAACGCTTGCCATCCTCGTAAAGCCGCAGTTCGAGCTCGACGCCGATCAAATAGGTGAGGGCGGCATCGTCCGCGACCCCGCTTTGCACGAGCTTGCGCTCAACCAAGCGCTCGATGCTGCCACCGAGTGCGGTCTTGTCGTGCTCGACGTCGCTTACTCGCCTGTCAAGGGCACCAAGGGCAACGTCGAGTTTCTCATGCGCGCAACTCAGCCTCTCGTCGAAGGCGATGCACCCGCGCACGTTAGCGACGAGCTTCGCGACAAGGTGCGCGAGGTCGTTGCCAGCGCCCATGATTCCCTGTGAGGTCAACCGATGAAGATCCTTCTTGTTCCGAGCACTGCAGCGGATGCCCTCGAGCATGCGCGCATGCTCGCCGCGCGTCTGACAATCGCTGGATTCGATGTCCAGACCAGTCCGCTCGATTTGTCGAGCCCCAAGACCGTCGATGCGTCTGACCTGTCCCTCGTCGTGCCCATGGGCGGCGACGGCACCTTCCTCTATGCGGCGCGTCTCATCGGCTTCGCCCCGGTCCCCATCCTCGGTTTCAACTATGGTGACCTGGGCTTTTTGTCTGGAAACCCCACGCGCGACGAGGTCGCGCTCATTGTTGACGCGCTCTCCGGCGACCTCGCTTTCGAGCGGCGCACGACCCTTGACGCGCTCATCATCGACTCTGACGGCGCCGAGCATCGCTACACGGCGCTTAACGAGGTCGCCTACACCCGCGGCACAAGCGGGCACGTCGTCGAGTACACGGTTGGCGTCAACGGCACCGACCTCGCCACGCTCAGGGCAGACGGCCTTGTCGTGGCCACCTCGACGGGCTCGACGGCGTATGCACTTTCTGCGGGTGGCCCCATTGTCTCCCCGGCTTACAGCGGCTTGGTCGCTGTGCCCCTGGCCCCGCACTCCCTGACCTCGCGTGCCATCGTCACCGCGCCCTCTGACGTCATCGAGGTCGCCATGCGCAGCCGCTACCTCGACGAGACGTCGCTGTTTGTCGATGGCGTGGCCCTCGACGTCCACGGCGTCGCTTCCATGACCATCAGCCGTGGTGAGCGCGAGGTTATCTGCGTACGCGGTGGGGACGACTTCTTCACAAGCGTCGCCCATGTCTTCTTTGAAGGAGGCCCCAAGCTGTGCTAGACGAGCTCCATGTAAAGAACCTAGCCCTTATCGAGGAGGCGTCGGTTGAGCTCTCGAGCGGGCTCACGGTGCTCACCGGTGAGACCGGCGCGGGTAAGACCGCCTTGCTCTCTGCCCTCAAGCTGATCGGCGGGAAGCGCGCGGATTCCAAGGCCGTGCGCGACGGTGCTGCAGAGGCGCTCTCTGAGGCGCGCTACCTTGCCGGTGGCGAGGAGCATGTCGTGCAGCGTAGGCTCACAGCTGCCGGTAGGAGTCGCTGCACCCTCGACGGGTCCATGGCCACGGTCTCCCAGCTCTCAGATGCCCTTTCCTTCGTGCATATCCACAGCCAACACGAGCAGGTGCTCTTGCTCCAGCCGCAGACCCAGCTCGAGTTCCTCGACCGCTACATCGACCCGCTCGGCGCTCACCTCGAGCCCTACCGCGAGGCGCTTGCCGCATACCGCAAGGCCTCCAAGCACCTCAAGTCCTTGGAGGAGGCAAGCCTCATCCAGGACCAGGAACTCGAGTACCAACGCTTCGTCGAGTCGCAGATCTCTGCCGTCAAACCGCAAGAGGGTGAGTACGAGGCCCTTGAGTCCCAGCTCCCCAAGCTCCAAAACGCCCAGGTGCTCGCAGATGCCGTGGGTGCCGCGGTGCGTGCCCTGTACGCGGAAGGAGCAGCTTGCGACGAGGTCTCCAGCGCATGCGCAGAGCTTGCGCGACAAGCGGGCGTCGACGACGAGCTCGACGCCCTGCACGACAGGCTCGAGGACTTATCCGCGCAGCTCGACGACCTTGTGCGCGATTTGCGCGTCTATGCGGGCTCCATCCAAAGCGACCCTGCGGCGTTGCAGGAGACCCTGACGCGTCTGTCCGCCCTCTCGGGGCTTATGAAGCGCTACGGACCGGATATGGAGCATGTTTTTGCCGCGTGGGAGCGCGCGCAGGCCTGCATCCAGGGCGCGGGATCTTCTCCCGAGCTCATCGAGAAAGCCAAGCGCGCGAGGGCCCAGGCTCTCCATGCCCTACAGAGGGCGGGCGCGGAGCTCCAAACCTTGAGGAAGGAAAAAGCCGCCGAGCTGTGTTCGCTGCTTGCCGCGTCCGTTGCGGATCTGGCAATGCCGGACGCTTCTTTTGAGTTCTCCTTTGAGGACGCCTCCACGTCGCGTTGGACAGACAGCGGCCCTGCTGCCATCGAGCTGCTCTACCGCCCCGCTGCTGCGGCCAGCGCACGCCCTCTGCGCCAGATCGCCTCTGGTGGCGAGTTGTCGCGCATTTTGCTGGCGCTCGAGTGCGTCTTGCGCGATGCCGGTGCGGCTAGCCCGGACGATACCCTCGTCTTCGACGAAGTCGATGCCGGTATCGGCGGTGCGACGGGTGAGGCGGTTGGGCGCAGGCTCGCCCAGCTGGCCAAGCATGCCCAAGTCATCGTCGTCACCCATCTGGCTCAGGTCGCTGCCCATGCAGATGTGCACTTCGTGGTGAGCAAGTCCAGCGTCGACGGTGTCGCCTCGACTGCAGTCGCGCCCGTTGACGGCGAGGAGCGCGTGATAGAGCTCGCCCGCATGCTCTCCGGCAGCACGGATGACGCGGCACTTGAGCATGCGCGCGTGCTACTCGGGGAGGTGGGCGCTTAGTGAACGAGGTTCTTGAATCCCTGAGGGCAGGGGAGTGCGTGCTCTTGGCAACCGATACAGTCTATGGGCTTGCTGCTATGCCATCTACCCTAGGCTATAAGCGCATCTTCGAGCTCAAGCGCAGGGATGCCCAGCAAGTGCTTCCGTGGCTTGTCGGCAGTGTCGGCGATCTCGACCGCTATGGTGATGATGTCCCTGTGTACGCCCGCAAGCTTGCCCAGGCCTTTTGGCCCGGTGGTCTCACGCTCGTCGTGCGCGCCTCAAAGGGGGCCCGAGTGCTTGGCTCCGTTGCCGATGACGGCACAGTTGCCTTACGCATGCCCGACGAGCCCTTTGCCTTGAGGCTGCTTGGTGAGCTTGATGCTCCCCTTGCCTGCACGAGTGCCAACCTTCATGGTCTGCCGGCTCCGCAGCATCTTGCAGATGTCGATCCTTCGATGCGAGAGCTTGCAAGCGATGTGGCCATTCCCTCGTCGTGCAAGGGCGGCACTGCCTCGACTATCGTCGACTGCACGCAGCCCGCGGCGCCTCGCATCATCCGGTATGGCGCTCTATCAGACGAAGCGATTGAAGCTTGCCTTAACAGTTAGCTCTCAAGTAGGGGAGATGTCCTATCGGGGATATCTCCCCTTTGCTATACGAGGGTTGGTGACACACATTGTGCCAGTGACATTGTGTGTCACGGGTTAGGGTTGCGGTTAACCCGCAACGTCTGTGCCGTGATACACAATGTCACTGGCACAATGTGTGTCACGACCTGCCGTGCGTTGTCGACTCGGTCCTTGCTATACCTCAAGGCCGCAGACCCGCGCGAAACAGCCGATTTCCTACTCGCTTTCATCCGTAGCCTGCACTTAACAAGCTTCTATCGCAGCGGTGCTACAATCCAACAATCATCAAAACCAACCGAGGAGGCTTCACGGTGAGCAAACCCCGTCTGAGTATTGGCTGCGACCACGGTGGCTTCGAGCAGAAGGCGCAGCTTGAGAGATGGCTTGTCGAGCAGGGCTATCAGGTTACCAACCGCGGTTGCGACAGCGCAGACCGCGTCGACTATCCCGACCACGCCGAGCTCGTGGCAAACGACGTCGTCAGTGGTAATGCCGACTACGGCATCTTGGTGTGCGGCACCGGCATCGGCATGGCCATCGCTGCGAACAAGGTGCGCGGTATCCGTGCTGCCAACATCACGAGCGTGGACTTCGCCAAGCTCACGCGCCAGCACAACGACGCAAACGTCTTGACCCTCTCCGGTCGCTTTGTTTCCCTCGAGGACAACAAGGCCATTGTCGAGGCGTTCTTGAATACCGAGTTCGAAGGCGGTCGTCATGTCGGCCGCCTTGAGAAGATTGCAGAAATCGAGGAAAAGTAGGAGTAGCCACATGCAGTTCACCTCCCTTCCCGTGACTGACCCCGAGGTCTTTGGGATCTGCGCGGCCGAGCTCGAGCGCCAGCGCGACCAGATCGAGCTCATCGCATCCGAGAACATCGCCAGCGTGGCCGTCATGGAGGCCATGGGCACCGTCCTCACTAACAAGTACGCCGAGGGCTACCCCGGCAAGCGCTACTACGGCGGCTGCGAGAAGGTTGACCTTGTCGAGGACCTCGCCCGCGAGCGCGCTTGCAAGCTCTTTGGTGCTCAGTTCGCCAACGTTCAGCCGCACTCCGGCGCACAGGCTAACCAGGCTGCTTACGCCGCGCTCATCAAGCCCGGTGACAAGGTCATGGGCATGAGCCTCGACCATGGCGGACATCTCACCCATGGCTCGCCCGTCAACTTCTCCGGCAAGCTCTACGACATCTGCGCCTACGGCGTCGACCCCGAGACCGAGCGCCTCGACATGGACCAGGTCCGCGCCAAGGCCCTCGAGGAGAAGCCCGCCCTGATCATGGCCGGCGCGTCTGCCTACCCCCGCATCATCGACTTCAAGGCCTTCCGCGAGATCGCAGATGAAGTCGGCGCCTACCTCGTCGTCGACATGGCCCACATCGCAGGCCTCGTGGCCGCGGGTATGCACCCCTCCCCGGTGCCCTATGCGCACATCACCACCTCCACTACCCACAAGACCCTGCGCGGTCCCCGTGGTGGCATGGCCCTCATGAACGACGAGGCCATCTTCAAGAAGTACAACTCCGCGGTCTTCCCCGGCAGCCAGGGTGGCCCACTCATGCACGTCATCGCCGCCAAGGCCGTCGCCTACGGCGAGGCCTTGCAGCCTGCGTACAAGACCTATATCGAGCGCGTTATCGAGAACTGCCGCGTCATGGGCGAGGGTATGGTCTCCGGCGGCCTGCGTCTGGTCTCCGGCGGCACTGACAACCACCTGTGCCTCGTCGACCTCACTCCCGCTGGCGTCACCGGCAAGGAAGCCGAGTCCATCCTCGAGTCCGTCGGCATCACCTGCAACAAGAACACCATCCCCAACGAGACCCAGTCTCCCTTCGTCACCAGCGGCATCCGCGTCGGTACCGCTGCGATGACCACGCGCGGCTTCGATGCCTTCGAGGCGCGCCAGGTCGGCGAGCTCATCGCCAAGGCCGTCTTCGGCCGCAACGACGATGAGGTCTTGCGCAAGGTCCGCAACCAGGTCAACGAGATGCTGGAGGCACATCCCCTGTACCCTGGCCTGGAGTACTAGAACCTATATAGTGTTGCGTTAAGGCAGCGCGAGGTGGGGGCCGGATGTTTCCGGCCCCTTTTTGCAGACAAGGAGTTCAATATGAGTGAACATACGAGACCGACCTGGGACGAGTACTTCATGGCGATCGTCGACGACGTCGCAACGCGCTCGACTTGCTGTCGCAGGAAGGTCGGCGCGATCCTCGTCAAGGACAAGCGCGTCATCGCCACCGGTTACAACGGCGGCCCCACGGGCCTTGCGCATTGCCTCGACATCGGCTGCCTCCGCCAGAAGCTCAACATCCCGTCCGGACAGCAACACGAGCTGTGCCGCGGCGTCCATGCGGAGCAAAACGCCATCATCCAGGCTGCGCGCTACGGCGTCCACACGGATGGCAGCATCCTCTACTGCACCACGCAGCCCTGCGCCCAGTGCACCAAGATGCTCCTCAACGCAGGTGTGACGGAGATCGTTTTCAGGGAGGGCTACCCCGACGGCCTCGCCCTCGAGCTGCTCAACGAGTCCCAGATCACCTTCCGCAAGATCGAGGCGGGTGAGTAACCCGCTGCTAGCGTTAACCCTATCAGGGTTAAGTATCCTCAGATTCGCACCGTTTGTCGCAAAAAAGGGTTGATTCGAGCGATTCAAAGCGGTGTGAAGTGTTTGTTACGTTATTATTCCCAAGGCTATTAAGCGACAAGTCACAGCATCGGTAGGAGAGAGAGGTTCATGGCAGCAGCGATTATCGTCGGAGCCCTTGTCGGCTTGATCGGGTTTCTTCCGTACCCGTTTGTCATCGGCAAGGCGCGCAAGATGCCGTCTCAAGACGGTACCGGCTACCTCAAATGGCTGCTCGTCACGTTTGCCGTCTCTTTTGCTGTTCTCGTCGCCGCGCTCATCATTGCATCGAAGTTCGTTCACGATGTTGCCCTGCCCTTCGCAGGTGCGATGGTGATAACGTTCGTTGCAGCAGTATTCGTATACGGCCTCATCAGCCGTAAGCAAAGGTAAAGTAGGGGGGAAACTAGGTATGATGGAGATTACCGGTAATCCGTTGACTGACATCGTGGAGCCTATCGCAGAGCTCCAGGCGTCTTTCGACACCACCACCGTTTTCCAGATTGGCGGCTGGAGCATTAGCCAGTACACCGTCTGGATGTTCGTCAGCATCCTGGTTGTCCTGATCGGCGTCCTCATGGGCGCGCGAAAGGTCACCATGATGCCCCATGGCAAGCTCGCCGGCCTGGTCGAGTATGGCTACGACGCAGTCGGCCGCAACATGGGCCAGGGCGCAGCGGGCGAGAACTGGAAGAAGCACATGCCCTTCTTGGCAACTCTGTTCTTCTTCATCCTCGTCTCCAACGTCTTGGGTCTGGTTCCCGGCTTCAAGACCTGCACCGGCACCTTGGGCTGCACTTGGGCGCTGGCTGCGATCTCCTTCGTGTACTTCAACTTCTACGGCTTCAAGGCCAAGGGCGGCCTCGGCTACATCAAGTCCATCGCCCCTCACGGTCTTCCCGTTCCGATGATCCCCATCATCTGGTTCTTTGAGTTCGTCTCCCTGGTCATTCGTCTTCTGACCCTGGCTGTTCGACTCTACGGCAACATGTTCGCAGGCCACATGGTCCTCGGCATCTTTGCCATCCTGTGCCAGGTCTTCGTGCTCAACGCCACCCAGATCGTCACCGCAAGCTTTGCTTCCGCTTTGGGCATGGGCGTCGTCGCACTCATCTGGTTCCTGTTCCTGGTTGCAATGTATTGCCTCGAGTGCCTGGTCGCATTCCTTCAGGCATACGTCTTCTCCATCCTGTCTGCCGTCTACATCGGCCTGGCAGAAGGCGAGCACTAGAAACGCGGGCCTGGTCGGAAGCCCCTAAAAGCCGCAAGGTGTTTGGTTCTTAAACCGGGTGAGGTACTCGGTTGAGGATATATAGGTAGAGGTTTCAGGGAAACGCCCTGAATACCAAGAGTTTCAGGGATCGGCCCTGACTGAACAAGGAGGAAAAAGTGGAAACCACTATCGTTCTCGCTGCTCTCAAGGTTGTCGGCTACGGTCTTGGCACCATCGGCCCAGGCATTGGTCTTGGTCTTTGCGGTTACGGCCTGTGCGTCGGCTCTGCTCGTCAGCCCGAGATCGCCGGCAAGCTGTTCACCAACGCTCTGATCTTCGGCGCTCTGGCCGAGGCACTGGCACTTATCGGCCTGGTTGCCGCATTCATCTTCTAATCAGCTCTGTTGATAAGAACTGTTATTCAATTAGCTGAGAAGGAAGGTGAACACGTGAAATCAGGATTCAAAAAGATGCTGCGCAACGCTTCTGTCGCTGCGGGTACCGCTGCTGCAATCGCTGCCGCCATGCCCGCCATGGCTCTGGCAGAGAACGCAGGCGGCATCACCGCCATCCTGCCTGATCTGAACGAGTTCATCCCGATGGTTGTCGCGTTCCTCATCGTTGCTGTTGTCCTGGGCAAGTTTGGCTGGCCCGTTCTGGAGAACATCATCGAGAAGCGCGAGTCCTCCATCAAGGAAGCTCTCGAGAAGTCCGAAGAGGCTCGCATCGAGTCCGAGCGTGTCCTCGAGGAGTATCGCGAGCAGCTCGCTCAGGCTCGTCAGGAGTCTATCGCCATCCTCGCAGAGGCAAAGCAGTCCGGCGAGGCTGTCCGCGCCGACATCGTCGCCAAGGCACAGGCCGAGGCCGACGAGATCGTCGCCAAGGCACGCCAGTCCATCGAGTCCGAGAAGAACGCTGCCGTTGCAGAGCTCCAGAGCTCCGTTGCTGATCTTACCGTTGCGGTCGTTGCAAAGGTCATCGGCGAGGATTTCTCTGATGCCGAGCATCGCAAGCTGATCGAATCCAGCATTGCAAAGGCAGGTAAACTCGATGCCTAAGGACCGCATGCTCATCAAGCGCGAAGTCACGACTTACGCAGAGGTGCTTCTTGACGCCACCAAGCAGACTGGCAACGTCCTCGAGGTCGCAGGCCAGCTCAAGGAGCTTCAGGAAGTCATCCTGACTCACCCCAACCTGCGCGAGGCCCTCTACGAGGACACGCTTCCCGCAGAGGCACGCGTTAACGTTCTCAACGAGGTGTTCAAGGGTTTCGACCCCGCTCTCCTCAAGGTTGTCGGCGTTATGGTTGAGCGTCGTGAGATTGGCTTGCTGCATCGTGTCGTCGGGGAGTTCGAAGCCCTCGCAGAGGAAGCTCTGAACGTTGTCATCCTTGACGTGACCACTGTTGTGGAACTCGATGATGCGCTGCGTCAGACCATCAAGAGTAAGTACGCTGCCCAGTTTGGCAAGGACGTCATGCTCCGCGAGCATGTCGATCCCTCCATCCTCGGCGGTATCGTGTTGAGTGCCCGCGGCAAGAAGATCGACGCTAGTGTTTCCGCACAGCTCGAGCAGGTTCGCGTTGCACTCTCGTCTGTGAAGACCGGAGGTGAAAGGTAAATGGCGGAGATCACCGCTAGCGCTATCGACGAGGTCCTGCGAGCACAGCTCGAGGGTCTCAAGACCAGCGTTGAGTCTCGCGAGACCGGTACTGTTATCCAGATCGGTGACGGTATTGCTCGCGTTGACGGCCTCAAGGGCGCCATGGCAGGCGAGCTGTTGGAGTTCATCTCCTCCGATGGCAAGACTGTCTACGGCCTCGCTCAGAACCTTGAGGAGGACGAAGTCGGCGCCGTTCTGTTGGGCGACGTCACTGCAATTAAGGAAAACGATACTGTCCATACTACCGGCCGTATCGTTGAGGTCCCGTCCGGCAAGGCCATGCTTGGCCGCGTCGTCAACCCCCTGGGTATGCCCTTGGACGGCAAGGGCCCCATCGAGGCTGAGGGCTATCGCCCGGTCGAGTTCCGCGCTCCCGGCGTTATGGAGCGCAAGCCCGTTCACGAGCCCGTCCAGACCGGCCTCATCGCAATCGACGCGATGATCCCCATCGGACGCGGCCAGCGTGAGTTGATCATCGGCGACCGCCAGACTGGCAAGACTGCCATCGGCGTCGACACGATCATCAACCAGAAGGGCAAGGGCATGGTCTGCGTCTACGTTGCAATCGGCCAGAAGGCATCCACGGTTGCAACCGTCGTCGAGGCCCTCGCCAAGAACGGCGCTCTTGACTACACCATTGTTGTCGTTGCTGCTGCATCCGACTCTGCACCTCTGCAGTTCATCGCCCCCATGGCTGGCGCTGCAATGGGCGAGTTCTTCATGTACAACGGCGAGGACGGCAAGCCCGCTAACGAGAACAACCCTGGCCGCAACGTCCTGTGCGTCTACGACGACTTGACCAAGCAGGCCGTGGCTTACCGCCAGATGTCTCTGACCCTGCGTCGCCCGCCGGGACGCGAGGCTTACCCCGGCGACGTCTTCTACCTGCACTCTCGCCTGCTCGAGCGCGCAGTCAAGCTGTCCGACGCCAACGGCGCTGGCTCCCTGACCGCTCTGCCGATCATCGAGACCCAGGGCGGCGACGTCTCCGCTTACATTCCGACCAACGTCATCTCCATTACGGATGGTCAGATCTTCCTGCAGAGCGACCTGTTCCTGCAGGGCCAGCGCCCCGCAGTCAACGTCGGTATCTCCGTTTCCCGTGTTGGTGGCTCCGCTCAGACCAAGGCAATGAAGTCCGTCTCCGGTACTCTGCGTCTTGACCTGGCTTCCTACCGCGAGCTCCAGGCATTCACCGCCTTCGGCTCCGATATGGACAAGGCTACCCAGCAGCAGCTGGACCGCGGTGCTCGCATGACCGAGCTGCTCAAGCAGGGCCGCTACGCCGCAATGAACGTCGAGGACCAGGTTGTCTCCATCTGCGCAGGCAACATGGGCTTCCTGGATCAGATTCCCGTTTCTTGCGTCGTCCGCTTCCGCGAGGAGCTTGTCGAGTACATGCATGCCAACAAGGCAGCCCTGCTCGGCCAGATCGCCAGCACGGGCAAGCTCACCGACGAGCTGAAGGAAGAAGTCAAGGAAGCGATTGCAGCTTTTGCAGCTAATTTCGCTGTTGAGGAGTAGGGGATAGACCATGGCCAGTCTCCGCGATATTAAGAAGCGCATCGTCTCGGTGCAGAGCACCAAGCAGATTACGCGCACTATGGAGATGGTTGCCACTGCTAAGATTCGCCATGCCACTGCAAGGATCGAGATGGCCACGCCGTATGCCGAGGCCATGAACAAGATCCTTGCCGGCTTGGCAAAGAACTCTGGCAGCATCGATCATCCTCTGCTTAAAGAGCATGATGCAAAGAAGACTTGCCTTGCCGTCGTCGTCGTTTCCGACCGCGGCTTGGCAGGTGGCTTTAACAGCAGCGTTTTGCGTGAAGCCGAGAAGTACGTCAATGCCAACAAGGTCGAGGGCATCGAGACTAAGATCATCGTCTGCGGTAAGAAGGGCGTCAGCTACTTCAACTACCGTCAGATCGAGCCTGTCTTGGTGTACCGCGACATGTCCGCCGATCCTACCCTGGGTCAGGCCCGCGAGATCTCCACGTACGCTCGTACGGAGTTCCTCAACGGCAACGTGGACGAGGTCGTCGTCTTCTTCAACCATGCGCGCAACGCTGCCGACCAGGACCTGAGGGAAGAGCTCGTTCTGCCTATCTCGGCAGAGGCTCTTGCTGCAACCGAGGTCGAGGCGGAAGAGCACGCCATCCAGGCATCGCCTGAGTTCGAGCCCTCCGCCGAAGCTGTTTTGGACAGCCTGCTCCCGGCTTACGTCGAGACCGCCATCTACCATGCGCTCATCGACTCCGCCGCTGCTGAGCAGGGCGCCCGTCGCAAGGCTATGAAGTCCGCTACGGACAATGCCACCGCGATGGTTGCATCGCTCGACCTGCTGTACAACCGTATCCGCCAGAGCGCGATTACCACCGAGATCACCGAGATCGTCGGCGGTGCCGCAGCACTGGAGGATTAGTAATGAGTGAGAAGGACACTAACATGAACGTTGGACGCATCGTTCGCATCGTTGGTGCAGTTGTTGACTGTGAGTTTGCAGCTGATGCCATCCCTGCGATCTACAACGCGCTGACGGTCGAAGCTGATACGCCGATGGGCCATGTCAAGACTGTTCTCGAGGTGCAGACCCACCTCCCGGGCAACATGGTCCGCACGGTTGCTATGAGCTCCACCGACGGCCTCCAGCGCGGGCTGGATGTCATCGACACCGGCAGCCCCATCAAGATGCCCGTCGGTCCCGAGACCCTCGGCCGCATCTGGAACGTCATCGGCGAGCCCGTTGACAAGAAGCCCATGCCTGAGGTTACCGACTGGTACCCCATCCACCGTCCCGCTCCTGCATTCGAGGAGCTGACCACCTCCACCGAGACCTTCGAGACCGGCATCAAGGTCATCGACCTGATCGAGCCCTACATCCTCGGCGGCAAGACTGGTCTGTTCGGCGGTGCAGGCGTTGGCAAGACCGTTCTGATCATGGAGCTCATCAACAACCTGGCACAGGAGCATGGCGGTACCTCCGTCTTCACCGGTGTCGGCGAGCGTACCCGTGAGGGTACGGACCTCTACCTCGAGATGAGCGAGTCTGGCGTTATCAACAAGACCTGCATGGTCTACGGCCAGATGAACGAGCCTCCCGGAGCACGTCTGCGCGTCGGCCTCGCTGGCCTGACTGCAGCAGAGTACTTCCGTGACCAGGGTCAGGACGTTCTGCTCTTCATCGACAACATCTTCCGCTTCACCCAGGCGGGTTCCGAGGTCTCCGCACTTCTCGGTCGTATGCCTTCCGCAGTTGGCTACCAGCCCACTCTGGCAACCGAGATGGGCGCGCTTCAGGAGCGCATTACCTCTACCTCCAAGGGCTCCATTACCTCCGTTCAGGCTGTCTACGTCCCCGCAGACGACCTGACCGACCCGGCCCCTGCGACCGCGTTTATCCACCTGGATGCAACCACCGTTCTCGAGCGCTCCATCGCCGAGCTGGGTATCTACCCCGCCGTCGATCCGCTGGCTTCCACCAGCCGTGCTCTGGACGCGTCCATTGTTGGCGAGGAGCACTACGCAGTGGCTACCGGTGTCCAGGAAATTCTCCAGGCCTACAACGACCTGCAGGACATCATCGCCATTCTGGGTATGGACGAGCTCTCCGAGGAGCAGAAGCTCACGGTTAACCGCGCACGCAAGGTGCAGAAGTTCCTGGGCCAGCCCTTCCATGTTGCTACTCAGTTCACCGGTCTGCCCGGCAAGTACGTCAAGATCGAGGACACCATCCGCTCCTTCAAGATGATTCTTGACGGCGAGCTCGACGAGGTCCCCGAGCAGGCGTTCCAGAACAAGGGCGCTATCGAGGACGTTCTCGAGGCAGCCAAGGAACTCGCATAGGAAAGGCTTAGCTCATGGCTTCTTTGCAGTGTGAAATCGTGACTCCTGAGCGCAAGGTTTTCTCCTGCGAGGCCAGCTTTGTCGTTCTTCCCGCCGCTGAAGGCGAGATGGGCGTCCTGCCCCAGCACGAGCCGGTCGTCACCACGCTTAACGCAGGTTCTGCCCGCGTTGCCGTCGACGGTGAGACTGAGCCCCAGAAGTTCGTTGTTGAGGGAGGCTACGCAGAGGTTGAGGCTGACAAGGTGATCATCCTTGCCAACCACGCCATCGCTGTGGCTGAGATCGACGCAGAGGCTGTCAAGGCAGACCTCAACGAGCTTCAGCTGAGCTTTGACGAGCTCAAGCCTGAGGATGCACCTTATGCATACACTCAGGGCGAGATCGAGTGGAACAAGCTGATGCTTGCCAACGTCTAGCTCTAAGCGCTCAAGCGTTTACGTCGCTTAAACTTTGAGGGTCACCCGCAAGGGTGACCCTCTTTTTATGTGTCGTTGAAGTGGACAAGCTCGTCTTTGGAAGACGCTGAACCCTTTGTTTGCTACTATTCGTATGCGAAACACAGGAGGAACACATTCATGACTAACTCTGAAGTAATCGTCGTCAAGGGCGGCAATCCCATCTCGGGCACTGTCCACATCGGCGGCGCAAAGAACTCTGCCCTCAAACTCATGGCCGCATCCGTTATGGCTAGCGACAAAGTCCGACTCGACAACGTCCCCGTCATTTCTGATGTCAGCGTTATGACAGAGGTCCTCCAGGTCCTCGGCGCAACGGTTGAAAACGATGCCGAGCTTGGGGGAGACAAACACACACTCCATATCGACACCTCCACGGTCGACTCCTTCGAGACCCCCTATGAGCTCGTCGCCAAGATGAGGGCCTCGATCTCCATCCTTGGCCCGCTGATCGCCCGCTTTGGCAAGGCGCGCGTCGCCATGCCCGGTGGCTGCCAGATCGGCGCCCGCAAGCTCGACATGCACATCACTAGCCTCGAAGCGCTCGGCGTCTGCTTCCACACAGATCACGGCTTCATCGACGCCTCGACGCCCAACGGCCTGCATGGCGCAGAGGTTGTCCTCGACTTCCCGAGCGTCGGCGCGACGGAGAACCTCATGATGGCCTCCTCGCGAGCAGAGGGCGTCACTGTCATCAGGAACGCTGCCTGCGAGCCGGAGATCGAGGACCTCGCCAACTTCATCAATGAGATGGGTGGCAATGTCCAGGGTGCAGGTACGCCCAACATCACCATCACCGGCGTCACGTCCATGCACGGCACCGAACACAGGACCGTGGGCGACCGCATCGAGGCGGGCACCTTCCTTACGGCCGGTGCGCTGACGGGTGGTCCTGTGACGGTTGAGGGCGTCAATCCTGACCACCTTGCCTTGGCCCTGCGCAAGCTGCAGGACATGGGTTGCAGTGTCTCTATGACGGAGGACTCCGTCACTGTCTCGCGCGACGGTGACCTGATTCCTGTCGATATCCAGACGCTTCCGCATCCCGGCTTCCCGACGGATCTTCAGGCTCAGTTCATGGTTTTGGATGCAGCAGCCAAGGGCACGTCCATCATCACGGAGAACGTCTTCGAGAACCGCTTCATGTTCGCGTCTGAGCTGTGCCGCATGGGTGCGGATGTTCGCATCGACGGTCACCACGCCCTCATCACAGGTGTCGAAGGCTTCTCTGGCGCTCCGGTGAGCTCTACGGACCTTCGCGGTGGCGCGGCGCTGGTTATCGCCGCCCTCGTCGCTGACGGTGAGACGCGTGTCGACAACATCTACCATATTGACCGCGGCTATGAGGATTACGTTGGCAAGCTGCGCGGTATCGGTGCAGATGTCGAGCGCCATTAGGCAGAGGCTTTCCTACAGCTATGGCAAAGAAGAAAAAAGCGTCAGGGCTTGACCTCAGCGGCGTAGGTGGCAAGCGCATTCGTGTTGGCGGAGGCTCGCACCATCGTCCGGGCTTGTCTTTTGCGGATAAGCCCTCGTCTGCCTTCGTCAACACTGCCCGTCAGAGCCGCGCCTCAAGGCAGGCGGGAGGCTCTATGTTCTCGCAGGCTGCTCCTGCCGGCAAGCTCGGTGGCAATCAGTTGGTCAAAATTGTCATCGGCGTTCTGCTCTCCCTTGCGCTCGCGATCGGTGTCGGCGCCTTCGTCTACAAGCAGACGGCGCAAAACGCCCTCAAGCCGAGTGTGGACGCCAATGTGTCCAGCGTGCTGGCGCAGCCGGCGGAGGATGCCGTTGTCTGGTCGTTGCTCGTTGTCGAGCAATCTACTGACAGCGAGCCTGCCTCCAATCACATCGCGGATATGGCCCTGGTGAGTCACGACGCGCAAAACCTCAAGCTCTCCTTTATCTGGGTTCCCAAGGAGATGCGCGCTTACGTTGCCGGTTACGGCTACATGTCTCTTGACGAGTGCTTTGCGATGGGCGACCAGCCCAGCTTTGTGAGCACTTGCAACGAGCTCTTTGGCGTGTCCCTTTCTCATGTGTTCATGGGGACGCAGGATGGCGTGAGCGCGTTGAGCACAGCGCTTGGTTTGCAAGAGGGCCTTGGCCGCGAGGCTTTGGCCGACAGCGCCTCCAAGAAGATCCTCGGCGCGAGTTCCGAGCAGCAGGCAGAGCAGCTCAAGACGTTGGAGAAGTACGTCAACTCAGATATGGACAGCAAGGTTATGGTCTCCTTCGTATCCCAGCTCAAGGGAATCGACACGAACAGCGCTGTTTTCAACGAGAGCGTCGCTCTGGAGTCCCAGACCACATCCGAGGGCTACTCGCAGCTCAAGACTGACGATTGGGCGACGATGAGCTCGCGTGTGAACAGCGGCCTCGATCCTGTTGCGGGCAAGGCCGAGCTTGCCAACAGCTCTCGCATTCGCAGCAGTACAACAGTCACTATCTGGAACGGAGTTGGCGTCTCTGGTATCGCAGGGGACTGTGCCTCCTTCATCAAGAAGAAGGGTTGGCAGCTTAAAAGCTCCGGCAATGCCCAGAGCTTTGTGTACGACGAGACCCTGATTGTCTACAAGTACGACTCCCAGAAGAAGAACGCTGAGCTGCTTGCCTCCGACCTCGGCCAGGGCAGGGTTGTCCCCAGTGCCGCACGTTATAGCTATGACGGCGATATCCTCATCGTCGTTGGCAAGGATTACAAGCCTTTCTAACGGGTGCTCGATTTTTTGCCATACGAGGGGAAACGACGATGAGAATTGCAGTTAGCGCGTGCTTGCTCGGGGCGCATTGCCGATACGACGGCAAGTCCAAACCTTGTGACGATGTCATTGCGCTCAAGGGGCGTCATGAGCTCGTCGCGATCTGTCCTGAGGTGATGGGCGGGCTTTCCATCCCGCATCCTCCCAACGAGATCGCAAACGTTGATCCCTTGCATGTTGTTGATGCTGAGGGCGCTGACAACACCGCCGCGTTTGTGGCGGGTGCTCGCAAATCCCTCGATCGCGCGCAGCGCGAGAGCTGCGAGCTTGCGATTCTCAAGGCAAAGAGCCCGAGCTGTGGAGTGGGTCGTGTCTATGACGGCTCCTTCACTGGCGCCTTGATCGATGGCGATGGTGTAGCCGCTTCCCTGTTCATCAAAGCCGGTGTCCCCGTCTACGATGAGCACAGCATTCCTGAAGACTTGCTACGTTAGAGTTTGACATGCGAAACACAAGAAGGGCCGGGGCTCAAGCCTCGGCCCTTCTTATTGGGCTGCCGCTGTTTCTGGCGATATGCCTTTGTGTTGCGACTGTCCGAACGATTTGTCGTTCAGACAGTCGCTGATTCAGGCCGATACGCCGGTATCTCGCGATTGCCTGAACGATTGGGCATTCAGAGAATCCCCAGGGCTCTCGAGGCCAACACGGCCGCTTCGCGCCAGCGCCGTCGGGCCCCGTGCCCCGCGTAGGCGCCAGACGCAGTCGGCGCCACCGCCGCGGGCAACGACGGCTCGCCGCGCCAGCGCCTCCGGGCCCCGAATCCGTAGGGGAGGGACCCTGTCCCTCCCCATGCCCCTCGCGGGCACTGCGGCCACCCCGCGCCGGCGCCGACGCCCTCCGGCCCTTCTTTCGAAAAAACCTCCGGATCACCCCTTGCGCCGGCCCCCGGGTTCGCGTATAGTATGCAGCCCGCTCCGCGAGGGGCGGCGC
>CAKUES010000003.1 GCA_934646835.1 uncultured Coriobacteriales bacterium
GGACCCGGCGACGGCCAGCAGGAGCGCCACCTCGGCCCTCCTGGGAGGGCAGTATAGGGAAAACTCTTAGTAGAATTTTGGGACGGGAGTTGGAAATATCAACGGTATGTTGTCGAGAGGGCGTTCCTCAATCGGCATGCTCGCATCGGCATGGTGCTTCGGGCGACTGTGTAGCATATCTACAAAGTCCGCATGGTGTAGTTTTCGGGATAGTTCAAAATTGCTTGGGTCAATTATTGGCCATCTTGGCGTGAAATGTGCGGTCTGCCGTCTGTTTTGCGCTTGTCGTAAGGCATAATCAAATCAAGGTTTGTCCGAGCTCTTCTTCCCCTTTTAGAAGGAGTTGATCACTATGGCTGTAGGCAACGTCAATTACTCATGTCCTGCGTGCGGAGGCCCGCTCACATTCTCCACGAAGCTTCAAAAGCTCAACTGCGAGTATTGTGATAGCTCGTTTACCACGGAGGAGGTCGAGGCTTACTTCGCCGAGAAACAGGCGAAGGCAGAGGCTAAGGAGGCTGCCAAGAAGGCCGCCGAGGATGCCGCTGCCGCCGCTGCTGGCGGCGAGGTCGCCGCGGAGGTCGGGGAGGAGGGAGCCGCCGTGGCCGCTGCTGAGGCAGACGCCGCAGTCGACGAGGCCGCCCAGCGCATCGCGGACGCCAATGCTGACGACCGCCCGCCTGCTGCCGCTGCCGCTGCTGCTGGCGCTGCAGCCGTCGATCCTATCCAAGCCTATCTCGACTCCAAACGCCCCCTCGAGGAGGGTGACGACAACACCACCGCGGTCGAGTGCTCGTCTTGTGGCGCGACGATGATCGTCAGCGACGTCTCCGCGGTGACCCAGTGCCCCTATTGCGGCAACAATGCCATTGTTCCCGGCAAGCTCGGCGGAACGCTCGAGCCGGACTACGTCATCCCCTTCGCCATCGACAAGAAGACGGCGATCGCCAAGCTCAAAGACCACTACCGGGGCAAGATCTGCCTGCCCAAGGTCTTCAGCGACGAGAACCACATCGAGGAGATCCAGGGCGTCTACGTCCCCTTCTGGCTCTTCGACGGCAAGACCGATGGCAGCGCGGACTTCAACTGCACTAACGTCCGCGTCTTCACGGATGGCGACTACGAGGTGACGGAGACCGACACCTATCACGTCCATCGCGAGGGCTACTGCAACTTCGAGCGCGTCCCGGCGGATGCCTCCAAGCGCATGCCCGATGAGCACATGGACTCCATCGAGCCTTTCAACTACGACGACATGGTTCCGTTCTCGACTGCCTACTTGCCTGGCTTTGCTGCCGAGCGCTACGACGAGGAAGTCTCCGATTGTGTCGCGCGTGCCAAGACCCGCATGGACAACTCCCTGGTTGAGGGCCTCGAGCAGCATGTCAGCGGCTACGACAGCGTCATGCGTACCGATCACGATACCCAGGAGACCATCGAGAAGGTCAACTACGTGTTGCTTCCCGTGTGGATGCTGCACACCAGATGGAACGACCAGGACTTCCTGTTTGCCGCCAACGGCCAGACGGGCAAGCTTGTGGGCGATCTACCGTTGGACAAGAAGAAACTCAACCTGCTCACCGGTGCGGCCTTGGCAGTTGGCGCTGTCGTCGGCGCCCTGCTGGGCACGTTCATCTTCGCTTAGGAGGGCAGAGAGATGACTGCAAGGTTCAAAAACGTATTCGCAGGCTTTTTCGCCTTCCTGATGAGCTTCGTCCTCGTGTTCTCCGTCGCCTTCGCCATGCCGATGGCGGCGCTCGCAGATACCGACAGCGCGGTGAAGAACATCGTCGATACCGCAGACGTGCTGAGCAAGGACCAGTACAAGTCCCTTGAGAAGCACGCCCAGAAGCTGAGCTCCAAGTACGACGTGACACTCTTCGTCGTCTACGTCGACAAGATGACCGAGAGCAAGGTCCGCGACAGCGGCATCGCCTTCTACAAGAAGATCGAGAGCGAGGTTGGCGAGGGGGAGATCAGCGGCGCGATGCTCTACGTTTCCGTCGGCGACCGCAAGATGGTAACCATCACCCGCGGTGACGCGATCAACATGTTCACCGACAGCCGCATCGACGAGGCCGAGGATGCTGTCGTCAGCTACCTTGGCTCAAACGACTGGGCTGGCGCGGGCGAGGCCTTCCTGACCGAGACCGACACCACCTTGGCCTACTACGCAGAGAACGAGAAGGCCATGCCGGCGACTGACGGTCGCAGCGTCAATTATGACTACGACGAGGAGGATGACGGTTTCCTCTGGATTATCGGTTGTGCTGTCGTCGTTGGTCTGATCGCTGCCTTTGCAACGCGCAGCTTCCTCAAGAATCAGCTCAAGAGCGTCGCTGCCGGTGCCAACGCCAATTTCTACCAGACCGGGGACGTCACGGTAACCGGTTCCAGCGATCATTTCGTGGGCACGACCGTCTCTAGGACGCTTATCAAGAAGGACGACGACAGCTCCGGCAGCTCCGGCACCAGCTCGAGTGGCGGTTTTGGCGGCAGCAGCGGCAGGAGCTTCTAGCTTCGCCCGGGCATTGGGCGGGCGTGCCTGTGTGGGTTCACCCAATAGCCATGCTGTCGTTGTCGTCTGATTACCAAAGCTTCCTGCGCTCTGTGGCATGCTGAGCGCAGTGGCGAGGCGAGACGGCTTCATTGCCCGATCGCATGCACCATGAACAAGCGCGGCCACAGCGCAAGAATGTGGCAAGGCTTCAGCTCAACCCGAAAGGACGTCACCATGGGTCTTATCAAAGCAGCAGTTGGCTCTGCCGGCGGCGTGTTGGCCGATCAGTGGAAAGAGTATTTTTACTGCGATTCCATCGACGCTGACACCCTGATCGTCAAGGGCTCCAAGCGCACCAGCGGCCGCAGCTCCAATACCAAGGCCAGCGACAACATCATCTCTGCGGGCAGCATGGTCGCCGTCGCCGACGGCCAGTGCATGCTCATCGTCGAGCAGGGCAAAGTCGTCGAGGTCTGCGCCGAGCCCGGCGAGTTCACCTTCGACTCCTCTACCGAGCCGACCGTCTTCGCCGGTGACTTTGGAGAGAGCCTCGTCGATGCCCTGAGGAACGTCGGCAAGCGCTTCACCTTTGGTGGCGAGCCTCCCAAGGACCAGCGTGTCTACTATGTCAACACCAAGGAGCTTCTGGGTAACAAGTACGGCACTGCCGGCACCGTTCCCTTCAAGATCGCCGACCCCGACACCGGCTTGAAGTTCACCATGAACATCAAGTGCTTTGGCGAGTACAGCTACCACGTCTGCAACCCCGTCCTTCTCTACACGGCCGTTGCCGGCAACGTCACTGACTCCTACCTGCGCGAGTCTATGGACAGCCAGCTCAAGTCCGAGCTGCTCAACGCGCTGCAGCCTGCATTTGCCAGGATTTCTGCCCAGCACATCGAGTACGATCAGCTGCCCGCTCACACCACGGAGCTTGCAGAGATCCTCAACGACGAGTTGTCCTCCAAGTGGCGCGATCTGCGCGGTATCGAGATCGTTTCCTTTGGTATCAGCAGCGTGAAGGCCAACGAGGAAGACGAAGAGCGCCTGAAGCAGATGCAGCTGGCAGCCACTCTGGGCGGTGGCAACATCGCCATGGGTTATTCCGTCGCGGCAACCGGCGAGTCCATGCGCACCGCTGCAGGTAACGAGGGTGGCGCCATGAATGCCTTTATGGGCATGGGCATGGCAAACGCCTTTGGCGGTGGCATGGTCCAGACCACGGCAGGTCTCGGTGCCCAGCAGCAAGCAGCTCAGCCTGTCCAGCAGGCTCAGCCCGCTCAGCAGCAGGCGGCTGCCGCAGGCGGTTGGACCTGCTCTTGCGGAGCTACCAACACTGGCAAGTTCTGTGCGGAGTGCGGCTCCCCCAAGCCCGAGCCCGCAGGCTCTTGGGTCTGCTCTTGCGGCACGAGCAACACTGGCAAGTTCTGTGCTGAGTGTGGTAAGCCTAAGCCCTCTGTCGAGTGCTCCAAGTGCGGCTGGAAGCCTGCCGACGGCGCCGCTCCCAAGTTCTGCCCTGAGTGCGGCACTCCCTTTGGAGCCTAGCGGTTTAGGCACGCCGCAAGCCAGCGTAGGGGAGGAACCCCGCAAAGATGTGCGAGCCTGCGTAAGGGAGGGACCCTGTCCCTCCCCATAAACGAAGCGAAATTAGAAAGGCCCCGAGTTGTTTGGGGCCTTTCTTGTTGTTTGCTGCCGGTTCCTGGTTACATAAGTGCGGTTGAAATCGCGCGCTGGTCTCTCAATTCGACCGCACTTAGTCGCGAATGAACCCAAAAAGCCCGCACTTGTGAGATCGTCGCGCCCAAATCGACCGCACTTACCTTGCCGGGATTTATCATCCGCGAGCGGGCTGTCCCAATAATGACCAGGTCTTTTATGGGACAGGAGGGATGGTTACTGGCCAGATGCTCCCTTTGTCCCATAAAAGACCTGGTCATTATTGGGACAGCCTTTCGTTCGACTGCGCTACAAAAAAGCCTCCGAGTAACGAGTGCTCGGAGGCAGAGGAGCCGATGTCGTCGCCTAGTTAAACAGCGCGGTGACAGGCTTCATGAGGCGTGTCCACAGGCGCATGAACTGCATGCCCCTGACAGAAGAGATCACGTTGTAGTGCAGCAGCTTCACCATAGGGGAGACGACCAGGAAGTTGAGTGCGAGAGCAAAGGCCCAAGACGCTGGCAGCGCTTCGAGGTAGTTGGCGCCAAAGTCTGCAAAGCCCTGGAGCAAGATGGTGACGACAGCGGTCATGAGAGGAGTCATGAGGGAGACGTTCACAACAGCGATGAGCAGGGCCTTGGCGGGACCGTCGAAGTTCTTCTTGACGGTGGGGAGGATGAGCGCGGCGATCTTGTCTGCGATGAAGAGGCGTACCAACATTGCCAGGGGGACCATCAGCGGGTACATCCAGTGGGACTCGATAAAGAAGGAGATGAAGTCCCAATCGTGATGGCGCATGCCGTTGAAGGTGGTCATCGAGGTGCACATGAATCCCACCATGAGCAGGGAGAAAAACAGCTTTCCGGGATGGCCTGCCGTGGGTGCGCCGCATTTTCCGGTGATGCAGTCGAGGTAGGTGTACTTGGTTCCAGTGGTCTTGTTGGCAATGGAATTAGACAATGGTGTTAATAGCTCCTTATCGTGAGTCGAGTAAACAGGTAAAGGGCGAAGACCCCGTGGGCTCGCCTTACATATTTTGTTGGTTGGGATACCTATAGGATAACAAGCTATCTTGGTGTTAATTCTGGCATATAAACGAAACCGGTAAACGGCGTGCGTGTGAGAAACGTGTAAAGTTACGACCAAAGATATAGGTGGAAGGGAGCTTGAATGGCTTGTAAAGGTAAGGTTTTGATGGCGATGAGCGGCGGGGTGGACAGCTCCACTGCGGCAGTTAAGCTGCTCGAGGAGGGCTATGAGCTTATCGGCGTCACCATGCACCTTTTCTGCCCTGATCCCGATGTCGAGGTCAAAGGTGGTACCTGTTGCTCGCTCGACGATATCGCAGATGCGCGTAACGTCGCCCATTCCCTTGGCTTCGAGCACTATGTGCTCAATTTTTCTGAGGCCTTCGACAAACAGGTCATCAATCGCTTCTGCAATGCATATGAAGCCGGCCGCACGCCCAATCCTTGCATCGACTGCAATCGCTACCTCAAATTCGCGATGCTCCAACAGCGTCGACGTGAGTTTGACTGTGATTATGTGGCTACCGGTCACTATGCGCGACGCGTTCAGCTTGACGACGGTAGCTTTGCGCTTCTGCGAGGTGCTGACCCTGTAAAAGACCAGAGCTATGTGCTCTATCACGTCAATCAGGACACCCTCGCTCATATGTTGTTTCCCCTAGGGGATATGACGAAGACGGAAACAAGAGAGCTAGCAACTACAAACGGCCTGGTCAACGCCAATAAAGGGGAGAGTCAGGACATTTGTTTTATCCCCGATGGTAACTATGCTTCATTTATCGAAGAGAGGCTCGGAGTCTCTCCCCAAGGGGATATATACGATACCCTAGGGGAGTTGCGCGGTCAGCATAAGGGCCTAATCAGGTATACCATAGGCCAGAGAAAAGGCCTCAACCTCGGCGGCGGCTATGATCCACTCTATGTGGTGGGAAAGGATGCCGAGCACAACACCCTGCTCGTCGGACCTAAGGAGGCCCTGTACTCGACGCGTGTCGTTGCCGACGACGTCAATATCATCAGCGGCATGCGTTGGGAAGGCGCACGTCCCGTCCAGGCCAAGGTCGGCTATAGGATGAAGGCGGCAGATGCCCTTGCCTCCTTTGATGGAGAGAAGCTCGTTGTTGATTTTGTCGAGCCTGTGCGCGCTGTCTCGCCCGGTCAATCCCTTGTTGTCTATGACGGCGACCTCGTCGTCGGCGGTGGCGCCATCTGCTAGGACTGCTCGGCTTGTCTGTTGTCATGTTGCTGTAGCCTGCTGGCTTGGCTTGCCGTGCCAAAATATGCTTATAAATCGTTTTTCGTATAAAGGAGCCACGTGACTATGGCTGAAGTCGATATGGATAAGCTCGCAAGCGAGCTGCGCGGTGCCGTTACCGATGGCGTCGTCCTTGAGAACGTGCCCATGTCCACTCTTACGACCTTCAAAATCGGCGGTCCCGCTCGCATCGTTGTGGATGCTGCTTCGATCGTCGATGTCCTCGCTGCCGCTGACGTTTGCAAGAAGGCAGGCGTCGATTTTCGCATCATCGGATGCGGTAGCAACATCCTTGCTTGCGACGAGGGTCTCGATTGCGTCTTGCTACGTTTTGGCGAGTCTTTCGCCGAGGTAAACATCGACGGTGAATACCTCTTTGCACAAGCCGGCGCAACGAACGAGCAGATTGCCGCTGCGGCTTTGGACGCAGGTCTTGCAGGATACGAGTTTGCCAGTGGGATTCCCGGTACGGTTGGCGGCGCTGCTTATATGAACGCCGGTGCCTATGATGGCCAGTTTGCCGATGTTGCCGTCTCTGTTACTTGCCTTGATGACGCCGGCCAGCTCGTCGAGCTCGATGCGGAGCAGGCTCAGTTTTCCTATCGTCACTCGCTCATGATGGAGGAGGGCTATACCATCCTCGGCGCCACGCTCAAGTTGCATGCTGATGACAAGGACGCTATCAAGGCCCGCATGGACGATCTCAAACAGCGACGCGAGGAGAAGCAGCCGCTCGAGATGCCCTCTGCTGGCTCGACTTTCAAACGCCCCGAGGGCTATTTTGCTGGCAAGCTTATCCAGGACGCCGGCCTCAAGGGCTATCGCGTCGGCGGTGCTATGGTCTCCGATAAACACTCCGGCTTCGTCGTCAACGCCGGCGGTGCCACGGCTGCCGATGTCCTCCAGCTTATCCAAGATGTCCACGACAAGGTCTACGCCATGGAAGGCGTCCACATGGAACCCGAAGTCCGCATCTGGAAGTGATGGATCACCGTCGTTTGCGGCAAAGAAATAGAGAAAGGGAGCACGATGGAACGTGCGGAGATAGAAGAGCGTTATACCTGGGATCTGAGCAGCATGTTTGCAAGCGACGAGGAGTTCCTTGCGCAGCTTGAGGCAGCTCAGGCGTATCCGGAACGCTATGAGTCCTACAGGGGCAAGCTCGACAATGCATCCACGCTGCTCGAGCTCTTCCGCTTTGACGACGAATGCGACGTCATCATCGGTAAACTCTACAACTATGCAGCCCGCAAGTCTGACGAGGACACGCGCGACTCCAAGTACCAGGGCTTTCAGGCGCGCTGCGAGACGCTGCTCGTGGCATTGATGTCATCGACTGCATGGCTCTCCAACGAGCTGCTTGCCATCGGCGCGGAGAAGATGGAGCGGCACTATGCTGCTTGTCCTGAGCTTGAGCTGTATCGTCGCTCGCTCGACCGCGTCTTCCGTCGTGCCCCGCATGTGCTGCCCTCGGAGCAAGAGGCGCTCCTTGCGGCGGCGCAGGAGATGGCCGGCAACCCGGAAAACACCTTCAGCATGCTCAACGACGCTGACATGCGCTTCGAGGACGCGATCGACTCCAAGGGTGAGGCTCATCCCGTTACGCACGGCAGCTATGTACCCCTGCTCATGTCGAGCGACAGGGTGCTGCGCAAGAGCGCCTACGACTCCCTGTATGCGACGTACGGGCAGTTCCGCAATACCTCGGCAAGCATCCTGGCCGGTCAGGCCAAGCAACTCAAGTTCTTTGCGGATGCGCGCAAGTACGCAAGCCCGCTCGAGGCTGCGCTTGACTCCAACGAGGTGCCGACGGAGGTCTACACCAACCTGATCGCCGCGGTGCGAGACCGCGTGTCGTCTCTGCACAAGTACACGACACTGCGTCGCAAAGTCATGGGTCTCGATCGTCTGCGCTTTTGGGATCTCTACGTGCCCTTGGTCGACGACTTCGAGATGAAGTTCACCTACGAGGAGGCCTTCGAGCTCATCCTCAAGGCGCTTGAGCCGATGGGCGAGGAGTACCTTGCGATCGTGCGCGAGGGTTTGGCTAACCGCTGGGTCGATGTCTACGAGACCCCTGGCAAGCGCAGCGGCGCCTACAGCGCAGGTGGATTTGGCATGCATCCGGTCATCCTCATGAACTTCCAGGGCGAGCTCGACGACGTCTTCACCCTCATCCACGAGATGGGCCACAGCATCCACACCTATCTGAGCTGCAAGAACCAGCCGTCGTGCTACAGCGATTACGTCATCTTTGTGGCCGAGGTCGCGTCTACTTGCAACGAGTCTCTGCTCATGCAGTACCTGCTAAGTCATGCCAAGGACAAGCGCGAGAAGGCATACCTGCTCAATCACTTCTGTGAGCAATTCCGCTCGACGCTGTATCGCCAGACGATGTTTGCGGAGTTCGAGCTCGAGGTCGAGAAGATGAACGCCGCGGGTGCTGGCCTCACGGCCGACGCTCTCTGCGAGAAGTATGCCCAGCTCAATCGCGATTACTTTGGCGACGATGTCGAAGTCGACGATAAAATCGCGCTCGAGTGGAGCCGCATCCCGCATTTCTACTATCGCTACTACGTCTACCAGTACGCGACGGGTTATGCGGCGGCGATTGCGTTGTCTACCCGCATCCTCGACGAGGGCAAGCCCGCGGTCGACGATTACCTCAGCTTCCTTTCCGGCGGTTGCTCTAAGACTCCCATCGAGCTTTTGCGTATGGCCGGTGTTGACATGGCGACCACCGCTCCGGTCGAGGCAGCGCTCGCTCAGTTCGACGCCCTCGTCGACGAGCTTGCGGAGCTGCTGGAGGAGTAGCTGGTCCGGATAATCGTAGGGGAGGGACCCTGTCCCTCCCCAAATGTGTTACGGCGCCAGTGACCTGCGGATTTGGCGGGCGCGCTCCCGTGTTCGATAGTCGGTTCCATAGCGTGGTTCATGGGGAGGGACAGGGTCCCTCCCCTACGATTATTGGGGAGCTGCGAATAGCGAGAAGCTACCCTGCAAACACTACGTTATTGAAGATCGTCGCCTTGAATGCCCCGGTGTTCGCGTCCCATTTTTGGGATTTGCTGAGCTTTACGTAGGCTTCATATCCGCTCTTGGTCTTGATCTTGAGGGTCGGCACGTTCTTGGCGCTTAAGTTGAAGCCGACGACCTTGGCCTTGGTGCCCTTGACAACTTTCTTGGCCTTCTTGGTGCAGGTGGCGTTCTTGTAGGTCTGGATTGCCTTGATGGTCTTGCTCCAGGTTGTGGACTTGTAACTCGGAGCACCCTTCATGAACCTGGTCTTTGCGGTGGCTTTGCCCTTGGGGGCGACGTATTTGCCCGTATTGGTATCGAGTTTGTAGCTGTACTTGAAAGTCGTCAATCCGCACGTGTAGAACTGGCAGGACCACTCGACGACGAGCTTGTCGCCGCTGACGCCCGCAAGTCGCATTTGCGGACGATGCCCATACGGTTGAAGGACGTTTTGCTGGTCCATGCAGTTGAGCGCTTCTGTGATAGTGCCGTCCTTGTAGCGGTAGACCTTCTGGATTGCAGGGTAGTCGTTCTCGCTGCTGGCGTTGATGCTGATGAGAGCGTCGCCGGAGGCAGTCTTAACGAGCGTCACCACCGGCTCGAAGAAGAAGTCCTTCTGCGTCACCTTCACGCTCTTGCTGCCGATGGTCATAGACATCTTCGAATATGAGCCAGGATAATCAGGTTTCTCCGCGTATTTGAAGCCGATCGTGTCGGCCTTGCCATCCCCGTCGAGGTCGTAAGCGCTGCTGCCCTTGATGGGGTTGATCTCGAAAACCTGTGCGCCACCGCTTGCCTTGATGTAGCCCGCTTCCGTGTCGGCAAATGCGGTCGTTGCCATCCCTGCGCTTAAGGCGATGCTCGCCATCGCGCTCAAACCCATTGCTGCGATAATCCTCGTCTTCATCAGCTTTCCCCTCTCTGGGAAGGTTGTCCGGGCCGACGTCATGCCGATTATCGTCGGCTCATCTCCTTCCATCATACCGTAGGGTTTGGACGTCATGGCAGTGCGAGCCGTCCCATTTGTGACGGCAGCTCTCGCTGTCCCCTAAAACACAACGATGCCGAGCATCCAGCGTGGAATACTCGGCATCGTGGGTCTTGCTTCTGCTTGTCAGCGTCTACTGCTGCTTGCGGTTGCGGTTGTAGTTGATGAGGCAGCCGGCCTTGAGGATCTCTTTCTCCTCCGGGGTCAGCGGCTGGATGTAGAGCTCGATCTTGCCCTCGCCGCCCTCGGTCTTGGGACCGATGACGTAGGCCTCGATGCTCTGCATGTCTCCGTCAAGCGCCTTGCGGATGTTGGGGACGAAGACGAAGTCGCCGACCTCCAGGCAATCCGGGGTGCCCTTGAGATGGAAGGGCAGCATGCCCCAGTTGATGCAGTTGCTGCGGTAGCGCTTGGTGGCGTACTCCTGCGTGATGTTGGCCAGGCCACCGAGCACGCGCTGGCAGCTTGCGGCCTGCTCGCGTGCAGAGCCGTCACCGGGCTTGTTGGCGTAGATCGCAGAGCCGATCTCGATATCGTCCCAGCTCAATGACTCATAGCCGCCGATGCCCTTGATGGAGCTCAGCACGCCATCGATTAGCTCGAGCGCTTCGCTCTCCTTGGCTAGGCGCGCCTTCTCGTAGAGCTGCGTGTTCTTGGCACGGCCCACGTACTCGGGGTCGCGGCGGGAGAGGGTGAACTCCGCCAGACCCAGGGGGTTGCTGCGATACGAGGAGGTCTCACCGCTGGGGATGAGCTCGTCAGTTGTTGTGACCTCGTCTTCGATCTTGGACGCGAGGCGCAGCAGGATGTGATCGGCCAAAGGCTCCTGCTCCGGCCAGTCCTTGATGTTGGGGCCAAAGCGCAGGTCGCGCTCGGTGTCCGCCTTGCCAAAGCCCTGGAACAGGCGCGCCTGGTAGCAGCGGTCGTCGAACTCATAGGCTGGGACCTCGCCCCAGCAGTCGAGCTCCTCGGCGCTGGTAATGACACCGCCGTTTGCCGCAGAGGCCGCGATGGAGCGAGAGTCCATGAGCGCGACGGCAGCGAGCTGGCCGTTGCCGGGCTTGGAGCCCTCGCGGTTGGGGAAGTTGCGCGTGCAGTGGCGAATGGACAGCGCGTTGTTGGCCGGGGTGTCGCCCGCGCCAAAGCACGGGCCGCAGAAGGCTGCCTTGATGATGGCACCGGCGTCCATGAGGTCGGCGAGCACGCCCTTGCGGTCGAGGTCGATGAAGACCGGCTGGCTGGAGGGGTAGACGCACAGGTAGAACTCGTCGTCACCGGTGGACTTGCCGCGCAGCGCGTTGGCTGCCTCGACGATGTTGGTGTACATGCCGCCCGCGCAGCCGGCGATGATGCCCTGCTGGGACTGGAGGCGTCCGTCGGGCGTGATCTTGTCGAGCAAGGTGAAGCTCGCGCGCCCGCCGGCGATCTGCTCGGCGGCCTTCTCCGTCTCGCGGCAGATGTCTTCGAGGTTGTCGTGGAGCTCGTCGATCGTATAGGCGTTGGAGGGGTGGAACGGCAGCGCGATCATCGGCTTGATCTCGCTCAGGTTCACCTCGACGCAGCCGTCGTAGTAGGCGACGTCTGCCGGGTTGAGCGGTTTGTAGTCGTCGGCGCGACCGTGCAGGGCGAGGAAGTCGCGGACGCTGTCATCGGTGGTCCAGATGCTGGAGAGGCAGGTGGTCTCGGTCGTCATGACGTCGATGCCGGTGCGGTACTCCGCGTTCATGCTCGCAACGCCCGGGCCCACGAACTCCATGACGGCGTTTTTGACGTAGCCGCGCTTGAAGACGGCGCGGATAATCGCCAGCGCGACGTCTTGCGGGCCGACCCACGGCGCGGGCTTGCCGGAGAGGTAGATGGCAATGACCTTGGGGTATGCGACGTCATAGGTGTCGCGCAGCAGTTGCTTGACGAGCTCGCCGCCGCCCTCGCCGATGGCCATGGTGCCCAAGGCGCCGTAGCGGGTGTGGGAGTCGCTGCCGAGGATCATCTTGCCGCAGCCGGCGAACTTCTCGCGCATGAACTGGTGGATGACGGCCATGTGGGGCGGGACGTAGATGCCGCCGTACTTCTTGGCGGCGGACAGGCCAAAGAGGTGGTCGTCGTCGTTGATGGTGCCGCCGACCGCGCACAGGGAGTTGTGGCAGCAGGTCAGGGCGTAGGGGAGGGGGAACTCCTTCATGCCGCTGGCGCGCGCCGTCTGCACGATGCCGACGTAGGTGATGTCGTGGCTGGCCATGGCGTCGAAGCGGATCTTGAGGTTGTCCATGGAGGCAGCGGTGTTGTGGTCCTTGAGGATGCCGTAGGCGATGGTGCCGCAAGCTGCCTGGGCCTTGTCGGCGGGCTTGCCGCTCAGCTGCTCAACGCGGGTGGCCTCGCTCTCGCCTACGAGCTCGGTGCCGTTAACCAGGTACACGCCTTCATCGTGCAAGTGGATCATGAAGTTCCTCCTCATGTGGCCGATTTACCGATTTGGATTTCTGCCATTGTAGGCGCAGGGTCAGCGGCGGCGTGTTGCCATTGCGTTTCGCGCCCGCTAGCGGCGCGTTTGCGCGCGCGGGGTTGGGGGTTGTTCTGGCGCCTCGGCACCCTGGTCTGGACCACGCTGCGATTGCGTGAACGATTTTTCGTTCACGCAATCGCGGAATATGCCGACTGTCGGCCTTTACGTGAATTGTCTGAACGATTTCTCGTTCAGACTTTTGCGGAGCTAGGCAGCCAACTTGTCACTGGCACACATCTGGCGTGCGGTCACGTAGGGGAGGGACCCTGTCCCTCCCCATAAGGCTTGCATCAAGCGCTTCCCTAACCGGCTTTGCGCATGAGGTCTTGGTAGGCGCGGCCGTATTTGGTGAAGCTCGCCGGTTTGATGCCTGCGTCCTCGAGCGCGTCGACGAGCCAGCGTGGCATAGCGCCGACTGCCTTGATCTCAAGCACCGATTGGCTTGCGTCGATGAGGGGCGTGTTCCTCCTCGGCCTGCGCTTGATGTCCATGAGCTCGCGGTAACCGAGGTTGTCGTCGAAGGTGATGCGCAGCTGGCTTGCCGCATACGGGGAACCTTCCGGCAGCTGCCACGCGGTGCGCTGGCACTCGACGATCATCGAGGGGCTTAGCGGCTTCCAGCGCTCGCGGCACGCCTCGATCTCGTGGGCGATCTGCAGCGTGCGGGCCTTCTCTACCTCGCTTGCACTGTAATCGGCATCAGACGACGGCAGCGGGAATAGCAGGCTTGCCTCCTCGTAGCTTTTCTCGAGCAGCATGAGGCTCGCGCCCAGGCTCGTCATGCGGATGCGGCGCTTGTAGACGATGCCGCCGTACTTCTTCTTGAGCTCGACGAAGCACGGTTCGTTGTCGATTGTGATGTGCGAGCCGTAGCGGCGCAGGCGCAGCTTCTCCTTGTAGAGGGGCTTGTCCATGCTGCGCTCGACGAGGTCCCAGTTCTCTGTGTCCCAGTACATGCTGCTGATGAGGGTGCGGCCGTACAGGTCGATTTCCATGTGGGCGGCAAGCGCGCTTTCCAGCATGATGCGCTGCAGGGCGCTCAGCTGGTACTTGTACTCGACGCGCCTGAAGGTGCCGATGTAGTTGCTCATGATCATCTCCTTTGTCGTGGGGATGACCGGAGCTTATCGGCGCAATCTGAAAGAACCCTGAACCGGGCGTTTCGGGCGCTCTGTTTTTCAGCTGTCTTTAAGGGAGCGGTGAAGAATAGGGGACGTGGGCGCGATTCTCTGAACGATTTTTCGTACAGAGAATCTCGAAATATGCCGATTATCGGCTTTTGCGCGAGCAGTCTGAACGATTCATCGTTCAGACTGTTGTCGGACGTCTTGGGAACTGCACCACAGAAAAGCAACAAATAGGAATCATTCTCAATAAGTCTTTACTTTTCACCCTCAGCCGTGCATAATCAAATCACGCCGTTGGAGCGGCGATACATCTGATCACCAAATGCGTGAGGAGAGAAACCATGAAATTCATTTGCCCCGTTTGCGGTTATGTTGAAGAGTTCGACGGCGACGAGCTGCCCGCCGATTTCGTTTGCCCCATCTGCAAGGTCCCCGGTTCCAAGTTCATCAAGCAGGCCGAGGGCGACGGCGAGCTGAGCTGGGCCAGCGAGCACGTCGTTGGCGTTGGCATGCTGCCTGAGGTCCCCGCTGAGCTGCAGGAGTTCATCCGCGCCGAGTACAACGGCGAGTGCTCCGAGGCTGGCATGTACCTGGCCATGGCACGCGTTGCCTATCGCGAGGGCTATCCCGAGGTCGGCGCTTACTACGAGACCGCGGCTTGGGAAGAGGCCGGCCACGCCGCCCGCTATGCCGAGTTCATCGGCGGTGACGTCGTGAGCGACTCCACCGAGGAGAACCTTCGTCGCCGCATCGCTGCAGAAAACGGCGCATGCAAGGCCAAGACCGACGCTGCCAAGCAGGCCAAGGCCCTCAACCTCGACGCGCTGCATGACTCCATCCACGAGATGGCTCGCGACGAGGCCCGCCACGGCAAGGCTTTCCAGTCCCTGTTCAAGCGCTTCTTTGGCTAAACTACAACAGAACAGCTAATTGAAGGCGAGGGCGGCTGTCATCTGGCAGTCGCCCTCGTTGCGTTATCTGAGAGACACCGATCGACCAAGGAGCCCCATGGACCTCGAAGAAGCCAAATCCCTCTTGCCGGAGTTCTTCCTCACGCAGCTGACGGAGGACTACAGCCCCGAGGATGCCGAGCGCATCATCGTCGGCGTTGCCACCAGGCGCAAGACGACGCTGCGTGCCAATGCCTCGCTGTCCACGCGCGACGAGGTGGCGGCAGCGCTTGACGAGGCCGGCATCGCCTATACTCCCGTGCCCTGGTATGCGGACGGCTTCATCCTCGACACTGCCACGCCAAGGGACCTCTGGGAGCTGCCTGCCTACGAGGATGGCAAGCTCTACCTGCAAAGCCTCTCCTCGATGATCCCCGCCTTGGTCATGCAGCCCAGCTCTGGCGATGAGATTTGCGACATGTGCGCCGCGCCTGGCGGCAAGACCACGCAGATGTCAGCGATGGGTGGCAAGGGCTGCTACATCACTGCTTGCGAGATGAACCTGCCGCGCGCGGAGAAGCTCGAGTACAACCTCGCAAAGCAGGGGTCGCGCGGCGTCAACGTTATGAAGATCGACGCGCGCAACCTCGACAGCTTCTTGATGTTCGGCAAGGTACTGCTCGACGCGCCGTGCTCCGGCAGCGGTACCATCTACGCCGCCGACCCCAAGCTCGCCAAGCGATTCAACCCCGGCCTGCTCACCAAGTGCCGCAAGCAGCAGGGCAAGCTGCTCGCCAAGGCGCTGCAGGTCGTCAAGCCCGGCGGCACGCTCGTCTACTCGACTTGCTCGGTCCTCAAGAGTGAGAACGAGGATCAGGTCAACGCTGCGCTCTCCAAGCTGGGCCGCCGCGCTGCCAACTATCGCATCGAACCCATCGAGATCGCGGGTGGCGAGGATATCCCCACGCTGCCTTCGACCATCGACGGCGCGCTGACCGTGTGCCCCACCGAGCTCTACGAGGGCTTCTTCGCCTGCAAGATCGTCCGCGAGGCATAGGGGCCGCAGCGTTGCGTTCAGAATGGCAAACCTGCGGGACCGTCCCATTCGGGACCTGGTCTTTTGTGGGACAGAGAGAGTGACGGGCAACTCGCAACTCGCCCTGTCCCACAGAAGACCAGGTCCCGAATGGGACGCAGGGAGTGGGACGCAAAAAACGAGGGGGCGGCTGCCATCGCCGGCAGCCGCCCCCTCGTCGTATATATCGGCAAATGCCGCTTTTAGCTCGCAAACCTCAGCATGAAGTAGCGGTAGGCGAAGACCAGCGCCAGACCCAGCACGACGCCGCCGATGATGTCGGTGAGCCAATGCACGCCGCACAGCAGGCGACCGACGACCACGACCAGTGCGATCAGCGTGCAGATGATGGTGACTGCGGTGCGTGCAGGCGCGCTGGCCAGACGATGGCGGGCCCAGGTGATCGCACAGCCCATCGTGCCAACGGCCAGGAAGGAGTGCGACGAGGGGAAGGACGGCTCGAGCTCGCCGTCGACGAGCACCGGGCGCCAGTTGAGCGCGATCTTATCGAAGCCCACGTAGAGCACGAGCATGACTACGTAGGCGATTGCGATGAAGTAGATCGCCTTGTCCACGCCCTTGAATCCGCGGCCGCGGATGAGTTGGACGAGTCCGATGACGAAGAAGACGAACATCGAGGCGATGGTCACGTAGCCACCGTATTCGGTGATGTCGTAGAGCGTCCAGTTGACCCCGGTGAGGTTGTGGAATGCCAGGTTGGCGCTGCCCAGACCGACCATCGAGCCATCGGCTGCGATCGGCTGTTGGTCAAGTGTCAGCAGACAGGCGACCAATGCTGCAAACAGCAGCAGCATCGCCACTGCCGGCATGGGGTTGGGCGTGGTTCGGGAGTGCTTCCCTTTCTTCATCATCATGTTCATAGGAGTCCTTCGTTTCCTCTGCGTTTTCCCGCGGTTGAACAGGATACCCAATGCAGATGGAGCTTGTTTGGAGTATCGCGATTTTGTTTTGAAGCTTACCCAAAGTTAAGGATTTGGGGAGGGGCTGCGGCTCTGCCGTTCTGGTCTGAAACGGTCGCGCTCCTCGATGTGCTCCCTCTCTGTTAACCTGTCAGAATGTGCAAATCTGCAGCTTGAACCCTGCTTTTTGAGAGGAATGCTCCAAAACATGAAGAAAGCCCTGAAAGCCGTCTTGGTCGTCTTGTTGGTGATCGTCTTGATCGTTGGTGGCTACGTGGCCTACATGCTGCTTACCTACAATCGCATCCCTGATAATCAGCAGCTCGAGGTCGGCAACAACCAGGCCGCGGAGCTCAAGACCGGCGAGGACTACACTGCCCTTTCCTTCAACATCGGTTTCGGCGCTTACACGGACGACTACTCGTTCTTCATGGACACGGGCAAGATGGCCGATGGCACGCCCACGACCGGCAAGAATTCTTGGGCTGTGAGCAAGGAGAGCGTCGAGGAATGCACCGCCGCTGACATCGAGACCATCCGCGATCTCGATGTCGACTTCGCCCTCCTTCAAGAGGTCGACACCGATTCCACGCGTTCCTACCATGTGAACCAGGTCCAGCTCCTCGAAGACGCGTTCTCCGACATGGGCGGCGTCGAGGCGGTCGACTACCACAGCTCCTTCCTTTTCTATCCCCTCACCCAGCCCCACGGCTTTGCCAACTCCTCGCTCCTCACGTTGAGCAGCGCGCGCGTTGACGATGCCGTGCGCCGCAGCTACCCGGTGGCCGACGACCTCTCCAAGTTCTTCGACCTCGACCGCTGCTTCTCCGTGAGCCGCATCCCGGTTGAGGGCGGCAAGGAACTTGTGCTCGTCAACAGCCACATGTCCGCCTACGACAAGGGCGGCACCATCCGCAAGCAGCAGCTCGAGATGATCCACAACTTCCTCAACGAGGAGGCCGACAAGGGCAACTACGTCGTGATGGGCGGTGACTTCAACCACGCCCTGTGCGACTCCACCGGTATCTACCCTTCCACCCAACAGCGCCCGGACTGGATTGCGACCTTCGATGACAGCGACTTGCCGGAGGGCTTCTCTGTCGTGCGCGCGAGTAATCTCGCGGATGTTGCTACGTGTCGCGGCGCTGATATCCCTTACGAGAAGGGTGTCAACTACACTGCCACCGTCGACGGCTTCATCGTGAGCAGCAACGTCAAGGCGACGGCGGAAAACATCGACAAAGAGTTCAAGTACAGCGACCACAACCCCGTGAAGCTGACGTTCTCCCTGAGCGAGGAGTAGAACATGACGCGCGCAATCGAGTTTTTGATGGAGTCGAGCACCATCGTCGTCTTCGACATCGATGGCGTGCTCGCGCCCTACGAGTTCACGCCGCGCTGCCACTCCGTCATCGATGACGACGAGTGGTTCGAGCTCGTGAAGTCTGGCGATCCCTATGGTGCGCTGCCGCCTGTCAAGCTCATCCAGCGGATGATCGAGGAGAAGGGGCCCGGTAACGTCTACGTCTGCAGCGTCTCGTGCGCAGAGGAGTACGAGGGCAAACAGCGCTTCGTGGAGAAGAACTACGCCGTCGAGCCTAGCCATATCCGCTTTGTCGACTCCAAGGGCGATAAGCTCAGCGCCTTGCGTCAGATTGCAGCCGAGCGTGGTGTAGAGGAATCGCAGGTGGCGATGGTGGAGGACACCGTCAAGACCCTTGATGGCATCGCTCGTGCGAGCGATTTCGCCACGATCCACGTCAGCAGCCTCTTTGCCTACGACGAGCGCTAAGGGCTGCGGGTTGCGTGGTTGTCGGGGCTGACGTATAGCCGGCGAGTCGCGAGGGCGCGTAGGCGCCTGACGAAGTCGGCGCCACAGGTTGCAGCGGGATGGCTGGCGCCTATGAGGTGTTGGAACTGGGCGGTCGCGCTCGAAACCGCGACGAACTGGGTGGTTTGGCGCTTTGATTTCGCGATCTGGGTGGTTTTGGCGATGCCCGAGGAGAACGCCTCCGGGTGACAATGCTCTGACCTGCGGTTTTGTAAATCGGAATCAGACTCATCGATTCAACGTGCGAATCAAACCACCCAGATCGCGAAATCAAAGCTCCAAACCACCCAGTTCGTCGCATCAACCGACCGGTCAACAAATCCGTCTGACTGAAGTGTTGACTGCATCGGCGCCGCTCAAAACGCAGCTTCTCCCATCGCCCTTTATCGCGATTTCTGGCACAATAGTTAGGTTTGAAGATTAACGCCCCCGAGCTTTAGGGAGTATTTGCATGGCAGAGTTTATTTACCAGATTCAGCAGGCGCGCAAGGCCCATGGCGACAAGGTCATCCTGGACGATGTGACGCTCGCTTTCTACCCCGGCGCCAAGATCGGCGTCGTCGGCCCCAACGGCATGGGCAAGTCCACCTTGCTGCGCATCATGGCTGGCCTCGAGGAGGTCTCCCTCGGCGATGCGCGCCTCACGCCCGGCTACACCGTCGGCATCCTCGAGCAGGAGCCGCCGCTGGACGAGGACAAGACCGTCATCGAGAACGTCCGCATGGCCTTTGGCGACCTCGTCGCCAAGGTCGAGCGCTTCAACGCCATCGGCCTCGAGATGGCAGAGCCCGACGCAGACTTCGACGCCCTCATGGCGGAGATGGGCGAGCTTCAGGACGCCATCGACGCGCAGGACGGCTGGGACATCGACAGCAAGCTGCGCGTGGCGATGGACGCTTTGCAGTGCCCCGATGAGGACGCTCCCGTGAGCATCCTGTCCGGTGGCGAGCGCCGCCGCGTCGCGCTGTGCAAGCTCTTGCTCGAGGCCCCGGATCTGCTGCTCCTCGACGAGCCCACCAACCACCTCGACGCCGAGTCCGTCCTGTGGCTCGAGCAGTTCCTGCAGAAGTACGAGGGCGCCGTCCTCGCCGTCACGCATGACCGCTACTTCCTCGACAACGTCGCGGAGTGGATCTGCGAGGTCGACCGCGGCCACCTCTATCCCTACAAGGGCAACTACTCCACCTACCTGGAGACCAAGGCCAGCCGCATCAAGGCCCAGGGCGAGCGCGAGGCCAAGCTCCTCAAGCGCATCAACAGCGAGCTCGAGTGGGTGCGCAGCTCCCCCAAGGCCCGTCAGGCCAAGAACAAGGCCCGTCTCGAGCGCTACGAGCAGATGGAGGCCGAGGCCCGCGCCTACAAGAAGATCGACTTCTCCGACATCCACATCCCCGTCGGCCCGCGCCTGGGCAATGTCGTCCTCGAGGCCAACCACATCCACAAGGAGTTTGACGGCCGTGTGCTGATCGACGACCTCTCCTTCAGCCTGCCGCGCAACGGCATCGTCGGCGTCATCGGCCCCAATGGCGTCGGCAAGACGACGCTGTTCAAGACGATCGTCGGCCTGGAGCCGCTCACCAGCGGCGAGCTCAAGATCGGCGAGACCGTCAAGATTTCCTACGTCGACCAGAACCGTTCCGGCATCGACCCTGACAAGAAGCTGTGGGAGGTTGTCGGCGACGGCCTCGAGCACATCATGGTCGGCGAGACCGACGTCCCGGTCCGCGCCTACATCGCGGGCTTTGGCTTCAAGGGCAGCGACCAGCAAAAGCCCGCTGGCGTGCTCTCCGGCGGCGAGCGCAACCGCCTCAACCTCGCCCTCACCCTCAAGGAGGGCGGCAATCTGCTGCTCCTTGACGAGCCGACTAACGATCTCGACGTCGAGACCCTCGAGAGCCTCGAGGCCGCGCTGCTCGAGTTCCCCGGCTGCTCCGTTGTCGTCAGCCACGACCGCTGGTTCCTCGACCGCATCGCCACGCACATCCTCGCGTGGGAGGGTACCGATGAGAACCCCGGCAACTGGCATTGGTTCGAGGGCAACTTCGAGTCCTACCAGGAAGACCGCGTCAAGCGCTTGGGCGTCGAGGGCTCCAAGCCCCGCAGCATGCACCGCAAGCTGACGAGGAACTAAAGCTTCCGCTTTCGATTACATGCGGGCGAATTTGCGAGCAACGCGCGAATTCGCCCGCACTTGCTTTAGGGTGCGTGTTCGGCGCTTGACCACAGGCCAAAGCCGGAAGTGAGTCCTTGTGACACCATTTGTACCAGTGACACCAAATGTCACTGGTACAAATGGTGTCACGTTCGCATCACAAAAAAGGAGGTTCGACTTCATGACAGCAGATCAGTATGCGTGCTGGTCGCAGCCCTTCAGGGACGACCCTCGCATGCTCAAGGTCCTCTTGGTGGGCAACAAGGTCGAGACCTACCTCTTCTACATCCTCTATCCGCTCTTACTCGTCATCCTCGCTGTGACGGGCAATTCGCTGCTTCTCAAGGCGATCGCGGTCCCAGCCGTGAGCTTTGTGTTGGTGAGCGTCTTTCGCAAGCTCTACAACGCTGCGCGCCCTTACGAGGAACTCGATATCGACCCGCTCATCAAGAAGGACACGAGCGGCAAGTCGTTTCCCAGCCGCCACGTCTTCAGCGTCTACGTCATCGCTATGGCATGGTTGCCGTTTAATACGGTGGCAGGTGTGTTGCTCTTGCTATTGGGCATCGACATGATGTTCATCCGCGTGGTGGGCGGCGTGCATTACCCGCAAGACGTCGTCGCTGGTGCGGTGTGTGGAATTCTCGCAGGCGTGCTCGGTTTCTACATCCTTCCGTAATCGCTGTGTCACATCGGCGGGGTAGAATCGAAGGCATGAAACAAGACTGCCAAAGGAGGACGTCATGAGCAATCAGATTGCGAAAACCGTCAAGTCCGGGGTCAAGGTCGCGGCCGCCGCCGCTCCCGTTGTAGCCGTCGTGGGCGCGCAAAATCTCCCCAAGGTCGCCAAGGCAACCGCAAAGACCGCGGTCAAGGCGGCACCTGTCGTGGCCAAGGCCGCGGCTAAGTCTGCGCCCAAGGTCGCTAAGGCTGCCGCGCATGCCGCCCCCAAAGTCGCATCCGCCGCTGCAGCTGCCGCACCCAAGGCTGCATCCAAGGCGATTCACGCCGTCCCCAAGGTTGCATCTGCCGCCGTCCAGGCTGCGCCCAAGGCAGCCGCCAACCTTGTCGAGGCGGCCCCTGCCGTTGCTGCGGCTTCTTTCGCATCCGCACAGGGTGCTGCACTTGCGGTTCGCGACTCCCAGGCTGCCCGCAACGCCAAGGCCGGTGCTCTCGCCGTCGCCAACGGCGCCAAGACCGGCATCGTCAAGGCTGGCAAAGCAGGCGCAAAGGGACTCGCAGCCTTTGGCTCCCTTGCCAAGCGCGGCTTCTCCGGGCTTCCCGCCAAGGGCAAGGTCGCCGTGGTCGGTGCTGGCGTGGGCTTGACTGCCGCTGCGGTGGCGCACGTCGTCTACCACCATGGCAAGTGCGTCCAGTCTGCCGATGATGACGCCGCATTCGACGACATGTTCGACCTCGTGGAGGATCCGGGCGACGATGTCGACGGCGAGCCCCTGTACGAGAGGGGCGAGGACTAGGTTGGCGAGGAAGCTCTTCTTTTTCGATTACGACGGCACCCTCGCCGTGCCCCGCACCAGGACCATCCCGCAAAGCACGCGCGATGCGCTGCAGACGCTGCGCGACGAGGGTCACTTCATCGCGCTAGCTACGGGGCGCCTGCAGTGCAACGCCGTGGACTACATCGATGCCCTGGGTATCGACAACATCGTAGCCGACGGCGGCTACTCGGTCACCGTCGACGGCAAGCTCGTGTGGATGGAGCCGCTTGCGCTTGAGCCCTGCAGGGAGTGCCTGCGCCGTCTGGAAGCGGCCGGCATCGTCTGGGCGGTGCAGCTCGGCAACGAGATGCTGCGCTATACGCCCTTTGCGGATTTCGATGCGATCGCGGGCGACTACTACGTCCCCACGCAGGTCGACCCCACTCTGAGCATTGACGGGCTGGACGCCATCTACAAGATCTACATCCCTTGCAAACGCGCTGATGAGGCCGCCTTCGTCGCAAGCGGCGTGCTGGATGGAGTGCCCTGGGTCCGCTACAACGACGATTCCGTCTTCGTCGAGCCGCTTTCCAAGGCGGTCGGCATCAAGAAGATGGTTGATATCATCGGCGGCTCCTACAGCGACGTCGTGGTCTTTGGCGATGGCAAGAACGACATCTCCATGTTCTTGCCGGAGTGGACGAGCATCGCCATGGGCAATGCCGTGCCCCAGCTCAAGGAGCATGCCGATTATGTGACCGATGACTGCGACAAGGACGGCATCGCCAACGCATGCCGCCACTTTGGGTGGATCTAGCAATGCAGATGGAAAGCAATATCTTCAAGACGGCGCTCTACTTCGAGGGTGGCAGCATGCGCGGGGCGTACTCCGCCGGCGCCAACCGCTGCCTTGTCGAGCACGGACTCTTCTTCGACAATGTCTACGGCATCAGTGCCGGCAGCTCCAACGCGGTGAACTACCTCACGCGCGATGTGGAGCGCATCGTCGGCGCCTTTGGACATTTGATGGCCGACGAACGCGCCGGCAGCTGGAAGAGCTTCGTGCACGGGCGCGGCTTGTTTGACGTGGAGTACCTCTACAACGAGGCTGACATGCCGGGTGGCACCCTGCCCTTTGACTACGAGGGCTTCGCCTCCAATCCTGCCAAGCTCAACATCTTCGCCTTCGACCGCGACCGCGCCTGCGACGTGCGCTTTACGAACAAGATGATGCACAACACTCTCGACGTCATGCAGATGGTGCGTGCATCCTCCACGCTTCCCATCGTGATGCCTGCGCCCACTATCGACGGCGTCACCTACTACGACGGCGGCTTTGGCGATGGCGGTGGCCTTCCCATGCGCACCATCCTCGCCGACGGCTTCGAGCGCATGGTGGTCATCCGCACACGCCCGCGCGGCTACCGCAAGGGCGAGACGGACGGCTACATGAAGCTGCTCTTCCGCAAGCAACCCAAGATGCGCGAGGCCGTGCTCACGCGCAACGAGCGCTACAACCAGGCATGCGATTTCCTTGACGAGCTCGAGCACGAGGGCAAGGCGTATGTCTTCTATCCCGAGCACCTCACGCTACAGGGCACGGAGCGCGACGCCCAACTGCTCGAGAGCAACATCCAGGCCGGCTATGCTCAGATGCTGCAGGAGCTTCCTGCCATCCGCGCCTACGTCGAGGCAGGAGAGTGATGGCGGCGGCCCCCGTAGGGGAGGGTCCCCTGGGCTGTGCGGCTGTGGACCCCGTAGATGAGGGGCCTTTGGATCACGTGGCTGCAACCTCCGTAGGGGAGGGACCCTGTCCCTCCCCATACACCGCTCATCCCTCAACCGCTCCCGAAAACCGTCATTCTGAACGGAGCTTGCAGCCTGCGGTCCTAATCCCCGTAGGGGAGGGACCCTGTCCCTCCCCATATGCCGTGCAACCCTCGACCGCTCCCAACAACCGTCATTCTGGGCGCAGCGCGCAGCGTGGAGTCGAAGAATCTGGCCGCGGCAAATCAATGACCCGTAACACTGCAGCCCTCCTTTGCGAGCTCAACACGCGCTTCTACGCTGATAACGCCGCAAGCTTCTCCGCAACGCGCCACAGCTCTTGGGACGGCTGGGATGCAGCCCTCGACGTTGCCGGCTTTGCTAGCGCGCCGCGTCGCGTTGTCGATGTGGCCTGCGGCAACATGCGCTTTGCGGATTGCCTTGGCAAGCGCTTTCCTGCGGCGGTGATTGATTACATCGGCGTCGACAACTGCGTTCCCCTGGCATCGAGCGTCCAGCGCATGCAGCTTGCTGTCTCGTTTGCCGAGTGTGATATCGTCGGCTGCCTCATCGACGACATGCCCCTCGAGCTTCCCGTGGGTGACCTCGTCGTTTGCTCGGGCTTCATGCATCACGTGCCGGGACAGGCCCGTCGCGTGCGCATGCTCGCAGAGCTGCTTCGTGCCGTGAGCCCCGGTGGCGCGCTCGTCGTCTCCTTCTGGCAGTTCATGGGCGATGAACGATTAGCGCGCAAGGCCTCGGCGCTCACTCCGCTTGCCCTCGAGGAGCTCGGGCTTTCGCCTGGCGACCTCGAGCTTGGCGACTATATACTCGGCTGGCAGGACTCGCCCACGGCGCGTCGCTACTGCCACAGCTTTACGGTAGAAGAGGTCCGCTCGTTGGCAGATGCAGCGCTCGGAGAGACCCTCTGTGACTGCGAGCTGTCGTTTCTCGAGGCCGACGGCCGCAGCGGCCGTCTCAACTGCTACTTAGTCGCCCGCCGCTTGAGCTAGCGTGTGCTGTGTCTAGGGAAGTGCTGATTAAAGCAAATGCACGCTGCATGCGATTGGCAGAAACGCTGGTCACGCAGGGGAGGGACCCTGTCCCTCCCCATAAACCTCGCTTTGCTCAGCGTTTTCCTGATGCTATGCGTTATCCGTGCCATCGATGAGGAGGGAACATAACCCTGTGAGTTACTACGACGATCATGCGGAGGAGTTTCTCTTGGCAACGCAAGACGCCGATATGGGTGTCGTCCTCGCCTGCTTTCTGGAGGAGCTTTCCGATGGATTGAGTGTTTTGGACTGGGGATGCGGCTCTGGGCGTGACTCGCTTGCATTGCTTGCGGCGGGTTGCGATGTGACAGCCGTGGACTTGTCGTCTGCCATGTGTGCGGCCACTGCTGCGCTAACGGGGCTGGAGCCGCGCAACGAGTCGTTTTTCGATCTCGATGACGTTGATCGCTACGACGGCATCTGGGCGAGTGCGTCCTTACTGCATGTGCCGAGTGTGGACCTGCCTGCTGTTTTGCATCGTGCGGCAACGGCTCTCAAGCCCCGAGGCGCCCTTTACTGCTCGTTTAAATACGGCACGGGTGAGCTCGAGCGCAACGGCCGCTTCTTCAACGATATGACAGAGGAGAAGTTCACCTCCTTGCTCGGCTCCGTACCGTCTTTGCGTCTTGTTGAGACCTGGGTTACCGAGGATGTTCGTCCTGAGCGAGCAGGCGAGCTTTGGCTCAACTGCCTTTTGCGCCGCGTGTGGCCAATCGCTGTGCAGGCGCGCCGTTGCCTCCCCTCCGCTTGCGGGTTGAAATGCCGCGTTCACATTCGCTTGGTGCTGCCTGGGTGATAATGGCCGGGACAGAAACGAGCCTTGAAGGAGGCAACCATGTACATCACCTGCTTGGATATGGAAGGCGTGCTCACCCCGGAGATCTGGATTGAGTTTGCCAAGGCGACCGGCATCAAGGAGCTGGAGCGCACCACGCGCGACGAGCCCGACTACGACAAGCTCATGCAGTACCGCATCGACATCCTGCGCGAGCACAGCATGGGCATCAAGCAAATCCAGGAGGTTATCTCCACGCTCGAGCCCATGGAGGGTGCGCGCGAGTTCTTGGACGAGCTGCGCGGCATCACCCAGGTCGTTGTCCTGAGCGACACCTTCGAGGAGTTCGCTACTCCGCTGATCGAGAAGCTCGGTCGTCCGACTATCATCTGCAACTCCCTCGAGATCGACGAGGACGGCATGATCACCGGCCACAAGATGCGCTGCGAGCAGACCAAGCTCACCAGCGTCAAGGCCTTCCATGAGATGGGCGTCGAGACTCTTGCTGCCGGCGACAGCCACAACGACATCGGCATGATTAAAAACTCCAAGGCTGGCTGGCTGTTCAAGAGCACGGATGCCATCAAGGCTGAGTTCCCGGAGATTCCTGCCCTCGATACCTACGACGAGCTCCTCGCCGCCATCAAGGCCGCGCTGTAAGGGCGGCAGCGGCTCAGCGTTGAGCTGCAGCTAGTGTTTAGACTTTGGTCCTTCGTGACACACTTTGTGCCAGTGACATTGTGTATCACGCCGTCGAGTCGTAGGTTAACGTAAGCTTTCTGCGTGATACACAATGTCACTGGCACAAAGTGTGTCACGGCGCTGGGTCGCAGGGTCTCGCAATCGCGTCTCCTGTACAATAGCTCCTTATGGAACAGATCATCCTTCAGATAATCGAGCTGCTGCGTGCGGGCGAGGCGGTTGACGACGCGAAGATCACGTCGTTGTGCCGTGCCGCCAACGCGGGTGTGGCCGATGTCTCCCGTCATATCTCGAAAAAGAAGCTCATGCCCTTCTATCTGCGCGTTCATGAGAACGAGCCGGGGCGCTGGGAGAGCTGGGGCCTTGACGATGCACTCGAGGAGCAGCTGCTTGCCGTCCTCAAGACCAAGCCCGGCCGAACAGCGAGCGGTGTTGCCACCATCACCGTCATCACCAAGCCCTGGCCCTGTGGAAGCAACTGCCTCTACTGTCCCAATGACCTGCGCATGCCCAAGAGCTACATTTACGACGAGCCGGCCTGTCGTCGTGCAGAGCGCAGCTTCTTCGACCCGTACCTGCAGGTGGCAAGCCGCTTGTTCACCCTCGAGCAGATGGGGCATGTGACCGATAAAATCGAGCTCATCGTGCTCGGCGGCACTTGGACCGATTATCCAGCCGATTACCGGCTTTGGTTTATTCGCGAGCTCTTCGCCGCGCTCAATGACGACGCCCAAGCTCGCTGTGCCAAGTGTGCAAAGCTCCGCGCGGCATATGCTGATGCTGGCGTGAGCTGCGATGATGATGAACTTGCGCGACAGGTTGTCGCGCTTCAAGAGCGTGTGAATATAGGGGAGCTCAACTACAACGATGCCTGGCCTGCGCTCTATGGTCCCAAGACGAGTGCTTGGCCTACAGCGGCGCTGTGGCAGCGTGCGACTATGGACGAGGTCTTTGCTCAGCATACCCTCAACGTCGACGGCGCCCACCGCGTCGTCGGTCTCGTGGTCGAGACCCGCCCAGAGACACTTGACGTCGACGTACTGACCGAGCTGCGCGCCCTAGGCTGCACCAAGGTGCAGATCGGTGTGCAGACGCTCGACCCTGCGGTCATGTGTGCCAACCATCGCCCCAGCACCATCGAGCAAATCGAGCGTGCCTTCGCCTTGTTGCGCGCCTTTGGGTTTAAGATTCACGCGCATTTCATGGCCAATCTCCATGGCTCGACTCCTGAGTCCGACATCATCGGCTACCGCCGTTTTGTGACCGAGTCGCCCTATCAGCCCGATGAGATCAAGCTCTACCCTTGCGCACTCATCGGCGGCACGGGTTTGGAGCGGCTCTACAACCAGGGGCTTTGGCGACCGTACACGGAAGACGAGCTCCTCGAGGTGCTCGTTGCGGACACGCTTGCAACGCCGCCTTTCATCCGCATCAGCCGTATGATCCGTGACTTTAGCGCCGATGATATCGTCGCTGGCGTCAAGAAGACGAACTTCCGCCAGATGGTCGAGCGCGAGCTTGAGGACCGCCGCGGCGAGGTGAGCGAGATCCGCTTCCGCGAGATCGGCAGCGCCAAGGTGAGCGCCGACGAGCTGCGCATGACGGACTACCGCTATGAGACCGCTTTCACGTGCGAGCACTTCCTGCAGTGGGTTGACGGGCTGGGGAGGATCGCGGGCTTCTTGCGCCTCTCGCTGCCCGAGTCGTCGATGTGCGATGAGCTGCGCGGCCTTCCTCAGCCATTGGGCCAGGCGATGATCCGCGAGGTCCATGTTTACGGCAAGGCCACTGCGATTGACCATGAGGGCAAAAGCGCTCAGCACATCGGCCTGGGCAGACAGCTTGTCGAGCATGCCTGCGAGCTTGCCCGTGATGCGGGTTTTGCGAGCATCAACGTCATCAGCGCCGTGGGAACGCGCAACTACTACCGCAAGCTCGGCTTTGCGGAAAACGGCCTCTACCAGAGTCGCGAGCTGTGATTCTCGTTGGGGCGCCTCCGCCGTAGGCTCTTGCTCTGCTGCCGCCAGGCGGGTGGGTAGCACATTTCCCATCCCTGTGCGGCGTCACTATGACAAACTCCGCACTATCAAATTTTCAAAATATCCGGATTCTCGCGTTTCTTTCCCGTAAACAAAGGCATACTTCTAAGCATCGACAATTCGTCGGGTCACGCCCCGGCGTGGTCTGCCAGGGCGCGACCCTCTACGGAGAGGTTAGGTGAGTGCGCTATGGCAGCCCCCAACACTGAGCAGGTTCGCAACATCGTCCTTGTAGGCCAGGACGGGTCCGGCAAGACCTCCCTGGCAGAGGCAATGCTCTACGTCTCCGGCAAGACCCCGCGCATGGGCACGACGCATGACGGCAAGTCTTACCTGGATTACGACGAAGAGGAGATCAAGCGTCGTTTCACTATCTCCGCAGCAGTCGCTCCCGTCCCGTACAAAGACTTCAAGATCAACGTTATCGACACCTCCGGCCATCCGGATTTCATCGGCGACACCAAGTCCTGCATGCAGGCCGCAGAGATGGCGATGTTCGTCGTCGACGCCGTTGACGGCCCGCTGGCTATGACGAGCCGCCTGTGGCGCGAGGCCGAGGACATGCGCCTGTCCCGCTCCATCTTCATCAACCACATTGACCGCGAGGGTGCGGACTTCACGCTCGCCATGGCGCACCTGCACGCGCGCTTTGGCTCCCGCGTCATGCCGCTCACCATCCCCATGGGCAACGGCGAGGACTTCAAGGGCGTTATCGACGTCATCCGCATGAAGGCGCGCATCCACGAAAACGGCGTGAAGAAGGACATCGAGATTCCTGCCGAGTACATGGACTCCGCTACAGAGGGCCGCGAGAAGCTCTGCGACCTCATCGCCGAGGCCGACGACGAGCTGATGATGAAGTTCCTCGAGGGCGAGGAGCTCACGCAGGAGGAAGTCGAGGGCCTGATCGATAAGGCGATCGCACTCGAGCTCATCGTCCCCGTCTTCACCGGCTCCACCATCATCGAGCAGGGCATCACTGCGCTGATGGAGGATATCACCCGCTTCTTCCCGACGCCGCAGTCCCACGGCGCTTTCTACCTCGCAGACGGCGAGGAGATTTTCATCGAGGACGACAAGCGCGCAGCCGGTTTTGTCTTCAAGACCGTCGCCGACCCCTACGTCGGCCGCCTGAGCTACCTCAAGGTCATCTCCGGCACTATCGAGCCGGGCATGGAGCTCATCAACTCCCGCTCCGGCAAGAAGGAGCGCCTGGGCTCCATCAACATCATCATGGGCAAGGAGCTCACTGCCGTTAAGAGCGCCAAGGCCGGTGACATCGTCGTCATCCCCAAGCTCGCAGAGACCGAGACGGGCGACACCTTGAGCCTGACCGGCGAGATCTCCATCGTCCCCGTCGAGATGCCCTTCCCGCAGTTCCCCGTTGCCATCGAGGCTGCAGACCGCAAGTCCGAGGACAAACTCACCGCCTTCCTCAACCGCGCCATCGAAAACGATCCGACTGTCCACCTGGTGATGAACGAGGAGACCGGCCAGACCGTGCTCTACACCATGGGCGAGACCCAGCTCGACCTCGTCCTCGCCCGCGCCAAGGCTGCAGGTATCGAGGTCAACCGCGTTCCCGTGCGCATCCCGTACCGCGAGACCATCCGCAAGAGCGCGAGCGCTCAGGGTCGCCACAAGAAGCAGACCGGCGGCGCCGGTCAGTTTGGCGATTGCTGGCTGCGCCTCGAGCCCAACCCCGGCGAGGGCTACGAGTTCGTCGATGAGACCAAGGGCGGCGTCATCCCCGGCGGCCTGATCCCCGCTGTCGACAAGGGCGTCCAGGAGACGATGAAGGACGGCGTGCTCGCTGGCTACCCCATGCAGGACATCAAGTGCGCCGTGTTCGACGGCTCCTACCACTCCGTCGACTCCAACGAGATGGCCTTCAAGACCGCCGCGCGCATCGGCTTCAAGGCTGCCGTCGCTCAGGCCGAGCCCGTTATCCTCGAGCCCATGGCCAAGATGCACATCACGGTGGGCGAGGAGTTCGCCGGTGCGATTATGGGCGACATCTCCACGCGTCGCGGCCGCATCTACGGCACTGACTCCGACGACTGGGGCGACACCATCATCAAGGCTCGCGTGCCCTACGCAGAGGTCGTCGACTATACGAAGGACCTGCGCTCCATCACCCGCGGCACCGGCTCCTACGAGCTGATGATGGACGGCTACGAGCAGGCTCCGCGCGATGTTCAGGACAAGCTCGTCGCTGCCTACGAGGAGGCCAAGCAGGCTTAGTTGGCCAGCGTGTTTCGCATAGCAGTGATTAAGGGGCGGATCCGTTTTGGGTTCGCCTCTTCTCTTGTCACTGGGACTTTGCGCGAAGCGTGTGACACCAGATGACACCAGATGACACCAGATGTACCAGTGACATTGTGTGTCACGTTGGCAACCTCTGGCAGTGCTCCTCGCGCCTTGTGCTTTAATCGAGACCATCCAACAACCCTCGAGCACGGAGGCATCCATGGAGCGCAAGAACGCTTGGAAAGAGTACACCGATGCAGACCTCGAGCAGATGAAGGACGTCTGCGCGGGCTATATCGACTTTATCAGCGACAACAAGACCGAGCGCGAGTGCGCGGCGGCCGCCATCAAGCAGGCCGAGGCTGCAGGCTACAAGCCGCTCGCAGAGGTCATCGCCAATGGCCAGCAGCTCGCATGCGGTGACAAGGTCTGGGCGCACACCCGCGGCAAAGCGCTCCTGCTCGTCCACATCGGCTCTGAGCCGATTGAGAACGGCCTCAACATTCTGGGTGCCCACATCGACAGCCCGCGTCTCGACCTCAAGCAGAACCCGCTGTATGAGAGCAGCGACCTCGCACTGCTGGACACGCATTACTACGGCGGTATCAAGAAGTACCAGTGGGTCACGGTTCCGTTGGCCCTGCACGGTGTTGTCGCCAAGAAGGACGGCAGCGTCGTCGACGTTGTCGTGGGAGAGGACGCAAGCGATCCCGTGTTCTGCATCACGGACATCCTGCCGCACCTGGGTGCAGAGCAGATGAAGCGCGAGGCAGGCAAGATCGTCACGGGCGAGGATCTCGACGTGCTCGTCGGACACGCTCCGCTCGTCATCGACAAGGCTGATGAGGACCTTACCGACGAGGACAAGGAAGCACAGAAGTCCCCGGTCAAGGCCATGGTTTGCAAGCTTTTGGAAGAGAAGTACGGCATCGAGGAGGAGGACTTCCTCTCTGCAGAGATCGAGGTCGTTCCTGCTGGCCGCGCCCGTGAGCTCGGCTTCGACCGCAGCATGGTGATCGGCTACGGCCAAGACGACCGCGTCTGCGCCTACACGAGCCTCATCGCCCAGCTCGCCATCGAGGATCCCAAACGCACGGCGGTGTGCATCTTGGTCGACAAGGAGGAGATCGGCTCCGTCGGCGCCTCCAGCATGGAGTCCCTGTTCTTCGAGAACGCCATGGCAGAGATCATGGAGCTCGCCGGCGAGGGCGGTCAGCTTAGGCTGCGCCGTGCTCTGGCAGCAAGTCGCATGCTCTCCAGCGACGTCTCCGCTGGCTTCGATCCTGCGTATGCGAGCGTTTTCGAGGCCAAGAACGCCGCTTACTGCGGCCGTGGCCTCGTGTTCAACAAGTACACGGGCGCCCGTGGCAAGTCCGGCAGCAACGATGCGAGTGCCGAGTACATGGCGCGCGTGCGCAAGGTGATGGACGATGCCGGCGTGCACTTCCAGACTGCAGAGCTTGGCAAGGTCGACGCCGGTGGCGGCGGAACCATCGCCTTCATCCCGGCCAGGTACGACATGGACGTCATCGACTCCGGTGTTGCCGTGCTGTCTATGCATGCACCTTGGGAGGTAACCTCCAAGGCCGACATCTACGAGGCCTACCGCGGTTACCTGGCCTTCCTGCTCAACGCCTAGGGAGACGCTGATTAATGCAGGGTTTATGGGGAGGGACAGGGTCCCTCCCCTACGTAACCAGCGGTTTTGCCAACCATGTGCAGTGAACATCTGCCTCAATCAGCGCTTTCCTAGCGTATACGAGATTAGCCCCGAGCCCTGCAGCGCAGGCGCTCGGGGCTTTTGCGTTTGGGACGAGGGCGCAGGAGCAAGCTGCGGATGCATTGGGATGATGATTGCGTAGGGGAGGGACAGGGTCCCTCTGCGGGACTTAATCCTCCAGCTCGGGAAACGGGATCACCTTCGGCATCTCGGGCAGGTGCTCGCCGATGTTCTTCTCGAACCAGCACATGTCCCACCATTGGCCAAACTTGTAGGCGCAGTTGTGGAAAACGCCCACCTTGCGGTAGCCGAGCTTCTCGTGGAAGCGGATCGAGCCCTGCGTGAGGTAGGGGGTGTCGACGTCTGTGTGGGCGACGCAGGCATTGGCGTTGGCGATGCCCATCTTCTTGAGAATCGCCTCGAGCTCTGTGTAAAGCGCGCGGCCGATACCACGGGTGCGGATGTTGCGGCGCACGTAGATCGAGGTCTCGACGGACCAATCGTAGGCTGCGCGGCCCTTGAAGGTGCCGGCGTAGCAGTAGCCGAGGATGACGTCGTCCTCAACCGCGACGAGCCACGGGTATTTGACGAGCGTGTTCTCGATGCGCTGGCGCATAACCTCGACGCTGGGAGCCTCGTACTCGAAGGTGATGGCGCTGTTTTCGACGTAAGGCGCGTAGATGGCTTGAATCTGCTCGGCGTCTTCAATCTGTGCGGTGCGAATCTCAAGTGCCATCTTGCCTTGCCTTTCTCGTCTTCAGCGTTCTTGCGGTTTAGTCGGGTCGCTCATTGTACTTGGAAAAAGCCGCTTTGCAGTCGAGAGTGCTAGAATCTCGACTCGTTGTATGTTTGATTCTGCCGATTATCGGCCTTTGCGCAGGAGAGATGAGCCCATGTCCAAGATGGAAGCGGTATTGTTCGACCTCGACGGAACCCTGGTCGATACCTACGACCTCATCCTCGCCAGCCATCGCTACGCCACGCGCACCGTGCTCGACCGCGTCATCAGCGACGAGCGCCTCATGTCGACCGTGGGAACGCCCCTTGAGGACCAGATGGCGGATTACACGGACGACCCTGCCGTAGTGGCAGAGCTTTGCGCGGTCTACCGCGAGCACAACGCCCGCGTTCACGATGAGCTGATCAAGAGCTTCGACGGCGTCACCGGCCAGCTGGACGACTTGCGCTGCGCAGGTGTGCGCATGGGCATCGTTACCTCCAAACGCGCCGACGTTGCTCGAAAGGCGACCGACCTCTACGGCATCACGCCGTATATGGAGTGCATCGTCGGCGGTTCTGACACGCCGCTGCACAAGCCCAATCCCGATCCCATCCTCAAGGGCTGCGAGCTCATGCGCATCGACCCACTGCGCAGTGCCTACGTCGGCGACAGTCCCTTCGACATCATGGCCGGCAACGCTGCCGGCTGCAAGACGCTTGCTGTGACCTGGGGAATGTTTGCCGAGGACGTGCTCGTTGCCGAGCATCCCGTCGCCGTCGCCCATCGCATGGACGAGATGGCCAGCGCGCTGCTCGCGTTGTAGCGAGGGTCTATTTGCCAAGGCCTGTCCCAAAATGCACCTGGTCTTTTATGGGACAGGGGATGTTGCAAATTGCTCGCAGCTCGCCCTGTCCCATAAAAGACCAGGTGCATTTTGGGACAGGGCGTCGCTTTGGTCGAGCCGTTCGCCGCCGCATTGCGGACGCGCTCGCTTCTCCATTCCCCGTCGAAAATCGACAGTTGCGCTTGATGTGTCGATGTTTACATGCAATGTACATGCATCTCATCTATAATCCACATCAAAACTACTGACTATTTGGAGTATCAATGGCTGGAATCAACGTCACCATCCGTATCGACGAGGACCTCAAGAAGCAGGCGGACGCGCTCTTTGACGAGCTGGGTCTGTCCTTCTCCGGCGCCGTCAACGTCTTTGTCCGTCAGGCTCTGCGCGAGGACGGCCTTCCCTTCGAGATCAAGCGCGACAAGCGCCCTGTGCGCGAGCAAGACTCAATCGAGGGCTAGGGGAGGGCAGTCGATGACGCTTCAGCAACTTCGCTATCTCATCGCAATCGCGGAGTGCGGCTCCATCAGCGGCGCCGCCCACGACCTCTTCGTCTCGCAGTCGAGCCTCTCGGTCGCCCTCAAGGAGATCGAGAACGAGACCGGCGTCACGGTCTTCCAGCGCTCCAACCGCGGCATCACCATCACGAGCGAGGGTATCGAGCTGCTCGGCTACGCTCGTCAGGTCGTGGAGCAGGCAGACCTTCTCGAGCAACGCTACCAGCGCGGCGAGGAGGACGTCCCCCAGAGGCTGTCCGTCTCAACCCAGCACTACACCTTCTGCGTCGAGGCCTTCGTCAACATGGTCGAGGCCCTCAACGCCGACGAGTACAAGTTCACCCTGCGCGAGACCCGCACGGCGGAGATCATCGACGACGTGAGCGAGTTCCGTAGCGACATCGGCGTGCTCTACCTCGACAAGTTCAACAACCGCGTCCTCTCCAAGGCGCTCGACAACGCGAACCTCACCTTCACCTCGCTGTTCAAGTGCAAGCCGCATGTCTTCGTCGGCGAGCATCATCCGCTGGCCAATCGCAAGAAGCTTGTAATCGACGATCTTGCGGAGTACGCGCGCTACTCCTTCGAGCAGGGCACGAACAATTCCTTCTACTACAGTGAGGAGCCGCTGAGCTCGCTGCCGCACAAGAAGCGCATCGTCATCTCCGACCGCGGTACGCTTTCCAACCTGCTTACCCACCACAACGGCTACACCGTGTCGACCGGTGTCCTCTCGAGCGAGATGCACACGGGCATCGTCTCCATTCCCTTGGAGACCGACGAGGAGATGAACATGGGCTACGTCATGCACGCGGAGCGCAAGCCCAACGCGCTCGTGCTGCGCTACATCGACGCCCTCAAGGAGCAGATCGCGACTTACAGCATCGACAACGCCATGGAGACGGCGGAGTAGCGTCGTTTTGCGTCCCTTATCGCAAGCGGCTTCCGCTCAACATGACGTCGGAATCTGCGTGACACCGTTTGTACCAGTGACACCAAATGTCACTGGTACAAACGGTGTCACGTCCCCGGTTTTCCTCGCTGCCCTACTTCAAGAACATGCGGATGAGCTTGGCCTTGCCATTGCTGTAGGGCTGGTAGCGCATCGGCAGATCGAGGCGGCCCTTCTTCAGCACGCTCTTGGTGTGGGAGAAGGTCTCGAAGCTTTTGTGGCCGTGGTAGCTGCCCATGCCGGAGTTGCCGACGCCGCCAAAGCCCATCTTGCTCGTGGCGATGTGGACGATGGTGTCGTTGATGCAGCCGCCGCCAAAGGGCACATGGCGCATGAAGCGCTCTTGCAGTGCGCGGTCGTTGCTAAAGAGGTAGAGCGCCAGCGGCTTCTCGTGAGCCTTAATGAAATCCTCGGCCTCTTTGGGACCGCTCACCTTGAGGATGGGGCACAGCGGCCCAAAGATCTCCTCGCCCATGACGGCATCGTCATCGGTCACCCCAACCATGATGGTCGGCTCGATTCGCAGCGCCTTATCGTCGCTGCGACCGCCGTAGACAACTTTGTCCTCGTCGATGAGGCCGCGTACGCGCTCGTAGTGCTTGCGGTTGACGATCTTTCCGTAGTTGGGGTTGACAAGCGCGTCTTTGCCGTACATCTTGGCGACCTCTGCCTTGAACAGCTCGACGAACTCATCGTGCACGCTTTCGTCGCATAGCACGTAGTCAGGTGCGATGCAGGTTTGGCCCACGTTGAGCCACTTGCCAAAGGCAAGGCGCGTTGCCGCGAGTTCGAGGTCACAGTCGCGTGTGATGACGCAGGGGCTCTTGCCGCCCAGCTCCAGGCTGATCGGGGTGAGAAAACGGCTTGCCTTGCTCATCACGAGTTTGCCCACGCTGGGGCTGCCGGTGAAGAAGATATAGTCCCAGCGCTGCTCGAGGAGGATGGAGTTCTCCTCGCGCCCGCCCAGGATGCAGGTAACGTGAGCCGGGTCGAAGACCTCCGCGATGATGCTCGCCATGCAGTCGCTGGTGGCGGGGCTGTAGGCGCTCGGCTTCACAACGCAGCAGTTGCCAGCGGCGACGGCGCCGATGAGCGGCTCGATGGTGAGCAGGAAGGGATAGTTCCACGGACTCATGACGAGCACTTCGCCGTAGGGTTCTGCCACGGTGCGGTACATGCTCGGGAAGTTGGCAAGGTCGCTTGCGACGCGCTGGGGCTTGGCCCACTTGCGCACGTGCTTGAGCTGGCAGGAGAGTTCGCTGAGCGTGAGGCCCACCTCGCACATGTAGCTCTCGAAGGCGGATTTGCCCAGGTCTGCCTGGATTGCCGCGTTGATCTCTGCCTCGCGGCGTTTGATGACGGCTTGCAGCTTGCGCAGCGACTTGATGCGGAAGTCGACGTCGATGGTGGCGCCGGAGGCGAAGAACGCCTGCTGGGCTTGCATGATCTTGGCGATGTGCTCTTGTGTTGCCATGTGAATCCTCTTGTGTGTCTAGCTATGCGTGTTGAGCTTGCGGGTTTTGAATCTGTGCCGCAGGCATTACGCCATGATCTTACGGTAGACCTCCATGAGCTCGCAGGTGTCCATGAGCTTTGGTACAGGATACAGCGGGTTGGCCTCCGCGTTGGCGTGACGTGCCATCATCGGGATGTCCTCCTCGCGGATTCCTTCGAGAACCGAGGGGATGTCCATGGAGGCGTTGAGGTCTTTGAACCACTGGATGAAGTATGCGCTGGCCTCGGCGTCGCTTGCGTTCTCCGCAGCTACGCCGGACTTTCGTGCCAATTCTCCCAGACGCTTGTGGCAGCTCTCGCCGTACATTTCGAGGATATGGGGGCAGATGACCGCGTTGGCCAGCCCATGCGGTGTCCCGTACTGGCCGCCCAGACTGTGGGCGACGGCATGCACGTAGCCGACGTAGCTTTTGGAGAACGCGAGGCCTGCGCGGTTGGCGGCGTGCAGCATGGCGGTGCGCGCCTCTTGGTTGCGCGGCTCGTCGTAGGCGAGCTTGAGGTAGCGGCGGATGAGGTCGACCGCTTCGATGGCGCATGCGCGCGTTTCCTTGGTCGTGGAGCGGCCGATGTAGGCCTCCACGGCGTGGACGAGCGCGTCGATGCCGGTCGTTGCGGTAATCGTCTTGGGCAAGCCGACGGTGGTGCGCCAGTCGAGGACCGCGTAGCTCGGGATGAGCGGGAAATCGTTGATCGGGTACTTGTAGTGCGTCTCGTCATCGGTGATGACGGCGGCAAGCGTTGTCTCGCTGCCGGTGCCGGCGGTGGTGGGCACGGCCATGAGCAACGGCGTCTTGCGCAGCACCTTAAGGATGCCGCGCATCTTGTGCACGGGCTTGCGCGGGCGGGCGATGCGCGCGCCGCAGGCCTTGGCGCAGTCCATGGAGCTTCCGCCGCCAAAGGCGATGATGCAGTCGCAGCCATGGTCGAGGTAGAGCAGGCGTGCGGCTTCGACGTTGGAGACGGTGGGGTTGGGCACGGTCTCGTCGTAGACGATGAAGTCGATGTCGCGGCGCGCGAGCGCTGCCTTGAGCCCGTCGACGAGGCCGAGTCCGTGAATGGACTTGTCGGTGACGATGAGGGCATTTTTCTTGTTGTGGTAGACCAGCGTCGCCGCTGCCATGTCGACTGACTTGAGGACCTGCGGGTCGCGGTAGGGGAGCAGGGGCAGCGCGAGCTTGAACACCGTCTGCACGGCGCGGCATCCTGCGGATTTGAGCGGGTTCATGGTGGTAGATCGCCTTCGTTCCTAGTTACTTAGAGTATCTAAGTATATGAAATCTGCGGCCAGCATGCTCCCTGCTGTGTTTTTGTGCGCAAAGTGGCGAGCCGGAACCGTGCCTTTGCCCGTATCGCCTTTTTTCTTTATGGAGTAGAATGTCGAGGCTTTGGTTTTTCGAGGGGGAGAGCTATGGGAGACACTGCGACCAACAACGCCAACCGCGTCGTCAGGGGATGCATCTGCGCCATTATCGGCGCCGTGTGCTGGGGTTTTTCTGCTACCTGCGCGAGTTACCTCATGCATACCTTCGGCATGAGCGTCACCTGGCTCGTGAGCATGCGCCTTATCATCACAGGCACGATGTTTCTCATCTTCTCGCTCATCACGGCGCGCGATAAGGTGCTCTTGCTGGTGCGTGACAGGCGATTGCTGGTCAATACGATCGTTTTCGCCATCTTTGGCATGATGTGCATCCAGGTCAGCTACATGCAGGCGGTCAAGTACGCTGGCGCGGGTGTCGCGCTGCTCTTGCAGGAGACTGGCGTCGTCATGGTCATGCTCTACACCTGCGTAATGCAGCGCCGCCTGCCCTACCGCAGCGAGGTCGCCGCGATCGTCTTGGCGATGGCGGGCGTCTTCTGCATCGCCACGCAGGGCAACCTCAGCTCCCTTGGCATTCCGTTTCTGGGCCTGACCTGGGGCTTGATCTCCGGCGTCTGCATCGCGGCCTACAACATCATTCCGGTTAAAGTCCTCGACAAGTGCGGCTCCCTGCCGCTCAACGGCATCGGCATGCCCATCGCCGCCGTGCTCTTCTTGCCCATCGGCCAGCCGTGGAACGTTCCCTCCATGCCCTGGCAGGGTTGGGCAGGTCTTGCCGCCGTCTGCATCATCGGCACCTTCATCGCCTATCTCGCCTACCTACAGGGCGTCAAGGATGCGGGCCCCGTCAAGGCGGGTCTCGTCGGCATGCTCGAGCCGGTCAGCGGCATGGCCTTCTCCTTCATCTGGCTGCATGAGGCCATCACCCTGTATGACGCCATCGGCTGCGTGTTGATCTTTGGGATGCTCGCCTTGGTCTCCAAGCCTACGGGCGATGAGGGAGAAGCTGCCGAGCAAGAGACCGACGAGGCCGAGCAGAAGGGCTAGCTGACAGAGTGAGGGCACGTGTAAGCTTGCCATCGGAAAAACCGATGGCGACGAGCCAGAAATGCTAATTGCCGCAGCTATTGAATGGCTCTCTGTGTCGGGGTAGTATGCATTCTCGTCAAACGACGAACGCAAAGTTCGAGGTCATTCGAGTCAAAGGGACGGATGACTGAAGCTCTACAGGGAGGAAACACTATGAAATTCTTCAATACCAAGACATTCAAGGCGGTTGCCGCAATCGCAGGCACCGCAGCCCTGGTCGGCGCTCTGGCACTGACCGGTTGCGGCGGCAACTCCGGCACCTCCGGCGACAACGCTGCAGATGCAGCCGACAAGACCATCACCGTCGGCGCAAGCCCCACGCCCCATGCAGAGATCCTCAACGCAGTTAAGGACGATCTGGCCAAGGAAGGCTACACCCTCGAGGTGACCGAGTTCTCCGACTACGTCCAGCCCAACACCGCTGTTGAGAACGGCGACCTGGATGCCAACTACTTCCAGCACATCAACTACCTGGACACCTTCAACGAGGAGCAGGGTACTCACCTGAAGTCCGTCGGCTACGTCCACTACGAGCCCTTCGGCCTGTACGCTGGCAAGTCCAAGAGCCTTGCTGACATCAAGGACGGTGCCACCATCGCTGTTCCCAACGACACCACCAACGAGGCGCGCGCCCTGCTCCTGCTGCAGCAGGAGGGCCTGATCACCCTCAAGGAGGGCGTTGGCGTCAAGGCTACCCCCAAGGACATCGTCGACAACCCCCACAACATCAAGTTCAAGGAGCTTGAGGCTGCCCAGGTTTCCCGCTCCCTCGAGGATGTCGACTACGCAGTCATCAACGGCAACTTCGCTTTGCAAGCTGACCTGAAGATCTCCGACGCACTGGCTACCGAGTCCTCCGAGGGTGAGGCTGCACAGCAGTACGGCAACGTCCTGGTCGTCAAGGAGGGCAATGAGAACGAGGAGAAGATCCAGGCTCTCTACAAGGCCCTGACCTCCGAGACCGCCAAGACCTTCATGAACGATACCTTCAACGGCGCAGTCGTCCCCCTGTTCTAATCAGCTAGGACACAAGGTCGATGACAGAGCCCGTCGCAAGCAAGCGGCGGGCTCTTCTATTTCTCTTGGATCGTCTTGTCAGCTATCGCTTTTGTCTATCGCCTGCAATCGGAAAATGTTGTAGACCGTACTGCGAACAAGAAAACAAAGTGGCTCTGAACGGGGAGAATCGGTGTTATCGTATCGTCCTATGGGTTTTGATGGCCATAGTTGCTCTATATAGCCAGAGCATGCCGCAGGACCCGAGCAACACTGAAGCAAATGCAAGGAAAGCATATGATCGAACTCAAAAACATTACCAAGGTGTACGACACCAACGAGGGCGAGTTCAAGGCCCTCGACAACGTGTCCCTCACCGTTAACGACGGTGATGTCTTCGGCATCATCGGCGAGTCTGGTGCTGGCAAGTCCACGCTCGTGCGCCACATCAACCTGCTCGAGCGCCCCACTTCCGGCCAGGTCCTCATCGACGGCGTCGACGTCACCGGCTACAAGGGCAAGCAGTTGCGCGAGCTGCGCGCCGGCATCGGCATGATCTTCCAGGGATTCTCCCTCTACCAGCAGCGCACCGTGCTTCAAAACGTTATGTTCCCGCTGGAGCTGCAGCACGTCTCCAAGGCAGAGGCAAAGAAGCGCGCAGAAGAGCTGCTCGAGATCGTCGGTCTGGCCGACAAGACCACCCGCTATCCCAGCGAGCTGTCCGGTGGCCAGCAGCAGCGCGTCGCCATCGCCCGCGCCCTTGCCAACAGGCCCAAGATCATGCTCTGCGACGAGGCTACGAGCGCGCTCGACAGCCGCACCACGGTCCAGATCCTCAACCTGCTCGACGACATCAACAAGCGCCTGGGTGTCACCATCGTCCTCATCACGCACTCGATGTCCGTCGCCCGCCAGGCTTGCAAGCACATCGCCGTCCTCGACCACGGTCACGTGGTGGAGCAGGGCGAGACCGGGGCCGTGTTCTCCAACCCGCAGTCCGAGGCAGCTCAGGCCATTCTCGCTCACCACGAGGGTCGCGAGACCGACGCAGAGAAAGGCCAGGTGATTTAAGTGGATTTCCTCGCTAACTACTTCGCCGAATACGGCGACCTGTTCTTGCAGGGTACGATCGACTCCACGATCATGACCTGCGTGTCCTGCATCCTGGCCTACGTGATCGGCCTGCCCGTGGGCATCTGGTTCAACGCGACCACGCCCAACGGCATCCGCCCCAACGCAGCCGTCAACTTCATCCTCGGCTGGGTCATCAACATCCTGCGCGCGCTGCCGTTCATCATCTTGATGGTGGCCATCCAGCCCTTTACGCGTATGATCGTCGGCACTTCCCTGGGCGTTGCCGCGGCTTGCGTGCCTTTGACGATCACAGCGGCCCCCTTCGTCGCACGTATCGTCGAGCAGTCCCTGGCTGAGGTCGACGCCGGTATCGTCGAGGCCACCCGCTCCTTCGGTGCGACTGACTGGCAGATCATCAAGGTGCTCATCCGCGAGTCTTTGCCGTCTCTCATCCGCGGTGGCGCGATCACCTTCGTCACGCTGTTTGGCTTCGTGGCCATGGCAGGTGCCATCGGTGCCGGCGGCCTGGGCGATATCGCCATCCGCTATGGCTACCAGCGCTTCATGCCGGACGTCATGATCGGCGCCATCATCCTCTGCGTCATCTTCATCGTCGTCTTCCAGGTCATCGGCGACACGGCTTCCGCCAAGCTCGACCACCGCAAGACCATCAACGGCAAGGGCAAGAAGCGCAAGGGCAAGTCCTCGTCTTCTCTGCCTGTCGTGCAGTAGTGCCACTCATCGATAGCTGCAAAGCAAAGCGCCCTGCTCGGTATCATGCCGAGCGGGGCGCTTTTTTCGTTGCGGTGGTTGGCCAACATTGACAATGATCGGTGTCCCATTTGGGACGCCGATGACACACTTTGTGCCAGTGACATTGTGTGTCATGCCATAGAGCCGCAGGATATCCCCGAGCCTTCTGCATGACACACAATGTCACTGGCACAAAGTGTGTCATCCCCAAGCCTCCTAGCGCTTAACCCTGATGATGTCGTGGGGTGCGAGCGCGATGTTACTGGTTGCGCGGTAGAGCTCGTTGGTGCGGTTGGCGACGTCAGTGGGGAAGGGCTCTTCGTCCTCCTTGCCGCCGATGAACTCCATGTCGCGCAGCTCGACGGGCTGGACGGGTTTGTGGGGGCTCATGAGCTCCATGGTCGCGCCGATCTCGAAGCGGTTGCGGCAGCGCAGCTCGCAGATGTAGCCTCCGTCAGCAGGCTCGCAGCTCAAGACCTCTGCTGCCCACTCCCACTGGCGGATGTAGTCGACGCTGGCGTGCGTCTGGTGCGCGGGGCCAAAGTAGAAGCCCGTGCCATAGGGGCGGTGGCTCACGGTCTCGAGCTCGGCCGCAAAGTCCGCTGCGTCGGCTCCATCGAGCACCTGGCGGTACGCGTTGACGACGGTGGCGACGTAGTAAGCCTTCTTGTTGCGGCCCTCGATCTTGATGGAGTCGATGCCGGCAGCTGCCATCTCATGCACATGGGCGAGCATGTTCATGTCCTGCGCGTTCATGATGTAGGTGCCGTTGTCATCCTCCTCCACGCCGTAGTACTCGCCAGGGCGCTTCTCCTCGACAAGCGCGTAGCTCCAACGACAGCTCTGAGCGCAATGGCCGCGCAGCGCGCTGCGGCCGGTGGTGTAGTCGCTGATGAGGCAGCGGCCGGAGTAGGCCATGCACATGGCGCCGTGGGCGAAGGCCTCGAGCTCGAGGTCTGCGGGCAGCTTTGCGCGCATAGCGGCGATATCGGCCAGGGAGAGCTCGCGGGCGCAGACGATGCGCTTGGCACCGAGCTCGTACCACATGAGGGCCGCCTCGGCGTTGGAGACGCTTGCCTGCGTGCTCACGTGGATGGCGACATTTGGGGCCACGCGCCTTGCAACGCGCAGTGCACCCAAGTCGCCGATGATGAGCGCGTCGACTCCTGCGGCGGCTAGCGCAGCCAGGTAATGCTCGAGCTCCTCGAAGTCGTGCTCGTGCATGACGATATTGCAGGTCACGTGCACGTCGACGCCGCGCTCGTGCGCATAGGCGACGACCTGCGGCATCTCCTCGAGAGAGAAGTTGCACGCACGCGCTCGCATGCCAAACTTGTCGCAGGCAAGGTAGACCGCATCCGCGCCAAAGCGGATGGCATACTCGAGCTGCTCCCAGCCGCCTGCCGGCGCGAGGAGCTCAGGCTTCTTGGTTTGTTGCATTAAAAGACCAACCCGGGGAAGTGGACGGTGAACATGGCGATTGCAGCTACCACGAGGTAGCTCGCAAAGAACGGCAGCTTCTTGTTGGGAGCCGCCTTCATGTAGAGCGCGCCGATCAAAGCGGCGATGAGCGCGCAAGGGAGGTTCATGTAGCCCATGAGCACTGCGCTGAAAAAGACGAGTGCGAGGTCGGTGCTGTCAAAGGGGAGCTTCCAGGCGCCCTTCTTCCAGATGAGTGCGGAGCCGATAATCGTCATGAGGATGCCTCCGATGGCGCCCAGTGCGACCGGCACGACCGTGGCAGAGAAGATGTTGCCCATGACGAGCGAGTAGATGCGGCTTGCGACGCCGACGATGAAGAGCAAGACCGTGATGACGGCGACTGCGGTATTGTAGCCCTTGGAGCCGGCGAAGACGACCTCGCCATCGAGCTGATGGCCTTCCGTCTGCTCGCGTTCGTCATCCCAACGCTTGTGGGCGCGCTGTTTCTCTGTCGTGCCGTCCTCGTCGACAACCTCGGCCTCGACGTCGATGGGTGTATCGTCTTGCTGCGGCTGGCTGGTGCCGAACATGTCGTCAAAGGGCGAGCTATAGCCCTGGCTCTCGCCGGCAGCGCGACGAGACTCCTCTGCGAAGCTGCGCGCAGCAGCCTGGCCCAAGAGGCGGAAGAGGATGTTGGCCATCGGGTTGTAATACATCTAGGAGAGCAGCTCCTTTACGGCGTTAGGGATCTCTGATGGATTGTCTACGCAGACCGTCGCAGCGTCAAGCTCCGCAGGCTCACCGTAACCGAACCTGCATCCAATCGAGGGGATGTTGGCCTTGGTGGCGACCTCGATGTCATGGAAGCGGTCGCCGACCATCAGGTGGGGGTAGGGGTGCTTGCCGTCGTCGCAGACCTGCTGGTAGATCTCCCATTTTGCCAGACCGGGGAAGTCCTGTGCGCAGTGGTAGATATCGATCCATCGATCGAGACCGTAATAGCCGCGGTGGGCATCGCGGTACCTGGTGCCGCAGTTGCTCAAGAAAGCGATGGTGTAGCCCTCGTCTTTCAGGGTTTGGAGCATGTTCGGAACACCCTCGAAGAGCGCGCCGGCTCCCTGTGCGCTGAGGCTGCTCATCTCGGTTCCGATCATCTGGGCAGCCTTGCGCCAGATTTCCTCGGGAAGATGCGGGATGAAGGTCGTCCACATCTTCTCCGTCGTCCAGCCCAGCCAACGGCTGATCCAATCATCCTCGTACTCGGCGTGCTCGATATGGCCCTCGCTCTCAAGCCAGGCCACCGCCTTGCGAAACGCGGGCCCGTAGACCTGCATGCTGTCATGGAGCGTGCCGTCGTAGTCGAAGAAGATAGTGCCGGTTGCCATGGGTTCCTTTCTGGACGCTGGATGCGGAGTGTCTGGAAAACGTTGATTACGTAGGGAGGGACCGAAGTCCCTCCCCATAAGCCTCGCATTATCTAGGGAAATACTGATTAATGCAGATGTCCACTGCGCATGGTTGGCAAAACCGCTGGTTACGTAGGGGAGGGACTCTGTCCCTCCCCATAAGCCTCGCATTTAATCAGCGCTTTCCTAGGTTTTCCTTAGGATGTCTATCCTACAGCTGGTTGATGAGGTTGACCATCTCGATGGCGCCGCATGCGCACTCGTAGCCCTTGTTGCCGGCCTTGGAGCCTGCGCGCTCGACAGCCTGCTCGATGGTGTCGGTGGTGATGACGCCGAACATGACGGGCTTGCCGGTCTGCAGGGAGATCTGAGCGGTGCCCTTGGCAACCTCGTTGCAGACGAGGTCGTAGTGGCTCGTCGCGCCGCGGATCACAGCGCCGAGCACGATGACCGCGTCGTACTTGTCGCTCTCGGCCATCTTCTTGGCGACCAGGGGCAGCTCGAAGGCGCCGGGGACCCAGGCGACGTCGATGTCGTCCTCGTCGACGTCATGACGGACCAGGCCGTCGATTGCGCCGCCGACCAGCTTGTTGACGATGATCTCGTTGAAACGGGCGGCGACGATGCCGACCTTGAGACCCTTGCTGACTACCTTGCCCTCGAACTTCTTCATGGTGGTTCCTTTCTGTGCCTGTTGGCTCTGCTTCTTGTCAGTTTTGCCGATGAACGCCTTAATCGCGCATCGGAGTGTTCATTGCATCATCCGTTATGTTGAGCGTCAGTCCCGAAGGGCCGAAGTCGAAACATCTAGCTGCAGCTCAGTGAAGGTTGCAGGTCAAGCACCTCGACTCCGTCCCGCGCGCCTCGCTCCGCATGACGTCGGTGCTCGAATCTCTACTCGATGTCGAGCAGGTGGCCCATCTTCTCCTTCTTGGTCTTGAGATAGGCGTGGTCGTGGCTGGTTTCCTCGACCTGGATGGGCACGCGCTCGACGATCTCCATGCCAAAGTCGCTGAGCTGGTAGACCTTGTCGGGGTTGTTGGTGAGCAGGCGCAGCGTCTTCACGCCGAGCTCGCGCAGGATCTGCGCGCCGATGTAGTACTCGCGCTCGTCACCGGCAAAGCCCAACGCGAGGTTGGCCTCCAGTGTGTCCATGCCCTGATCCTGCAGCTCGTAGGCGCGCAGCTTGTTGACCAAGCCGATGCCGCGACCCTCCTGGCGCATGTAGAGGATGATGCCGCGACCCTCGGCCTCGACCTGGGACATGGCGGCTGCCAGCTGCTGGCCGCAGTCGCAGCGCAAAGATCCAAAGGCGTCGCCGGTCAAGCACTCGCTGTGGACGCGGGCAAGGACATTCTCGCCGTCGCCGATCTCGCCTTTGACCAAGGCGATGTGGTGCTCGCCGTTGAGCTTGTTGATGAAGGGAATCGCGCGGAACTCACCGTACTTGGTCGGCATGGCGACATCGGCCACCTTTTCGACCAAGACCTCATTCTTCTTGCGGTACTGCTGCAGCTGCTTGATGCTGACGAGCTTGAGGTCGAGCTTCTTGGCGAGCTCCTTGAGCTCTGCGGTGCGCATCATGGTGCCGTCATCGCGCATGATCTCGCAGCACAGGCCGCACTCCTTGAGGCCGGCCAGGCGGCACAGGTCGACGGTCGCCTCGGTGTGGCCGTTGCGCTCCAGGACGCCGCCGGGCTTGGCGATGAGCGGGAACATGTGGCCGGGGCGACGGAAGTCGGTGGGGCGGGCGTCAGGGTCGACGCACATGCGAGCGGTCAGGCCGCGCTCCTCGGCGCTGATGCCGGTGGTGGTGTCGACGTGGTCGATGGACAGCGTGAACGCGGTCTCATGGTTGTCGGTGTTCTCGCTGACCATGGGCGGCAGCGCGAGCTTGTTGGCGAGCTCGACGCTCATGGGCGTGCAGATGAGGCCGCGTGCCCAGACGGCCATGAGGTTGACGTTTTCTGTCGTGGCGAACTCGGCCGCGCAGATGAAGTCGCCCTCGTTCTCGCGGTCGGGGTCGTCGACGCACATGATGACCTTGCCGGCGGCGAGGTCGGCCAGGGCTTCCTCGATGGTGTTGAATCCTTCAGGCTTCATCGTTTTCTCCTTTATCTCTTCCGTGCTTCTCTGCTGGTTTTCCTGTTTCTTGCTACTTGCTGGCTCGTGACACCGTTTGGCACCTTTTGTACCAGTGACATTTGGTGTCACGATGTGTTGGTTGGGTTGTGGGTAGGCTCGGCTTGTCTGCTCTTTGTGCTCTAGCCGAGCAGTGCGAGCGCCTCCATCGTGAGGCCCGAGCTTGCGTCGTCTGCCTCCTTGGGCTGCATGAGCTTCTCGACGTACTTGCCGATAACGTCGCATTCGAGGTTGACGGAGTCTCCCACTTGGCGGGCAGACAGGCTCGTGACCGCGCGTGTGTGGGGGATGACGCTGACCTTGAAGCTCGAGCTGTCGACGGCTGCGACCGTGAGGCTGATGCCGTCGATGGTGATGGAGCCCTTCTCCACGATGTAGCGGAGCAAATCGGCACCGGCCTCGATGGTGTACCAGATGGCGTTGCCGTCGACCTTGATGTTGGTGATGCGGCCCATGCCGTCGATGTGGCCGGAGACGATGTGGCCGCCAAAGCGGTCGCCCAGCGCCATGGCGCGCTCGAGGTTGACGGGGCTGCCGGCCTTGAGCTGGCCGAGCGACGAGCGCCTGAGCGACTCATGCATGACGTCGGCGGTGTAGCTGGTGGGTGTGAGCGAGGTCACGGTGAGGCATACGCCGTTGGTGGCGATGCTGTCGCCGATCTTGGTCCCCTCGAGAACCGTGCTCGCCTCGATCTCGAGCTGGGCGCTGACGTCGCCTTTTCGGATCGACTTGACATGCCCAAGCTCCTCGATGATGCCTGTGAACATCTGCTGCCTGGCCTTTCCTTAACGCTCGTTTATCTTGACGTCGCCGCTGACGAGGATGTCGCGGCCGTATTGCTCGATCGTGACGTTGCCGAGCTCGAGCGCATCGCCCATAAGTGCGATGCCGAGCCCTGCGACGGGGGAGGGTGCGTTCTTGCCGCCGGTCATCTTGGGGGCGATGTAGGCCTGCACATGGTCGACGCAACCTGCGTCGACAAAGGCGCCGGCTGTCTGGGCGCCGCCCTCGACGATGAGGGAGTCGAAGCCCTCCTGGCCCATGCGGTCGAGCAAGGCGGGGATGCTGATGGAGCCGTCCTCGGCAGCAGGAAAGCTCCAGACCTTGCAGCCAGCGGCCTCGAGCGCCTCGCGGCGGCTCGGGTCTGCGTCCTCGGATGCGACGAGGTAAGTGGGGACTTCGTTGGAGCGGGTGACCAAGACCGCGTCCAGCGGGCAGCGCAGCTTGCTGTCGATGACGAAGCGCGCGGGCTGGTGTGGATTGTGGTTGCCGGCGGGACGTGCGGTGAGCTGGGGGTTGTCTGCGAGCACGGTGCCGATGCCGACGAGGATGGCCGCGCTCTTGGCGCGGTCCTCGTGGACGCGCTGGCGGGCTGCATCACCGGTGATCCACTGGGAGCTGCCGGTGTGTGTCGCGGTCTTGCCGTCAAGCGTCATCGCGTACTTGAGAGTGACGAAGGGGCGCTTGGTCTGGATGTAGCTGAGCCATGCATGGTTGATGGCGCGGCACTCGTCGACCATGACGCCTTCGATGACCTCCACGCCTGCCGCGCGCAGCTGGGCGATGCCCTTGCCGGCGACCAACGGGTTGGGGTCCGGTGCGCCCATGACGACGCGCTTGATGCCGGAGGCGATGACCGCTTCCGTACACGGGGGCTGCTTGCCGGTGTGGCAGCAAGGTTCGAGTGTAACGTAGATAGTGGCGCCTGCGGGGTCGTTGCCCTTTGCCTTGCAGTCGGCCAGCGCCTCGCGCTCGGCGTGGAGATTGCCGCAGCGGGTGTGGTAGCCCTCGCCGATGACCTCGCCATCGCGGACGATGACAGCACCGACCTGGGGGTTGGGGCATACCCAACCGGCACCCTTGGCAGCCAACGCAAGCGCGCGCTGCATATACAGCTCATGGTTCATGAAAACCACCTTCTTCCATCCAGACTGTACTGTCGGTCACGGAGTTGCACCGTGTCAGCCAATGAGGCTCGCGGACTGTCACCGCCGGTCGGGAATTTCACCCTGCCCTGAAGATGTATGCGATTGATTGGGAGGATAAAACCCCAGCGTTTCCCTGTCAATGTGGCTGCCCCGGGTAATCCGAGCTTTTTGTCCCAAATACCCAGTCTTTGACCACCTTGACCGCCCGCTCCCTATATTTTTGCGACCCTAAATACGGTCTGTTCGCCGAACCTGGCAAGGAAACGTGACACACTTTGTGCCAGTGACATTGTGTTTCACGCAGGAGAGTCGTAGGTCAACGCGAGCGCGCTGCGTGATGCACAATGTCACTGGCACAAAGTGTGTCACCGGGAAACCCACAAATGCGATGCAGTGGTGGAGTTGCCTTTGCTGCACATTGCTGGCTTTCGTGTCAGCGCCTGCGCGTCCCAAGCTCAACGTAGGCGCCAGACGAAGTCGGCGCCATCGGCTCACTGTGAGTCTGTGGATTCCTATGAATCGCTTGCCCAAAAAAGAAGGCGGGCCGAGTCGCCTCGGCCCGCCTTCTTTGTATCGTTATGTGATTTGTTGCCCTTAGTCCTCGACCTCGACGAGCGTGATCTCGAAGTTGAGGGGCTTGCCAGCCAGCTCGTGGTTGGCGTCAAACTCGATGGCTTCCTCGTCCTTGAAGGTGACGGTGACGGGGATCTGCTGGCCGGCCGGGCCGCTCAGCAGGACGCGGTCGCCGACGTTGAGGTTTTCGGCACCGGGCATGTGGCTGATGGGGGCCTTGAGGACGTTTTGGGGGTCGCGCTCGCCGTAGGCGTCCTTTGCCTCGAGGTGGACGTTGACGGTCTGGCCGACCTCCATGGTCTTGACGGCCTCGTCGAAGCCCTTGATCATCTGGCCTGCGCCGCAGATGAAGTCCAGAGTCTCGCCGCGGTCGAGGGAGCTGTCGAACTTGGTGCCGTCGTCGAGGGTGCCGGTGTAGTGGACCTTGACCTTCTTGCCGTCGTTCATGGTGAAGAGCCTTTCACTTGTGGTTAGCTTTCGCTGTTTCAGTCCTAGCAGTGTAGCAGCTCTGCGGGATTTGGCCATCGCCGTGGTGCCAGCCGTTGCCGCTGCGTAACATGCCTTCGTGCGCTTGCGCTTTCATTTGTTACAATGACCAGTCGAAATCAGTTTTCCTGGCGGTCGCCGCTGCGCGCCGCTTTCACCGATCAGATAGGGAGCCCCATGGCTGTCAACTTCCACAACTCCAGTTTCGCGTGTGCTTTTGGCACCTCCAGCCAGCTGCCCAAGGGCTGCGAGCCGGAGGTCGTCGTCTGCGGTCGCTCCAACGTGGGTAAGTCCTCCTTGCTCAACAAGCTGATGTTCCGCAAGAACCTGGCCAAGGTCTCTTCCAAGCCCGGTAAGACCGCGACCATCAACTTCTACGACATCGATAACAAGATCAAGCTCGTCGACCTGCCTGGCTATGGCTTTGCGGCAACGGCTAAGACGGAGAAGTCTCGCTGGCAGGAGCTCATCGACGGCTACTTCGATCAGGATCGCCCGTTCTCCATGGTCTTGAGCTTGGTCGACATCCGTCACGATGCCCAAAAGCTCGACATCGCGATGATGAGCTACCTGCTCTCGCGCGAGCTGCCCTTCGCCGTCGTGCTCACCAAGGCCGACAAGCTCTCCAAGAACAAGGCCAACCAGCAGGCTGCCAGGATCCGCAAGCAGCTCGATCTTCCCAAGGAAGTCAAGATCCTCATGACCTCGAGCGAGAAAAACGAGGGCATCGACGACCTGCGCCGCTTCATCGCGGAGTCCTGTGGCAAGTAGGGGGGCTTTCGCTCATCTAGACAGCTGGCGTGGCCAACGTGGGATGCGCCTCGATAACGCAAGAGAGCCCGGAGGGATTCGTCCCTCCGGGCTCTCTTGCGCTTGCCGATTGTCTGCTCGCCTTAGTCGACGTGCACGTCGTCTTCGAGGAAGTCGACCACGCCGGTCTCGATGTCGTAGATGGCGCCGCGCACCTTGAGGCCGTACTCGTGCTCGACTTTCTGGATCTTGAGGCTCTCCTCGATCGTTCTCATGCTGTGGCGCACGTTGAGGTGGCAGGCCTCGTAGGGGTCCTTCTCCTCGCCGATGGCGCCTTGGATCTCGTCCACGATGTAGCGGATGTAGCCCTCGTGGTCTCCCTCGAGAGCGGCATGGACGGCGCCGCAATGCGTATGGCCCAAGACCAAGACGAGATTGACGCCGAGGTGCTCGGCCGCATACTCGATGCTGCCGAGCTGGTGGGCGTCGATGATGTTGCCCGCGACCCTGATGACAAAGAGCTCGCCGAGGTCGGAGTTGAAGATGGCCTCTGGGATGACGCGGGAATCAGAGCAGGCGATGACGACGGCGTAGGGGTCTTGACCGTGCTCGGTCGTCTGCTTGCGCTGGGCTGCGGAGACGTTGCCGCGCGCGCCGTCGTTTTGTACGAACTCCGCGTTGCCAAGCTTGAGCAGCTTGAGCGCCTTGTTCGCCGTGATTCCCTGCTTACCCATAGATTCTCCTGTTCCCAGGCGTGGCCGGCTTGTGTCGCGCCTTGTAACTCTCGATTTCTTGTTCGGAAACTTTAGCACGTTTGTCCTTGACAAGGATTACACACGTATTAACATATGAGCAGTTGTTCATATGTATAGGAGTTCAGATGAGTGACGAGAGCAAAGAGATGATGTCGGAGATGTCGGAGCAAGCGGGGGAGGCCGGCGCCCCTTCCGGCGCGTGTCCCATCCATCGCTGGCAGGAGGCGGTTGAGATGATGCCGAACGAGGAGATCCTCTACGAGCTCGCGGACCTCTTCAAGGTCTTCGCTGACAGCACGCGCATCAAGATCCTCTTCGCGCTGATGGACGAGGAGATGTGCGTGGCCTGCATCGCAGAGACGATCGACGCGAGCCAGAGCGCGGTCTCCCATCAGCTGCGCGTGCTCAAGCAGGCGCGCCTGGTGAAGTTTCGCCGTGAGGGAAAGCAAGTCGTCTACTCGCTTGCAGACAACCACGTCCACACCATGCTCGCCCAGGGCATGAACCACGTCTGCGAGTAAGGAGCGGACGTCGATGCGGGCGTCGCACCCCGTTCGGTGTCCCATTCGGACCTGGTCTTTTTTGGGACAGGGAGAGCGGCTAATGGGGTGCAGCCTGCTCTGTCCAAAAAAAAGACCAGGTCCCGAATGGGACACCTCGCAGGATTCATTTCATCCATCCACCCCAACCCCAAAGGAGCATCCCATGAAGAAGTCTTACAAGCTCGAGAACCTCGGCTGCGCCAACTGCGCTCGCAAGATGGAGGAGGGCATCAGCGCGCTTGCCAACGTCAACAGCGCCAAGGTGGTCTTCATGACCGAGAAGCTCGTCCTCGACGTGGTCGACGGCACCATGGACAGCGTCCTCGACGAGGCTCAGAGCATCATCAGCCGCTATGAGGACGATTGCGTCATCGTCCGCTAGCCGTCCGTCTTCTGTCCTCAGGTCTCGAGGCCATTACCTCAGCAGACAACTGAAAGGATATCTGCCCCATGACTAAGAAGTTCAAGAAGCACGTCGTCCGCATCGCCGTGGCACTCGTCATGTTCTTCATCGTGATGATGCTGCCGATCGACCGCTGGTTCGAGGCCCCAACCAACGTCTACGTCGAGTTCGCGCTCTTCCTCGTCCCGTACCTCGTCGCAGGCTACGACGTCTTGATCGCCGCGTTCAAGAACATTCTCAAAGGCAACGCGCTTGACGAGGACTTCCTCATGACGGTGGCGACCATCGGCGCGTTCGCGATGGTGTTCTTTCCGGATTCCAGTCCGCACATGGCGGAGGGTGCGGCCGTTATGCTCTTCTTCCAGGTAGGCGAGCTGTTCCAGGAGTATGCGGTCGGCAAGAGCCGTCGCTCTATCAAGGCGATGATGGACATCGCGCCGGAGTTTGCCAACGTTATGGTCGACGGCGAGCTGACACAGGTCGACCCCTACGAGGTCAGCGTCGGTGATGTCGTCATCGTCAAGCCCGGCGAGCGCATCCCGCTTGACGGCGTGGTCATCGAGGGTGCGACCATGGTCGATACCGCGGCTCTGACCGGCGAGTCCGTGCCGCGCAGCGCCCATGAGGGCGATGAGGTCATCTCCGGTTGCATCAACCTCTCCGGCGTCATCAGCGTGCGTGTGGAGAAGGCCTTCGAGGACTCTACGGTCAGCCGCATCCTCGAGATGGTGGAAAACGCCGCGGAGCGCAAGGCCAAGACGGAGAACTTCATCACGCGCTTTGCCCGCTACTACACGCCCATCGTCGTCGGCGCGGCCGTTGTGCTGGCGATTGTCCCGCCGCTGGTGCTCGGCGGAGCCTGGGGCGACTGGGTCTTCCGCGCGTTGACCTTCCTCGTCGTCTCCTGCCCCTGCGCGCTGGTCATCAGCGTCCCACTGAGCTTCTTTGGCGGCATCGGCGGCGCCAGCAAGCTCGGCATCCTCGTCAAGGGCAGCAACTACCTCGAGGCGCTCTCCAAGGTCGAGACGGTCGTCTTCGACAAGACCGGCACGCTCACGACCGGCACCTTCGAGGTGACCGAGGTCAATCCTGCCGATGGCTTCACGGCTGGGGAACTGCTTGACATCGCCGCCCATGCGGAGGGTTTCTCTGACCATCCCATCGCGCAGTCCGTGAAGAGCGCCTATGGCGGTTCGCTTGCGATGGAGCGCATCGAGGATGCGCAGGAGATCGCCGGCCACGGTATCTGCGCGACGATTGACGGCAAGAGGGTCTGCGCAGGCAATGCCAAGCTCCTCAACCGCGATGAGATCGTCTTCGAGCTGTGTGAGAAGGTCGGCACCGTGCTCTATATCGCTGTTGACGGCGTGTACGCCGGCTGGATCCTTATCTCTGACACCATCAAGCCCGAGACCGCAGACGCCATCTCGGCGCTGCGTCGCGTGGGCGTGTCCAAGACTGTCATGTTGACGGGTGACGCGCAAGAGGTTGCGGCAAGCGTTGCCGGTGAGCTCGGTATCGACGAGTACCGTGCGAGCTTGCTTCCGCAGGACAAGGTCGCCGAGCTCGAGGGTCTGCTCGCCCAACAGCGCGAGGGCTCCAACCTAGCGTTCGTGGGCGACGGCATCAACGACGCGCCCGTTTTGACCCGTGCGGATGTGGGTATCGCCATGGGCGCCATGGGCTCCGACGCTGCCATCGAGGCCGCCGACGTCGTCTTGATGGACGATGATCCGCGCTCCATCGCCCGTGCGATCCGCGTTGCGCGCAAGACCATGCGCATCGTGTGGCAAAACATCATCTTCGCCATCGGCGTCAAGGTGGCCATCCTCGTCCTCGCAGCGATCGGCCTGGCCAACATGTGGCTCGCTGTCTTTGGCGACGTAGGCGTCGCCGTCATCGCTATCCTCAACGCCATGCGCGCCATGGGCGTCAAGGACATGCGCTAGGGGCTGGGGCTGCGGTCGCTCGGCAAGGCTTGGCCCGTGACACACTTTGTGCCAGTGACATTGTGTGTCATACAGAAGACCCACGTTAACCAGCAAGCTCACGGCATGACACACAATGTCACTGGCACAAAGTGTGTCACGGGAACTCGTCATTGCGAGAGAATTCGATGCACTGTTGATCTTGAGACTCCGGTCAATCTCGCTATCTGGGCTTTGGTGAAGCCGTTGTCAGACAGCTTTCTCACGGAAGCGTCTCTAGAGGCCATGTCCAGACCTTTTACTGTGGTTGGGCTATCGAGGCCCAGAATGCGCTTTGCTTCTTCCACTGCGTCGTTGTCAGTTGTCCGGAGTCCTTGGTACAGGGTTTTCTTGCTAAAACCGGTGCAGTCTTGCTTATCAGACAAGTCAATCATCAGAGAATCATCCAGCAGGAAGCGCTTACCGCAGTATTCCTGGTAGCTGCTCCAACGATAACTTGCAGGATGCTCGACGATTTGAGCCCTGACCGGATTATTGTGGATGTAGTGAATGGCTGCGGCGAGGTATGATTCGCTCGCGATGGGAAAGCTGCTAAAGGTTCCTTGGAACAAGTGTCCGGTCCTAGAGTGTCTTCTATTTATGTCCTTGGCGTATCTCTCTTTGACCTGCTTCATTGCTGGCGTTATGTCTTCAAGTGGTGCCATCACTAGAAGATGGAAATGGTTGTCCATTAGGCACCAAGCGGCAACTTTGATGTCGTGTGCAACGCAAGCCTCTTTGAGCAAGCGCAGAAAATGGCGCCTGTCGTCATCATCTTCGAAGATTATCTGACCGCCAACTCCGCGGCTGGTCACGTGATAGAGATTGCAGAGACTGATTTTGCGCGGTCTTGCCATTTGGCTCCTCTCGAAGTGCGTGGCTCAACACCCTGCCTTACGTAGGAGCCAAACACAAGGAGAGCCTTTCAATCAGCATCGTAAAAACATAAGATGACACACTTTGGACACACTTTGTGCCAGTGACATTGTGTGTCACGCAGAGCGTTTGCGTTAACCTGCGGCTCCCTCCCGTGACACACAATGTCACTGGCACAAAGTGTGTCATCCATCGAAGCACTCCCGCCTTCGCGCGTCTCTAATCCAGCAGGCGCTCGTAGTCCTCTTTCACGAAGCGGTGGTAGATGACGTGACCCATCTCCTCCTTGAAGCAGTAATAATGGGAGTCGATGGACGGGTCGGCAAAGTGCATGCCGTAGTCGAACTCGGCGCCGGCGGGCATGTTCTCGAGGACGTAGTCGTCGGAGTACCTGGCAAACAGGCCGATGATCTTCTCTTTGGCGGGATGGTGCTCGGTCAAGAAGAGGTCGATGAGGTCGACCAGAAAAGCCGGTGCGGGGACTTCCTCGTGCACGTATTTGGAGCCTTGCGGCGGGATGCGGACCTCGATGCGGTCCTCGTGGGTACCGAAAGTGACGTTGCCCAAGGGCGAGTCATCCAAGACATGCGCCTTGGTCAGCTCCTTACACAGCGTGGTCGCATCAGGGGCGTCGGTCCCGATCAGGGAGTTGAGCGAGGAGACCTTGTAGTAAAAACGCGTCGACTCGTACGCGTAGCCGAGCTTGATCTGCAGCTCGACGATCTGGTCGATGATGTCCTTCTCAAGCCTTGCGACGTCCATCGCAAACCCTTTCTCTCGCATGCCCGTAGACGCCGGCGCCAACCTGCATCTTTAAACGTGCAACCAACCATTTGTTCAATCATCCCTATAATACCCATACAGACAAGCACCACTAGCATCTGTTAACCAGACGAAAAGAGGGCTTCATGGGTTTTCTTGACGCTGCCAAATCGGCAATCGACGCCGGAGTGGGCATGGCGGGCAACGCCGTCGGCTCCGTTGCGAGCGCGGCAAACGACTTTGGGGTCGAGCGCATGGAGTTTATGCGCGGCCTGGCAAACCTCTGCACCGAGGGTTGGAAGATGGGCTGGCACGAGGCCAACGGCGGCAATGTGTCCTACCGCCTCAAAACCGATGACGTAGAGGCCTGCCGCGCGGCCTTCAAGACAGACGCCGCCTGGGTGGAGCTTGGCATTACCTGCCCGCAGATGGCAGGTGAGTTCTTTGCTGTCACCGGCACCGGCAAGCACCTGCGCCTTGTCGAGAGCGCTCTCGCCAAGAGCATCGGCATCGTCGAGGTCAGCCCGCTAGGCGACAGCTATCGCATCGTCTGGGGGCTTTCCGACGGCACTGCACCCACGAGCGAGCTGCCGAGCCACATCCTCATCCATGCCGTGCGCGCGGAGGCAACGGACTATCACTCCCGCATCCTCTACCACGCGCACCCATCCAATGTCGTGGCCCTCACCATGGTACTGTCCGGCTGCGCCCGCACCATCACGCGCGCGCTGTGGGGCGCGATGACGGAGTGCATCATGCTCGTCCCGCAGGGCCTGGGCTTCGTCGAGTGGAAGATGCCGGGAAGTGCCGATATCGCGCAGGCAACCGCTGAATGCATGAGAGAGTACCCTGCCGTCGTCTGGGCCCACCACGGGCTGTTCACCTCAGGATCGAGCTTCCAAGACGTCTTTGGGATGGCACACACCATCGACAAGGCCGCGGGCATCTACCTGAGCGCGCGTGCGGCCAACGGCGGCAGCGACGACTTCGCCTCCACCATCAGCAATGAGAACCTCCTGCAGATATGCGACGAACTGTCGCTTGACTGCAAGAGAGAGTGGCTCGAGTAAGGCTCGGGCGATCAAATCCACAGCAAGGAGAACCACCAGATGACCAAGCGCTACATCATCGCCCTCGACCAGGGCACGACATCCTCGCGCACCGTGCTCGTCAACCGCGAGGGCGCGATCTGCGGGATGGCACAGCGAGAATTCCCGCAGCTCTACCCCAAGCCCGGCTGGGTCGACCACGACCCCAAGGACATCGTCGGCTCGCAGCTTGGCACTTTCACGGAGCTCATGACGCAAATGAGCCTGTCGCCGGACGATATTGAGTGCATCGGCATCACCAACCAGCGCGAGACCACCGTCATCTGGGATCGCGAGACCGGCGAGCCCATCGCCAACGCCATCGTCTGGCAGTGCCGCAGGACTGCAGACGTCATCAGCGAGATCTGCGGTGACGACCAGGAGGTCTTCGAGCAGATCACCAAGAGGACTGGGCTGAGGCCGGACCCGTACTTCTCTGCGAGCAAGGCCAAGTGGCTGCTCGACAACGTCGAGGGCGCGCGCGAGAAGGCCGAAGCCGGCAAGCTCGCCTTTGGCACGGTGGACACCTGGCTCATCTGGAACCTCACCAACGGTCGCGTCCATGCGACCGACCCCACCAACGCAAGCCGCACCATGCTCTTCAACATCCACGCCGGCGATTGGGACGACTACCTGCTCGACTTGTTCGACATCCCTCGTTCGATGATGCCGGAAGTCCGCCCCTCGTCGTCGGATTTTGGCTTCACCGCCAACCCCAACCTCCCGCAAGGCATCCCCATCTGCGGCGTCGCGGGCGACCAGCAGGCGGCGCTCTTTGGGCAGTGCTGCTTCGAGGCGGGCCAGGCCAAGAACACCTACGGCACTGGCTGCTTCTTCTTGATGAACACCGGCACCGATGCCCCCGTGAGCGAGAACAACCTCGTCACGACGATTGCGGCAAGCGCGCCCGGCGAGCCGACCAAGTACGCGCTGGAGGGCAGCGTGTTTGTCGCCGGCGCACTCATCCAATGGCTGCGCGACGAGCTTGAGCTCGTCAAGAACGCCAGCGACAGCGAGCAGCTCGCGCTGAGCGTTCCCGACAGCGCCGGCGTCTACATCGTCCCTGCCTTCACGGGCTTGGGCGCACCCTATTGGGACAGCGACGCTCGCGGCAGCATCTTTGGCCTCACGCGCGGCACCACGAAGGCTCACATCGTCCGCGCCGCACTCGAGGCGCTGGCCTATCAGATGCACGACCTCGCCATTGCCATGGAGGCGGATGCAAAAAGGCCCATCGCCGCCCTCAACGTCGACGGTGGCGCAGCGCGGAACAACTTCCTGATGCAGTTCCAAAGCGACATGCTCGGCTGTGAGGTGAGGCGCCCGACGAACACGGAGACCACCGCGATGGGTGCGGCCTTCCTCGCGGGTCTGTCCACCGGCTTCTGGAAAAACACGAGCGAGCTTACCGCCCTTCGCGGTAACGACGATGTCTTCGAGCCCAAGATGGGCGAGGCGCAGGTTGCCGAGCACCTAGCCGGTTGGAAAGATGCCGTCTCGAGGACGCTGACGAGGTAGAGGACGAGTGGGCGTGACACACTTTGTGCCAGTGACATTGTGTGTCACGCCGGAGAGCCGTAGGTTAACGCGAGCGCGCTGCGTGATACACAATGTCACTGGCACAAAGTGTGTCACGACTGAGTTAGTCGCCCCCTTCTACAGCTGCGAGAGCTGGTTGGCGACGCCTTCGCAGGCGGCTTGGAGGAGGGCTCGCTGCTTGATGCGCTTTTCCTCGGCGCGCTTGGCAGCATGCTCGCGGCGCTCTTTCTCGGCTTCGGCGATGGAGAAGCGGCAGCCGCAGTAGTTTTGGCGATACATCCCCAGCTCGCGGCTGCGGCGGGTCGCCTCCTGGTAGTGCTCGCTCCAATCGCGCGCGTCGGTGGCAACGCCCTCGCAGGCTGCTGCGCGCTCAAGCTCCTCGATAATCGCCTGCGTGTACTGGTAGGGGCTGATGGTGAGCGTGGAGCCGATGGCGTCAAAACCCTGCTCCTTGGCGACGCGCGCCAGGCGCTCGAAGCGCATGCGGTAGCAGGCGCGGCAGCGTGTCTCGCGGTTGGCGCCGTGGATGCCGGCACGCCGCTCCCACTCATCCGGGTCGTAGGGGCCTTCGAAGAGCTGCAGCTCGTTGGGCTCGACCACGTATGCGCGGATCGTCTCGAGTCGGCGGTCGTATTCCTCGTCCGGGTGGATATTGGGGTTGTCGTAGTAGATCGCGAAATCTGCGCCCTCTTCCTGGTAGATTCGCACCGGCTCGAGCGAGCAGGGCCCGCAGCAGGCGTGCAACATCGTTCTCAACATGACCTCCCGTTAAATCGTTGCGCTCTTTGCTAGTATAGATACGTTTGACTAAGGAGCATATATGAGAACCGCTGACTTCGACTACGACCTGCCCGAATCCTATATCGCCCAAGCGCCTGCAGACCCCAGGGACTCCTGCAAGCTCATGGTCGTGCATAAAGATGGTGCCCTCGAGCACCGCATCTTCCGTGATGTGATCGACTACCTCAACCCCGGTGACCTCCTCGTCGTCAATGAGACGCGCGTGCTCCCGGCGCGCTTGCTCGGCAACAAGGTGGGGACCGGCGGCGCTGTGGAGTGCCTGCTGCTCAACAAGAGCGAGGGTGCACCCGACACGGCGGTCGAGCAAACTTGGGAGTGCCTGGTCAAGCCCGGCAAGCGCCTCAAGCCCGGCGCGCTCATGGAGTTCAAGGACGCCGACGGTCGGGTCATCCTCCACGGTGAGGTGACCGATATCCTGCCGGAAAACGGCGCGCGCGTCGTGCGCTTGACCCCGCAGGGCAACGCCGTCTCCGTCGACTTGGCGATGCACCTCGTCGGCCGCACGCCGCTGCCGCCCTACATCACCGAGTACAAGGGCGACGACGAGATGTACCAGACCGTCTACTCCAAGACCGAGCGCAGCGCGGCGGCCCCTACAGCCGGCCTGCACTTCACGCAGGAACTGCTCGAGCGCATCAAGGAGAAGGGCGTGCGCGTCGCGACCGTCGACCTCGAGGTCGGCTTGGGCACCTTCCGCACGGTCAACGAGGACGATCCCGCCGAGCACGACATGCACGTGGAGCTCTACACGGTGCCGCAGGCAACCGTCGACGCCGTGAGGGAGACCAAGGCTGCCGGTCATCGCGTCATCGCGGTCGGCACGACGAGCGTGCGCTCGCTGGAAAGCGCAGCTGCCGATGGCGAGCTTGAGGCCAAGAACCGCGCAGCCACCAAGCTCTACATCATGCCCGGCTACGAGTACAAGGTCGTGGACAGCATCATCACGAACTTCCATGTCCCGCGCTCGACGCTGCTCATGCTCGTCAGCGCCTTCTCCAGTCGCGACATCGTCATGAACGCCTACGAGGAGGCCAAGCGCAACGACTACCGCTTCTTCAGCTTTGGCGACTCCATGATGCTTCTGTAATCCGCAACGCTTAAACGCTTACCTTAAGGAGACGAACGTGTTCGAGTTCGACCTCATCAAGAAAGACCCCAACACCGCGGCGCGCCGCGGCTGCTTCCATACGCCGCACGGCGACATCCAGACCCCGATCTTCATGCCCGTCGGCACGGCCGCCACGGTCAAGGGTGTGATGCCGGAGACCCTCAAGGAGCTGGGCAGCCAGATCATCCTCTCCAACACGTACCATCTCTACAACCGCCCGGGCACGGAGATCATCAAGAAGGCCGGCGGCGTCCACAAGTTCATGAACTGGGATCGCCCCGTCCTCACCGACAGCGGCGGATTCCAGATTTTCTCCCTGGCCGACACCGTCAAGCTCGACGCTGACGGCGTCGACTTCCGCTCTGTTGTCGACGGCAGCAAGCACCGCTGGACGCCCGAGGACAACATGCGCATCCAGGAGGAGATCGGCGCCGACATCATCATGCAGCTCGACCAGTGCCCGCCCTATCCTGCAGAGAAAAAGGACGTCGAGGCCGCCGTCGAGCGCTCTCTTGCTTGGGCAAAGCGCTGCAAGGCCGCTCACACGCGCGAGGACCAGGCGCTCTTTGGCATCGTCCAAGGCGGTGTCCATCTGGACCTGCGCCTGCACAGCGTTGAAGAACTCACCAAGCTCGACTTCCCGGGTTACGGCATCGGCGGATACAGCGTCGGCGAGGACCACGAGCTCATGTTCGAGACCCTCGGCACCGTCGCTCAGGCGCTGCCGGAGAGCAAGCCGCGCTATCTCATGGGCGTCGGCAACCCCACCACGCTTGTACGCGCCGTCGCGCAGGGCGTCGACATGTTCGACTGCGTGCTGCCTACGCGCACTGGCCGCATGGGTACGGTTTTTTCCAGCCAGGGCCGCATGAACATGCGCAATGCCAAGTACAAGGACGATTTCACGCCGCTTGACCATGAGTGCCTCTGCCCCGTGTGCCAGAACTTCACCCGCGCCTACATCCGCCATCTGATCAAGGCGGGCGAGATGCTCGGCAGCATGCTGTGCACCCAGCACAACCTCTTCTACCTGCTCGACCTCATGCGCAAGGCGCGCGAGGCGGTCGAGGCGGGGGAGTACGCTGCCTTCGAGCGCGCGTGGATGGAAAGCCCCGCCGCCAACGACTACTGATATTTGCCGATAGGGCCGCTCGGCGCTCGTAAGAGGGTGCGGGCGGCTCAAAGTGTCTCGGCTGTAACTCGGGGATGCTTCGGTGGTCACTGGTACACATTGACCACCCGTTGCAAGACTCGGTGGCCCTCCTAGGGAAACGTTGATTAAAGCAAGTGCCCGCTGCGTACGATTGCCAAAACCGCTGGTCACGTAGGGGAGGGACCCTGTCCCTCCCCATAAACCTTGCTCTAATCAGCGTTTCCCTAGGTTTGTTGTGTTGAGCGCAGGCCGAAGGCCGAAGCCGAAGCATCTATTCGTAGCCCAACGTTTTACGGGCCTTCGCTCGGAATCAATGCCCTTTGTGTCCCGTTCGGTTCGCAGATGCTGTCACGCGGTTTTCACTTCCCTGACACGGGCTGGTAACGAGTGACGTTGTCGCCCGTGTTAGAGTGGCAGCAGATAGATCCGCCCATCTCGAAAGGACTTCTCATGCGCATCGCTTTAGCCCAGATGAACCCCACCGTCGGCGACCTCGACGGCAACGCCGCGAAGATCCTCGAGGCGGCGCAGTTTGCCTCAGAAGACGACGTCGACCTCGTTGTTTTTCCCGCACATGCCCTCACCGGCTGGCCGCTTGACGGACTGGCCTACTCCGATGCCTTCCTCGCCGATGTCCGCAAGACGCTTGAGGGCATCGCAGAGAAGGCCGAAGCCCACCTGCTGCTTTCCGCCCTGCGCGCCTACGAGCTGTTCGATGACTTCGCAGAGCCGCTCGAGGAGCTCATCGTTGTTGACAATCATGCCCTCAACTCGCTGGGCTTTCCGCAGGTTGCCGCCGAGGACGAGAGCTTTGGTGTGGACTTTGGCTGCGACGGCATCAGCATTTGCTTTGACGACCACTTCGGCGAGGTTGTGGCGGAGGAGGGCGACACCGTCTTGCTCGAGATGTGTGCCGACACCTTCGACAGCCCTTATGCCCTGCCGGCTACCAAGGGCGAGCTCGACCGCATCATCGACCTCGCCAAACAGTCTGGTCGCTTTGTCGCCTACATCAATCTGACCGGCGCCAGCGACGCCACCGTCTTTGCCGGCGGCAGCTGCATCGTCACGCCGGAAGGCGAGCTCATCGCCGCCTGCTCCTCTGACAAGCAAGAGATCGTCACCTTCGACACCAAGCCGCTCGAGGCACCGGAGACCATCGATGCCGAGTCCGCCCAGGAGGACGACAGCAAGCTCATGTGGGACGCGCTCGTCATGGCGACGCGCGACTATATGAACAAGAACGGCTTCAGCGACGCGCTCGTTGGCCTCTCCGGCGGTATCGACTCCGCCGTTGTCGCGGCCGTCGCCGCCGATGCAATCCGCGCCGAGCACGTCCACGCTGTCCTCATGCCAAGCAAGTACTCCAGCGACGGCTCTGTGCAAGACGCCCTCGAGCTCGCGCACAACTTTGGCATCGAGACCCTCAAGCTGCCGATTAACGAGCCCGTTGAGAGCTTCCACCAGGTGCTTGGGTCCGCTTGCGGTGGCGAGGTCTCGGGCCTTGCGGCAGAAAACCTCCAGGCGCGCGTCCGTACCGTCTACCTCATGACGCTTTCTAATGCGCGTGGCTGGATGCTTCTCAATACCGGCAACAAGTCCGAAGCGGCCATGGGATTCTCCACCCTCTACGGCGACACAGCCGGCGCATATGCCCCTATCGGCGACCTCTACAAAACCCAGGTCTACGAGCTTGCCCGTTGGCGTGCGGCGCAAAGCCCCTCCATCCCCGAGGCCTGCATCACCAAGGCGCCGAGCGCAGAGCTCTACGAGGGCGCGAAGGACTCCGATAGGCTCCCCGAATACGAGCTGCTCGACACCATCCTCGCCGCTCATGTCGAAGGCGAGATGGGTGCGGCGGAGCTCATCGAGCAGGGCTTTGATCCCAAGCTCGTCAAGGATGTGCTTAGGTCCGTGCAGCGCAGCGAGTACAAGCGTCGCATGGAGCCGGTGGCTGCGCACCTGGGCGGCATCGCCCTCAACGACCAGCGCTCCTGGCCCGTTACCAACGGCTGGATCGACGATTAAGCCGCCTGTCGCTCGCTTGCGCTTGCGTTAGTCGGCCGCCATACGCCGTCGTCGTCCGTTGAGCTTAAATCTCCGCAGCGATTGAGTGCCCTGCGGTACAATGTTGAATACGTTTGAAATGGCTTTTGCCACACTGCGAAAGGAATCGAAATGCCCCAGATCACGCGTGAGGATGTTCGCGTCCCGGCTGACGTTATGCCTGAGTTCCGCGAGACCTACATCGACAACATGATGGCCGCCACGCAAGGCACCGGTCGTCTGATGCTCTTTGCATGCGACCAGAAGATGGAGCACCTCAACAAGGACTTCTACGGTGAGGGCATCGATATCGCCGATGCAGACCCCGAGCACCTCTTCAAGATCGGTGACCAGGGCGTTTGCGGCGTCCTCGCAGGCCAGCGCGGTCTCATCGCTCACTATGCCCCGGACTATCCGGAGATCAACTACCTGGTTAAGATGAACTCCAAGACCAACCTGGTCAAGACCAAGCAGCAAGATCCCTTCTCCCCGCAGCTGTGCGACCTCGAGGCCGTTCTCGCTATGCGCGAGGCTGGCGTCAACATCGTCGGCCTGGGCTACACCATCTACCTGGGCAGCGAGTTCGAGTCCCAGATGCTGGCAGAGGCCGGCGAGCTCATCGCTGAGGCTCACGCTGAGGGCCTGATTGTGGTCCTGTGGATCTATCCCCGCGGCAAGGCTGTCGAGGCAGAGAAGGACGCAGAGCTCATCGCCGGTGCCGCCGGTGCCGCACTGTGCCTGGGCGCGGACTTCGTCAAGGTCAACCCGCCTGCTCCCACCGATGACCAGACCTCTGCAGAGCTCCTCAAGGTCGCTTCCATGGCTTCCGGCCGCTGCGGCCTGGTTTGCGCCGGTGGCTCCACCGTCGACGCTCGCACCTTCCTGTCCCAGCTCTACGACCAGATCCACGTCGGTGGCGCCTGCGGCAACGCTACGGGCCGCAACATCCACCAGCGCAGCCTGGACGAGGCTGTCCGCCTGACCAAGGCCATCTCTGCCATCACCTTCGCCGACTACGATGTCGACGAGGCCATGGATGTCTTCGAGGGCAAGGAGAACTTCTCCATCTAAGCTGTCCTCAGTTGGCTTTATTTGCCGATTAACAGCGGTCTCGAGCTCGCGCTCGGGGCCGCTGTATTTGTTTCTGCGCGTCTAAAATGGGACGCGAATCTCGCTTGGTCTTCCATGACACACTTTGTGCCAGTGACATTGTGTGTCATGCCATAGAGCCGCAGGATATCCCCGAGCCTTCTGCATGACACACAATGTCACTGGCACAAAGTGTGTCATGGGCCGCAGTTACAAATTTGAATTCTCTTGAAATCGGGTATTCACAAAACAAGGATGTTTGGGTAACATATCTGCTTGTCCGCTTGATGCGGACGTTTGTTTGAGCTCGGGTGGTGGCGCAGTTTGGTAGCGCACTTGACTGGGGGTCAAGGGGTCGCAGGTTCGAATCCTGTCCACCCGACCAGCTCAAAACCTTCTCATTAGCATATCGGGTGGTGGCGCAGTTTGGTAGCGCACTTGACTGGGGGTCAAGGGGTCGCAGGTTCGAATCCTGTCCACCCGACCAGCTAAAACTCAAAGCCGCTTCAAGCGGCTTTTTTGTTATGTGCAGATGTTTGGAGTGCTTTGAATCCGTATCAGATGACAGACAAGGACCTTGCTGCAGGCAAGTGGCGTGGCACGCCCTGCTTTCTTGCCGAGTCCGAGCTCCTCCTGCGTGCCGCATACGATGCCGGCCTCGAGGTCATGGAGATGCTGAGCACGGAGGCTTTCCCGTTTCCTGATTTGCCCTGCGCAAAGCGCTGCGTGGTGTCTGCTGATGAGTTCGAGCTCCTCACGGGTTATCCGCAGACGCGTAGCGTCGTCGGTGTGGTGGCTCGCCCTGCGCAGCCCCCTCTCGGCCAGCTGCTGGAGCGCTCGCGACGCATCATCATCGTCGAAGACTCAACCAACGGCGCCAACCTCGCGATTATTTTCCGCATCGCAGAGAGCTTTGGCATTGACGCTGTCTTGATCACGCATTCCTGCGCGGACCCACTCTTTCGCCGCTGTGCGCGCATGTCCAAAGGTGCCGTCGTGCGCGTGCCCTGGGCGCGCATCGGCTCTGCGCGCGATTGGTCGGCTGAATGTGTGCCCGTTTTGTGCGATGCAGGCTTCAAGCTCGCGGCCCTTGCCTTGAGCGATGACTCGATCTCCCTAGCTCAGCTGCCTGCATGCGACAAACTCGCGTTGGTGATGGGCACGGAGGGGGAGGGTCTGATGGAGAGCACGGTGCGCGCGTGCGATATGACCGTCAAGATCCCCATGCGCGAGGGCGTTGACAGCCTCAATGTGGCGGCTGCAACTGCCGTTGCCTGTTGGCAGGCGACAAGGTCCTAGAGCGTGGTCCTTGGTGTTAAGATAGCAAGCTACGTAAACGCTTGGTTTGTTTTGGAGGTCTTGTGGAAGGCGCGCTTTTGCTCGGTGTGCAATCGGTTCGCATCGATGGTTTGACGCAGGTCATGGCCCTGCTCTCCTCGCTGGGAAACTCCGCACTCATCTGGATCCTCATCGCGCTCGTGCTGCTCGTGTTCGAGGAGCGCCGTGAGACCGGCATCATCATGGTCGTCACGCTCGTCATCACCTGGATCTTGTGCGCTGTCTTCAGCAACATCGTCGCCCGACCCTGTCCGTCGGACTCTGTGACGGGCCTCGTCGCTGTCTTGGGTGTGAGCCATGCAGGCTACTGCTTTCCGTCCTTCCATGCCGCTACCAGCGCTGCAGCGGTCATGGTGCTTCTGCGCTCGCGTGCGCGCGGACTGGGGTCTGTCTGCCTCGTGTTGGCTGTGTTCATCTGCATCTCGCGCGTATACCTTGGCGTTAACTTCGTGACCGACATCGTCGTCGGTGCCGTCCTGGGCATCGCGGTTGCCGTAATCTGCCATACCGTCTTCTCGCGTGTCTTCGGGTTGGTTAACATCAACGCGCAGCCCAAGCGTCCGGCGCGCAAGCAGGTCAACTCCAAGCGCGGTCGCCACTCGCTCTAGCGTGCGCCGACTTGCTGACCGTCCCAAAAAGGACCTGGTCTTTTGTGGGACAGGGGCAGGTCGCGGGTCTTTGCGCATCTCCACGTCCCATAAAAGACCAGGTCCTTTTTGGGACGGCATGGCCTCGCAGCGGATAGCAGACAGTAGATGCCGTTGCGAGGATTTTTGCGTCACACCCTGTTGTTACTGTGAATCTCCATCCGTTAAAGGAGCTCTCTTATGATCGATCTTTCCACGCTCAACCCTGGGCAATACGACACCGTTGCGACGACGGAGGGCCCGCTGCTCGTCCTCGCTGGCGCCGGCAGTGGAAAGACCCGCGTCCTCACCTACAGGATCGCTCACCTGGTCGAGGACTTGGGCGTCATGCCTTGGGAGATTTTGGCTGTCACCTTTACCAACAAGGCCGCCAAGGAGATGCGCGACCGTCTCTCGAAGCTTTTGCCCATGGGGATCAAGGGCATGTGGATCAACACCTTCCACAGCATGTGCGTGCGTATCCTGCGCTCGGATGGCGAGCGCCTGGGCTACACCAAGGACTTCACTATCTACGATGCAGACGATACCAAGCGCCTGGTCAAAGACATCATGTCGGAGCACGGCTTCGACACCAAGCGCTACCCGGAAAACGCCGTCCGCAGCCGTATCAGCGCAGCTAAAAACGATCTCAAGCTCCCCGGCGACATGCCTCAAAACGAGCCCTTCGCCAAGGTCGTCGCAACGGTTTACAAGGCCATGCAGACCAGGCTCAAGCGTGCCAATGCCATGGATTTCGACGATTTGCTCCTCAACACCTACCTGCTCTTCAGGGACAACCCGGACCTTGTCAACTCCTACGGCATGCGCTTTCGCTACATCCTCGTAGACGAGTACCAAGACACCAACGGCGCGCAGTACGCCATCACCAAGATGCTCGCCAAGGTGCAGGGTAACCTCATGGTCGTTGGCGACGACGACCAGAGCATCTACAGCTGGCGTGGCGCGGATATCCGCAACATCCTCGATTTCGAGCGCGACTGGCCCCAGGCAAAGACCGTCAAGCTCGAGCAGAACTACCGCTCCTCTGGCAACATCCTCGAGGCTGCCAACGCCGTTATCGCCAACAACACCTCCCGCAAGGCAAAACGCCTGTTCACGGATAGCCCCGCTGGCGAGAAGATCCGCCTCTACCTTGCGGCTGACGAGCGCGACGAGGGCCGCTGGATCGCATCGGAGATCGAGAAGCTCCATGACAAGGGTACGAGCTACAACGACATGGCCCTCTTCTACAGGACCAACGCGCAGTCCCGTACGCTCGAGGATATGTTCCTGAGGGCCGGTGTGCCTTACCAGATCGTCGGTGGTACGAGGTTCTTCGATCGCGCGGAGATCCGCGACTGCATGGCTTACCTCAAGCTCGTCGTCAACCCTGCGGATGATATCTCAGCCCTGCGCGTGATCAACACCCCAAGGCGCGGCATCGGCAAGACGACGGTTGAGCGCATTCAGTACGCGGCCAACATCCGCGGCATCTCCTTCATGGACGCAGCGCGCGAGGAGTCCCTCGACCCCGCATGCAGGGCCAACACCCGCAAGGCGCTCGAGAGCTTTATCGGTATCATCGATGAGTGCCGCCGCTACAGCGGCGAGCTCGATAAGGTCGTCGACATGATCATCGAGAGCACGGGTCTCATCGGGGCACTGCAGGCACAGCGCTCGGAGGAGGCAGATGCCCGCATCGAGAACATTCGAGAGTTCGTGAGCGTCGTCCAGGAGTATGCGGAGTCTCACCCGGAGATCGTGGAGGAGGACCTCGGCGACAACCCGGAGCAGGCGCTGCTCTCCGGCGTCCAGGTCACCACGCGCAAGCCCACCCTCGCGGACTTCATGGAGTGGCTCTCCCTGCGCAGCGACCTCGACTCCGTCCAGGACAACGACGAGATGGTCACCCTCATGACCATCCACAGCGCCAAGGGCCTCGAGTTCGATGTCGTCTTCGTCGCCGGCATGGAGGAGAGTATCTTCCCCCACAGCAACTCCGTCCAGGAGCGCGGGGTGGAGGAGGAGCGCCGTCTGGCCTATGTCGCTATCACACGTGCGCGCAAAAAGCTCTACCTCACGCATGCTCAAACGCGCCGTCTCTTTGGCCAGCCTCAGGCCAATCCGCGCAGCCGCTTTATCAACGAGATGCCCAAGGAGCTGCTGGAAAGCGATGGCATCGGGTCGCGCGGTATCACCGGCACTGGCTGGGAGAAGCGCGGGGACCGTCACAGCACCTATGGCAGCGGTCGCGGCGAGGATATGTACGGTGGCCGCGTCTACGGCAAGGGCACCAGGATAGAGGGGTCTTCTTCCTCTTCCAAGCCGAGCAACGGCGTCACCTCGCGCTTTGCCAAACCCGCCGCGAGTACCGTCGCGGGCAACGAGGAATTCTCCGTGGGCGACACCGTCGACCATAAGACCTTCGGCATAGGCCAGGTGGTTGCCATCGAGGGCGACAAGCTCTCGATCTACTTCGCCAAGTCCGGCCAGATCAAGAAGCTGCTCAAAGGCTACGCACCGATCGTCAAGGTCAACTAGGGGAGAAGTTCGATCGCGAAGGGGAAGAGGCTTTGGCGAAGCGTCGGCCATGCAGGAGAGACTCAGTCGATGCGGCTGTTATCTGGAGAAGCGTTGATTAACGCGAGGTTTATGGGGAGGGACAGGGTCCCTCCCCTACACAGCCATCGGTACCTACGTAAGGAGGGACCCTGTCCCTCCTCATAAACCTCGCGGTGTCCGGTGGCTTTCCGTCCTGGACAAATCCGCCCCTGTGTTACCAGAGACGGATAGCTCCCGACCGCGCGCGTATTGGTTGACAGTGCGTAAAAAAGAATCTCCCAGTGCTTGGGTATAATTCCGTCGTTTGTTAATTTCCAGGAGGAGTGAATATGTCTCAGATCTACGTTGTGGGTCACAAGAACCCTGACAACGACTCCATCATGGCTGCCTACACCTGGGCAAACCTCAAGAACATGATGGATCCTGACAATGAATACATCCCCGTCCGCCTCGGCCCCCTGCCTGCAGAGGCAGAGATGATCTTCGCCGAGTATGGTATCGAGGACGCGCCCGCCCTGATCGACCACGTCGAGGAGGGCGACAAGGTCTACCTCGTCGACCACAACGAGCTCGGCCAGGCTGTCGACGGCATCGAGAAGGCCGAGGTCGTCGGCGTTGTCGACCACCATCGCATCGCAGACCTGCAGACCGCGGGCCCCATCGAGTTCCTCAACATGCCCGTTGGCTCCACCACCTCCGTCATCACGATGCTCTATGGCATCTGCGGCATCGACATCCAGGACGACATCGCAGCCTGCCTGCTCTCCGCCCTGCTGACCGACACTGTCATCATGAAGTCCCCTACCTGCACCTTCGTCGACGAGGAGCGCATCGACATGCTCTCCAAGCAGCTCGGCGTTGATGCGACTGAGTTTGGCATGAAGATCTTCAAGTCCCGCGGCGGCGACGACGACGTCACCGTCGAGGAGATCTGCAGCCGCGACTCCAAGGAGTTCAACTTTGCCGGTCGCAAGGTCTGGGTTGCCCAGTACGAGACCGTCGATTTGGAGGGTATGCGCAAGCGCATCCCGGAGATCAGCGCTCAGGTCGCGAAGATCCAGGAGGAGGGCGGCTATGACGCAGCCCTGATGCTTCTGACCGACATCATCGTCGAGGGCTCCGAGTTCATCGCCGCTGGCGACGTCTCCTTCATCGAGGGCGGCTTCAGCATCAGCTTCGCTGATGGCTCCGTCTGGATGCCGGGCGTGCTCTCCCGCAAAAAGCAAGTTGCTGCCGTTCTCGCCGACTACGCCGGCTAGATAGATTCTCTGTGGCCCTGCGTCATGTTGATGCAGGGCCACAGCACTACACAGGGGTTTGATAACAAACATGGGTTTTTCTTCGAGTAACAATCTCATCTACACGCAGGCCGAACGCGACGCCAAGCGCCGCAGCTTCATCGACAGGGTCACCTCCGTCGAGACGCTCGGCTCCATCATGATGGTCACCGCTGCGGTCATCGCCATCATCCTGGCCAACACCGGTGCCTTCGAGCATTACGAGGACTTCCTCAACTTCCAGCTCGGTCTCACGGTCAACGGTTTTGGCCTCAACAACGTCTTCATCGGCTTCACCATCGAGGAATGGGTCAACGACGTTTTGATGACCCTGTTCTTCCTCTGCGTCGGCCTCGAGCTCAAGTACGAGTTCTTTGTCGGCGAGCTCAAGGACATCAAGGCCGCGCTGCTTCCCATCATCGCTGCATGTGGCGGCGTCATGGTGCCTATCATCATCTTCTTGCTGTTCAACTTTGGCAGCGAGCATGCAAAGGGCTTCGGTATCCCGATGGCCACCGATATCGGCTTCGCCATCGGCGTCCTCACCTTGGTTGGCAAGGGTATTCCTAAGGGTCTGAGCGTCTTCTTGAAGACCCTCGCCATCGCTGATGACATCATGGCGATCCTCGTCATCGCCATCTTCTACGGCCAGTCCCCCGACCCCTTCTGGCTGATCATGTCCGGCTTGGTCGTCTGCGTGCTCATGGCCTTCAACAAGATGGGCGTCTACTCCGTCAAGCCCTACGTGTTCCTCGGTATCCTGCTGTGGTTCTGCGTGTTCTTCTCCGGCGTCGAGTGCACTATCGCCGGCGTCATCCTCGCCTTCACCATTCCGACCAAGGCCGAGGTCAATCCTCGCGTCTTTGGCAAGTGGACCATCGCCAAGGTTCTCGAGGCGCGCGACCGCTACATCCCCGGCGAGCCCATGCTCGCCCAGAAGGAGTACTCCGACCGCGTCTACGTCATCCACGAGATCTCCCGCCGCGTCGAGCCCACGCTCTCCCGTATGGACCGCAAGATCTCTCCTTGGTCCAACTACTTCATCCTGCCGGTCTTCGCTTTCTGCAACGCCGGTGTGCGCCTGGTGGGCGTCGACCCCATGGACATCGTCATCGACCCCGTCGTCCTGGGCGTCTTCTTCGGTCTCTTCATCGGCAAGCCGCTGGGTATCTTCCTGCTGAGCTTTGCCTCTGTTAAGGCCCTCAAGCTCCCTATGCCGACCAACTGCGCTTGGAAGCACATGCTCGGTGCCGGCATGCTCGGTGGTATCGGCTTCACGATGTCCATCTACGTTGCCAACCTGTCCTTCTACGGTGCAGGTAGCGACGAGGTCACGATGATGGCCAAGGCCGCCATCCTCTGCGCCTCCGTCGCCTCCGGTCTCGTCGGCGTTCTCTACCTCAAGGCAGTCATCGCCCGCGACCTCAAGCGCGGTGAGAAGCTCGACGACGTCGAGACCCTCGAGGAAGAGATCATCTCCGACGCTCAGCTGCTGAAGGAGATCTCCAAGACCGCGACCGACACCCAGATGGGCGAGGGCGAGCACCTCATCCTTACGGACTTCATGGGTCAGGTTTCCGACGATGACCTGCGCGAGGCCTTCGAGCGCGTCATCAACGAGGGCGACGTCTACATCTCGCCTGCAGAGGAGATTGAGAAGCACCGCAAAAAGCACGGGAAGCAGGGCTAGGTTTTAGATGAACGAACTCGAGTCTTCAGTTGAATCCTCCAGTGCGTTTCTCAGTGGCGGTTACCTTAACGTGATCGCCACTGCGGCGGTTATCATCGTCGTCACCTTCGTCGTCTCCGAGCTCGCAGTCAGGGCAATGAGGAAGGCCTATCACGTTGCCGCCGATACAGAGAAGGCCGCTTCGATCCTGATCCTCGGCATCCGTATTGTCGTCTGGGCTATCGGTGCCTACATGCTCTGCAAGAACTGCTTCAACATCGACCTCTCCGTTGTCGTGGGTGCTCTTGGCGTTGGTGGTTTGGCTTTGTCCTTGGGCTTGCAGGACACGATCAAGAACATCCTCGGCGGCGCTCAGATCACCTTCAACAAGGAGTTTGGCATCGGCGACTGGATCAAGCTCGGTGGTATCGAGGGCACGGTCAAGGATGTCAACCTCCGCTATACCACTATCGAGGACGACATTGGGCAAACGCACTTGGTGCCAAACGCTGTAATCAACTCCTCCACGGTCACGCGCATGCCGGAGTTCTTCCGTGTCCCGCTTGCCCTGACCCTCGCCCGCAACATCGACCTAGAGGCGGTCGAGGCCGCCGTTTGCGCTATTGCGGACAAGGCACTCGATGCCAAGGGCATGCGTTTCGAGGACAAGCATTCCGTGCTTGTCGAGGCGGGTGTCGGTGCATCCGGCGTGGAGGCGACGCTTGTTGTCTTCGCGACTTGGGATTTCTCCGGAGCGCAGGTCAAGTCGACCGTGCTCTCTCCGGTCATCGCCTACCTGCAGGAGAACAACTACATAGGACGCCTGGAGTAAGGCTCTAAGCTCTTAGCGGGGGGATCGGCTTCATCGCCGGTCCCTTGCTTGTTGTTTTTGAGGGTTTCGGGGTTCGACACCGACTCCGAGCTCTTGCTGTGCCTTTGCCCGTAGCAGGTGTACCAACGGTAATCATTTAACACCCGTCTAACTTTGCACGTTGGTATCTCTATTATTGTTAGCTCCTACTCGTATAAAATGTAATTTCGTATTTTTGTATCTTTTCGAGTAAAGGAGCTGCCCGGTGCGTAACCAGGTTGAGCAGATTGTGACAAAAGCCTTGGAGGAAGCCGTCGCAGCAGGAGAGCTTCCCCTGGAGAACATCCCTGATCCGGGTCTGGAGCGCCCGCGCGACCGTTCCAACGGCGACTGGGCCACGACCGTGGCCATGCGCTGCGCCAAGCAGGCACATATGAACCCCCGTCAGATCGCAGATGTTCTCGTCGCCCATCTCGAGGATTGCGAGCTCCTCAAGTCCGTCGAGGTCGCAGGTCCTGGCTTCATCAACCTTCGCCTGTCCGACTCCGCGCTGCAGAGCATCTTCTCCACCGTGCGCGAGCAGGGTGCTGACTACGGCCGCAACAAGATCGGCGAGGGCACCAAGATCGACGTCGAGTTTATCTCCGCAAACCCCACCGGCCCCATGCACCTCGGCCACGGCCGCTGGGCCGCGTTGGGCGACGCCATCTGCCGCGTCCTCGACTTCTCCGGCTTCGACGTCACGCGCGAGTTCTACATCAACGACGCTGGCAACCAGATGAACGTCTTCGCCGCGTCTGTTTCCAGCCGCTACCTGCAGGTCGTCAAGCTGATGGGGGAGGGCAAGACCCCCGCGGAGGCCTACGACGAGATTATCGCCAACACGGAGTTCTACCGCGACCAGCTTCCGGAGAACTGCTATGCCGGTGCCTACGTCATCGACATCGCCATCAAGATCATCGAGGAGCAGGGCACCAAGTGGGTTGACGCCACGGAGGAAGAGCGCGAGGCCGCCTTCATGGACATGGCCTACGAGGCCGTCCTCTCCCACAACAGGCAGGTCCTCGAGGACTTTGGCCTGGGCTTTGATGTCTGGTTCTCCGAGCGCACCCTGCATGCCAAGGACGAGGCCGGCGAGTCCATCATCTCCAAGACGATTGCAGAGCTCGACAAGCTCGGCTACATCTACGAGAAGGACGGCGCCACTTGGTTTAGGACCACGGACTTTGGCGATGACAAGGACCGCGTCTTGATCAAGGCGGACGGCTCCTACACCTACTTCGCCCCGGACATCGCCTACCACAAGAACAAGCTTGATCGCGGCAACGACCGTTGCGTCGACCTGCTGGGCGCCGACCATCACGGTTACATCAAGCGCATCCAGTCTGTCGGCCACGTCTTTGGTCACCCCGGTCAGCCGGAGGTCGTCATCGGCCAGATGGTCAACCTCTTCCGCGACGGCGTCGCCGTCAGGATGTCCAAGCGCACCGGCGAGATGGTGACTTTCGAGGAGCTCATCGACGAGGTTGGCGCAGACGCGACGCGCTACTTGATGCTGTCTCGCTCCACGGACCAGACCATTGACTTCGACATCACGGAGGCTAAGAAGCAAGACTCCTCCAACCCCGTCTACTACGTGCAGTACGCCCATGCGCGCATCTGCTCCATCCTGCGCAAGGCCGCAGGTGACGACGCCATAGTTGCCGATGACGCCGCTGCCAAGCTCATCCCCGCTGGTACCGACCTTTCCGTTCTTACCGACGAGGCGGAGCTTAACCTGGCCCGCAAGATCGACGAGTTCGGCGGTCTGGTCGAGGTCTGCGCACGCGACCTGGCTCCCTTCCGCCTGACCTACTACGCGCAGGAGCTCGCCTCTTGCTACCACCAGTTCTACAACCGCTGCCACGTTCTCACCGAGGACGAGGCGCTTACGGCGGCTCGCCTCTACGTTTGCGACGCCACCCGCCGTGTCCTTGAGATTGCACTCGGCTTGCTCGGAGTGAGCGCGCCCGAGCGCATGTAAACCTGAGAAAGGAAGTCCTGTCCTATGTCCCACTACGAGCGTACTGCCGTTGCCGCTGATAACCTCACCGTCAACGACCTCCTCGGTGTCGCACCTGTCACCACCAAGGTCGAAGACGGCGTTGTCTCCATCGGTGGCGTCCCCCTCGCTGACATCATCGAGAAATATGGCACCGCTCTGTATGTGTACGACGAGGCCACCCTGCGCAAGCAGCTTTCCGACTATGTGAGGGAGTTCAAGTCTCGCTACGAGAACAGTGACGTCATCTACGCGACCAAGAGCTTCTGCTGCGTTGCGATGACCAAGATCGTTGCGGAGGAGGGCGCCCACATCGACGTCGGAAGCGGCGGCGAGCTCGCTTTTGCCAAGGCTGCGGGTTTCCCCATGGACAGGGTTTCCGTTCAGGGCAACAACAAGACCCCGGAAGAGATTCGCGAGGCCATCGAGGCCGGCGTCGGTTGCTTCGTGGTCGACACACATGAGGAGCTCGAGCGCATCAACCTCGTTGCACGCGAGAAGGACATCAAGCAGAAGGTCATCCTGCGCATCTGCCCCGGTGTCGAGGCCGACACCCTCGACTACATCATGACGGCTAACGAGGACTCCAAGTTCGGCTTCAACATCAAGAACGGAGCCGCCAAAGCTGCCACGGAGTACGCGCTGGCACACACCCACCTCAACATGGCGGGCTACCACATGCACATCGGCTCCCAGATCTTCGACTTGAGCTGCTGGCCCATTGCCATCAGGGTCATGTTCGAGTTCATGGACCAGATGCGCAGCGAGCTGGGCTACACGGCGGAGATCTTTGACCTCGGCGGCGGCTTGGGCATCCCGTACCTAGTCACCGACAAGCCGAGCTCCATCGCAGAGTTCGCGGAGGTCGCCTGCAGCGCCGTCAAGGAGTGCGCTCAGGAGTTCGACTACCCGCTGCCCCATATCTACACGGAGCCCGGCCGCTCCATCAGCGCCAATGCAGGCGTTACGCTGTACACGATCGGCTCCGTCAAAGAGAACGGTGGCATCACCTATGTTGCCGTTGACGGCGGCATGACGGACAACATCCGCACGGCTCTGTATGATTCCGAGTACGAGGCTTTCGTGGTCGAGTCGGCGGACAAGCCGCGCGACATGGTCTGCGACGTCGTCGGCAAGCACTGCGAGAGTGGTGACGTCGTCGTCCGCAACCGCAGCCTGCAGCGCTGCGAGGCCGGCCAGCACGTCTGCGTTCTTGGAACGGGCGCTTACTGCAACGAGATGGCGAGCAACTACAACAGGCAGGTTCGCCCTGGTATCGTGATGGTTCGCGACGGCGAGGCCCGCTTGGTCGTTCGCCGCGAGACCTACGAGGACCTTTTGGCCCGCGACATCTACTAGCACTGGCGCGCGGCCTCATTTGATTTACGTTATCGACAAGTTGCACGAGGAGGCATCATGCACAAGGTGAAGATCGGTCTTATCGGTTGCGGCACCGTTGGCGGTGGCGTTGTCAAGCTCCTGTTCAAGGAGGGCAGCAACTACCAGGACCGCTTTGGGCCGGAGATCGAGCTCGCCAAGGTCTGCTCGCGCACCAAGTCCAAGATCACGGCGCTCGGCGTGCCCGAGGACCGCATCGTCGACGACTACATGGACATCGTCAACGACCCTGAGATCGACATCGTCGTCGAGCTCGTCGGCGGCACCGGCTTTGCCGGCGACGTCGTGCGCAACGCCCTCAAGGCCGGCAAGAACGTCGTGACGGCCAACAAGGCCCTGCTTGCAGAGTACGGCGAGGAGATCTTCACCCTGGCAGACTCTGGCTCCGGCAGCGTCTCCTTCGAGGCGGCCGTCGGCGGCGGCATCCCCGTCGTCGACCCGCTCAAGCGCAGCTTGGTCGGCAACCGCATCAACTCCGTCATGGGCATCCTCAACGGCACGACCAACTACATGCTCACCCGCATGAGTCAGGAGGGCATCAACTATGCCGACGTCCTCGCCGATGCACAGCGTCTGGGCTACGCAGAAGCCGATCCCACCGCTGATGTCGAGGGCCACGACGCCGCTGCCAAGATCGCGCTGCTGAGCTCCATGGTCTTCAATTCCCGCGTCAACGTGAAGGATGTCTACACCAACGGCATCTCCACCATCAGCCCTGTCGACTTCGAGCGCGCCCGCGCTATGGGCTACGTCATCAAGCTGCTGGCCATCGGCCGTCGTGCCGCCAGCGGCATCGACGTGCGTGTCCATCCCGCGATGCTGCCCGCAAGCCATCCCATGGCCTCTGTCAACGGCGTCTACAACGCCGTCTACGTCGAGGGCGAGCCCATCGGCGACGTCATGTTCTTTGGCCAGGGCGCTGGCGAGGGCGCTACTGCGTCCGCCGTCATGGGCAACATCATCGACGCGGCTCGCTGTATCGACGAGGGCAGCCCCGTCGGCTTTGGCTGCACCTGCATCTACAAGCTTCCCTACATGCCCATCGAGGACTTGGAGTCGCGCTATTATCTCCGCATCGAGGTGAAGGACGTCCACGGCACCCTGCACGCGATCTCCGAGGTCTTCGACGAGTGCGGCATCTCCATCAAGACGCTCAACCAGACCCCGCTCAGCGACAGCATGAGCGAGATGACCTTCGTTACCCACAGGGCCAAAGAGTCCGATGTCCAGCATGCGCTCAAGATGATCTCCGCGCTTGACTGCTGCGAGAGTATCGGCACCCTTATCAGAATCGAGGAGTAGTAATTTATGGCTTTGACTGAAAAGGACGTCCGCGACATCGCGGAATACGTCCGAATCGGGCTTTCCGACGAGGAGGTGGTCGCCATGACCGCCGACCTCAACTCCATCATGGAGACCTTGAAGCCCATCACGGAGTTCGACCTCGAAGGTGTGGAGCCCACGTTCCACCCTATCGGCGACCTCTCCAACGTCATGCGCGAGGATGTCGTGGGAACGCCCTTCCCGCGCGAGGTCGCGCTTTCCAACAGCCTCTCCGTCGAGGATGGCTGCTTTGACATTCCGTCTATTCTCGGTGGGGAGGGGGACCGCTAATGGCCGATTACCAGAACATGGGTATCCGCGACATCCACGAGGGCCTTCTCGCCAAGGAGTTCTCTGCCCGCGAGCTCGCAGAGGCCGCCTTTGACGCCATCGAGCGCAAGGACGGCCAGATTCACGCCTTCCTCGAGACCACGCCGGAGCTTGCCTACGCGCAGGCCGACAAAGTCGACGCCGCTGTTGCAGCAGGCGATGAGCTCGGCGTGCTCGCCGGCGTGCCCACTGCCTTCAAGGACAACATGAACCAGGTCGGCACCCACACCACCTGCGCTTCCAAGATGCTCGAGAGCTACGTGAGCCCCTTTGACGCCACCTGCGTTGCCAATGCGGTCAACGCAGGTGCCGTGCCCATCGGCAAGACGAATATGGACGAGTTCGCCTTTGGCTCCACCACGGAGAGCTCCTACTTTGGCAAGACCAGCAACCCCTGGGATCTCGACCGCGTTCCCGGCGGCTCTTCCGGCGGCTCCGCTGCTGCCGTTGCCGCTGGCATGGCCACGGTCTCCCTCGGCTCCGATACCGGCGGCTCCATCCGTCAGCCGGCAAGCTTCTGCGGTGTCGTTGGCTTGAAGCCCACCTACGGCGTGGTCAGCCGCTATGGCGTCGTCGCCTTCGGCTCCTCCCTGGATCAGGTGGGTCCCTTCGCGCGCAGCGTCGAGGACGCCGCCTATGTGCTCAACGCCATCTCCGGCCATGACCCGCATGATTGCACCAGCCAGCCCTGCGACGTGGACTTCACCAAGGTGCTCGGCATGGGTGTCGCCGGCATGAAGATCGGCGTCGTCCCCGCCTTCATCGAGATGGAGGGTCTCTCTTCCGAGGTCCGTGATGCCTACCTCAAGGCCTGCAAGGACCTCGAGTCCCTGGGTGCAGAGATTGTGGAGATCGAGCTGCCCCATGCAGAGGCCGCCATCAGCGCGTACTACGTCATCGCCCCGTGTGAGGCGTTCTCCAACCTGTCTCGCTTCGACTCTGTCCGCTACGGTCACGTTGCCAGCGGTCGCGACCTGGGCGAGCGCTATGAGAAATCTCGTGCAGAGGGCTTTGGCCCGGAGGCCAAGCGCCGCATCATGCTCGGCGGCCACCTGCTTGCCAGCGGCGTGTACGACAAGTACTACTATCCCGCGCAGCAGGTTCGCACGCTGATCACGCAGGATTACGTGAAGGCCTTCAACAAGGTTGACACCATCATCATGCCCACCGCCCCCAGCGTCGCCTACAAGTCCGGCGAGATGAGCGACCCTGCGCGCATGTACCTGTCCGATATCTTCACGATCAGCCTCAACATCGCCGGTAACGGCGGCATGAGCCTGCCCGTCGGCTTTGGTGCCAAGACCGGCATGCCCGTCGGCCTGCAGATCATCGGCCCGCAGTTCCGCGATGAGCTGATGATCCGCGTTGCGTCTGCACTCGAGACTTGCTGTGGCATGGCCGGCAAGGTTGCGCCGTTTGAAGGAGGTGCCAACTAATGAAGGAGCTTGAAGAGGTCCTCAAGGATTGGGAGGCCGTCATCGGCCTGGAGATCCACGCCGAGCTGACCACGCTCAACACCAAGATGTTCTGCGACTGCCCCATCGAGTTTGGCGCAGACCCCAACACCCATACCTGCCCGGTTTGCCTGGGTCTCCCCGGTGCGCTGCCCGTCCCCAACAAGGCGGCTATCGAGAGCATCGTTCTCGCTGGTCTCGCAACCAACTGCGACATCGAGAAGCGCACCATGTTCTACCGCAAGGGTTACTTCTACCCTGACATGGCCAAGAATTTCCAGACCACCCAGGGCCCCAAGGCCTTCTGCATGCGCGGCCACCTCGACCTCGAGGTCTCCGGTAACGCTGCCAAGGAGCGCATCGACGTCGAGAAGGATGCCGACGGCTCCTATGTGGCCCACATCGGCATCACCCGCATCCACATGGAGGAGGATGCCGGCAAGATGGTCCACGTCGGTGGTGCAGAGGGCCGCATCGACGGCGCGACGCACTCCCATGTCGACTACAACCGCGCTGGCACGCCGCTGATCGAGCTCGTTACGGAACCCGAGCTGCGTACCCCTGAGGAGGCACGCCTCTTCATGCAGAAGCTGCGCCAGATTTACCTCGCCATCGGCATCTCCGACTGCTCGATGGAGGAGGGTTCCATGCGCTGCGACGGCAACGTGTCCCTGCGTCGCCGCGGTGAGACCGGCTTTGGCGTCAAGACGGAGCTCAAGAACATGAACTCCTTCAAGAACCTGCACGACGGTCTTGCCTATGAGATCCGCCGTCAGGCAGAGGTGCTGGAAAACGGCGGTGTTATCCGTCAGGAGACCCGTCACTGGGAACCCGGCGCCAAGCGCACCATCGTCATGCGTGTCAAGGAGACCGCAGACGACTACCGCATGTTCCCGGATCCCGACCTCGCTCCCTATGATCTGAGCGACGAGTGGATCGAGGGCGTGCGCGCCAAGCTGCCTGAGCTTCCGGACCAGAAGCGCGACCGCTACATCGCCACTTGGGGTCTTCCCAAGGGCGATGCCGCAGACATCGCCGCCGACATGGAGTTCTCCAAGTTCTTCGAGGCTGCGGCACAGGGGCTGAGCGACGCGCAGGCCAAGAAGGTCGCCAACCTCGTCCTCAACGACATCAGCGCTTACCGTAACGAGAACGCTGTTGCCATCGAGGATACCAACGCCACGCCCGCTGCCGTGGCAGAGCTCGCCAAGCTGCTTGCCGATGACTCCATCAGCTCCAAGGCTGGCAAGGAAGTCCTGGCTGCCGTTCTCGCCGATGGCGTCGATGTTGCTGAGTATGTCGAGTCCCATGGCATGAAGCAGAGCACCGACACCGGAGCCATCGAGGCTGCGATGGACGAGCTCATGGCTGCCAACATGGACAAGGTCGAGGCCTACCGTGCTGGCAAGAAGGGTCTGCAGGGCTTCTTCATGGGCCAGATGATGAAGGCTGCCGGCGGCGGCAACCCCAAGGTCATCAGCCAGATCGTCACCCAGAAGCTGGAGGGCTAGCTATCACGCTTTCCGGTTTGCATAGTTGCAATCTGTGTCCCCGCTCCTGCAAAGTCGACCGACTTGCGGGAGCGGTTGGCGTCTGCACCCAAAACGCGACGGTGCGCCTTGCGCGTGCGGCCCTGCATATGTGGGAGGAGCCGCCTATCAGCGGTGAGTCTGGCAGCGGCACGGTGTTCTTCTCTGGTTGCGCGCTGCACTGCGTCTACTGCCAAAACGCGGATATCTCCAACGGCAAGATCGGCCGCGAGGTGAGCATTGAGCGCCTGGCGGAGATCTTCCTCGAGCAGCAGGGGAGGGGTGCCAACAACATCAACCTCGTCACCCCAACTCACTTTGCTCCGCAGATTGTAGAGGCGATCAAGATCGCGCGCACCAAGGGGCTTGAGCTGCCGATTGTGTGCAATACCAGCGGGTATGAGGGAGCAGAGGCCCTTGCGGTATTCGACGGGTACGTTGACATCTACTTGGTTGACTTCAAGTACGCGTCTGCAGAGCTTGCCGCACGCTATTCGAAGGCTGCCGATTATCCACGGGTCGCCAGTGCAGCGCTTGACGAGATGTACCGGCAAGTAGGTCCTTATTGGGAAGACGACCAGACGGGTCTTGCCAAGAGGGGAGTGGTCGTCAGGCATCTGCTGTTGCCGGACTGCCTCGATGACTCCTTTGCCGTGATGCGCGTCCTTGCGCGCAAGCCCTATATCAACGACATCATCGTCAGTCTGATGAGCCAGTACACTCCCATGCCTGGCATTGCCGATAGCTATCCTGAGCTTTCCGGCACGGTGGATCCTGACGACTACGACTGCCTCATCGATTATGCCCTTGATCTAGGGATTGAGAATTCGTTTTGCCAAGAAGGTAGTGCTGCATCCGAGTCCTTCATCCCCGCCTTCGACTACGAGGGTGTCTAGGGCGATGCATGAATCCGTAGGGGTCGAATACATTCGATCCCAAGCGTCGTTATAAAGGTAACGCAGTCCGCCAAGGTAGTTGATAATCAACAGCCCGTAGGGGAGGGACCCTGTCCCTCCCCATATGCCGCTCACCAATCTACGAATTCCAACTCATCCAAACGCAAAAAGAAAGGGGGACCGGTATCTTAGCCCCCCCTTCTTTTTGCATGCGCTTATACGATACCGTCTGGCTGCGAACCTTATTGGATGCTCCTGAACAGGCCGGTTACCACGCCCAGGATCTTTGCGTCCCTTGTGAAGATGGGCTCGAGCGCCGGGTTTTGCGGCTGGAGCCTGATGCAGTCCTTCTCCTGGTAGAAGGTCTTGACCGTCGCGCCCTCGTCGATCATGGCGACGACGATTTCCCCGTTGTGTGCGTTGGCGGTCTCTCGCACGATGACGATATCGCCGTCAAAGATGCCAACGTCGATCATCGAGTTGCCCTTTACGGTGAGCAGGAAGGAGTTCTGGTCTCCCACCAGCGCGATGGGGAGCTTGATCTGCTCCTCGATGTTCTGCTCCGCAAGGATGGGGGAACCGGCTGCCACACGCCCAACGAGAGGCAGCGTTGCGATATCCCTGTCCTCAGACGTGGACGCAGCGGACTTGCTGATCGCCTTTTCTGGTTCGCCCTTCTCCGTGATGCTCATGGAACGGGATTTTGAGCCCTGACGCTTGATATAGCCCTTGTCCTCGAGGACCTTGAGGTGAACGTGGACGGAGGAAGGGGAGGATAGGCCGATTTCCTCTCCAATCTCTCGCACGCTAGGTGGCAGGTGACGCTCTTCAATACAAACGCGAATGTACTCGAGGATCTGCTTCTGTCGTGAGTTTAGATCTTCATATGCCATCCGTGTCTCCTTTCGCTGTTTCTTGGGAACGATTGTACGACACATTCCAAAAGATTTCAAACAAATGTTCGAAACTCTCTTGTCTCGAACGAATGTTCATGTATTATATCGGTATCGAACAGTTGTTCTTGTGATTTTTGCGTCAGCGGCAACTCTTATAACTAGGGCACGCTTACACACGATGAAGGGATAGCAAAATGGCAAGCGCATACATGACCAACGGAACGTCGGCACTCAAGTCCCAGCGCATGGAACAAGGATCTAATGTGGTCCGCTTCTCCAAGACAGCTGTGTCTGTCTCTCAGGGCGCTCACTCTGTAGCCGTCAAGTCCTTGTTTGGCGCCTTTGCAGAGCCGCGTTCCTATGAGGGCTACTCTCTTGATACTGGCGCCACCAAGAAGGACAGGTTCAAGACTGCCATGGCTGCCTTTATCCCTGCTACCCTTACACTGCTCGCTATTATCGCTCCGGCTATTTTCTAAACAGGGAGCATCTAGCTTTGCTCCCTGTTTGCTAGACTTTACAGCGCCTGTTTCTGAGCTTTGTTCTAGCTCATTGGAGACTGGCTCATTCCTGTTCTTTCTGGCAAGTTAGGAGCTCCATGCTCTGTCCAAAATGCGGTAACACCGAGTCCAAAGTTGTCGACTCTCGCTCGTCTGACGACGGTTCGAGCATTCGCAGGAGGCGTGAGTGCCTCGCATGCGGCGCGCGCTTCACTACCTATGAGCGTCGCGAGGAGTCTCCGCTCATGATTCAGAAGAAGGACGGCACGGTGGAGCCGTTCGACTCCCAAAAGCTTCTCAGAAGCCTCTTCACGGCGACGGTAAAGCGCAATATCCCCGTGAGTGATCTCGAGCAGCTTGTGGCAGAGGTAGAGCATGAGCTGAGAGATCGCCACAAGAGCGATGTTCCCTCGCATGTCCTTGGCGACCAGGTCCTTCTACACCTTAAAGATCTTGATGCTGTTGCCTATATCCGCTTTGCGTCTGTGTACAAGGACTTCAAGGACCTCTCGGAGTTCAACGCGGAGCTCGAGAAGTTCAATATCTAAGTTTGCTGCGTTGGCGACCGTGTTGGGCACGTTGTGAGCGTCCGACGGTTGTCATAGCTGTGTCAGTTTTTGTTTGAGGCTGCTTTTCACGTGTCGGGTTTGCGCGCTTGCTTGTTGACGCATGCGCTATGTCGTTTCTCTGTAAGCATTGTTTTCCCGTGTACCTGCAAAGGGGTTCTGATGGTTGATCGTATTGATATGAAGATCAAGGTTCTTGATAATGGTATTTCCAAGCCTTGTTATGCAAAGTCTGGAGATGCCGGTCTTGATCTGCGTTCGACGATCGACGCTGTCATCGAGCCTGGTTGCCGCGTTCTGATTCCCACGGGTGTGTCAGTTGCCATTCCGGAGGGCTATGCTGGCTTTGTGCAGCCTCGCAGCGGTTTGGCGCTTAAGCATGGTTTGACGATAGTCAACACGCCCGGACTTATCGACAGCGGCTACAGGGGTGAGCTCGGTGTTATCGCCCTCAATACGGACAAGAGCGATTCCTTCGTCGTGAATCGCGGCGATCGTATTGCCCAGCTTGTTGTCCAGGCGGTTCCTGTTGTGAATCTCATCGAAGTCGAAGAACTCGACGAGACCGAGCGTGGTGGCACTGGTTTTGGTTCTTCGGGCCTGTAGATATAAATGCGTGTTGCAGGTGCAAGCTAACCTATATGCACCTTATTAGTGCCCTCTCAGCACTCCCCTTCAATAAATTTTCAATAATCACTGATAATGTATGTTATGGGAACCTGGCTATTATGGCCATGTGATGTGATGTGATGGTCGAGTGATGTGCATGTGCATGTGTCACGACGTACACGGCAGAATGTGGCAGGCGCAGAGCCAAAGAATCTAACCACAGCATGCCGTAGAGTCGTGTGCAACGTGTGCCAGCACAAGCCAGCGCAAACCCTCAAATAGCTCACAATCCGACAGAACACATAACCTTTATGACACGATTGGGACATGTGTCCCAAAATGACCCCCTTATTTGGGACACATGGGGCTTCCCTTCCGCAAACCCCCCCCCTATAGAATGGCGGCGGGATGTGGATATTCCCATAACAGCCCAGATGAGGAGGTCCGATCATGAAGAAGAGATATGCGGCTATGGCAACAGGCGTCGCGGCGACTGCAGCATTTGCGCTTGCATTTGGCGGCACTGCCTTCGCTACCGACTACAAGTACTCCCAGGAGTTCGACACCCGGAGCGGCAATATCAAGGTCGAGGCTGACGGCAGTATCTTTCAGACCGGAGGCATGATTGGAGCCGTCCCCCTCAATGCCGACGGAAGCGCTTCGACTATTCATTGTCGTGTGACGGTCCCTGCTGGCTCAAAGCTTGAAGAGGACCAACTTGGTTTCACCGTTTCGACTAATAATGACGTCAGGTATTTGAAGCAAAGCTGGGACAGAGTTGGTGACGGTGTTTACGAAGGCTCGATGACTACTGACAAATGTGGCAACTATGGTCTGTACATTCCGATTTCCGAGGGCTTCTGGGACCATATTTTAACCTTCAATTACACTCCCGCTCTCCCGATCAAGATGAAGATCACCTCTTATCACGACAAGATTATCTTCGATCCGTCCAAGCTCGAGACGAACAAGAACGGCTACTGGACAGTCATCGTTGCCAACGGCGAGATGTATACCCTCAGGTATCCCAAAGTTCAGCAGCTCACCAAGCTGGAGGCAGGCAAGAAGTACAATATCCTCCTGAGCGGTGCCATGGAGAACGAAAAGGGCAACTTGAGCACAGGTTATGCAAAGACACAGGTTATGCAAAGACCTTTAGCGTCCCCATGGGTCCCAAAACCAAGCCGACCATCAAGTCCGTCAAGATCACCAAGGTCAAGGTGAAGAAGTACTTCAACTACCAGGAGTGGATGTACAAGTACAAGACCCGCTACACCTTCAAGGTCACGCTCGGCAAGAAGGCCTCCAAGACCAAGGGCGCCTACATCCAGATCAAGGGCACCAACGGCCTGCTCAACGCCTACCGCACCCTCAAGGGCACGGGCAAGACCTTCAGCTCCACCATCGAGATGGACGCCCCCGTCAGCTACAAGGGCGGCAAGGTCAAGTTCACCGCCATGACCTATAGCGACAACACCTACGGCGCCTACAGCCCCGAGTCCAAGGCCAAGACCGTCAAGATCAAGTAACACCCACGCCTCTTCCCGGGCTTGCGAGGGGTCCTCGGCGCCGATGCCGCAGGGCCCCTCGCTTTTTGCTGCGGGATGCGGGTGACTGACGCAGGGCGTTTCGGTTCTGGCAGCGTGGCGCCGACTGCGTCTGGCGCCTACGAGCTGTCGCAACTCAATGGTGCTAACGCGGGGTGTTGCGCCCCCCAGCAACATGGCGTCGACTCCGTCTGGCGCCTACGTACGGGTTGTCGCAACATATTGGCGCTTGCGCGAGGGGTCGCCGTGAGAGGCAAAATGCTTGGGGAGGGACAGGGTCCCTCTCCTACGCGCTTGCAGGGTCCGTTGCTTGCGTATGTCGTGTATGTAGCGAGCGATTGCGAGTTCGACTTACTTCCGTGCCTTCATCGGCGGGACATCCTCGGCAGGAAAATCGGTCAGATCTGCCTCGAGGGGCATGGGAGCCTTGAACTCCTCTGCGGCTGCGGAGTCTGCAGGTAGGCCCTTGAAGGGGTCCTTGTCGGGCAGGATCGCATTGAGGACGATGCCGATGAGGGAGCCGATCGCCAGACCGGACAGGCTGATGGTCACGCCGGAGACCTCGAAGACGATGGCGCCGGCGGCACTCGTTGCGATGCCGAGCGAGAGCACCAAGATGATGGCGGCGACGAGGACATTGCGGCTCTTGGAGAAGTCGACGTGGTTCTCGACCAGGTTGCGCACGCCCACCGCAGAGATCATGCCGTAGAGCACGAGCGAGACGCCGCCGATAACGCAGGCAGGCATCGCTGCGATGACGGCTGCGAACTTGGGGCAGAAGGACAGCAGGATCGCGAAGATGGCGGCGATGCGCACGACGCGCGGGTCGAAGACCTTGGTCAGCGCCAAAACGCCGGTGTTCTCGCCGTAGGTGGTGTTGGCCGGTGCGCCAAAGAGCGAGGCCAGCATCGTCGCCAGGCCGTCGCCCAGCAGGGTGCGGTGCAGGCCCGGGTTGGCGATGTAGTTGCGGTTGGTGGTAGAGCAGATGGCGGTGATGTCGCCGATGTGCTCGATCATGGTCGCAAAGGCGAGCGGCATGATCGTGATGATCGCCGTAATCGCCAGACCGGAGTCAAAGTCAGGGCCCAGGATGCCAAAGACCGTGTGGTCCCACTCGATGGGAAGGCCGATCCATGCAGCCTCCTGCACGCCGGAGAAGTCGACCTCGCCCAGGCAGACGGCCAGCACGTAGGAGACGATGACGCCGATGAGGATGGGGATGATCTTGACCATGCCCTTGCCCCAGATGTTGCAGATGATGATGACCGCAACGGCCACGACGGCGACCAGCCAGTTGGTCGCGCAGTTGTTGATAGCAGAGCTTGCCAGGATCAAGCCGATGCAGATGACGATGGGGCCGGTGACGACCGGCGGGAAGAAGCGCATGACACGCTCGGCGCCAAAGACCTTGAAGAGCAGGGAGAGCACGAGGTAGAGCATGCTGGCAAAGAAGACGCCCAGGCAAGCGTAGGGCAGAAGCTCCGGCTCGCCGTTGGGAGCGATGGCAGCGTAGCCTGCGATGAAGGCGAAGGAGGAGCCTAGGAATGCGGGTACCACTCCCCTGCCGAGCAGGTGGAACAGCAGCGTGCCGAGGCCCGCCATCAAAAGGGTTGCTGCGACGGGAAGTCCCGTGAGAACGGGAACGAGGATTGTCGCGCCGAACATCGCGAACATATGCTGCAGTCCGAAAACGATCATCTTGGGCTTGCCGAGCACCGTCGCATCGTAAATAGCGTCCGGCGAGTCCTGTGCGCCCATAGTGGGTATAGCTTTCTTGTTGGCCATAAAGCCTCCTTGCTGGTTGCAGATGAAGGGGCCGTCAGCGGCGGCCCCTTTGAGTTTGCGTGGTTGGATTGTTGACGGCTACTTCGTGCCGAAGATGCGGTCGCCGGCGTCGCCGAGGCCGGGGACGATGTAGGCCGCCTCGTTGAGTCCCTCGTCGACGGCACAGGTGTAGATCTTGACCTCGGGATCCTGCTCGATCAGGGTCTTGATGCCCTCCGGTGCGGCGACGATGTTGAGGAAGCGGATGGTGCCCTTGACGCCTGCCTTGCGCAGGAACTGCACTGCGGCGCAGGCAGAGCCGCCGGTGGCGAGCATCGGGTCGAGCAGCAAGACGTCACGCTCGGCGATGTCGACGGGAAGCTTCTCGTAGTACGGGATGGGCTCGTGTGTCTCCTCATTACGGTACATGCCAAGGTGGCCGACGCGCGCAGCCGGGACGATCTCCAGCACGCCGTCAACCATGCCGAGTCCAGCACGCAGGATGGGGACGATCGCGAGCTTCTTGCCGGCGATCTCCTTGGCGGTCGTCTTGCAGATCGGGGTCTCGATCTCGACGTCGCGCAGGGGCAGGTCGCGGGTTGCCTCATAGGCCTCGTACATCGCAAGCTCGCTCACCAGCTCGCGGAACTGCTTGGAGGACGTGTCCGTGCGGCGCAGGATGGAGAGCTTGTGCTGAACCATGGGGTGGTCGACGAGTACGACGTGATCTTCGAACATCGGGTTGCCTCCTGAATCAAACTGCATGGGTGTGCCGAGCCGCAGGGTGCAGGGTCCTACGCTCGTTTTTCGCTAAAGAAATACTATACGCAACACGACAGGTGTATGGGTCGTGATTGCTGGCGGATTGTCGGAACCTTCGGAGAATGTAAGGTTATGGGCGTCCTAAATGCAGCTGGTCTTTTATGGGACAGGAGAAGGCGCGGGTAGCTAGAGGCTCCCTCTGTCCCATAAAAGACAAGGTGCATTTTGGGACACCCTGCCTGCCGGCAAAGACCGGTCAACAAATCGGTCTGACGGAAGTGTTGACCGGTCTTCTTCCTCGCAAACGAAAAAAAGACCCGCCGAAGCGGGTCTTTGATCACCGTTTAGTGGTTGGAGGAGTAACGGCCGGGACGGAAGCTGCCACTCTTCTTGGGGCCGCGGCCGCGCTTGTCGCCGCCAAAGCCGCCCTTGGAGCCGCCGTTGCCGCGGCCCTTGAAGCCGTCGCTCTTGCCGCCCTTGTAGCCCTGGCCGCCCTTGCCACCGCGGAGCTTGCCGTAGCCACCCTTGCCGTTGCCAAAGCTGCGCTTATCGTCGCGCTTGCCCTCGCCGCGGTCAAAACGGTCGTTGCCCTTCTTGAAGCCACCCTCGCGCTTGGGGCCCTTGTCGAAGTCGCGCTTGGGACCCTTGCGGTCAAAGCCCTTGTGACCCCTCTTCTCCGCGAAGTCGCCCTTGCCGGAGGTCTTCTTCTTGGGGCGACGGGGCTTGTCCTCGTCGATCCAGGCGTCGCCGGAGTCATGGCTCTTCTTCTTGCTGCCGCCGTAGAACTTGCCAAAGACCTCGGACTCGCCGTTGTTCTTCTTGCCCTTCTTGGTGTCATCCCAGCGCATGTCGTGCTGCTTCTTCTCCGGTTTGTCGGACTTGAAGTCCTTCTTCTTGCCGTCGAAGTCGCGGCGCTTCTTGTCGCCCTTGCGCTCGGACTTGTGCTTGTGGCTGTCGTCGCGCTCGTCGTCGTGGTGGCGCTTGTCACGCTTGGGCTTGCCTGCGGATGCGGCCTTGGCCGTGCTCTTCTTGTGGTCGAAGTCGTTGTCCTTGGCGCCAGCGGCAACGCGCTCCTTGGCGAGCTGCTCGATCTCCTTGCGGTCGAAGCCCTCGATTTCGAGCTCGGGGAGCTTCTGCTTGATCAGGCGCTCGATGTCCTTGAGCAGGCCCTTGTTCTCCGGGCTGACCAGTGAGACGGCAAAGCCCTTCTCGCCGGCGCGGCCGGTGCGGCCGATGCGGTGGATGTAGTCCTCAGCCATCATGGGCAGGTCGTAGTTGACGACGTAATCGACGTTGCTCACGTCGATGCCGCGGGCCAGGACGTCGGTTGCAACCAGGATGTTGGCGTCGCCCTTGTCAAATGCGGCCAGTGCCTTGCGGCGCTGCGCCTGGGAGCGGTCGGAGTGGATGGTCTCTGCCTTGTAGCCCTCTCGCTTGAGCATGCGAGCGCAGGTGTCGACGCGGTGCTTGGTGCGGGCGAAGACGATGACGCGCTCGGCACCGCGGTCCGCGAGGATGGCGTTGAGGGTCTCGGGCTTGGCCTGGTGGTTGATGTGGATGATGAACTGCTCGACGTTGTCGGAGGTGTCGCCGCGACGTGCGATCTCGACGGTGACGGGGTCGTTCATCATGCTCTTGGAGACGCGCTTGACGTTCTTGTCGATGGTCGCAGAGAACAGCAGGGTCTGGTGCTCGCCGTCGATCCTGTCGACGATCTTCGTGATGGAGGGCAAAAAGCCCATGTCAACCATGCGGTCGGCCTCGTCGAGGACGAGAATCTTGACCTGGTCGAGCTTGGCTGCGCCTTGGTTGATGAGGTCCTCGAGGCGGCCGGGGGTCGCGATCAGGACGTCGATGCCGCGCTTGAGTGCCTGCTTCTGGGGGTTGTAGGAGACGCCGCCGACGAACTTGGCGACCTTGTGCTTGGTCACCTTGGCGATCTGGTCGCAGACCTCGCAGATCTGGTCGGCGAGCTCGCGGGTCGGGGTGACGACGAGCATGTAGGGACCGCAGCCCTTCTTGCAGTGGTCGAGGCCGTCCATGCTCGGCAGGCAGAAGGCAGCGGTCTTGCCGGTGCCGGTCTGTGCGCCAGCGATGATGTCGCGGCCCTCGAGTGCGGCGGGAATTGCCTGCTCCTGGACGGGCGTGGGGTTCTCATAGCCCATCTTGGAGACAGCGCGGAGGATGTCCTCGGACAGGCCGAGGTCTGCAAACGTTGTAGTCATATTTGGTTACGTCCTATTCTGGGAGTCTTAAACCTTCTTGTACTTGAGCTGGTCTTTTAGCAATAACACGTCGATGTGCACGAAACGGGATCTCACTCTTGTTTGTGGGCCGAGTACGGTTTGGCTCTCCAACCGCTCGGCAGCATCATCTAATGCGTTTTGCTGTTCTCGACAGGTCTTGCGCAACCTCTGGCTGCTGCCTGCCGCGAGCTCCCGGGACGTCTCTCTATGTATTTAATGCTATAGAAAAGCAACCCTTTAATGATAACGGATTTTATGCAGGTATGGAAGTGCCGATTATCGGCAGCGCCGTGAACGGCAATTTGGTGTCATCCGCCTTGTCTATCCGCTAAAATGCCTTCCGCAGATAGAAGCGTTAACCCGTGCGAAACACTCCCCAATCGCATCGAACGTAAAGTAACATTTCAAGCAAACCTACCCGCCCACTGTGGCTTTCAATTCGACAGAAAGGCGACGCATATGACTCGTATTGGTATTTTGGGCTACGGCAACCTCGGGAAGGGCGTTGAGCTGGCCATTCGACAAAACGACGACACGGAGCTCGTTGCCGTCTACACGCGCCGCAACCCTGCAGACGTCAAGATCGCGACCGAGGGCGTGGCCGTCCGCTCCGTTGCAGACCTCGAGTCCGGCAACGAGGACATCGACGTGCTCATCCTCTGCGGCGGTTCTGCGACCGATCTGCCCGAGCAGACCCCCAAGTACGCTGCGCTCTACAACGTGGTCGACTCCTTTGACACCCATGCCAAAATCCCCGTGCACTTTGCCAACGTCGACGCTGCCGCCAAGGCTGCCGGCAAGACCGCGCTGATCTCCTGCGGTTGGGACCCGGGCCTGTTCTCCCTCAACCGCCTCTACGCGAGCTGCATCCTGCCTCAGGGTGCCGATTACACCTTCTGGGGTCGCGGTGTCTCCCAGGGTCACTCCGACGCGCTGCGCCGCATCCCCGGCGTCGCCGACGCTCGCCAGTACACCGTCCCCGTCCCTGAGGCCCTCGAGGCTGTCCGCTCCGGTTCCAATCCCGAGCTCACCACGCGCCAGAAGCATACCCGCGAGTGCTGGGTTGTCCTGGAGGAGGGTGCTGACCCCGAGGCCGTGACCAAGCAGATCGTCGAAATGCCCAACTACTTCGACGAATATGACGTCACCGTCAACTTCATCTCCCAAGAAGAGCTCGACCGCGACCATGCCGGCCTGCCCCATGGCGGCGTCGTTATCCGCACCGGCAAGACCGCCGGCGACAAGAACTGCAGGATCGAGTACTCCCTCGACCTCGACTCCAACCCCGAGTTCACCGCCTGCGTGCTCGTCACCTACGCGCGCGCTATCGCCCGCCTTGCCGCCGAGGGCGATCACGGCTGCAAGACCGCCTTCGACATCGCACCGGCGTATCTGTCTGCCCACAGCGCCGAGGAGCTGCGCGCTCATATGCTGTAGAGCTCAGATGCGATAAGTACATCGATGAAAGCGCCCGCTGGCTACTTGCCGGCGGGCGCTATTTTGTTGCGTGACACACAATGTCACTGGCACAAAGTGTGTCACGGACGACCTTTGCAGCGCAGGTATCACCGTTTGAGACCAGGTCCTTTCCGTTCAACGCCTTCGGCTTGAACGGTAAAGGCCACTGACAATCGTCTGGTCTCAAACGTTTGGTTGCGAGTGAGTGTGTCCGTTGCGGCCCCCTACCTCATCCATCTTGCTAGTGTCTGCTCGAGCTTGGGGATGTCGATGGGCTTGGAGAGATGGGCCACCATGCCGGCCTCGAGCGAGCGCTTGGCATCCTCGTCGAAGGCATTGGCGCTCATGGCGATGATAGGGACCTCGCGGGCGTCGGCACGCTCGAGGCTGCGGATCGCCTTGGTGGCGTCGATGCCGCTCATCCTCGGCATCATGATGTCCATCAGCACGACGTCGTAGAAGCCGACCGGGGAATCTTCGAAGGCGCGCAACGCCGCCAGGCCGTCGTGGGCTGGGGTGCACTCGATGCCGTGTGCCTGTATGATCGTCAACGCGATCTCGAGGTTGAGCTCGTTGTCCTCGACGACGAGAGCGCGCTTGCCCTTGAAGTCGAAGCTCCTTTCCTGGCTTGGCGCGACACCTGTGATGTCGTTTGCCGGCTTGAGCTCGAGCTCGAAGCTGAAGGTGCTGCCCTCGCCCAGCACACTTTTGACTGTGATATGCGAGCCCATGAGGTGGACGAGCCTGCTGCTGATGGCAAGGCCAAGCCCCGTGCCGCTCGTACTCGTCTGCATGTCGTTGCTTGCCTGCTCGAAGCTCTCGAAGATACGGCGCTTGTCTGCGTCTGAGATGCCGACGCCGTTGTCGGTAACCTGGAAGAGCATACGGCTTGCGCCGTTGCCTGCGGGCATCTCCGTCACAGATAGCTCGATGCTGCCACCTTGGCCGGTGAACTTGTTGGCGTTGCCGAGGATGTTGACGAGCACCTGCTTGATGCGCAGCTCGTCGCCTACAAAGCAGTTGTTGGTGAGGCTTTCGTCGACGGTGAAATGCTGGCCCTTCTCCTTGAACTTCGCGTCGAGCAAGACCTCGATGTCTCCCAGCAGCTTGTGCATGCTGAAAGCGGTGCTGGCCAGGCGCATCTTGCCGCTTTCGATCTTGGACATGTCGAGGATGTCGTTGAGGAGGCTGAGCAGGTACTTCGAGGAGCTCTGGACCTTCTCGAGGCAGTCGATGCGACGCTCCTCCGACTGACCCTCCCACAAGGCGATCTCCGTCATGCCGATGATGCCGTTCATCGGCGTCCTGATCTCATGGGACATACGCGCGAGGAACTCGGACTTTGCCTTGGCGGCAGCGTCGTGTGTCTCGACGTTGATGCGGTTTTGGACGAGCTTGCAGATCTCCTTCGTCTGCGCCAGGTTGTCGGGATCAAGGTAGCTTTCCGCTTGCGGGCCGCTCACGATGATGGAGCCCGAGTAGAAGCCCTCGTCGGACATATGGAAGACGATAGTGGGCTCGTCGCCGATGAGATGGCCAAACAGCTTGCTTTCACGGGTGTGCTCATCGGCAAGCTCCAAGGGCTCCGTCTCCACGACTTCCTGTACCGCCGCATGGACGCTGGAGTCCACGGTCCACAGCTTTACGTGGTTTTGGGCCTTGCCGGTGAGCGGGCGCCATGCATACTCGAGCGAGACGGTGCAGGTGTCCGCCTTAAACGAGGTCAAGATGATGTTGTTCAGGCCTGTGGTCTCGCTCAGCCTCAGTGCGAGCAGGTCGAGGCCGACCCTGACGGAGCCGTTTCTGTCGAAGAGCCCCATCGCAAAGCTCGGCAGCACCATGTTGTGGGTGTTTTGCAGCGAGGTGACCTCGGTGAAGTCCTTGAGGACCGGCATCGTCGCAATCGCATCGCTGTAAATACGGACTCCCGCCTGGGAGCGCTTTGCTGCGGCAAGGGCCTTGCGCGCGTGCTCGACGAGCTCGTCGCCACCGATGTGTGCATTGCCAATCGCGATGCCGCCGTGGAAGCGCAAGACGATCTCGTTCGAGTTGATGAGCTCGGAGAAGCGCTCGTTGCCGAGCTTTGCGCAGTGTGCGATCTCGTCTGCGCCGGTCTTGGGAAACCAGCACAGCAGCTGGTCGGCACCGACGCGCACGCGCACTGCGTTGACAAAGAGGTGTTCCTCGCATCCGTCGACCATTATCTGAGCGAGTTCCTCGAGCAGGAAGTTCGCGGCAGTGAGGCCAAAACGCTCGTTGACGCCGAGGAAGTTGTCGATGTCGATGAGCATCATGCAGCCGTCGGGCTGCGTGTGTCGCTGCTCTGCGATTTTCCTCAGGCCAGGCTCGAGCTTCATGAAGCCCGTGACGGGGTCGAGGTAGCGCCTTCTCTCCATCTCGATTTGCAGCGCCTTTTGCTCGTGGATGTTGCGGATGCTGCCAAAGATGATGTACTGGTCGCTGCCGGCCTCTGCGGACCTCTTGCCGTTGACGGAGTACCACTCCCTCTGCGCGCCGAGCTGCGGGCGCATGAGCATCTCGAGCTCGAAGGTGTCGGGCGCCTGCAAGACAAGCTCCGCGAACTTGCGCATGTCGCTCTCGTCGACGTAGTCGAGCAAGGGCAGGCTGTCGATGTCGAGCGCATAGGTGCCGTCCAGGCCGAGGGGACTGTTGACGAGCTCGAGGGTACCGTCGGAGGCGCGGTAGGTGTAGAAGATGTCTGTGGAGCTCTTGACTGCGATGCGGTAGCGCTCCTTTTCCTCGCGCAGCTTGTCGGCAGCATCGATCTCTGCCTGCGCGAGCGTCTCCACGACGTCGTGGAGCTCGTTTGCCTCGCGGACCCAAGATGGGGTAAAGGAGCGAATGCCCTCGATACCGCCCTTGATGCTCTCCATGAGGCGCTCGAAGGGGCGCCCGATGGCGCGGGCAAGCCCAAAGGCGAGCAAGACGACGATGGTGAGGCAGCAGATGGTGATTACAAAGACGTTGGCGTAGAGCTTCTCGCCCAGCCCAAAGATTGAGTTGTGCGTGGTGAACCCAAAGAGCATCCACTCGGTGTTCTCATAGGGCACGTTGCTGCTGAAGAGCTTGAGCGGAGACATCACCGCGCAGATGGCACCCGTGCCGCTGTCGGTGCCTGCAACCTCGTAGAGACCCTCCACCTGGTTTGGTGAGACGGTGAAGTCCGTCCCGCGGCTGTTGACCACGTTGTAGAGCGCGCCGGTGCCGCAGATGAGGCGGTAGCTGTCCTGCCCTGTCTTGACGGCGAGAGCGTAGCCCTCGTTGAGGATCTGCTCGCGGTCTTTGAGGGGGAAGAACTCCGTGAGGTAGTCCACGGAGAACTCCGAGCCGTAAACGCCCACGACGGTGTCCTCGTGGACGAGTGGGATGGAGACCGTGATCATCTGGTGGTGGTCTTTGCCGTTGTCTTCCAGGATGAAGGGCTCTGCCCAGTAGGTCAAGTTCGAGGCGGCGCCGGGGTTGGCGCAAGCGGCGCTGTAGGGCTCGTAGAAATAGTCGTCGCAGCTGCGCGCGCCCTGGCCGTCAAGGTCGAACCTGGTCGTCCAGGTGTTGTCGAGGGTTATCTGGGTTCCCTGCGTGAGCTTGCTGGACCCGCGCTCGAGCAGCAGACCCGAGCCGTTTTCCGGGTTGCTGTCTGGGTCCGAGTCCCTGAGGAAGAATCCCTCGTGACTCGAGGCGTTGTTCGCGCTGCTGTTTGCCAACACAAGGAAGGCGCCGCTGCTGGAGTCCTGCTTTGCCCTGGGCATCATGACACCAAAGGCGCTGTTGGTGTAGCGGCGCTGCGCATCGCCGTCGTCAAGGAACTCCTCCACGCTCATGTGATCGGCTGCGAGCTGGGCCTCGAGCGCCTTGAGCAAGTCTGGCTCGATGTCGTCGATGTTGGCCCACTGCGTGGTCATCGTGTTCTCGAGCACGACGCGGCGGTTGTCGGTCATGTTGATGTCGCTGGACACCTCTGCAGCGGCCATGTTCTCCTTGACGTGGCTGATGAGCAGCGTTGCGTACGGGAGGCAGGTTTGGATGAGCGCTGCAAAGAGCAGCGGTATCAAGATGACGAGAAACAGTGTCGGCTTGCGTTTCAAAGGGAACCTCTTCTTGCCAGGTGCACTTAGCCGGGCATCATGTAGACGGCTGCCTTACTGGTTGAGTGCGTCTTGCAGCTTCTGGGTGAACTGCTCGTACCACGCCTCGAAGGCCTTATCGGAGACATAGGGCGCTGCGGCTTTCTCGCGGGAGACGCCCTTGTCCTTGACCTTTTTCTCGATTGCCTTGGCGTCTGCCGTGGCTATGTCGGAGAGATCGTAGTCGAGTACCTTGCGCACCGCGCTGGAGTTCTTGAAGGCGGGGTAGCTGTAGAAGGTGCTCTTGTTGAAGCTGTCCATGAAGTTCTCGATCATGGCGTAGCTGTGCTCGTCGACGTCGATGTCCTCGTGCTCGATGGCGGCGTCGATCGCCTCCATGTTGTTGGCGTCTTTGCGTACGGGCAGATAGGAGGACTTGAGTGTGAACTCGAGGTTGTTGTCGGTCTGGGTGAACCACTTGAGGAAGATGCTCGCGGCATAGTCTTCCGTGTCATCGCTTTTGACGATCGACATGCCGGCGCCCTGCTGGATCAGCGAGTTGTTGCCATCGGCGGCAACTGGCGCGTTGCGCACGATGGCGCTGACCTTCTTGGTCTTGCCGTTGTCGTTTTCGATTTGGGACGGGAAGTACATAGAGGATACCGTCGAGCCGGTGTAGGCGATGATGTCGCCCGTCTTCACGTCGTCGGAGCTAAAGCGCCCGAGGGACTGGAAGTAGCCCTTGACGAAGGGCACGTAGTAGTTGTCCCAGAGGTCGCGGTAGGCGTCCTTGTCTGTGTTGAGGGTGGCGACGCCGTCTTTGACCTTGAGCAAGTCACAGCCCAGCTGGTTCATCGTCAGCAGCAGGTAGTTGGCGATGGAGTCGCGACCATAAAAAGCCTTGCCGTCGCCTTTGACCTTGGGGGTCTTGGCGTCGGTCCACTCGTAGTACTGCTGCGCGACCTTGGTCACGCCTTCGATGGTGTCGAGCTCGTCGAGTGTGGCGCCCGTCTCCTTGGCAAACTTCTCCCAGTCCTCCTTGACCATCATGAAGGTCTCCGTGGACTTTGCCACGGGGAACACGTAGAGGTTGCTGTCGCCGTCGATATAGCCGCTTTGGATGTAGGGGTCGACGTATTCGGAGAGCTCGTCGCCAGTAAAGTATGACGCGATGTTCACAAGCTCCGTCTTCTCCTTGACGCTCATGGCCGTATCGCTGTAGGCGGAGAAGATATTCGGCATCTCATCTGCGCCGACTGCGCCCTCTGCGGAGGCGACAAGCGCCTCTTCCAAGCCGCCCACGGCGCCATAGGAGGTGCTGGAAACGTAGATGCCCTGCTCTGCGCCCGTCGTCTCGTTGAACTCCTTGACGAGCTCGTTGAAGACTTCTTGCTGCGCTCCGCTGTAGTAGTGCCATACGGTGATGGCGGTGGGGTTGGCGGGGTCGAGCTTGACGATCTTTGCGCCGCCGGGCATGCCCTCGCTGCAACCGGCCAGTGCGACGGGGCTTGCGATGAGGCTGCCCGCAAGGAGCAGGGAGACGATCTTGCGCTTCATACTCGGGTTCACTTTCTGCCGTGCGAGAAAACCTGGGCTTGTTTTCGTCATAACCATAAGACGTTCCATTCTAGCCCTTGCAGGCGAAAGTGTCAGTCTTGTGTCAGTTGGAGAGCAGGTCAGAGGCATTGTGCTCTTGAGGTGGCGTGGGATTTGGTCGGTCAACACTTCCGTCAGACTGATTTGTTGACTGAGTCGCTGTCGCTGTTTAGTCAACAAATCAGTCTGACGGAAGTGTTGACCGATACATTGACATTTACAAAAAGAAATGGGTGGATGTGGGGGTTTGCGAGCTATACCCGTGGGTATAATGTGCCTCAACAACGTCGGAGGTGATCGGCATGGCAGCTGCCAAGGTTACAGAAGCCCAGAAGCGCGCCAAGGAAAACTACAACAAGCGCAAGGGCCGCAAGCAGAGGATCGTGGAGTTCTACGAGACCGAGCATGCGGATATTCTCGCTCACCTCGATGCCCAACCCAACAAATCCGCTTACATCCGCGAGCTTATCCGCCGCGATATGCTCGCCTGCCAAGAGGCTCAGGAATCCGGCGAGGCAGCGCCCGTTGTCGAGGAGCAGCCCAAGCCCAAGCCCAGGAAGAGACCTGTCGTCAGGCGGGAGGACTCCAAGGAGGCTGGCGTGCTGTTCAGGTACGGCAACGGCTTTGAGGATGTCTTTATCGAAGAAGACCACTACCTCTACGCAAACGCCGGCGTCTTTGGCAGTGCGACCCGCCACCCGGCGACGCCCTACACCGCTGCTGCAGGCCAGCGCCCGCTTGCGGGTTTGAAGAAGCCTGTGACGAGGGCATACCTCGAGACGCTGGAGAAGGCGCCCGCCGATGTCGCCTCCACCATCATCGAGGCCGAGCACCTGCGCTAGGGGCTGCGGGTTGCGGCTTAATTAAATACGCGAGGTATATGGGGAGGGACAGGGTCCCTCTCCTACTATTTTGCGTAGACGCACAATTCCCTGAACGATTTATCGCTCAGGGAATTGCGATAAAAGGCGTATTCGAGTGTTTTGACCGATTCCCTGAACGATGAATCGTTCAGGGAATTCATACATCACCCATGACACACTTTGTCACTGGCACAAAGTGTGTCAAACGCAGGTCAAAGTGCTTGCGTCAGCGCCATTGAGCCTCGAATCCCTCGTAGGCGCCAGACGAAGTCGGCGCCAGCCCTTGCAGTTGACCTCGGGCTTCGCGCCAGCGTTGCACTCCCCCGTAGGGGAGGGACCCTGTCCCTCCCCAAATTCGTCGCAAGGAACCGCAGGTCATCGCGTCAGCGCAAGTGAGGCGCAGCCTACGCCTCTACATCCCCTTGGCGACCTTGGCTGCCTCGACCAGGCCCTTGAAGAGCGGATGGCAACGGGTGGGGCGGCTCTTGAACTCGGGGTGGCCTTGGCTGGCGATGTAGTAGGGATGCACGTCTCGCGGCAGCTCGATCATCTCGACGAGGCGCTCGTTGGGAGAAACGCCGCCGATGACCAGGCCCGCGTCGATTAGCTGCTGGCGGAAGCGGTTGTTGACCTCGTAGCGGTGGCGGTGGCGCTCATAGATGACCGGCTCGCCGTAGAGCTCCTCGGCCAGGCTGCCGGGCATGATCTTGCAGGGATAGGCACCCAGGCGCATGGTGCCGCCCAGATCGTCGAGGTCGGCTTGCTCGGCCATGATGTCGATGACGGGGAACTCGAGGTCGTCGGCAAACTCTGCGGAGCTCGCGCCGGGCATGCCCGCGACGTTGCGCGCGTACTCGCACACTGCCGTCTGCAGGCCCAGGCATATGCCGAGGAAGGGCACCTTGTTCTCTCGTGCGTACTTTGCAGCAAGTATCTTGCCCTCGAAGGCACGCAGGCCAAAGCCGCCGGGTACGAGGATGGCGTCCATCTCGCCGAGCACCTCGTCCACGTTATCTGCAGTCAAATCCTCGCCGCTGATGAGGATGGGTTCTGCCTCGACGCCCGCGTGGACGCCGGCGTGGCGCACGGCTTCGATGACGGAGAGGTAGGCGTCGGGTAGGTCCGTGTACTTGCCGACGATGCCCACCTTCACCTCGCCTTGTGTGCTTGCGGCCTTGTCGAGGTAATGGTTCCAAGCGGTGAGATCGGGCTCGCCTTCTGCCAGGCCGAGGCGCTTGCAGACCTTGGAGTCGAAGCCCTGGGCATGCAGGTACGGCGGGATGACGTAGATGCTGTCTGCGTCCTCGCAGGCAAAGACCTCGTCGGTGTTGAGGTCGCAAAACATCGCGATCTTGTCGCGCAGCGCGTCGGGGATCTCGTGGTCGCTGCGCAGCACGAGGAAGTCCGGCTGGATGCCGATGGACTGCAGCTCCTTGACGGAGTGCTGGGTCGGCTTGGTCTTGAGCTCGTGGGCAGCGGCGATGTAGGGCACGAGGGTGCAGTGGACGAAGGCGACGTTTTGGTAGCCCTGCTCCTTGCGGAACTGGCGCGCTGCCTCGAGGAATGGCTGGGACTCGATGTCGCCGACGGTGCCGCCGATCTCCGTGATGACGACGTCGGCGCTCGTCTGCTCTGCGAGGCGCTTGATGCGGTCCTTGATGGCGTTGGTGACGTGCGGGATGACCTGCACGGTGCCGCCGAGGAAGTCGCCGTGACGCTCCTTGTTGAGCAGGCTCATGTAGATGGAGCCCTGTGTCACGTTGGAGTCGTGGGTGAGGTTCTCGTCGATAAAGCGCTCGTAGTGGCCGAGGTCGAGGTCGGTCTCGAGTCCGTCTTCTGTCACGAAGACCTCGCCGTGCTGGAAGGGGCTCATGGTGCCAGGGTCGATGTTGAGGTAGGGGTCCATCTTCTGCATGGTTACCTTGTAACCGCGGGATTTGAGGAGCTGGCCGAGGGATGCGGCCGTGATTCCCTTGCCGAGGGCGGATACGACGCCGCCGGTCACGAAGATGTGCTTTGCCATGAGGCACCTGCTTTCCATCGAGCTAACTTGCATGTCACAAGGAAAGCCCTTGGGACTTTCAGAGCTTACGCGCCTCTTGTTTCGCGTTGATTTCAGGGCTGCTACGCTCGTGTTTCGGGGTGGGGTGACGTCGCGCTCCACGGCGCGATCCCTTTCCGTTATTGCACTCGTAACAAACGGTTCGCAGAGTTGAAAAGAACTCGAAACACGGGGGTCGTAACTTCCTAGGCATGATCCACAACGCCGTGATGGCAATACGCAAATATCGCCAAAGCGTCGTTTCGATAAGCGGTCTCACTACTCTAGGAGGTATAGCGATGAGCAACGTACCCGAGCTCTACGGATCCATGGTGTTCAACGAGCATGTCATGCGAGAGCGTCTTCCCAAGGACACGTTCAAGCAGCTGATGAAGACGGTCAAGGAAGGCGAGCCGCTCAACATCGATGTGGCAAACGTCGTCGCACATGCGATGAAGGAGTGGGCGATCGAGAACGGCGCAACCCACTACACGCACTGGTTCCAGCCGCTGTCCGGCATCACCTCCGAGAAACACGACGCCTTCATCGACCCGCAGCCCGACGGCCGTGCCATCATGTCCTTCTCTGGCAAGGAGCTCATCCAGGGCGAGCCCGACGCCTCCTCCTTCCCTTCCGGCGGTCTGCGCGCCACCTTCGAGGCTCGCGGCTACACCGCTTGGGACCCCACCTCCTACGCCTTCATCAAGGACGAGGTGCTCTGCATCCCCACCGCGTTTTGCAGCTACACCGGTGAGGCGCTCGACAAGAAGACCCCGCTGCTGCGCTCTATGAAGGCCATCGAGGAGCAGGCCAACCGCGCGCTTGCCTGCTTTGGCGAGAAAAAGCAGCGCGTCGTCACTACCGTCGGCGCCGAGCAGGAGTACTTCCTGATCTCCGAGGAGATGTACGAGAAGCGCCTCGACCTCATCCTCACCGGTCGTACCCTCTTTGGCTACTCCCCCTGCAAGGGACAGGAGATGGAGGAGCACTACTTTGGCGCCATCCGCCCGACGGTCAACGAGTTCATGAAGGAGCTCGACGACGAGCTGTGGGCGCTGGGCGTCTCCGCTAAGACCAAGCACAACGAGGTCGCACCTGCGCAGCACGAGCTCGCCCCGATCTTTGCTGAGGCAAACCGCGGCGTCGACGAGAACCTCCTCACCATGGAGAAGATGCGCCTGCTCGCCAGCCATCACGGCCTGGTCTGCCTGCAGCACGAGAAGCCCTTCGAGGGCATCAACGGCAGCGGTAAGCATAACAACTGGTCCATCTCCGCTGGCAACAAGAACCTGCTCGATCCGGGCGACAATCCCATGGAGAACCTGCGCTTCCTGGTTTTCCTCGCCGGTGTCATCCAGGCGGTCGACGACTACCAGGAGCTGCTGCGCATGAGCGTCGCCTCCGCCGGTAACGACCACCGCCTTGGTGCCAACGAGGCTCCCCCTGCGATCATCTCTATCTTCTTGGGCGACGAGCTCGGCAGCATCGTCGAGGCGCTCATCGAGGACCATGACTACGAGGGCTCCAAGAAGACCCTCATGGACCTGGGCGTCGATGTCCTGCCATCCTTCACCAAAGACACCACGGACCGCAACCGCACCTCCCCCTTCGCCTTCACCGGCAACAAGTTCGAGTTCCGCATGCCCGGCAGCGCGATGAACCTCTCCGACTGCAACATGATCCTCAACACCGCCATGGCCAAGTCCCTCAAGGAGTTTGCCGACGCGATGGAGGGCGTGGATGAGGCCGCATTCGAGGAAGAAGCGCTCAAGTACGTCAAGAAGACCCTCTTCGACCACAAGCGCATCATTTTCAACGGCAACGGCTACTCCGCCGAGTGGGAAGAGGAGGCTGCACGCCGCGGCCTGGCCAACAACAAGACCACTGCTGACGCCCTGCCCTGCTTTGTCGAGGACAGGAACGTCGCCCTGTTCGAGGAGTTTAACGTCTTGTCCAAGGCCGAGGTTGAGAGCCGCTACGAGGTCGAGCTCGAGAAGTACAACAAGCTGATCAACATCGAGTCCCGCACGATGCGCCGTATGGTCCGCCGCTTCTACCTGCCCGCCATCAGCGCCTACGCAGCCAAGATCGCCAACCACATCAGCTCCGTCAAGGGCGCTATGTCCGACATCCCCACCACTGCGCAGGAAGGCCACCTCAAGCGCATGATGACCGGCCTGAACACCCTGCAGGTGAAGTTCGACGAGCTGTGCGACAAGCACCGCGAGATCGCGAAGATCGAGGACGCCCAGGAGGCCGCCAACGCCTACGCCCACGAGCTCATCCCGCTGATGGACGCCGTGCGCCACGAGGTCGACCAGCTCGAGATCCTCGTCCCCGACACCGATTGGCCGGTCCCCTCTTACAACTCCATCCTGTTCTATGCCTAGGACAGGGAGCTTTGCAGACTAGGTGAGCGAAAGCCGGCAAGGCGCGATGCGCGCCTCGTCGGCTTCGCCGTGTTCAGAAACGAGATGATGATGAAAGAGACGCAAGCACTCCACTTCACGAAGATGCATGGGTTGGGCAACGATTACCTCTACGTCTTTGCCGATGAAGTGCCCGCAAACATCGAGGAGCTCTCCATTAAGTACTCCGATCGCCATTTTGGCGTGGGCAGCGACGGCATCATCTGCATCCTGCCGAGCAAGGTCGCAGATTTCCAGATGCGCATCTTCAACGCTGACGGCAGCGAGGCGATGATGTGCGGCAACGGCATCCGCTGCGTGGGCAAGTACGTCTACGACAAGGGCCACACGGACAAGACGACGGTTACCATCGAAACCAAGAGCGGCATCAAGACCCTCGAGCTCAAACTGGGCGACGACGGCAAGGTTGCCTTGGTGAGCGTTGAGATGGGCCAGGCCGTTATCGGAGAGCCCGTCATCGCAAGCGCATCTTGCGGTTACTTCTATGACGAGGTGACGCAGAGCTTTGGTCCCTCCAAGCGCGACCACGACGAGTTTCCCCTGCTGCCTGTCGACATGGGCAACCCCCACGCGGTGATTTTTTGCAACAACGCCGAGAAAGTCGACATCGAGAAAGTCGGCCCGGCACTCGAGCGCTGCGGCGAGTTTCCCGAGGGCGTCAATGTGGAGTTCGTGCAGGTGCTCGGCAAGAACGAGCTGCGCATGCGCGTTTGGGAGCGCGGCAGCGGCGTGACGATGGCATGCGGCACGGGTTCTTGCGCAAGCGTTGCCGCGGCGATCTGGGCGCACAAGTGCACGCGCAACAGCGATGTCACCGTGCATTTGGACGGTGGCGACTTGCTGGTGAGCATCGACCTCGACAACAACGTGACGATGACCGGTCCGGCAGCCTTCATCTGCGATGGCGTGACGATCGAGTAGTGACGCGGCAATGGGCAGCGCGCCGCCCTGTAGTGGGGACCCTGTCCCTCCCCATATGCGTGGCAAAAAGCAAAGTGGTTGCGAGCTGGTCGGTAACCCGTTTTCTGCTGCCCAGTGAGCGCGCACGGTTTATGGGGAGGGACAGGGTCCCTCCCCTACGGAGATAATCCGCCTCATCATTCCCTTACGAGGAAAGATCACCGCGCCGCGAGACCCATGATGACGATAAGAGAAGGAACAACGTTTATGATCAACGAGAACTACAGCAAGCTGAAGGCCTCCTACCTGTTTAGGACCATCGACTCCAAGGTCGCCGATTTCAAGGCTGCCAACCCGGATGCCGAGCTGCTCAAGCTCGGCATCGGTGACGTGACCCTGCCGCTGCCAAGCGCGGTCATCGGCGCCATGCACGACGCCGTTGACGAGCAGGCCGCCAAGGGCAGCTTTCACGGCTACTTGCCGGAGGTCGGCTGCGACTTCTTCCGCGAGGCGGTCGCCGCCCATTACGCAGAGCGCCGCGTCGCGCTCGAGCAAGGCGAGATCTTCGTCTCCAGTGGTGCATCCGACGACCTCGGCGATGTGCTCGACATCTTCAAGCCCGGCATCAAGGCCCTCGTGATTGAGCCCGCCTACCCCGCCTACGTCGACGCCAACGTCATGGCCGGTAACGAGATCGTCCACTTGCCCTCTGCGGCCGAGGATGACTTCGCTCCCCTGCCCGATGACGCAATCGACGCTGACATCGTCTACCTGTGCTCCCCCAACAACCCCACGGGTGCGGTCTACACGGCTGACAAGCTCGCTGCCTGGGTCAGGTGGGCCATCGAGAAGCAGGCCGTCATCATCTTCGACGCAGCCTACGAGGCCTTCATCACCGACGAGGAGATCCCCCACAGCATCTACGAGATCGAGGGTGCCAAGAAGTGCGCCATCGAGATCTGCTCGCTGTCTAAGACCGCGGGCTTCACTGGCACGCGCTGCGGCTACACTATCGTGCCGCTCGAGCTTGAGCGCGACGGCCAGAGCATCAACGCCATGTGGGTGCGCAACCGCACGACCAAGACCAACGGCATCTCCTACATCCTCCAGCGCGCGGGCGCGGCGGCGCTCTCTGTTGAGGGCATGGCGCAGTGCAAGGCGAACATCGCGGTCTACCAGGCCAATGCCAAGACCCTGACCGACGCTCTCGACGAGGCGGGCGTGTGGTACTGCGGCGGGCACAATGCGCCGTATGTGTGGATGCGCTGCCCCGGCGGGCTCACCAGCTGGGAGTTTTTCGACAAGCTGCTGGGCGAGGCGCAGGTCGTCGGCACGCCGGGTAGCGGTTTTGGCGCTTGCGGCGAGGGCTACTTCCGCCTGACGAGCTTCAACACCCCCGAGGTCACCGCCGAGGCTGCCAAGCGTCTCAAGGAGCTCTGCGAGAAGCTCGGCGCCTAAAGGCACGTTGTCCCCAGATTGCTGCACGCGATTTGGCATCTTCGTAGGGGAGGGACCCTGTCCCTCCCCATGGGATGTGCGTTTTCGGAAAGGCCCAAAGCGATGTTGAGCGCCATTACAGGCGCTATGTTGTTTCAAAAGCCAGGCATATGGGGAGGGACTTCGGCCCCTCCCCTACGATGTCTGCGACATAGGAAGGTTGTGATTCATCCCGATGAGTTCTCTGCGTGAAGAATGCGGTGTATTCGGCATCTACTCCCCCGAGGAGGGGCCGATCGCCTACCAGGTCAACGCGGGCCTGTGCGCCCTGCAGCATCGCGGCCAGGAAGGCTGCGGCATCGTCGTCAACAAGGGCGGGCTGTTTACCTCGCACAAGGGGTTGGGTCTGCTGTCCGAGGTCTTTGACGACAAGGTGTTGTCTAAGTTGGGCGATGGCTCTATCGGCATCGGGCACGTGCGCTATGGCACGACCGGCGCCAACCAGGTCTGCAATGTGCAGCCCATGGTCGTCAACCACCATAAGGGCCACATGGCGCTCGCGCACAACGGCAACCTCACCAACGCCGGTCAGCTGCGCCAGGAGCTCGAGCTCGAGGGCTCGATCTTCCACAGCACCTCCGACACGGAGGTCATCTGCTATGTGATCACCAAGGAACGCTTGAGCGCTGGTTCTATCGAGGAAGCGGCGAGCAGGGCGATGGACAGGCTCGAGGGTGCGTACTCGCTCGTGATGATGTCGCCGTCCAAGCTCGTCGCGCTGCGTGACAAGAACGGTTACCGTCCGCTGTGCTACGGTACCCTGCCCAACGGCGGCTATGTCGTCTCATCCGAGACCTGCGGTCTGGACGTCGTAGGCGCTAAGTTTGTCCGCGAGCTCGAACCCGGCGAGATCATGGTCTTCGACAAGCGCGGCTGCAAGAGCATCAAGACCCACTGCGGCAAGCGTCCCCGTCAGCTCTGCGTCTTCGAAGCCGTGTACTTTGCCCGCCCGGACTCCATCATGGACGGCCACACCATCCACAGCGCGCGCCTGCGCGCCGGTGCGCTGCTGGCCCAAGAGCATCCGGCGGACGCCGACATCGTCATCGGCGTGCCCGACTCCGGCCTCGACGCGGCACTCGGCTACGCGCGCGAGTCCGGCATCCCCTATGAGATCGGCTTCATCAAGAACAAGTACATCGCCCGCACCTTCATCGCGCCCGGTCAGACCAACCGCGAGCAGAAGGTCCGCTTGAAGCTCAATCCGGTGCTCGACGCCGTGCGCGGCAAGCGCATCGTGCTCATCGACGACTCCATCGTCCGCGGCACGACGAGCAAGTACATCGTCGCCATGCTGCGCGAGGCCGGCGCCAAGGAGATCCACATGCGCATCTCCGCTCCGCCTTTTGTGAACCCCTGCTACTACGGCACGGACATCGATTCGCGCGACAACCTCATCGCCTGCCAGCGCACGGTCGAGGAGATCGCGGATTACATCGGCGCTGACAGCTTGGGTTACCTGAGCGTCGAGGGTGTGAGGACCTTGCTCGGCAACCAGCCGCACCTTGGCTACTGCACTGCCTGCTTTGACGGCCACTACGAGGTCGAGCCGCCCGAGGAAGGCGACAAGAACCGCTTTGAGGCGAGCATCAGCATCTAGCTGCAATCGCGCAGACGTAGGCCCATGACACACTTTGTGCCAGTGACATTGTGTGTCATGCCGTGAGCTTGCTGGTTAACGTGGGTCTTCTGTATGACACACAATGTCACTGGCACAAAGTGTGTCATGAACTCTTCTCTTCCCTCCACCCTTAACACACACGAAACCGTGCAGAAACGCTGGCGAAAACGCCGCATCATAGACTTGAAACTGGTAATTCTTGGATAGGAGCAAGTCTATGAGCAACGCTACAACAAACACGCTGTACGAGCCTCGGTTCGAGCACGACTCCTGCGGTATCGGCGGCGTTGTGAATATCAAGGGCGAGCGCAGCTATGCCACCGTCGACGACGCGCTGAGCATCGTCGAGAAGCTCGAGCACCGCGCCGGCAAGGACGCCGAGGGCAAGACCGGCGACGGTGTTGGCATCATCACCCAGGTTCCCTGCGCGCTCTTCAACGCAGTGGCGGTCGAGGAGGGGCTCGTCTCCGCTCCGCAAGACGGCAGCGCCGCGTTGGCCGATGACGGCGACCTTGGCGTCGGCGTGTTCTTCTTCCCGCAGGAGCGCGTTGCCCGCATGCAGCTCATGCATGACCTCGAGGTCATCCTCGAGCGCCGAGGCGTCGAGCTCATCGCATGGCGTGCCGTGCCCACCTGCCCGGAGGTGCTCGGCAAGAAGGCGCTCGACTGCATGCCCTCCATCTGGCAGGTCTTTGTCCGCCGCCCCAAGTCCGTCGAGTCCGGCCTGGACTTCGACCGCCTGCTCTACTTGGTGCGCCGTGAGTTTGAGCAGTCCGCGCAGGGCTCCTACGTCGCGTCCTTCTCCAGCCGCACCATCGTCTACAAGGGCATGTTCCTCGTCGCCCAGCTGCGCAAGTTCTACAGCGACCTCAAGGACAAGCGCTTCGAGAGCGCCATCGCCCTCGTACACTCGCGCTTCTCGACGAACACCAACCCCAGCTGGGAGCGCGCGCATCCCAACCGCGTGCTGCTGCACAACGGCGAGATCAACACCATCCGCGGCAACCTCGACCGCATGAACGCGCGCGAGGAGACGATGAGCACACCGGTGTTTGCCGATGAGATGGACTGCGTCATGCCCGTCGTCAATGCTGACGGCTCTGACTCAGCCATGCTCGACAACACCCTCGAGTTCCTCATGTTCTCCGGCATCGAGCTGCCCAAGGCGGTCATGATGCTCGTCCCAGAGCCCTGGAGCAAGAACACCAACATCTCCCTGGCGCGTCGCGACATGTACCACTACTACGCGACGATGATGGAGCCGTGGGACGGCCCTGCGGCGCTGCTGTTCACCGACGGTGTGCTCATGGGCGCCGCGCTCGACCGCAACGGCTTGCGCCCGGCGCGTTACTACGTGACCGACGATGACCGCCTCATCCTCTCCTCCGAGGTCGGCGTGCTCGACATCCCCGAGGAGCACATCGTCAAGAAGTCGCGCCTCGAGCCCGGCCGCATGCTCGTCGTCGACACCGCGACCGGCACCCTGCGCGATGACGAGGACGTCAAGGAGGGCTATGCCGCGCAGCACCCCTACGGCGAGTGGCTCGACTGCCAGCTGACCAAGCTCGACGCCCTGCCCGCTCCCAAGAAGGGCACCTCCTATTACGCCGATGATGAGCTGCGCCGCCTGCGCAAGGCCTTTGGCTACTCCTACGAGGATCTCTACGACGTCATCTTGCCGATGGCGAGAAACGGCGTCGAGCCGACCGCCGCGATGGGCGTCGATACTCCGCTGGCCGTCCTCGACGAGGCCGACCGCTCGCTCTTCGACTACTTCAAGCAGATGTTCGCCCAGGTCACCAACCCGCCCATCGACTCTATCAGAGAGGAGATTGTCACCGACACGACGGTCTACATGGGCAGCGACGGCAACCTGCTCGAGGACCGCGCGGACAACTGCCACCTGCTGCAGGTGGACTCCCCCATCCTCACGGAGGTCGAGCTCGACAAGATCAAGGCGCTCAAGCTCCCCAACCTTTCCTCCGAGGTCATCAGCCTGCTCTACTACAAGAACACGCCGCTTGACGTGGTGCTCGACCGCCTCTTCCTCAACATCGAGAAGGCCTACCACAACGGCGCGAACATCATGGTGCTCTCCGACCGCGGCGTCGACGAGAACCACCTCGCCATCCCCTCCCTGCTCGCGGTCTCCGCAGTCGAGCAGTACCTCGTGCGCACCAAGAAGCGCACGGCGATCTCCGTCGTGCTCGAGAGCGCGGAGCCGGTGAGCGTGCACCACTTCGCGACCTTGCTCGGCTACGGCGCACGCGCTGTGTGCCCTTACCTCGCACACCAGTGTATCCGCGCCCTGGTCTGGGACGGCACGCTCGACCGCGACCGTTATGTGGCGGTCAAGGCCTACAACGACGCGATCCTCCACGGCGTGGTCAAGATCTCTGCGAAGATGGGCATCTCCGCGCTGCAGTCCTACCAGAGCTCCCAGATCTTCGAGATCGTGGGCCTGTCCGACGACGTCGTGAAGAGCTACTTCTCCAATACCGTGAGCCGTGTGGGCGGTATCGGCCTGCCCCAGATCGCGGACATGGTCGCCCATCGCCATCAGGCGGCCTTCGACCCCATGGGACTTGATGAGGACCTCACCTTGCCGAGCATGGGCTGCCATAAGATGTCGGGTGCGCCGGGTGCGCTCAAGCACATGATCAACCCCTGCACCATTCTGATGCTGCAAAAGGCCGCGCGCGAGGGCGACTACGAGAGCTTCAAGCACTACACCGGCATCCTCAACCAGAGCAGCTCTGCCTTCACGCTGCGCGGGCTCATGCGCTTTGCCGGTGGCTTGGCGCGCGCCATCCCGCTCGAGGAAGTCGAGCCGGTCGAAAGCATCGTCAAGCGCTTCAAAACCGGTGCGATGAGCTATGGCTCCATCTCGCAGGAAGCCCACGAGTGCCTGGCGATCGCGATGAACCGCCTGGGCGGCAAGAGCAACTCCGGTGAGGGCGGCGAGATGCCCGAGCGCCTGGGCACCGAGCGCAACAGCGCTATCAAGCAGGTCGCCAGCGGACGCTTTGGTGTGACGAGCGAGTACCTGGTGAGCGCCAAGGAAATCCAGATCAAGATGGCCCAGGGTGCCAAGCCCGGCGAGGGCGGTCATCTGCCCGGTGGCAAGGTCTGGCCGTGGATCGCCAAGACGCGCTACTCCACGCCCGGCGTCTCCCTCATCTCTCCCCCGCCGCACCACGATATCTACTCTATCGAGGACTTGGCGGAGCTCATCTACGACCTCAAGAACGCGAACAAGGACGCGACCATCGCTGTCAAGCTCGTGAGCGAGGCCGGCGTGGGTACGATTGCGGCAGGCGTTGCCAAGGCCGGCGCCGAGACAGTGCTCGTCTCCGGCTACGACGGCGGCACGGGCGCCGCTCCCCGCAGCTCCATCAGCGGCGCGGGCCTTCCCTGGGAACTCGGCGTGTCCGAGGTCCATCAGACGCTCATCCAAAACGGGCTGCGCTCCCACGTCCGCATCGAGGCTGACGGAAAGCTCATGACCGGCCGCGATGTGGCGGTGGCGGCGGCACTCGGCGCCGAGGAGTTTGGGTTTGCGACCGCGCCGCTTATCGCCATGGGCTGCGACATGATGCGCGTGTGCAACCTCGATACCTGCCCCGTGGGCATCGCCACCCAAAACCCGCGCCTGCGCAAGAACTTCACCGGCAAGCCTGAGCACGTCATGAACTTCATGCGCTTTATCGCCGAGGAGCTGCGCGAGATACTGGCCAGCCTGGGCCTGCGCACGCTCGACGAGCTCGTCGGCCGTACAGACCTGCTCGAGGTCAACGACGCGCGCTGCACGGGTAACGCCGCCACAGTCGAAATCGATCGTATCATCGCACCCGGCGAGGGCGAAAACGTCCTCTACAATCCGGCGGACACCTACGACTTCAAGCTCGAGGAGACGCTCGACGCCAAATACCTGCTGCCGATTTTGGGTAAGAAGGGCAAGCGCAAGGCGGTGCACGAGTTCGCCATCAGCAGCACGGACCGCGCCTGCGCGACCTTGTTTGGTGCGGAGTTGACTCGCCGTTTTGGCACGAGCCTGGCCGATGACAGCTACCACTTCAAGTTCAAGGGTGGTGCGGGCCAGTCCTTTGGCGCCTTTACGCCCAAGGGCCTCACGCTCGAGCTTGAAGGAGACAGCAACGATTACTTTGGCAAGGGGCTTTCCGGCGCGGAGCTTGTCGCGTATCCCAGTAAGGCGAGCACGCTGCGCTCCGAGGACAACGTCATCATCGGCAACGTCGCGCTCTACGGTGCGACGAGCGGCAGGGCCTTCATCAGCGGTCGTGCGGGCGAGCGCTTCTGCGTGCGCAACTCCGGTGCCACGGCGGTTGTTGAGGGTGTTGGCGACCATGGCTGCGAGTACATGACGGGCGGTGTGGTCGTCATCCTCGGCACCACGGGACGCAACTTCGCGGCAGGCATGAGCGGCGGCATCGCCTACGTCTTCGACGCAGCGCACGACCTTTACCTGCGCACCAACAAGGAGCTCGTCGCCATCGAGGAGCTGAGCCAGACCGAGGACATCAGCACGCTCAAGGAGCTTATCGCCGAGCATGCCGAGCGTACCGGCTCTAAGCTCGCGCACGAGATGCTTGCTGATTTCGACGAGCGCGTGCACGACTTCAAGAAGGTCATCCCGCATGCCTATCGCAAGATGACTGCTTTGATCAACGACAACATTCGCCAAGGTATGGACCCCGAGGCCGCGGCCACCAAGGCGTTTCTTGAGAGGGGTGAGTAGCCATGGGAAACCCCAGGGGCTTCATGGATTTTCCGCGCTGCGAAAACTTTTGTGTGGATGCGGCGACGCGCATCGAGGGATTCGAGTACTTCCATGGCTCGATTCCCGATGAAGAGCGCTTCGAGCAGGCGTCGCGCTGCATGAACTGCGGTGTGCCGTTTTGCCAGGCCGGTCTGCAGCTGCAGGGCAAGCTCTTTGGCTGCCCGCTGCACAACCTTATTCCCGAGTGGAATGACCAGCTCTATCATGGCAACCTCGAGGAGGCGCTCAGGCGCCTGCTTGAGACGAACGTGTTGCCGGAGTTCACCGGCTATGTCTGCCCCGCCCCGTGCGAGAAGGCATGTGCGTGTGGGAAGGTCGGCGGCTCGGTCTGCATCAACGACAACGAGCGCTACATCATTGACACGGCTTTCGAGCAGGGCCTCATGGAGCCCAAGCCGCCCATGAAGCGCTCTGGCATGCGCGTTGCGGTGGTCGGCTCCGGCCCTGCAGGTTTGACCGCAGCGATCTTGCTCAACCGCCGCGGCCATGCCGTCACGGTGTACGAGCGCGACACGACGCCGGGCGGTCTTCTGGTCTACGGCATCCCCAACATGAAGCTGCCCAAGGAGGTTGTCGCGCGCCGCATCGCGCTGATGCGGGCCGAGGGCATCCAGTTCGAGTGCGGCGTCGACGTTGGGCGCGACGCCACGGTCGATGAGCTGCGCGAGGCCTATGACGCCGTGGTTGTCGCGATCGGTGCTCAGGAGCCGCGCGTCGTTGCGTTTGATGGCGAGGCCCAAGGCGTCTGCTTTGCACTGGATTATCTGGGCGCTGTTGTCGCCCAGCAGCTGGGCGAGGCCCCGTTGCCTGCGGTCTTCGACGCGGCAGGCAAGACCGTTGCCGTTGTTGGCGCAGGCGACTCTGCCAACGACTGCATCGCGACGGCGATCCGCCAGGGCGCTGCTAGCGTGATGCAGCTTATCCGCAGACCGGCCAGCGACTATGCCCCCATGAGCGACTATGCCCATGAAGAAGCTGCCGCTGTGTTTGCCGACGACATTCGTCGCTTTGGCACGAAGGTCAAGGCCGTTGTGTCCCGTGAGGACGGCTCGCTCAAGCAGCTTGTATTGACGAGCGAAGATGGCGAGCAGGCAGTCGATGCCGACCTCCTCGTCATCGCCTCTGGCTTCAGCGGCAGACAGACCTACGTTATGGAGGCTTGCTCGCTTGGCGAGCAAGATGGCGTATTCCTCGCTGGCGACGCCCGCCTCGACGCCTCGACGCTGGTCGTCAAGGCCATGGCCGACGCCCGCGCCGTTGCCCGAGCTGTTGACATCTACCTCATGGGCTACTCGAGCATCAGGTAGCGGGCGCTGGCAGGGTTTGCGTGCTTGGGAAGCGTTGATTTTGGCAAGGCCTATGGGGAGGGACAGGGTCCCTCCCCTACGTAAACGGCGTATTCTCAACTGTATGCAGTGAGCTTTTGCTTTGATACGTGTTCCCTAGCTTGCGCACCTCGACGTTGCTCTTGCGATGAGCTGTGGGAAGGCACCGCTGCGGCTCACTGTTGGCGTTGCGTCAGCCTAGGTGAGTTTCGGACCCCGCGTAGGCGCAATACGATGCTGGCTCCATAGGCTATTTGCAAGGTCGGTTTTTACGTAGGGTCGAATTCATTCGGCCCCACAGCCGCGGGCCGCTGTTGATGGTGCGTCAGCATCGGTGAGCCCCAGACCTCCCCGTAGGCGCCTGACGAAGTCGGCGCCATAGGCTGCAGCGGGATGGCGGTTATCCTCACGTTGCCGACAGAGCCGATAACCAAAACGAGGAGTCGAGTATGCTCGACTCCTCGTTTGTTTCGACCAGTAGCCTTCTGCTGATCGCTATGCGATCTTCTCGCCGGCGTGGGGACCGGGTGCGGAGGAGTAGACCTCGTCGACATGGACGAAGACGCCACCCTTGGGGACGATGGGGAGGCCCTTGTCCTTGAAGAACTGCTCGAACCCAGCGCGCAGCTGCTCGTATTGCTCGCCCTCGGTTACATAGGATGCCGTGCCGTGGATCTGGTAGGCAGCGCCGTTGTCACCCCAGAATACGATGGAGACCTTGCCGTTTTCCCTGATGTTGGCCAGGGTCTTGTTAAAGAACTGGTCAGAGATGTAGATGGTCTCGTCGTCGATGATGCGCTTCGCGCCGATGATGCACGCGTTGGGCTGGGCGTCGTCCTTGCGCGCCGTTGCCAGCACGACGTCAGCAACCTCGTTGAAGAGATCCTGAACTTCCTGGGACATCTTAGCCATAACACAATCCTCCTCTATTAAGCGCGCCCCTATCAGCGCGCCTCTTCTGCTCTGGATTGTAAACCTCCAACAGTCTTTCAGAGCTCGTCGCTTTCGAGGACGAATGACAATATACGAAGTTTGTCGTGAAAAGTGCCGAAGTGTGGCAGTAATCCACGATGCCTCGAGTAGAGGCAAATCCACGACGCTCTGACCTGCGGTTTTGCAGCGCCAAAGTCATCTCTACTTGAGCTTCGCCAAATTACTGCCACACTTCGGCACTTTTCACGACATCGTTTCCTTTATAGCGCGTTGGGGTGCGAGTCGTAGGTTCAGGAAGATGCGAACATTTCGCTTTAAGAACAATTTTCCATCATCAGGAAGCTCGACAATGAGAAAAGTCACAGTTTTGCATCAGTTTTGTACGGACATCTCAAAACCTGCTAACGTTCGCTCATGGCAGACACCCTATTTGGCATATCAGCGTTTAGGTATCACCGCGTTCCTCCGCAGGTGCTTGCGCTGTTGCCTCCTGTCCCCCAATACGAGATGGACAAGCGCAGGTTCTCCTTTAGAAACCATCTGCTTATCAAAGACGCTGTCAAGCTTCCTTTGCATCTTATGGTTACGCAGCGCAGCAAACGCGCGACTCATGACTACTTCAAGTGCCATCTTTCGAGCGAACCTGTTCCCTTTGGTTCGATTTGGGAGACCGAGCTGGGGCTGTTCGTCCCCTCACCGTCGCTGACTCTTTACCAGCTTGCATCCACTTTGTCTAAAACTCAGCTTGCGATGGCGATGTATGAGATGTGCGGATCGTTTTCGGTCTTCGAGCCTTCCCCTGATATCGAATCGCTCCTGGCAGCGGCTCGCTGTAGTGGCTGTTTGCCGCAAACATCTTGGAGTCGCATAGAGGGCGGAGATGGCAGGCCTTCAAGTCTGTGGAGGAGGCCGCCTTTGATCGAGGTTGGCGAGCTGCGGCAATTCGCCGTTGATATGAGTGGCAGGCGACACTGCAAGAAGTTCCAGCAAGCCGCAGAGTTGGTGAGCGGTGTCGTTGCTTCTCCTTTTGAGGCGCAGCTCTCTCTCTTGCTAACAAGCTCGCGTCGCGATGGAGGAGAAGGCCTTGGCTGCTTTGAGAATAACAAGCGCATCGCATTGAGCTCAAAGGCGGCTCGCATCGCTGGCCAGTGTAATTGCTATGCAGATTTGTTCTTTAACGATGTATGCGACAGTCGTGGGCTGGTGGTCGAGTGCCAGTCAAAGATGATTCATGACAATTCCCGGTCCCTGCTTTCTGATTCGGACCGTATAACGGCTCTGCAGCAAATGGGTTTTGAAGTGTTGCCTCTTACTTTTGACCAGATTCTTTATTCGAGAAACTTCGACATTGTCGTGAGAATGATCTTTAAGAAGCTTGGGCGACGCTATTGCGAGAAGGCCTCAAAGCAACTTAAAGCTCAGGCCGACCTGCGGCGCGAGTTGTTCATCGATTGGTCGACCTTGGGCAGCTAAACGGGAGCTTCATCTTCGCCGATTCGAGCTGGATGCTTGAAAGAGCAGATTCAGTATACGAAGTTTGTCGTGAAAAGTGCCGAAGTGTGGCAGTAATCTGTGATGTCTCAAGTAGACGCAAATCCACAACGCTCTGACCTGCGCTTTTGCGACCTCAAGAAAGCCTTTGCTCGAGGTCCGCCAATTTATTGCCACACTTCGGCACTTTTCACGACATCGGGTGTCGATTGAGGGCGGCGCGGTGAAAAACCGGGCTGCGGAAATGATTCCGCAGCTCGGTTTTTTCGCGATGAATTCTTGCGTTGAAAGCGCTTCCGCTGGGCGCTCTCTCCTACAGGTGGCTGACGACGAGGTCGCCCATTTGCTTGGTGCCGACGATGTGGTCGGCGGGGGTGCTGTCGTCTTTGATGTCGCCGGTGCGCCAGCCCTCGTCGAGGACCTCGGTGATGGCGCGGATGATGTCGGCGGCAGCCTCCTTCATGCCAAAGGCGTACTGCAGCATCATGCCGGCAGACAGAATCTGGGCCAGCGGGTTGGCGATGCCGCGTCCGGCGATGTCGGGCGCGGAGCCATGGCTCGGCTCGAAGAGGGAGACACCGTCGCCCATGGAGGCGCTGGCCAGCATGCCCAGCGAGCCGGTGATCTGCGCGGCCTCGTCGGACAGGATGTCACCGAACATGTTCTCCGTCACCACAACATCGAACTGACGCGGGTCGTTGACGAGCTGCATGGCGGTGTTGTCGACGAGCATGTCGAGCAGCTCCACGTCCTGATACTCCTCGTCATGCACGCGGTGTACGACCTCGCGCCACATGCGGGAGGTGTCGAGCACGTTGGCCTTGTCGATGGAGTGGACGCGGCCGCGACGGGTACGTGCTGCCTCGAAGGCCTGACGCGCGATGCGCTCGACCTCGTACTCGGAGTACTCGAGTGTGTCGACCGCGCGCTGGCCGGGCTTGCCACCCGTGCCCGCGCCGGGCTCATCATAGTAGCGGTGGCGCTCGCCAAAGTACAGACCGCCGGTCAGCTCGCGCACGATCGCGATGTCAACGCCTTCGATGACCTCGGGCTTGAGGGTGGAGGCTCCAGCCAGCGCGGAGAAGATCTGGACCGGGCGCAGGTTGGTGTACAGGCCCAGCTCTTTGCGGATGCTCAGCAGACCCTGCTCCGGGCGCGGCTTGGTGGAGTCCGTGGTATCCCATTTGGGGCCGCCGACTGCCGCCAGCATGACGGCGTCGCTCGCCTTGGCGGTCTCGAGTGTTACCGCGGGCAGGGGCTCTCCGGTCGCGTCGATGGCGCAGCCGCCGATGAGCGCCTCTTCGTAGACGAACTCCGTATCGTATTTCTCGCCCAGCTTGTCGAGTACCTTGACGGCCTCGGCGATAATCTCCGGTCCGATGCCGTCACCCGGCAGCAGGCAGATCTTATATCTTGTCATTACTTCGCCTCCTGCATCTTCTTCTTAGTGCGCTCGATCAGGCCGCCGCACTCGATGATCTCCTGGATGAACGGCGGGAAGGGCTGTGCGGTGAAGGTCTCGCCGGTGGTCTCGTTGGTGATGGCGCCGGTGTTGGCGTCGACGGCGACCTTGTCGCCGGCCTTGATGCCGTCGACTGCAGCCGGGCACTCCATAATCGGCAGGCCGATGTTGATGGAGTTGCGGTAGAAGATGCGCGCGAAGCTCTTGGCGATCACGCAGCTCACGCCCGCGGCCTTGATGGAGATGGGCGCGTGTTCGCGCGAGGAGCCGCAGCCAAAATTCTCCTCGGCGACCAGGATGTCGCCGGGCTTGACCTTGTTGACGAAGTCCGGGTCGAGGTCCTCGAGGCAGTGCTTGGCGAGCTCCTCGGGCACGGTGGTGGTCAGGTGACGTGCGGGGATGATGACGTCCGTGTCGATGTCACGGCCGTAGCGGTGTGCGGTGCCTTCGAATTTCATAGCGGTACGGCTCCTCTCTTAGTCCAGGTCCTCGGGCAGGGCGATGTGGCCTGCGACAGCGGAAGCGGCGGCGACGGCGGGGTTGGACAGCACGACCTCGGAGGTCGGGTCGCCCATGCGGCCGACGAAGTTGCGGTTGGTGGTGGCGATGGCCCTCTCTCCTGCTGCCAGGCAACCCATGTGGCCGCCGAGGCAGGGACCGCAGGTGGGGGCGCTGATGGCGCACTCCGCATCCAGGAAGATCTCCGTCAGGCCTTCCTCGCCCATCTTACGCACGACTTCCTGCGTGGCCGGGATGACGATGCAGCGCACCTTGGGGTTGACCTTGCGGCCCTTGAGGACGGCTGCGGCCTGACGCATGTCCTCGATGCGGCCGTTAGTGCACGATCCGATGACGACCTGGTCGATCTCGACGTCACGGCACTCGGACGCGGGCTTGGTGTTGGAGGGCAGGCTCGGCAAGGCGACGGTCGGCTGGATGTCGGCGGCATCGATCTCGATGACCTGGGCGTAGGCGGCATCCGGGTCGGAGTGGTACTCGACCCACTCGCGCTCGGCGCGCGGGGCGACGTAGGCGCGGGTGACGTCGTCGACCTCGATGATGCCGGCCTTGCCGCCGGCCTCGATGGCCATGTTGGAGATGGTCAGGCGGCCCTCCATGGACAGGTTGCGGATGGCAGAGCCGGTGAACTCCATCGCCTTGTACAGCGCGCCGTCGACGCCGATCTTGCCGATGATGTAGAGGATGATGTCCTTGCCGGTGACGCCGGGGTTGAGCTCGCCGTCGATGACGAACTTGATGGATTCGGGGACCTTGAACCATGCGCGGCCGGTTGCCAGGCCGACGCCCGCATCAGTGGAGCCGACGCCGGTGGAGAAGCAGCCCAGCGCGCCGTAGGTGCAGGTGTGGGAGTCGGCGCCGATGATCAAGTCGCCGGGGACGCAGACGCCCTGCTCGGGCAGCAGTGCGTGCTCGACGCCCACGCGGCCGACTTCCCAGTAATGCTTGACGCCCTGCTCGCGCACGAATTTACGTACGCGGTTGGAGAGCTCTGCGGACTTGATGTCCTTGTTGGGGGTGTAGTGGTCGGGGACCATGACGACCTTGTCGACGTCCCAGACTTTGTCTGTGATCTTCTTGCACTCGTCAATGGCGATGGGTGCGGTGACGTCGTTGGAGAGAACGAGGTCCAGGTCGCATTCGATCAGCTGACCGGGGACGACCTCGTCCAGGCCGGCGTGTGCGGCCAGGATTTTCTCGGCGATGTTCATAGGGCGTGCCACTGGTGGTGCCTCCTTCGTATCGATAATCCCGCAGCATCGCTGCGGATCTACGTTTGCTTAGGCCTGCTTTTGGAGCATGCGGTTGAGGGCGTTGACGTAGGCCTTCGCGGAGGACACGGTGATGTCGCACTCGGAGCCGCGGCCGCTGTAGATGGTGCCGTCGGCTGCGGTGATGCGGATGGTGACCTCGCCCAGGGCGTCGATGCCGCGGGTCACGGACTGGACGGAGAACTCGTTGAGCTCACATTCGGCCTGGATGATCTTGTCGATTGCCTTGAAGAGCGCGTCGACGGGACCGGTGCCAAAGTCGCAGGCCGTGCGCTCGTTGCCAAACGGGTCGAGCAGGGTGACGGTGGCCGTCGGGGTGAGCGGTTGGCCGCAGCTGATCTGGGTGGACTTGAGCGTGTAGAGCGCATCCTCCTCGCGCGCCTGCTCGCCCATCAGGGAGTGCAGGTCCTCGTCGGTGACTTCCTTCTTGCGGTCTGCCAGGGCGAGGAATGCGGTGTGGATCTTCTCGAACTGCTCGCCGTCCTCGATCTCGTAGCCGAGCTCCTCGAGGCGCATGCGCAGGGCAGCATGGCCGGAGCGAGCGGTCAGCACGATGCTGGAGCCTGCGGCGCCGACCATGGCGGGGTCGATGATCTCGTAGGTGGAGCGCTCCTTGATGACACCGTCTTGGTGGATGCCAGAGCTGTGGGCAAAGGCGTTGGAGCCGACGATAGCCTTGTTGGCCTGGACGGGCATGCCGGTGATGGAGCTCACGAGGCGGCTAGCCTGCAGGAACTCGGAGCTGTTGATGTCGGTGTGGCAGCCCAGCTCCTTCTCGTGCATTTTGATGGCCATGACGATCTCCTCCATAGCGGTGTTGCCCGCGCGCTCGCCAAGGCCGTTGATGGTGCATTCGACCTGGGTCGCGCCGTTGCGCACGCCCTCGAGGGCCAGCGCCGTCGCGCAGCCGAGGTCGTTGTGGCAGTGGACGGAGATAGTGGCGTTCTCGATGCCCTTGACGTGATCGCACAGGTACTTGATGCGCTCGCCAAAATGCCACGGCATGTTGTAGCCGGTGGTGTCGGGGATGTTGACGACGGTGGCGCCGGTTGCGATGACGGCCTCGATCATCTTGGCCAAATCCTCGAAGGAGGCGCGACCTGCATCCTCGGCGTAGAACTCGACGTCTTCGACGTACTTGCGGGCGTGCTTGACGGCGGCAACGCCGCGCTCGATGGCCTCGTCGAGGCTCATGCCGCGGAACTTGTACTTGAGGTGCTCGGGGCTCACACCGATGCCGGTGTGGATGCGGGGGCGCGGGCAGTTTTTGAGCGCGTCGGCGCAGACGTCGATGTCCTTTTCGACGGCGCGGGTCAGGCCGCAGACGACGGCCTTGTCGCCGACGACTTCTGCGATCTGCTGGACGGACTTGAAGTCGCCAGGGGAGCTGACGGGAAAGCCAGCCTCGATGACGTCGACACCAAGGCGAAGCAGCTGGCGTGTGACGTTGAGCTTCTCCTGTGTGTTCATGGATGCGCCCGGGCTTTGCTCCCCGTCGCGCAGCGTGGTGTCGAAAATCTGGATCTTTCGAGACATGGTGCTTCCTCTCAACTCGTGCTGTTGTTCGTTGTCAGGTCAAATGGGCTCACTTGGCAAATACTGTGCCGCGCTTGCCCGCTTTGGCATAGCAGCTGGTGTGGGCGTATTGGATTTCCTGTTGATGAGAATTCCGAGTACGTTGGTAGTCTAATGCCCAAAGTCGAGCCCTGAACTGGTTTTCTGCTATGTGATATGACTTATAATGCATAGCGTTATGAGCAGAGTAGATATCATCAAAAAGCAGCAGGACCTCAGCTACCTGAGCTGGGATGAGTCCGCGCGCCCAAGCGGCCTTGGTGGCCATACGCTCAAGGCACGCGAGGGAACGGGCGTGCATGCCGTCTTCTACAAGATCCCCACCATGCGCGGCTTCGAGCAAGACAAGGTCGCCTTCGCGCAGCTCATCTGCATGCGTCTCATGGACGTGCTTGGCTTTAAGCATCTTCCCTTCCAGCTGGTGAACGCCAGGATTGCCGATGGATCCTCGGTGTGGGTTGTGAAGAGCAAGAGCTATCGAGGAACCGGCGAGAGCGCCATCAATCTCGAGCAGTTCTGCAACTTGCGAGCTCGCCAGGGAGAGACTCCGCTCGAGCTGTGTGCGCGGCACGGTTGGGAGCGCCAAGTGGCTGAGTGCATGCTCGTGGACTACCTGACGGCGACGCGCGACAGGGACATCAGCTGCTTCGACGTGATTCGCGGCGGCGACGGGAGCCTGCGTCTTGCGCCCATCCAACCGCGCGCCTTCTCGCTCGGCAACGCCTTCCCACTCGATATGTGGCGCCGTGACCCGGCCGTCGAGTTGGGAACCTCCAATTACATCGGCTCGCCCTCGCTCGAGGAGAACCTGCGCTTTGCAATCGACCAGCTCGGCGTGCTCGAACGCCCGCGCGGGCTGAAGAGGGCCTTGCTCGCCAACCTCGATGACGTGGGCCTGCCGCCGATCTTCTTGGAGGCGGCTTGGACGATCATCGACACCCGATGGGAGCGCTATGCGAGCATTTGCGATCTATAATCCACTCGTGCGTGAGCGCGCGGCCTGCGCGTGGCTGCTCTACGAGCCCGGCAACGACACCTTCACCATCGAGTTCAAAGCCGATGTGCAGGCAGATGACCTGCCGCTCTCGCTCGCCTTACTGCGCGAACACGAGGGGACCTTCATCCCGGCATACCTTGCCCGCAACTGGGCGCTCTCGCGCATTCCGCCGCAAGAACGGGACAATATCGCCGATGTGCTCGCCGGCAACCGCTTGAGCGAGTACTACATCCCCGCGCTTTTGGTTGCAACGCAGGGGCGTTCTTCGCGCGATGACTTCTTGTTGGTGGAAGTCGATGCCGAACACTACCGCGATTGTAATCTCAACCTCGTCCTCGAGGCGCCAGCTGCTTTTGGCACGCTGCTCAGTCGAGCAAGGCGCGCAGCCGACCTTACCCAAGGTGAGCTCGCAGAGCGCTGTGGTGTGCAGCAGGCTGTTATCAGCCGCATCGAAGCCGGCAAGGCCAACCCCACGCTCGAGACCATGGAGCTGCTCGCCCGCGGCTGCGGTCGCGATCTCAAGGTGACCTTGGAGTAGCTGACGGCGCACGTGCTGCTCTCGTCGCGTGACACCGGCGTGACACACTTTGTGCCAGTGACATTGTGTATCACGCCGTAGGCCCACTGGATAAGGCGGGGTTTCCGCGTTATACACAATGTCACTGGCACAAAGTGTGTCACGAACGCCCCTTTCCCACAATTCCTGCACATTTAATGGTTTAATAGCCTAATCAGATAAACGGTGAATCTGGGAATAAGGGAGTAACAACCATGTCTACAGAAGAGAACGTAACGGCAGGCGCGGAAAAGCCGCGCGAGCAGTTCAGCTCGCGTCTTGGCTTCTTGCTGATCAGCGCGGGCTGCGCAGTCGGTCTGGGTAACATCTGGCGCTTCCCCTACATCACGGGCGAGTACGGCGGTGCCGCCTTTGTCGTCATCTACCTCATCTTCTTGGCAGTGTTCTCCCTGCCCATCCTCATCTTCGAGTTCACGAGCGGACGCGGCAGTCGCAAGGGCATCGCACGCAGCTTCGACGTGCTCGAACCTGCCGGCAGCAAGTGGCATCGCGCCAAGTGGCTCGGCATCGTGGGTAGCTACCTGCTGATGATGTTTTACGCGACGGTCGCCGGCTGGATGCTCGCCTTCACGGTCAAGAGCGCGACCGGCACCTTTACCGGCCTTGACTCCGATGGCGTGGCCGGTGTCTTTGGAGCCATGCTCTCCAACCCGACGGAGATGATTGGCTACCTGCTCGTGGTTGTCATCATCGGCACGGTGGTTTGCTCCTTTGGCCTGCAAAAAGGCATTGAGCGCGTCACCAAGGTCATGATGACGGGGCTTTTCGTCCTGCTGCTCGTGCTCGTTATCCGCGCTGTCACGCTGCCGGGTGCGGCCGAGGGCCTGAGCTTCTACCTCATGCCGGACTTTGGCAAGCTCTTTGCCAACGGCCCGACGGGCTTTACCAACGCCGTCTTTGCGGCGATGGGCCAGGCGTTTTTCACCTTGGGCGTCGGCGTCGGTTCCATGAGCATCTTCGGCTCTTACATGGACGACAGGCGCTCCATCACCGGTGAGAGCGTGCGCATCGCCGGTCTGGACACGGTGGTTGCCATCATGGCGGGCCTCATCATCTTCCCGGCCTGCTTCGCCTTTGGCGTCGAGCCCGGCAGCGGCCCTGCACTCGTCTTCATCACCCTGCCGAGCGTCTTCGAGCAGATGCCCGGCGGACAGCTGTGGTCCACGCTGTTCTTCCTCTTCATGAGCTTTGCGGCGCTGTCCACCATCATCACCGTGTTCGAGAACATCATGGCGTTCTCCATCGACCAGTGGGGCGTCGAGCGCAAGAAGGCCTGCCTGGTCAACGGCATCCTGCTCTTCTTCCTGGGCCTGCCCTGCCTGCTCGGCTTCAACGTGCTCGCGGACTTCACCGTCCCCGGCATCGGCGATATCCAGGCACTCGAGGACTTCATCCTCTCTAACAACATCCTGTCCATCGGCGCGCTGGTCTTCCTGTTCTTCTGCGTCTCCAAGAAGGGCTGGGGATGGGATAACTTCATCAAGGAGGTCGACAAGGGCGAGGGCATGAAGTTCCCCAACTGGGCGCGCGGCTACGTCACCTACGTACTCCCGATCCTCATCGTCATCGTTTGGGTCGGCGGTTGGATCCCCGTCATCCAAACCTGGATGGGTATGTAGCCGAATATCGGCGTGCTTCTATCGCTCGATTGCTAACCCCTGCTCGTGACACCATTTGTACCAGTGACATTTGGTATCACGGCAGGGGTTTGTCGTGTCTTGGGGGAGCTGTTTTTCTCATTGCTCGAACGAAACTGGCCAGGTCAAATCCGCTCAACGCCTTTGGCTTGAACGGATTTGACCTGGCCAGTTTCGTTCGAGCAGCTTGACTTGGGCATGACACCTTTTGTCACTGGTACACATGGTGTCATGGGGATGCGCCTTCACCCATCCCCCCACTTTACAATCCCATGACACAAGCTACGCGAGGTGCTGACACTCCCCTTTCTTTCCCTTTACAACCGAGCGCTTTACTAATTGCAGCCCAGAAAACGGGAGTATAGAGGAAACGAAAGGAAACCCATGAAACGCAAGTCTATCGTCAAGGCCGCAATCGCCACCGCTGCTGCAGCGGTCTTGGCGTTCTCTCTAGCCGGCTGCGGCAACTCCGACCAGAAGGCAAGCACCGACAACAACTCTGGCGCAAGCTCCGAGCTCTCTGGAACCATCTCCACCAACGGCTCCACATCCATGGAGAAGGTCATCGGCTCGCTTTCCGAGGCCTTCATGAGCGAGAACAGCGGCGTTACCATCACCTATGACGCAACGGGCTCTGGTACCGGCGTCGAGAGTGCAAAGAACGGCTCCGCCGATATCGGACTGGCAAGCCGCGGCCTCAAGGAAGAGGAGACCGGCCTGACCACCAAGACCGTTGCCTTGGACGGTATCGCGATCGTCGTCAACTCCAAGTGCGGCGTCGACAACCTCACCGTCAAGCAGGTTGCCCAGATCTTCGAGGGCAAGATCAAGAACTGGAAGGAAGTCGGCGGCAGCGACCTGGAGATCTCTTGCGTCGGCCGTGAGAATGGCTCCGGCACCCGCGACGGCTTCGAGTCCATCACCGAGACCGAGGGTAAGTGCAAGCTCGCCCAGGAGCTGACCTCCACCGGCGCTGTCATCACCGCAGTCGGCAGCTCCGAGAACGCCATCGGCTACGCTTCCCTCTCTGCGGTCGAGGGCCAGGATGCCGTCAAGGCGCTGACCATCAACGGCGTCAAGTGCTCCGAGGAAACCGTCCAAGACGGCAGCTATGTCATCCAGCGCCCCTTCAACTTCGTCTTCAAGGACGGCGCTCAGCTCTCCGCCCAGACTCAGGCATTCGTTGACTTCGCTACCAACAAGGATGCCGACCAGCTCATCCGCGACGCTGGTGCTGTGCCCCTGGCATAGGCAATAGCGCTCGCCAACTCTGCGCCGCGTGCTCGCTTCTCCCTCGAGCACGCGGCGTTTTTTAAATTCCTGCGCGGCGGTAGCAGGTCAACGGTTTAGTCAGGCTGATTTGTTGACCATGCTGCTGCAGCATGGTCAACAAATCAGTCTGACTAAACCGTTGACCTGGCTGCTCCGTCAATCTCCTCTCCCCATCCCCTTCAACTAACCTGAAAGGAGCGTTCCACTTGAAAGCCAAGGTCAAGCCCATGGAGACGGTGTTTCACGGGATCTTCCTCGTGTGCGGTCTGCTCTCCGTGGCCTTCGTGGCAGGCATCACGATCTACCTTGTGATCTCCGGTCTGCCCGCCATCGCCAAGGTCGGACCCATCGAGTTTCTCTCCGGCCAGATCTGGAACCCCAGCAACGACCAGTACGGCATCCTGCCCTTCATCCTGACGAGCGTTTACGGCACCATCGGCGCCTTGATACTCGGCCTGCCTGCCGGTCTGTTCACGGCGATGTACCTCTCCAAGTACTCCGGCAAGAAGTCCGGCCGCATCATCCGCAGCGCTGTCGAGCTGCTTGCCGGCATTCCGTCTGTCGTCTACGGCCTTGTCGGCATGATTGTCATCGTGCCGGCCATCCAGGCGGCCTTCGGGTTGTCTTCCGGTGCGACCCTGCTCGCCGCCATCCTCGTCTTGGCTGTCATGATCCTCCCCTATGTGATCAACGTGTCCACCACCGCGCTCGACGCGGTTCCCAAGGAGTACGAGGAAGGCTCTCTGGCCCTTGGCGCAACCAAGACCGAGACCTACTTCCGCGTCTCGATGCGCGCTGCCAAAAGCGGTATCGCAACTGCGATCATCCAGGGCGTCGGCCGCGCGCTCGGCGAGGCCATGGCGATCATCATGGTCGCCGGCAACGTCGCCAACATGCCCGGGCTGTTTACCTCCGTGCGCTTCCTCACCACGGCAATCGTCTCCGAGATGTCCTATGCCGCCTACGGCAGCCTGCATCGCGAGGCTCTGTTCTCCATCGGCTTGGTGCTCTTCGTCTTCATCATCCTGGTGAACGTGGTGCTCAACCTCGTCGTGCGCAGAAAGGACAAGTAAATGCAGACAACCATCACCACCTCTCGCCGCATCAAGGACAACATCCTGCGCTACGCGGTCTACGCCAGCGCCGGCCTCGTCTGCATCATCTTGCTCGCGCTGATCGGCTTCATCTTCTACAAGGGCCTGCCCGGTATCACAAGCGAGTTCCTCTCCACCCAGTCGAGCTACGTTCACGACACCATCGGCATCCTGCCCAACATCCTAAACACCCTCTACATCATCCTCGTCGCCATGGTCATCGTGGTCCCGCTGGGCGTGTGCGCGGCGGTCTACCTTAACGAGTACGCCAGCAACAAGAAGGTCGTGCGCGCAATCGGCTTCGCGGTCGAGACCCTCACCGGCATCCCGTCGGTCCTCTTCGGCCTCGTTGGCATGCTCTTCTTCATCCAGATGCTCGGCCTCAAGGCGGGTGTCCTCGCCGGCGGCTTGACCCTCGTGGTCATGGTCTTGCCGACCATCATCTCCAACACGCTCGAGAGCCTCAAGACCGTACCCGATGCCTACCGCGAGGGCGCCCTTGCCCTCGGCAGCGGCAAGTGGCACATGATCCGCACCGTGGTGCTGCCCAGCGCCATCGAGGGCATTGTCACCGGCTGCATCCTCGCCATCGGCCGCATCGTCGGCGAGTCCGCCGCCCTGCTCTACACCGCGGGCTTCGGTCTGATCCTCAACAGCTTCATGACCGCACTGCAGTCCTCCTCCGCAACGCTCACCGTTGCCCTCTACGTCTACGCGACCGAGCGCGGTGAGATCAACGTGGCGTTTTCCGTCGCGACGATCCTCATGATCATCACCCTGCTGCTCAACCTCGCAGCGAACTTCTCTGCATCCAAGCTCAAGAAAAACAAGGAGTAAGAATTGAACGCCTTCGAGATAGAGAAACTCAACCTCTGGTACGGCAGCCACCATGCGCTGCTCGACATCGACATCGACATCCCCTGCAACCAGGTCACCGCGCTTATCGGCCCCTCCGGCTGCGGTAAGTCGACCTTCCTCAAGACGCTCAACCGCATGCAGGACCTCGTTGAGGGCGTGCGTATCGAGGGCAAGGTGATGTTTGGCGAGCAAGACATCTACTCCCCCAAGACCGATGTCACCGAGTTGCGCAAGAACGTGGGTATGGTCTTCCAGAAGGCCAACCCCTTCCCCATGAGCATCTACGACAACGTCGCCTACGGCCCCAGGGTCCACGGCGTTAAGAAGAAGGCCGAGCTCGATCAGATCGTGCAAGAGGCGCTTGAGGGTGCCGCCCTGTGGAACGAGGTCAAGGACCGTCTGGGCAAGAGCGCTTTGGGCCTGTCCGGCGGCCAGCAACAGCGCCTGTGCATTGCGCGCGCTCTGGCCGTCAAGCCCCAGGTGTTGTTGATGGACGAGTCCACCTCCGCACTCGACCCCATCTCTACCGGTCAGATCGAGGAGCTCGTCGGCGAGCTCAAGCGCGACTACACCGTCGCCATGGTCACCCATAACATGCAGCAGGCGGTGCGTGTGAGCGATTGCGCCGCCTTCTTCCTGATGGGTGAGCTGGTCGAGTTCGCGCCGACCCAGCGCCTCTTCAACTCGCCCAAGGACCTGCGTACTGCCGATTACGTGTCCGGCAGGTTCGGCTAGGGGCTGTTGGGGCCGGTGGCCATTGTGCGCTGGCGACAAAGTGACCACCGGTAATCGCATGAAGCTTGATGAGGAGGGCAGCGTCCCTCCTCTTTTTGCGTCTTGAGACTTTGCGAAACCTTTACCTGCTCTCCTCCTGTTGTTCACACACGCGCAGTTAAATGGAAGTGGTTTAGAAGAATCGAAACGGTGCTGCGGCGCACGGGGCGTCGCAAAGAAGAAAGCAGGTGCCAATATGACGGAGATCGAGACCTCCATCCTCACGACCATCCAATCCAAGAAGAACTTCATCTGCGATATGGACGGCGTCATCTACCACGGCAATAAGCTCTTGCCCGGCGTCGAGCAGTTCATCAACTGGCTCAAGGACACAGGCAAGCCGTTCTTGTTCCTCACCAATGCATCCGATAAAACGCCGGAGGAGCTCGCACTCAAGCTGTACCGCATGGGCCTCGAGGTCGAACCGGAGCATTTCTATACGAGCGCGCTTGCGACCGCGCGCTTCATCTCTACGCAGTCCCCTGGCGCCAGTGCCTATGTCATCGGCGACCATGGCTTGCAAAACGCCATGCACGACGCCGGAGTCGTCTTCAACGACGTCGACCCCGATTACGTCGTCTTTGGCGAGACGGACGACTACCGCTTCGACCATATCCAGAAGGCGATGAACTTCGTCAACGCAGGCGCCAAGCTCATCGCGACCAACGCTGACGTCACCGGTCCCATCGAGGGCGGCTTCAAGCCTGCCTGCCGTGCGCTCGTCGCCCCGGTCGAGGTCGCCACAGGCAAGCAGGCCTATTACGTTGGCAAGCCCAACCCGCTGATGATGCGCACAGGCCTGCAGATGCTCGGCGCGCATTCCGCGGAGTCTGTCATGATCGGCGATCGCATGGATACCGACGTCATCTCCGGGGTCGAGGCCGGCATGTCGACTGTGCTCGTCCTTTCCGGTGTCTCGCGTCCCCATACGGTCGAGCAGTTCGCCTACAGGCCGACCGTCGTTCTCAACGGCGTCGGCGACCTCGTGCCTGGCGCGTAGCGCCTCTGCTCCGGGACCACGCTCCGTCCTGCCGCGATGCCGAACTGGGTAGTTTTGCGCTTTCATTTCGCGATCTGGGTAGTTTTGACAGCGCGCGCTGGCGGTGCCGATTATCGGCGTGCTTCTGACCTGCACTTTTGCAGGCCCGCTTCTGCACTTGAATTTCAATCTGATACACAAACGACCCAGATCGCGAAAACAAAACTCAAAACTACCCAGTTCGCGCAGTAATTCGCGTCAAACTACCCAGTTCGTTGTTGTTGCTTGGTTTGTACGTTTTAGACCAGGTCACATGCGTTCAAACCGAAGGTGTTGAACGCATGTGACCTGGTCTAAAACGTACAAACCTTCCTGTGCTTTGGGAAACGCTCATTAGAGCAGATGCTAACTGTGTACGATTGGCAAAACCGCTGGTCACGTAGGGGTGGGACCGAAGTCCCTCTCCATGAGCCTTGCGTTAATCAGTGCTTCCCCAGAACAGGGTCGATTTCAAATTTGAGAATGCCGAGAGCCGCCAGCAAGCAAGGAGGCGGGACCGGAATCATCCGGCCCCGCCCTTCCTTGTGTAGCGGCTCTGTATTGTCTGCGCGTTCCTACTTATCACGCTTCTTCGCAGCCTCGAGGGCGCGGGTCAAAAGCCTGACCATGAGCGAGGGCTTCTTCTCGTCCTCGGCCGGCTCGTCTTCGACCTCCACAGGGACAATATGAACCACGTAGTCGTCCTTGGCGGGCCTGGGCTGCTCGATGACGACGGGCACCTCGCTCACAGCGGGAACGTCGGTCTTGGGCATCTCGAGCTTGGACATGCGGGCGGACTCCGCCTTGCGGTCTGCCTCGTGGATGCGGCGCTTGGCCTCCGACATCAAGAACTCCTGGGAGTCGAATCTCTGAACGGGGTTGGGCTCGAAGAATCCCAGCGGCGTGTACTGGCCGTTGGGCAGCAGCTCGCGCAGTTTGGCGGTGTCGCGCAGACAGCTCTCGATGTAGAAGAGGACGCGCTTGCGGCCCTCGGCGCTGAGCACCGGCCAGGCGATCTCCACGCGCTTGGACATGTTGCGCGTCATGAGGTCCGCGCTGGCGAGGTAGAGCTCCATGTTGTCCTGTGGGCCAAAGCCGTAGATGCGGCTGTGCTCGAGCAGGCGTCCCACGATGGAGACGACGCGCACGTTGTCCGTATAGCCTGCAACACCGGGGACGATGCAGGAGATGCCGCGGACAAGCAGCGTGGTCTTCACGCCTGCCTGTGAGGCCTCCGCGATCTTGTTCATGATGTCCTTGTCGGTGATGGAGTTCGTCTTGAAGAACAGACCGCAGGGCAGGCCGGCACGTGCCAGCTCAATCTGCTCATCGATCTTGAACAGGATGTTCTGCTTCACCTGCAAGGGGGCGACCCAGAGGATGTTGTAGTTGTCAGATGCGTTCTCGAGCGCCATGTTGCGGAAGAACTGCACCGCATCGCGGCCGACCAGCGGGTCGGAGGTGATGGTGGACAGGTCCGTGTATAGCTTGGCGGTCTTCTCGTTGTAGTTGCCCGTGCCAAGCTGGGTGATGTGCTTGAGGCCCTCGTTGGTCTGCAGGGTGATGCAGCAGATCTTGCTGTGGACCTTGAAGTCCCTGAATCCGTAGATGACCTTGCAGCCGGCCTGCTCGAAGCGCTGCGACCACTCGATGTTGTTGCTCTCGTCGAAGCGCGCCCTCAGCTCGAAGAGCGCAGTGACCTCCTTGCCGTTTTCTGCCGCGTCGATGAGTGCCTCTGCAAGATGGGACTGGCTAGCCAAGCGGTAGAGCGTGATCTTGATGGAGATGACGCGCGGGTCGCGTGCGGCCTCGCGCAGCAGCTGCACGAAGGCGTCCATGCTCTCGTAGGGGTAGGACAGCATCATGTCGCGCTCGAGGGCTTGGTCGATAATCGGCTTGTTGCGGTCGACGCAGCTCGGCCACTGCGGGGTAAAGGGCGTGTAGGTGAGCTTGGCACGCTTCTCCGGCTCGAGGTAGCCCTCAAGGCCCCAGGTGAACCCGAGGTCGAGTGGCACGCGCGTAATGAAGACCTGGGACTTCTTGAGACCCAGCGGCTTGAGGAGCAACTGGGCGAGCTCCTCAGTCAGCGGGCACTCGCATTCAAGGCGCACGGGCGCCAGCCTGGAGCGCTTCTTGAGGATGCGCTTCATGTGCTCGCGGTAATCGTCGTCGTTTTCATCGGTGGACTCGACGACGTCGATGTCGGCGTTGCGGGTGACGCAGGCGACGTTGGTGTGCTTGACCGTGTACATTGAGAAGACGTCTTCTGCGAGCATCTCGACCACGTGCTCGAGCAAGATGAACTGGAAGCCGTCGCCGGGGACCTGGATCACGCGTTGGCACTGGCGCGGCAGCGGGATGAGTCCGAGCCATGCGTCCTCGGCACCATGATTTTGAGAGCCCGCGCTGCCCTTGGCCTTCTTGCTCTTGCCCTTGATGCTGTTGTTGGAGGCGTTCTCGTCCAGGCGCACGACGATGTAGAGCCCGCCGTTTTCCAGGTGCGGGAAGGGGTGACGGGTGTTGATGATCTGCGGGGAGAGGAAGGGTGCGACGTTGGTGGCGCCGTAACTGCGCACGAAGGCGCGCTGCTCGGGGTTGAGGTCCTCGGGGCGCAGGTGGACGACGCCTTGCTCGGCGAGCTGGGCGCGGACGTCTTCGAAGGTCTGCTCGTAGACGGGGTAGAGCTCATGGCAGCGGCGGTAGATCGCTTTGAGCTGCTCTGCCGGGGTCATCTTCGTCTTGTAGTCGATGATCGGCTTCTTGACGAGCGAGAGGTCGGTCAAACTGCCGACGCGCACCATGAAGAATTCCTGGAGGTTGCTCCAGAAGATGGAGATGAAGTTGAGGCGCTGCAGCAGCGGAACGGAGCTGTCGCCGCCTTGATCGAGAACGCGCAGGTTGAAGTCGAGCCAGGAAAGCTCGCGGCTCTGCATGTAGGGGATCGGGGTCTTGTCTTCGAGGGCCTCGGGCTTGCCCTTGTTGTCGCTTGTCATGGTTTTCCTCCCTTGTCGTGCCGGTACGTAGTGCTATTTGCAGAGCATGCGCTCGATGAGATAGCCTTCGCGTACTCCCCTCTTGCATATCTCGAGGGTGTCCGCCTCTAGTTCGCGCATGAGCTCTGACAAGATGATGCATCCGGGTCCCACGGTGTGGATGCGCTCTGGGACGGCGCATGCGGCCAGGTGCGAGAAGCGCGCGGGGTCCTCGAAGAGCAGATTCACCAAGAAGTCGAGGTGCTGCGGGGTTAACGCCTGCGGACGATTGAGCTCGCCTTGAGCTGCGGCGTAGAGCTTTGCGGCAGCGCGGGCGCTTCCACCGACGGCGTAGAGATGCTTTGCGCAATACTTTGCAAAGCCGTTGGCCATCTCCATCTTCTGGCGGAAGGCCGCCTTGATGGCTGTTGCCTCATGTGCCTGCGGAATGATGAGCTCGACGAAGTCCGCATATGAGGACAGCGATCCTTGCGGGATGGAGATGTCATCGAAGTCCTTGCCGCCTTGGATGCGCACGAGCTCGAGCGAGCCGCCACCCAAGTCGACCATCACACCGTCTTCGACCAGCTTGTCGCAGCTTGCGCCGATGAAGCTGAGATGGGCCTCGTCTTGTGCGGAGAGCAGGTTGATCTTAGCGTTGATGGAACTTTCGATGACCGCAATTGCCGCTGCCGAGTTAGTGCAGTTGCGCAAGACCGCGGTAGCAAAGATGTCGATGCGTTGGCAGCCGATGTAGCGAGCGCGCTTGAGATGCGTGTTCAAGACGTCGATTGCCTTGCACATACCCTGACCGGTGAACTCCCCATTCTTGACATAGGAGGCCAAGCCTGCCATGACCTTGTCATTCAGGACGCTTTTGATGTTTTTGCTTGTCACGGGACGCTTACCGTCCCAGTTGTCTCTGACCTCGAACACCACCAGGCGTATCGAGTTGGAACCGAGGTCTATCACACCGTACAAAGCCATAGAAAGATCCATTTCTCTAAAGATTCACAGACCTTTATCCTAGTCATTACAATACTCCAAAAACCGATGGGAATGCAGGCTTGACACAGACTTTGCAAATGATAGACATTCGTTTGAAGCAAGAACTCCGCTTGAGGTGTGACAGACGCAATCGATGTGTATCCAAATGGGACACCCTACGCCGTAGTAGCTTTTATCTGGTCTTAGTCTGGTCTTACATTGACCCTATGAAACCAACCAAATTTGGCTATTTCCCTATAGCCAAACGCTCCGTAAACTCCCTTATACCCACACACCATATAGGAATAAGGAGATCATCATGGGTAACGCAGCAGAGCGCATCGCTCTCAACAGGCAGCTGGCACAGATGCTCAAGGGCGGCGTCATCATGGACGTCACCACTCCCGAGCAGGCACGCATCGCAGAGGCCGCAGGTGCCTGCGCCGTCATGGCCCTCGAGCGCATCCCGGCCGACATCCGCGCTGCCGGCGGTGTCTCCCGCATGAGCGATCCCAAGATGATCAAGGGCATCCAGGAGGCGGTCTCCATCCCCGTCATGGCAAAGGTCCGTATCGGCCATTTTGTCGAGGCTCAGATCCTGCAGGCCATCGAGATCGACTACATCGACGAGTCCGAGGTCCTCTCCCCTGCCGATGACACCTTCCACATCGACAAGACCGCCTTCGAGGTCCCCTTCGTCTGCGGTGCCCGCGATTTGGGAGAGGCCCTGCGCCGCATCGCCGAGGGTGCGACCATGATCCGCACCAAGGGCGAGCCCGGCACCGGCGACGTCGTCCAAGCTGTGCGCCACATGCGCCTCATCAACCAGCAGATCGCGCATGTCGCCTCCCTGCGTGAAGACGAGCTCTTCGAGGAGGCCAAGCGCCTTGCCGTCCCCGTCGAGTTGCTGCGCGAGGTCCACGACACCAAACGCCTGCCCGTCGTCAACTTTGCAGCAGGCGGCGTCGCCACACCCGCAGACGCCGCGCTCATGATGCAGCTGGGCGCCGAGGGCGTCTTCGTCGGAAGCGGCATCTTCAAGAGCGGCAACCCCGTCAAGCGCGCCGAGGCCATCGTCAAGGCAGTCGCCAACTACACCGATGCCAAACTCATCGCAGAGCTTTCCGAGGATCTGGGCGAGGCCATGGTCGGTATCAACGCAGATGAGATCGAGCTCATCATGGAAGAGCGTGGTCGCTAATGGCCAAGCAGCGAGTCGGCGTCCTGGCTGTCCAGGGCGCCTTCGCCGAGCATGAGCGCATGCTCGGACAGCTGGGCGCCGAGGTTGTCGAGCTGCGTCAAGCGGCTGACCTCGAGCAAGGATTCGACCGCTTGGTCCTGCCGGGTGGCGAGAGCACCGCGCAGGGTCGCATCATTCGCGACTTGGGGATGCTCGAGCCGCTGCGTGCGCGCATCGAGGAAGGCATGCCGGTGCTCGGCACCTGCGCGGGCCTCATCTTGCTCGCGCAGCACATCGATAGCGTCAATGGAGATGGCTCCGCGGTTGACGAGCAGCATAATTCCACTTGGCTTGCGACCTTGCCGGTGACCGTGCGCCGCAACGCCTACGGCAGGCAGCTCGGCAGCTTCAAGACCGTGGCGACGCTTGGCGGTTTGGGCGAGGTCCCCATGACCTTCATCCGCGCGCCGTATGTTACAGCGGTCCATGCAGACACCAAGGTTCTAGCGGAAGTCGACGGCAACATCGTCGCCGTCCAAAACGGCAACCAGCTCGGGCTGTCCTTCCATCCGGAGCTCGACGACAGCCTCGCCATCCACGAGCTGTTCTTGGGGCTGTAGCGTTAGTTGTCGTTTGTACAAATGGCGTCACGTACGCTCTCATAGGGGAGGGACCCTGTCCCTCCCCAGGCGATGTGCATTCTTAGGGGCGTTGCTACCATCCGCTGTAACGCTACACCCGCAGTGATGCGAACCCGAAAGGCATATGGGGAGGGACAGGGTCCCTCCCCTACGAGGAGCACGCCGCGAGGTCTCTCCCCTACGAGGAAAACGTCGCGGGGCCCCTCCCCCACGTGTATTCTTTCCCAGCTACTCCCCGTACCACTCTTCAACCGCCGCGTTCCACGACGGGACGTTCTTCGGCATGTGAAACGCGCTCATATCCACACCCTCGTGTGCGAGCAGTCTGGTCTTGATGGCGATGCCGCCACCAAAGCCGGTGAGATTGCCACCAGCACCCATCACGCGATGACAGGGCACGATGATGCTGAGCGGGTTTCTGCCAACGGCACCGCCCACGGCGCGTGCACTGCGCGGCTTGCCAGTCGCCTCCTCGATTGTCTGCGCGATCCAACCGTAGGTCCTGGTCTGCCCGTAGGGAATCTGCAGCATGGCCTCGCGCACCAGCATTTGGAATTCCGTGCCACTCTCCACCAACGGCAGCTCCTCCGTCAGCGGCTTGTCGCCGGCAAAGTAGCGGTCAAACCATTCCCCGGCCCGCTTGAACAGCGCAAGCTCCCTGTCATGCCGATAATCCGCGACCTTTTCCGTTGTGAGGAAGCGGTCGTGCTCGAACAGGCACTCCACCAGGCCATCGCCGTCGCTCACCAAGAAAAGCTTGCCGATAATCGGCGTCTCGTATTCCGTGTAGAACATAGTCGCCCCCTTCTTCCCCTCCTAAAGCTCCATACCGCTTAAAATAGCGCAACAGCAAACGACTTACGACCCAAGGAGTGTTCATGGAGCGCATTGCGAGCTTTTCCGTTGATCACAACCAGCTGCTGCCCGGCGTCTACGTCTCGCGCAGCGATGCAGATGCGGCCAGCGGCTGCGTCACCACTACCTTCGACCTACGCATGACCGCTCCCAACCGCGAGCCGGTCATGGACACGGCCGCCGTCCACGCCATCGAGCATCTCGGTGCCACCTTCTTGCGCAACGATGATCAGTGGAAGGACCGCGTCATCTACTTTGGCCCCATGGGCTGCCGTACCGGCTTCTACCTGGTGGTCTTTGGCGACTATCAGCCTGCCGATGTGGCAGACCTCGTCACGCGCCTCTTTGTATTCGCTCGCGACTTCGAGGGGGAGATCCCGGGCGCCAAGCCCGAGGAGTGCGGCAACTACCACGACTCCGACCTCAACCAGGCCAAGTGGTGGGCCAAGCGCTATGTCGCTCAGACCCTTGAGCAGCTTGACGAGTCCAACACCCACTACCCTGCTCTTTTGGACTAGCCATGAAGGTGGGAATCATCGGGGCAATGGACGTCGAGGTCGAGCTCCTCAAGAAGCATGTCCGGGAAGGCGGCGAGCTCGAGCACATCCAGCTCGGCACGCTCGAGTTCTCTGCAGGAAGGCTCGGCGAGCACGAGGTCATTATCTCCCAGTGCAAGGTCGGCATGGTCAACGCCGCTGTCGCCGCGCAGGTCCTGACCGGCCACTTTGGCGTTGACACTGTTGTCAACACTGGTGTCGCGGGCTCTCTCGACGCGACGATCGACATCGGCGACATCGTCGTCGCCAAAGACGCCGTCAACCACGTCATGGATGTCTGCAACTTGGGCTACAAGCCCGGCCAGACCCCCGGTTTCGATCGCGTTGAGTTCTCTTGCGGCGAGCAGCTGCAGCAAGCGGCTTTCGACGCTGCGAAGGAGTTGGGCGTCACCGCCCATTCCGGCCGCGTGGCTTCAGGCGATGTCTTTGTCCGCGAGGCTGCAGACAAGGAGCACATCCGCTCGGTCTTTGACGCGAGCTGCTGCGAGATGGAAGGCGCCGCCATCGCCCAGGTCTGCTGGACGAACAAGGTGCCTTTCGTGATTGTACGCGCGATCTCTGACAAGGCAGACGGCACGGATCACATCGACTACCCGACCTTCGAGGAGAAGGCCGCGCGCGATTGTGCAGAGCTTGTGGTCTCCATGCTCGCCAAGCTTGCGGCTTAGCAACAAACGCATAGAGTTTCTTTGACGATTGCCGGCGGCTCCTGCATTGCGGGGGCCGCCGGAGTATTGTCTGGAAATCATTTTGAGCGAAAGCCCGCAGAGCATTGCAGGTTCCGAATGGGACGGCCGTTACGCAACCGCACGCACCGCCCACAAGCCAACCGTCCTCGACCCTAGGAGGCAACCCATGTGCACATCGATTCGCTTTGCTGATAAGAGCGGCAACCTCTACCTTGCCCGCAACCTCGACTGGAATACGCGCTACGGCGAGCAAGTCGTCTACACGCCTGAGGGCTACGAGCTCGGTCTCTCCTTTGCCGATAACGCGCCTGCGCGCTACAACGTTTTGGGCATGGCCGTTGCCGCCGGCAACTACCCGTTGTATTTCGATTGTGGCAACGATGCTGGCTTGGCCGTTGCGGGCCTCAACCACCCCGGCAACACCGTCTATACTCCCGAGCCCGTCGAGGGCAAGATGAACATCGCCGCATATGAGTTCCCTCTCTGGATCGCAGCCAGGTTCGCGACGGTGGAGGAAGCGCGCGCCGCGCTGGCAGACGTCAACATCGTCGCCAAGCCCTTTGCGCCGGGACAGTTCGTCTCCAAGCTTCACTGGATCATCGGCGATGCCACCGGCTCGATCGTCGTCGAGCAGCTCGAGGACGGCCTGCATGTCTTCGACAATCCCGTCGACACGCTCTCCAACCAGCCGGAGTTTCCCTGGCATCTCACTAATCTGCGCAATTTCATCACGGTAAGCAATGAGTTTGGGCTCCCCGCCAAATGGCGCGATGCCGATCTCGCTCCCTTTGGCGCGGGCGCTGGCAGCCGCGGTCTGCCGGGTGACAGCTACTCCACGTCGCGCTTTGTCCGCGCCGCCTTCCACAACGCCAACTACCCAGAGAAGGAGACCGAGGCACAGTCCGTCTCGCGTGCCTTCCACATTCTCTCCAGCGTCGCGATGATCGAGGGTGCGAGCAAGATGGGCAACGACGAGTTCGAGCGCACGCTCTACACCGGCTGCTTCTCGGCCGCGTCCAACAGCTACTACTACTCGACGTACGACGAGCCTGCGCTCGTCTGTATCAGCATGGACGACATGCGCGCCCGCATGACAGATAACCAGCACATCGTCATCGAATAGCGCGTCGTCGAGCTGCCCTGCGGTGAGATGTTCGTCTATCCTCGCTTGCAGAAGAAAACGCCGTGGGTGAGACCACTTACTCGCTCATACGCTGTATTGCAAACGAATATCCAAGCGGTCTCACCTGATTACAGCGAAAACCGTCATCCACCCAGGAGTGAACATGAACCAAGACGAGCGACTTCTGTATCTTATCGAAGAGTTTCTGATCGAGCGCCCCGAGCTCGCCAACCTCCAGATCCCCGCTGACACCGAGGGTCGCAGGCATGTGTTGCGCGCACTTATGAACACGCGCAATCCCATGGAGCTGCCGGATGAGGTCGAGAGGGAGCAGGATTCCTATCTGCAAGAGCGCATCCGCGAGAAGGGCGTCACCAAGTTCGAGGACGTGCCGTACGTCGAGGACCACATCAAGATGTGGCGCGGCGACATTACCACGCTCGAGTGCGACGCCATCGTCAATGCCGCAAACAACGGCATGACAGGCTGCTGGTCACCTAATCACTACTGCATCGACAACTGCATCCACACCTTTGCCGGCGTACAGCTGCGCTATGAGTGCGCGGAGCTCATGATCGCACAGGGTCACCCCGAGCCCGTCGGCAATGCTAAGGTCACCGGCGCCTACAACCTCCCCTGCAAGCGCATCGTCCACACGGTGGGCCCGCAGGTGGAAAGCTTCCTCACCAACTCCGAGAAGCTCCAGCTCGCCGCTTCCTATAAGGCTTGCTACCGTGCGGCGCACAAGTGCGGGCTGTCCAACATCGCGTTTTGCTGCGTATCCACCGGCGTCTTTGGCTTCCCCAACGACGAGGCCTCCAAGATCGCCGTCAACACCGTCCGCGAGCTTCAGGCAGAGTCCAAAAACCCGCTCGACGTCTGCTTCGCCGTCTTCACTGACCTCGATGAGGAGCTCTACCGCGCCCTTCTGGGCTAGGAGCTTATCCGCCCTCCCCCACTCTTTGTCCCAAGAAAGGCAAGACCCGATGACCATGGAACTCCTCGCGCCTGCAGGCGGACCGGAGCAGCTTGAATATGCGATCCGCTTTGGCGCGGATGCAGTCTACCTCGCCTGCGAGCGCTTTGGCATGCGAGCGAAGGCAACCAACTTCAAGCTGGCCGATCTGCCAAGTGTTGTGGAGTACGCGCACGAGCGCGGGGTGAAGGTTCATCTTGCCTGCAATGTCGCCGTCCATGCAGGTGAGATGAATGAGCTTGCCGATTATCTCAAGGCTGCTCAAGCTGCAGGGGTCGATGCGCTGATCATCGGCGACTTGGGCGCGGCTGCGCTCGCACGCGAGCTTGCGCCCGATGTCGACATCCACGTCAGCACGCAGGCCAATATAACCAATGCCCAAGCAGCCAAGGTCTGGCACGGCCTCGGTGCTACGCGCATCGTGGCCGCGCGCGAGCTGTCGCTTGAGGATCTGGCCTCGCTCAAACGCGAGCTGCCGCAAGGCATGGAGCTTGAGGCCTTTGCCCACGGTGCCATGTGCATGGCGTATTCCGGGCGCTGCTTGCTGAGCGATTACCTCAACGGCCGCAGCGGCTCACGCGGCAACTGCGCCCAGTCCTGTCGCTGGAAGTACGCGCTCGCAGAGAGCTGGGAGCCAGATCGCTGGTACCCCATCGAGGAAGACAGCCACGGCTCATATCTGCTCAACGCGGAGGACATCTGCATGCTCGAGCACCTCCAAGAGCTTGAGGACGCCGGGATCGACTCCATCAAGATCGAGGGCCGCAACAAGAAAGCCTACTACGTCGCCTGCGTCACCAATGCGTATCGCCAAGTGCTCGACGGTCGCCCGGCAAGCGAGTTGATGATGGAACTTGAGAGCGTCTCACACCGTCCGTACTCGACCGGTTTCTACTTTGGGCCTGCGCACCAGACAGCTGGCGAGCTGTGCTATATCCGCAAGACGCAATGGGTGGCTCAGGTGCTTGAGTGTGAGCAGCTGTATGTGGGCGTGTGGCAAATTCGCTTCAAATGTCGTAATAAATGCGCTCCTGGGGATAGTTTCGAGCTGTTGTCTCCTGGCAAGCCGGTGCGCAAGCTTGAGCTTTCGCGGCTGCGTTACGACCCTGCCAGCAGGGCAAACGTCTTAAGCGACAAGGTATCGCCTGATTGGCAGCCTGAGTCCGATGAACCGATCCCTGTCGATATCGCCGACCATCCCGCAGAGGACTACCTTGCCGTCATCGACTGCGAGGCTTTCCCCGGCGACATTATCCGCAAGGTGGCGCTGTAGTATCCAATGTGCACCAGTGACAAGTTGGATACTCGGCTGCAATTGGCGGATGCGTCCCTACCCGCAATACCTCCCCAACGCCTCGAGCAGCTGCTCCATGCTGAGCGGCTTGACGAGGTGGTCGTTCATGCCGGCAGCGCGCGTGCGCTCGCGGTCGATGCTGAAGGCGTTTGCGGTCATCGCGAGGATGGGGACCTGCATCGCGTCTGCGCGCTCCAAATCCCTGATGCGGCGCGTCGCCTCGAGTCCGTCCATAATCGGCATCATGAGGTCCATGAGCACGGCACAGTAGTAGCCTTCCGACGAGGCCTTGAACACCTCGACCGCCTCCTTTCCGTTCCAGGCTTTGTCCACCAACGCTCCGGCGCTTGCGAGGAAGTACTCGGCAATCTCCATGTTGAGCTCGTTGTCCTCGACGAGAAAGACGTGCTTACCGGCAATCGAGTCCGCGTGGCTCTCGCTTGAAGATGCGGGTGTATCCGCTTCGTCCTTGTCGACCTCGAGCGGCAGCGAGAAGGTGATGGTCGTCCCCTCTCCTACCTTGCTTTCGACAGCGATCCTTCCACCCATCAAGTCGATGAGTTCCTTGACGATCGACATACCCAGGCCCGTGCCCTTGTACTGGGTGCGGGCGCCAAATTGCTCCTGCGTGAAGGGCTTGAACAGCTCGTTTTCAACGAACTCCTCGCTCATGCCGATGCCGGTGTCAGAGATTGCGAACTCGAAGACAGTGGTGTTGCCGTCGCAGGACAGCTCTCTGGCATAGGTGTCGATCTTGCCGCCTGGTTTGTTGTACTTGATCGCGTTCGATCCGAGGTTGAGCATGATCTGCTTGATATGCAGCGGCGAGCCCACAAGCTTGGGGTGAGTGATACTTCCCGCATGGAATTGAAGCATGACGTCGCTTCCGTGCAGTTGGCCCTCGAGCAGGCTCTCGACATCGTCAACAAGCTCAACCAGGTCAAAGCGCTCCCTGGCGATCTTGGTCTCCCCTGCCTGCAGCTTGCTCATGTCGAGCACGTCGTTAACCAAGTCGAGCAAGTGGTCGGCAGATAGCCTGATCTTGCCTAGACACTCGTGGGTCTTGACTGGCTCCTCGCCGCTCATCTCGATGATGTCGAGCATGCCCATGATGCCGTTGATAGGCGTGCGGAAGTCGTGGCTCATGCGGTTCATGAAGTCGGTCTTGGCCTTGCTCTCCATGTCGATGCGCTTGAGTGCTTTCTCGAGACGGCGGCGCTCTTGCGCATCTTGCTCATGGAAGGCGGAGTTGTCTTTGAAGAGGATGATGCCCCTGACAGCGGGTGTCTCCTTACCGGTTTTGGGGTTGTAGGAGATGCCGCGCGACATCAACACCGTCTTCTGGATCCAGATAAGCGTGCCGTCGGTGCCGATCTCCTGGTATTCGACCGTGGCTTGCGAGGCACCGCTTGTAAAGCGCTTGAGGAGCTTGTCGCAGGTGTCGATGAGACGGAAGCTCTCGAGCGTCTCCTCCGTAACATAGCGGGAGCGATTGAGCGCGTACTGGTTGTACGAGCACGGCGTGGCAACGTTGAGCGCGCGACGCTTGGGGACGTCCTTGCTCACCGTCTTGTCCAGCACGTCGTTGGTGAGGTCCACGGAGTACACCGCCTGCGCGGACTCGAGCAGCGCCTCGACGTAGTCGCCGTTTTCGAGGATGGAGTCCTTGAACTGGTCGTAATAGCGCGACAGCTGCTGCTTCTCGTCTCCCGCATTGAGATAGAACGGCTCGAAGCACAGCGCGAAGTGGTGGAGTTGCCCGTCCGACATGTAATCGAGCGGCACGATCGTCAGACGTCCGTGATGACTCCTGCGGATGTAGGGGATTTCGATTGTGTCTTGCGCGCTGACAAGCTTCGAGATAACGGAGTCGAGATCGAGGAGCTCACGCAAGGCGTCATGCTGGATCGATACCTCGAACTCCCCAATCATCTGCTCCACGGCACCAGAGTAGCTTCCCTTCTCCGCGAGGAAATTGGCGGAGCTCGTTCGCAGGCTGCGGTAGCTGTCGAGTTGGGCATTGCAGTACAGGCAATCCGAGAACTGGAGGCCCCTCGCCTCGATTTGCCTCAGCAAGTCAAGGTCGTGCTGGTGGCGCTCGGCTGCCTCTCTCATCTTGGCGCGGTTCTTATCGACGTACATGTTCTTGTCTGCGAGGCGATACAGCTCGCCGATTGTGCAGCCCTCGTTTTCTGCGGAGAACGCGCAGCCAACGGCATAGCTGATGGGCATGCTGGGGCACTTGGCAGTGTGTTCGCCCACGTTGTCGCGCAGGCACTCGAGAAAGTCATTGACCTTGGACTTGCTGGCATTGCCGATGATGGCGATAAACTCGTCTCCGCCGTTGCGGCCGACAAACACGTCGTCGCTTGCAAGTTTTGCAAGCTGGTGCGCAAACGAGCGGATGTACTCGTCGCCTTCCGCATGACCGTGGGTGTTGTTGATGGTGCGCAGGTCGTTGAGATCGAGGGCGCAGACGGCAACAGCGCCGTCCTTATCCGCGGGCTCGGGACTGGAGAGCAACTCGACGCACTTGTTCTTGTTGGGAAGCCCCGTCGCCTTGTCGAGGTAGACCTTCTTTTGCAGCGTGCGGTTGAGCGCAGAGAAGCGAAGCGCCCTCAAGAGCTCGAAGGCGACGAGGAGAATGAGGCAGACAATGTCTGCGATAACGACCTTTTCAAGGAGGCTGAGCTTAGTGGTTTTGGCTTGCGCATAATCTTCTGCCAAAGAGGTTGCCTCATCGCAGATTGTGAAGAACTCCTCGCTCTTGGCGATAATACGGGTGTTTTTGTAGCCCTCTGCTCGGACGAGCGCAATCTCGCCGTCGAGGGTGTGAAAGTACTCGTCGAGCTCCAGCATCTTGTCTTGGTAGGGCTTGTCGTTGATGCGGACGAGGTCGAGGTCCTTGCTTCCGTGCATAAGGCCCTCGATATAGCTGTCCACGCGCTCGATGAGCTTGTCTTGCGGCTCCTGGGCGATTTCGAGCTTGACGATGCGTTGGGTGGTGCCGCGCACGAGGCCGGCGTAGTTGACAACGCGCGCCGTGCCCTGGATGTCGTTGACGAGCTGGAGTATGCCAAAGAACGAGATGATGAGTATGACGGTGCAGACGGATATGAGCACCCTGATAACGCGGTTGAGCTTCTTGTCCCTTGCCTGTGTCATACTCGCTTCTCCTGCTAGAAGGTTTGGTGAGACCCGATAGGGCTCAACGCGCAAAACAAGATACTACCATGCAACACTCAGTTAGCGAACTATGGGCGGGTATGGTTCAGAAGGTCTCCATCTGGCAGAACAATCGCTTGCTCAGGTCCCGCGGCGTTCTCGCAAGGGTCTATCATAGAAGCCTTGTGTAACAGACGATCAAGCGCGAGCGAGGGAGCACCATGACTATCGCAAACGACCCCATGAGTACTGAAGAGCAGGCAATCTTTCGAAGTAACGAGCCCACAGCAAGCGACGTGCTCAGGCAGCTCCACGAGCTCAACATGCTCCTCGTGCGCTCCAAGATCAACGTAAAACGCGACCATCATTTTGGTGAGCAAGAAGACATCTGCGATTGCAATGACGAGGAAGAGCTCACGCCGGTCAAGGGTCAAGGCCGCGTCCTTGCCACGCTGAGCATGTGGCGCCACAAGCGCGACGGCGTCAGCATCAAGGACCTGAGCATCATCATGGGTGCCAACCGCAAGGCACTTGCCAAGCTCGTCGACAAGCTCGAGTCGAAGTCGCTCGTTAAGAGAATGGCGGATCTTGGCGATGCAGATGGCACAAAGGTCAAGCTCACCAAGAACGGCATGAGGACCGCATGGGACATCTGCCACCACTATTCCAGCGAGAGCGTGGAGTTCTTCGACTGCTTGAGCGACGAGGAGCTCTCGCAGCTCAACTCTCTGCTCAACCGCGTTATCTCCAACGCGGAGGAGATCGTCCCCGACAGCAGGATCAAAGAGCGCAGAAACGCCATGCGCGAGTACCTTCACCTCAACCATCTAGATAGAGAGGACAGTGATGCCTAATGGCTCCGGCCAAGCGAATCATCGAAGCACGAGCCAGCGGCATGTTCACGCACGACTCCTCTCTTTCTGCCGATCCACGCGAGAGCATGCCCTATGTGGCGCGCGGTGAGAACGGCGCGATCTTTGAGGGACGCCTGACTTCGCCCATCGCTCGCGTTCCCAAGGTCATCGAGGCGTGCCCTGGCATCTGCGTCAAAGGCAGGAACCTCAGGAGCTTTGTCTACACCACTGACGTCGCCATTATCCGCAACTGCAACGCGGATGCCATCTTTGCGGTCTATCCCTTTACGGGAGAGCCGATCATCACGCAGGCGCTCATGAGCGTTGCCCAAAACCCGCTCTTCGTCGGTGTCGGCGGCGGTACAACCACGGGCAGCCGCGTTATCGAGCTTGCGATGATGGCGGAGATGCAGGGTGCCGCCGGTGTCGTGCTCAACGCCCCGTCCTCCCCAGAGACGGTTGAAAACGTCATGACCACGGTCGACATCCCCGTTGTCGCCTCCGTTGTTGCGGATAACGAGCTTGTCGACGAGAAGATCCAGGCGGGCGCCGCGATCCTCAACGTCGCCGCAGGTGCGGCGACAACGCAGGTGGTCCGCAGCATCCGCGAGCGCCACCCGGAGATGCCGATCATGGCAAGCGGTGGCAAGTCCGAGGACAGCATCATCGCCACCATCGAGGCGGGTGCCGATGCCATCGTCTGGACACCGCCCACAACGCTCGAGCTGCAAAAACAGATGATGAGCGTGTACCGTGGCGAGGACCCCACCGGCCGTATCGCTGGGCACTAACGAGAGAGCCGCGACAAGCTTGTCGCGGCTCTCTTTGCATCCGCAGGTGAGATTGAACGAAAGCGACCAGGTCAAATCCGTTCAAGCCGGAGGAGTTGAACGGATTTGACCTGGTCGCTTTCGTTCAAGGTTTCGTCGCTTTGAGCGGAGCGCCGTAAGGCGCGTAGTCGAAGAATCCAGAGACGACTCAACGTTGGCTGGCAAGCCCTCTAGCTCCTTCCGATCGCGGCGCTGATCGCTTGCTTGACCTTGGCGATGTCGATGGGCTTGGCAAGGTGCGCGTTCATGCCGGCGTCGAGGCAGGTCTGCACGTCGTCTTGAAAGGCGTTGGCCGTCATGGCGAGGATGGGGATCTCCTTGGCATCTGGGCGGTCGAGCGAGCGAATGGCCCTCGTTGCGGCGACACCGTCCATAATCGGCATCATGATGTCCATCAAGATGACATCGAAGGTCTGCGGGGGATTGCCAAAGAACTCCTCGACTGCCTGCAGGCCATCCGTGACGAGCTTTACGGTGGCGCCGGCATCCTCGAGGAACATGGTCGCGATCTCTGCGTTGAGGTCGTTGTCCTCGGCAAGCAGTATGCGGCAGCCGCTGATATCGGCGTCCACGAGTGCCTCCTCGACCTTCTCCTCAGGCTCAGGCGCAATGTCGAAGGGAATGGTGACGATGAAAGTCGAACCTACGCCCTGCGTGCTTCGCACCTCGATGGTGCCGCCCATGAGCTCAACCAGTTGTTTGACGATCGACATGCCAAGACCGCTGCCGCGCGCGACGTCGATCGACGTGTCTTCCTGGGAGAACGGCTCGAAGATGTGCTCGATAAACTCGGGGCTCATGCCGATACCCGTATCGGATATCGCCCAGCGAAACACCGCGCGCCCCTCTCCTTCTTCCCAGCAGTCCACCTTGGTGACGATCTTGCCGTTGGGCTTGTTGTACTTGATGGCATTGCCGTAGATGTTGAGGAACACCTGCTGCAAGTGCAGGTCGCTGCCGTAGATATAGTGATGCTGCAGTCCCTTGCACGCATCGCTTTGCTCGATGGTGATGCCGGCTTCCGATGCGCGGTCGACGATGATATCGGACACGGTCTTGGACAGCGCGAGCAGGTCGACCGGCTCATGGGCAATCTGGAACTTGCCCTCCTCGAGCTTGCTCGTCTGGAGCGCGTCGTTGATGAGCGAGAGCAGGTGGTTGGCTGCAGAGACCATCTTGTCATGGTTGCCCTTGATGAAGTCGATATCGAAGTCGTGGGCCTCATCGATCTGCAGCAAACCCAGGATGCCGTTGAGCGGCGTGCGCATGTCATGGCTCATGCGATGCAAGAACTCCGTCTTGGCCTTGTTGGCATGATCTGCCGCCTGAAGGGCGTCTTCGAGCTTTTGCTGCTGGCGCATCTGGTCCTTGATGGAATCGTCGATGTCGACCAAGACGCCCATGCACGTGCGCGCCACGCCGTCTTTGTCATAGCGAAACTTCGCAGCCGAGCGCACCCATAGGTACTCCCCCGCTTTGTTGCGGATGCGGTAGTTGACATCGTAGGGAACCTTGTCCCTTGCGGATGCGTAGAACTGATCGACGACGCGGTCGCGATCATCGGGATGTATGCAGATGTTCCAGCGACTTACCCCGTTGGGAAAGTCGTCTTCGCTCTCAAAGCCGAGCATATGGCGAAATCCGTCAGAGAACCAAAAACGCGTCTGCCCCTGGTCTTCTCCGAGTTCGCCTGTCCAGCGAGCCGCGCGCATGAGGTCGCGCACGTCTTTGACCTCCTGCTCGAAGGCCTGCTTCTCGATGATGCGCTGTTTTTCCTCGAGCTTTGCGTTGAGGGCCTTGACCTCTTCGATCAGCGAGCGCTGCTCTTCAACGGTTTTCTTAAGCTCTTCGTTGGCGGCCTTGAGCTCCTCGCCGCGCTTGCGCACCTCTGCTTTGAGGGCGATGTCGTTTTCCATGTAGGCGTTGACGTCGATCCAGTCGCCGATGACGTAGTTTCTGCCCTCGTAGCTGATCTTTCTGGCGGTGCTCGCTACCCAGCGATAGCCGTTTTTAGTGAACACGCGAAAGACATTGGTGGGCAGCTGCCCGTACTCGCCTGCCTCGCTATCGCCGTCGTAGCGCATGCCGGGCTCAAGGTCGTCAGGATGCAAGAGATCCATGTACCTGTTGTGAAACCTCGTCTCGATTTCCTCTTTGGTCCACCCAAGGATGGCGAGAAAACCCGTGCTCATGCAGACAATAGGGAAACCCGCCTCGCGGTCTGCGACGGTGCAGTGCATGCCGCCGGGGACCTCCTTGACAAGAGCCGAGCAGGTCTGCGCAAAGGGAGCGCATATAGTTGCAATGTTGTCGATGTTGATTCGAGTATCCATGAGCGCTCCTGAGTGTTTTCCTTCACTCGATTGTAGAGCCTTCCAGCGCAAACTCAATCATATGTCCGAATATCGACTCTTTGGTGTCACCTCTCTTCGCACACCGCAAAAGGGCCCGTCGCAAGCTGCGACGGGCCCTTTCCAGCGGTTAGCTTAGGAGCTCAAGCTACGCGCGAGCGGGATCCCACTCGACGATGCCGCTGTTGAGGAACGGCTTGGAGTCCGGAGCGTCGGCGTTGACCATGCGGAACCTTGCCTCGCCCTCAGCGGTCTTCCAGACGATGGTGCGCAGGCGCACGCCAGGGAGAACCGGGGAGGTGAAGCGGCACTTGAAACGGGTCATTGCCTCGGGGTGGCCCGGGAACAGCAGGGAGATGACATGGCGCATTGCCACGCCAGCGCTGCTGACGCCGTGGGCGATGGGGCGCTCGAGACCGGTCTGCTCGGTGTAGGACCAGTCGATGTGCTGCTGATGCCAGTCGCCCATCATGCGGTAGACCAGCGGCCAGTTCAGACCGTAGGTCTCCTCGTAGGCAGCGTCCGGCTCGCGGTCGGGGTAGTCGACGACGTCCTTGGGAGGCTGCTCGCCGCCCCAGCCGCCATCGTAGATGCAGCAGTCGTAGGTATCGACAGTGCACAGGTGGGTGCCGTCAGAGGAGTAGGACTTGCCGACCTGCTTGGACAGGGAGCCACGACCCTCGCCGCGGTCCCAGATGGCCTCCTGGGTCACGAAGGTCTCGATGTGGTCGTTCATCTTGAACGGTGCATGGAAGTGAACGTCGATACCGTAGTGCAGGGAGCCGGAGTAGTCGAAGCCGTAGTCGAGGGTGGTGGTCATCTCCTCGTTGACGGTCAG